>JAHFUM010000002.1:1305-182464 GCA_023265135.1 Nitrosarchaeum sp. | reverse complement strand
CAAAGCCATGAAAGCAAGATTTAACGGAAAATGCGTAGAATGCGGTCAAGAGATTAAGACAGGAAAAGAGATTGTCAAAAACTCTAAAGAAAAATGGGTTCACAAGGCATGCTCTGATGTAGAAGAAGAACTGCCATAGATAGAATTATTTTAATTCATAAAGTGCCTTTACTACATCAGTTTTACTTACAATTCCAGATAATTTATCATTGATTAAAACGCCTATGCCGTTGACATTATTTTCAATAATTTCAGTACATGCCATGACCAAATCATCGTTGTAATCAATTGAGATGATATTTGGAGTCATAACATCTTTGGCAAGAACTGTTCCGCCAAATCCACTTGGATTCAAAAATCCTTTTCTGTGAAAAACTACAGAAATCAAAGGATCAGAGTTATCTAACACATCGTTGTATTTTCCCATAGTCATTGAAACTCTAAACAAATCACCGAAGGTGACTACACCCTTGACTTCATTCTGATTGCTTTTGATAATTAATCGAGACACTTTGTCTTCAATCATTTTTGAAACTATTTTGTAGAGAGGATCATCAAGATACATGGAAGAATAAGATACAGTCATTACATCGCCCACTCGTTTGTGTCCAACATAATTTTGGATGTAATAACGAACAAGATCAGTCTTTGTGACAATTCCAACCGTATCAGAAGAAGCTACTCCTACAGAACCGATATTCTTTGTGTGCATGATATGTGCCACATCTTCGATCGGGGTAGTCTCACTTACCTCAATTAGGGGTTTTGTCAAATCAGATACTGGAATTTCAGTCAAATTCTTTTCAGAATCATTTTCTAGTAAAAATAATCCAATGTCTTTTTCGGTAATTATTCCAACAATCTGACCTGAATCATCAGATGTAAGAAGGCGGCTTATTTTTGAGTCAGCTATGTGAGACATTGCTTTAAAAATTGAAGCAGAATTTTCAATGATTATAGGTTTTTTCATTATTAGTTTTACATTGCTCATATGAGAATTAATTTTGCAGAGCTTAAAATCCAATTGCTGATTTCTAGAAATGAGATTTTGTGAGTAATTGAAATACAAGAAGAGAAATCGCTTTAAAAAAATATAAGAAACAGGATTCTAATCAATAGTAAATTTTTTAAGCCAATTATCAGAGGGAAAAACGAATTGAAGGAAAAAATAAGCATGGTTATTTTTGCGTTGATTGCTTTAGCTTTCGTTTTAATTTACCCCTTAAACGCATCAGCCATCACAGATACGTCTGAAAACATTACAGTTACCCCGATTGATGATAAAATCAGTCTTGAAAAGACTACTTCAATAATGAATATTCCAGAGAACAAGGCACTATTATGGGGTGCAGTAAAAGGAAAAGCCTCAGACTATGTCGAGAGATATCCCGTAATAATCGAATTTTTCAAAGGAGACCAACCAGTCCATGTTGCTCAAGTAAATGTAAATGGTGATGGCTCATATGAGTACAAATTCAAAATAAGAAACACAGACAAAAACACGGGAGAGATAATCAACATCTTTGAAGGGCAATACACTGTGAAAATTTTCAAAGTGATTCCCAACATACACAAAACTGACATTTAAAAATTATAAAGTCATAGAATTCATATACAGACAAACAAGTTTTAGATTCAGATGAGCAAAAATTTTTGGCACGACATAGAATCAGGTAATGACATTCCAGAAATTATTAATGTCATAGTTGAGATTCCAAAGGGATCTATGAACAAATATGAATATGATAAAAAACACAACATGATAAAATTAGATAGGGTGTTGTTTTCCCCGTTTCATTATCCAGGAGATTATGGTCTTATTCCACAGACATTATCTGAGGATGGAGACCCGCTTGATGCTCTAGTATTAGTTACAAATCCCACATATCCTGGAATTCTAATTGAAGCAAGACCAATCGGATTACTTCAAATGAAAGACGATGGGAAATCAGACGACAAAATCATCTGTGTTTCAACAAATGATCCTAGATATCTTCACACGGTGGACATTTCAGACATAGAGGATCATTACCGCTCAGAGATTGGCCATTTTTTCCAGGTCTACAAAGATTTGGAAGGAAAAAAAGTGGAGATTTTAGGATGGAAAGGTTCCAAAGAAGCTAAAGAAATTATCGTAGAATCAGTCAAGAGATACAAAAATACTTTGAAAAAATATTGATATTTGATTAAACAAGTATCAAAATAAAGAATAATCTTTTGTTAAGTGGTTATTCATCATCTAGAATTATCCAAGATAATCCTAGCACAGATTCCCAAATAGGTGGAATTTCATTATCATTTGACATACAGTATAGATACAAAATTTACTTAAAACATTCGCGAAGAAATGATTCTTAGCAATCATCAGAAGTCCATAAATACTATTTTGTAAAATCATATCATAATTGGAACTCTCACCAAGTACTAGTTCGGTTTTGGTCTTAAGTTCCAATTAGAAATTTTTTCATTTTTGCATAGAAAGGATCGAAACAGTCTATTTTTTAACGTGACACAATGCATTTTTTAATAGTTACAAAACAGGGCAATTAGATGTCAGAGTACAAACTTGACAAATGGGACCTATCAGAACTTGCAAAGGATCCAAAGAGTCCCTCATTTCAAAGACAAATTAGTGAGGTTGAGGCACTGGCAAAAAAATTTGAGAAAGTAAAATCAAAAATCAATCCAAAAATGTCATCAAAAAAATTCATGGATATTGTACATGAGGTTGAAGAAATTTCTGAAAAAATGAGCATGATTGGGGGTTATGCTTCACTATCGTATTCTGCAGATACACAGTCAGACGAAACAACATCTCTTATGACAAGAATGTCAAAGCTCGGTTCAGAGATCTCCAATAAAATTTTGTTTTTTGACTTGTGGTGGAAAACCAAAGTAGATGACAAAAATGCAAAAAGACTGATTAAAGATTCAGGTGAACTTGAAGAATATCTTAGTCACAAAAGACTGTTTGCCAAGTATGCACTTTCTGAACCGGAAGAAAAAATCATCAATACTTTGGATGTTACAGGAATTTCTGCGTTAGTAAAACTGTATGACAAAATGACTAGTGTGTACGAATACAAAATGAAAGTAGGTAATAAAATAAAAAAGATGACTCGTGAGGAAATTACAAATTACATAAGAAGTACTAATCCCAAAATTAGAGAAACAGCTTACAAAACAATCCTGACAAAATACACAGAAAATAAGGGAGTAATAGGAGAAATGTACCAAAACATTGTTTTGAATTGGAAAGATGAGGGAATAGAAATTCGAGGTTACAAATCCCCTATTTCAATGAGAAACATCGGAAATAACGTAGATGATAAAACGGTAGAATCACTTCTTACAGTATGTAAGAAAAATTCTCCAGTGTTTCAAAAATTCTTTATACAAAAAGCAAAAATGCTTAAAATGAAAAAATTACGCAGATACGATCTTTATGCACCAGCAGCAGCCCTCATAAAAGAAAAAAATTATCAATACGACAAGTCAGTTAAGCTTGTTTTTGAATCACTGGGAAGATTTAGCCCGAAGTTAGAAGAGTATGCCAAAAAAGTATTTAATGAAAAACATGTTGATTCGTCTATCAGACCAGGAAAGAGAGACGGTGCTTTTTGCAGTACGTTGACTCCAAAGATCACACCATATGTTTTAGTCAACTTTACAGGAAAAACAAGAGATGTTTTCACGTTGGCTCACGAATTAGGTCATGCCGTTCACAGCCAGTCAGCACAAGATAGATCAATTCTGGTTCAAGATGCACCATTGCCATTAGCTGAGACAGCATCCACTTTTTCAGAGTTGTTGCTGTATGACAATTTATCAAACAAAATAACAGATGATGAGAAAAAAATTATGCTTTCAGAAAAAATCGATGATCTGTATGCAACTATTATGCGTCAAGCATTTTTCACTATTTTTGAAGTAGATGCACATGAACAAATCGGAAAAGGAACAACCATAGAGGAAATTTCAAAGACGTACTTGCGAAATCTCAAAGAACAGTTTGGCAACTCGGTCATACTGTCAGACGATTTTGCAATAGAATGGAGCTGCATTCCTCATTTTTACCACACTCCGTTTTACTGCTATGCATACTCATTTGGAAATTTACTTGCATTATCATTATTTCAAAGATATAAAAAAGAAGGAAGGGATTTTGTTCCGTCATACATCGATATTCTTGCAGCTGGTGGTTCTAAAAAACCAGAAAAATTGTTGACAGAATATGGTTTCGATATCAGTTCCCAAAAGTTCTGGCAGGAGGGACTTGATTATGTTGAGAGTCAAGTAAAAGCTCTTTCTGCATTAAACTAGAATTTTTAATAGTAATAATATGGGGCTGGCAGTCCAACGCAAGGACTGCCAGCTTGTTCCCCGAACGGTTTGAATTCGATGTCAATTTTAAGTTTAAAATAATCTGATTTAAATGTTTAAAATTAATTCAAACACAGTTTTTTGATTTGCTTTTCTATTTGAGCAGACAAGATTCCAACCTGGATTTTAAGATGGTAAAGAAAATATAAAAAACATAAGTGTCAATAGTCAAATCAGTGAATCTATCAGTATCAATCATAATTTCGATAAAATCAGCAAAATAATTTCATCAAGACAAAATCAGAAAAAATAGAGAAATTAAGAGTAAAGTTAATAATTTCATCACTTGAGTGACACCTATGTATAAATTCATAGTTTTGTTTGGGTTAATTGGAATACTAGTTTTTACAACAAATTATGCATATTCGCAAGGAACTGGTCTTGCCACATTTCAAGAGACAGCACAAGTGATAATTGACAAAAACATATCACAAAATGTCACAGCAGCAATTACTTTACAAAGTACAAGTATACAAGAAATAAAAATTCCTGCAGAATTGGAGCAAAAAATTAGGGATAACGGTAGAATAACAGCAATAGTTCTGACAAACCAGGATCGATGCATTTTGGGAGTGTTAGAACAATCATGTATCATCATAAATGTTGCAAGAGACCCGGCAGACAAAAATTATCCACAAATTCAAAACTCAACAAAGAGAATTGCCGATTCATTTATCGATGATCTGAATAAAGTGTTTGATACAGATGCAAAATACAATTCAGTATTCATCCAGACCAATGACGAATTGGGAAAAGCCCTTGAAACATCAGGTGTAATTTCAGGCAGTGGTACAATATCTGCAGTGTACACGATGCCTATGGAAGATACAGGATCAATGTATGAAAAGATTTCAGCGTTATTACTTCCAAAAATCATCAGAGACTCAGGCGGATTTTACGACATTGCAAAGAATCTATCAAAAGAAGAAAATTCAAAGGTTACATTTTCAATCATACCTGTTAAAAATAAATCATTACTACAATTGAAATTATCAGTAGATTATCCAAACAAGGCATCATCAATTAATCAAGTCAGTCCATTAGAATTTTTGAAAACAGATGAATTAAAAAGATCAGATTACTTTTCATCCGGATTTTACCCATTAAACTCAATATTACAAGTCGTGGTGTTGTCCCCAGAAACAGTTACCATATCAGATGTAAAAGGAAATATTGTTCCTACTGAGATAGTAGATGGCGAAAAAATTCCAAAAGAAATTACAAAGGAAGGATGGGTTTTTGATCCAGATCAGGGTAAGAAAATTCAAGGAAAATATATTTTCGGTAAAAAAACATCCATCAGCAAAGAGGAGTTAATTTTTTCATTGGCAGGTAACGGAACAGGAATACCTGAAAAAATTGAGACGTCGTTTGACGAATCAGTCATAATTGTAATAATAATTACAGTTGTAGCAGTTGCAGCAGCAATATTTTATCTTAAAGGATACAAAAAGTAAAACTATACAAGCAAAACAGCTGCTGCAAAGACAGTAGTCCACTTACCGTCCTTATCGCCTTTTGCTGTTTGAGTGATATTTTGTGTTTTGTATATCTTTCCAGAGATTGTCCATTGCTGTCTCTTCTGATCCCAGCTTTTATCAATGTCAAACGGTATACCAAGAGAGGATGCGAGCATTTGTGCTGCAATGTCTTCAGCATAATCACCTGCTATTTGCTCATTTTGCCCATATGATTCGTATTCTGAAAGATAGCCATATCGATTTGTATCTTTAGGTCGTGCAATACCAACTGAGGCAGCACACAATCTATGAGATTCGTTAGTTTGATTCTTTGAATAAATTGTAAACAAAATCTGCCCTGGCTGAATATGCTTGAGACCTTCATTTTTGGAAATTAATTTTGCATTTGGTGGGAATATACTAGAAATTAAAACAAGGTTGGTTCCTGCAATTCCAGCATCCCTCAAGGCATATTCAAAACTCGTCAATCTGTCTTCATGAACGCCTCTACCTTTTGTGAGGAATAATTTTTTGGCTACTAAATCTATCAATTCTTTTTTGATGAAACGGTTTTATTATTTATACTTTGATTGAGAATCATCAGTAGACTTTTTATCAAAAAAATATCTGATCCAAGTATTTTCTATTCAAAATCCTAGAAATTTTTGCCGATATATTTTTTGACCACATTATCTTGACACTTTTGCAGATAGTAAACAGTAAGATGTTGAAGAACATGTATTTGGTGTATCAACAAAACAGAAATAGCACAATTAGTCTCTGAAGACAATTCGAGAGGTAACATGTGATTCATTTCTCGTACGTAATAATACCAGTTTAGCATACTACATCAACTGATCTTTAATGAGTTAGATTTTTTTATAATGTATAACAGCGTAGATTATGTTAGAAGATTTTTTTCAATCAAATATTTTCTTAATTGGGTACTATATTCTGACGGTGGGGGCATCACTTCTTCTTATCAAAGAAACAAAAAAGAGAATCAATGATCTAAAAATAGGAATCAGTTCAATAAAATACGCACCAATACCTTTTGGAATTTTATTTGTATACATTGTTTTTGTTCATAAGTTTGTTGAAACAATACCTATTCTGAATTGGAGTTGGCTTGGATACAACATTGCTTTCGGTCCATTTGCAGACCAGGGATTTTGGGGAATAGTTCCTTTCATCCCGTTATTAGTGTACATGTTTATTCATGTCAACTATGTAGAAGAATTGTATTTTAGAAAATCAAAAAAGATGGTAGTAGTGTGGGCATCTATCCATATTGCAATGGGAGTAAAAGTGCACATGGCGTTGTTGTTGATACCAATAGGATTTGTGTTCAAATATATTTATGACAAAAAGGGAATCAATCATGCATATGCAATGCATTTTGCAACAAACATACTAGTTGTCATTGCGCTTTTTCTTTCTTTTTTCATTTGATTGGGGTACTTGAGTTAGAAAGATCCAACCAAAAAATGCACCTAATGATAAATTGATAACGCCCATAAACGTAATTAGCAAGATTGCACCAGGGGCTCGCTGTGGTGCAACATACAGACCAACTACAATTCCAAGAACACCGGTTACAAAAAACATAACCATCAAAATTTTAAGTCGTAATGGGCTAACGTATTTCATTGATAATTAATCTCAATTTCACAGTATTATAATCTGATTGGATACACATATCAAATAAGAGAATGCATGTTTCTGAGAATTGTAATCGCCTAAAAAAATAAACACAATTTCCAGACATACGTACCAAAGTTTTATTTCAAACACTTTGTCGGGTAACACTTTAAAGATACAAAATTATTATTGGATTTTGTGCCAATATAGCTCAGCCTGGTTAGAGCATCAGATTTGTAATCTGAGGGTCGTGGGTTCGGATCCCATTATTGGCTCTTAAATTTTATAAAAATAACTTCGAAAGAGTAAGAAAAAACGACGTTAAGCGTGTTTCAGCCTAATATCTTCCTCTATTTTCAAATCTTGGTTTTCTATGTTTTGGTAAACATTCTTTGCAAAAAACATCTCTACCTTCAATTGGTTGAAAAGGTACTTGTGATTCTTTTCCGCAATCAGAACATGTACATGGGTACATTTTACGTTCGTCTTCTGACATTATTTTGAATAATTATGATGGAATATAAGAACTGTGAGAAGCGAAAATGGCAAAATTTGGCAATACGAATAAGTATGTTATAATTCAAACAAACCCAAATGGATTCTGATGATGTAGAACCTACTCAGAGCAAGATGGGTTCAGATGTAGAATCTGCTCAGAGCAAAACAGATGATGGAAAAATCTCCATTAAGAAATCTGCATTCAGATCTTTGGTCATTTCAGTAGTAGCAATTAGCATTATTGCTGCATTTTTTGCAGGATCATATGTTAGCTTAAAATCAAATGAATTAACAAAAGCAGAATTAAACGAGGCAATTGCAAAGTTAGAAACAAAAATAGTAAATGCTCAACAGCAAGGAAATCAACCCAAAGTGGAGCCTATCAGTATATCAGCGGACGATGACCCATCAAAAGGAGATCAAGATGCACCTGTTACAATTATAGAATTTTCTGATTTTCAATGTCCATTTTGCGGTAGATTTCAAGTTGAGACACTTCCATCAATTGTAGAACAATATGTGGATACAGGAAAAGTGAAATTCGTATTTAGAGACTTTCCAATTCAAAACATTCATCCTAATGCATTGCCGTCAGCAGCTGCTGCAGGATGTGCAAATGAACAGAACAAGTTTTGGGAATATCACGATGTATTATTTGAAAATCAAGGGGTTTGGAGTAAAGTGGATACTGCATCTGCAATTACAATCTTTAAAGAATATGCAACAAAATTAAATTTCAATCAGGAACAATTTGATACTTGTCTTGAAACAGGAAAGTATCTCCCAGAGATCAACAATGATCTAAATGATGGAAGAAATTACGGAGTGACGGGAACTCCTGGATTTTTCATAGGAAATGAGAAAATAGGATTTATAAAAATAAATGGAGCCCAACCTTTTGAAGCATTCAAGAGCGTAATTGATTCTCAACTAAACACATGAGATAGGAACAAGCGTTTATTAGACCTAGAAGGGATTTAGAAATATCGGAATAATGACGAGTAGGCAATGAGCTTTTTCGTCATTGCTTAAGAGAAGAAAACAAAATGACAAAATTTCAAGATTTAGGATTAAAAGAAGAGATACTGAAAGGAATACGTGAAATGGGGTATGAAGATGCATTTCCTATTCAAGAAGCAGTAATCCCAGTGTTACTTACCGGAAGAGATGTTGTAGGACAAGCACATACAGGTTCTGGCAAAACAGCTGCATTTGCTTTAGCAATGCTCCAAGAGATTCAACCAAAAAAAGGCATTCAAGGTTTGGTCATGGCACCAACAAGAGAGCTTGCAATGCAGATTACAGGCGAGATAAAGAAATTTGGCAAGTACACTGGAATTAGAGTAGCGACCGTATACGGAGGTCAGGGAATGGGCTTACAATTAGATGCATTAGACAGAGGGGTGGAGATTGTAGTTGCAACACCTGGAAGACTGATTGATCATCTTAAACGTGGTTCAATAGAACTTGGCGATATCACACACATCGTATTAGATGAGGCAGATACAATGTTGGATATGGGATTTGTTGACGATATCCAGTTTATTTTAGATTTAGCCCCAGAAGAAAGAGTGATGTCCTTATTTTCAGCAACAATGCCAACAGAAATTCTAAGACTATCTGAAGAATATTTGAAAAATCCAAAACAATTTCTCCTTGACGCAGATGATCTTAGTGGAGAAGGAATAGATCAAGCATTTCTTGTAATTAAGGACAGAGATAAAATGAAGTATCTGATGGATTTTATCAAACCGGTTAAAGGACAAATCATTGTTTTTTGTTCTACAAAATACAGAACCCGTGATGTTGCCAAATACCTCCATCAAGAAAAATTTGATGCCGTAGCAATAGAAGGAGACATGTCACAAAGCAGAAGAGAGCAATCAATGTCAAAATTCAGAACAGGCAAAGTAGACATTCTTGTTGCAACAGATGTTGCCTCAAGAGGAATTGACGTGCCAAGAGTGGAACTGGTAGTAAACTATGATGTTCCAAACCAAGAATTGGCATATTTTCACAGAATTGGAAGAACCGCTAGAGCAGGTGCTAAAGGAAGGGCAATTACACTAGTATCATATTCATCCGTTGGAGATTGGAATTTGATAAAGCGTCAAATCAAAGTAAATTTGACAGACTTGAACAAGGAAATGGGAATCGAAATTTCAATTCCTGATCCCCTGAAAAGACAAGTTCCATCTAGAAGATATGGGGGTTCACAATCAAGGACAGGATATTCTAGAAGTTCTCGTTCTGGTGGATATGGAAGATCTGGCGGATACGGAGGTTCTAGCAGAGGAGATGCGAGAGACGATAGAAGTGGGGGAAGAAAAAAGTACGGAGACCGTGGCGGCAAAAATAGCTATGGCGGACGTAGCAGATGGTAATAGTGTAAAACTTAAAGACAAGTATTAGAAAAGTCATTCGAAGAAAAAATGCATAGCGGATTTATTCTATTAAATTGTGATCTTGGAGCAGAAGATTACATTGCAGAAGAATTAAAAAAAATACCCAATGTGAAAAATGCATATCTTACGTTTGGAGCATATGATGTAATTGCCGAAGTAAGCGCAAAAGATCAACAAATATTTGATAAAACAGTTGCAGAGATTAGAAAATTATCCAGAGTAGAAAGCACAATGACATTAAGTATCATAAGCTCATGATAATAGTCAATAGATATATCCGATTTTATAGACTTGTTTATACCAGAAAATGATATTTCGTATTGAACTGTAAGTTGGGATTACAAGAGATTGCAATAGCAATTACTTTCATTTTTGATAATCGATATCTGATTTAAAATTAAACTAAATCAAAACAAACGCATGAGTAATGTACTGGATAGACCAATATCTGACTTCATAGATACAAAAATGTCCATCCAAGAAAGCAATCAAAATGTATCAGATTCTGTAAAAAAAATGGAAGCAGGAGGAATAGATAGCTTGCTGGTAAGAGATACGGGAGAAATCAAAGGCATAGTTACGTATAGAGATGTTCTTTTTGATGTTGTTTCAAAAGGAAAGGATCCGACAAAGGTAAAGTTAAAAGAAATAATGCATTCGCCTCTCTTGTCCATACAAAAGAGTGCAAAAATTAAAGATGCCATCTCATTAATGACTAAAAACAATGTTCGAAGATTGGTAGTTTTTGATGACAACGTTCCAATTGGTGTAATCTCACAAAAGGTATTGGTTGGAAATATAGCAAAACATGCAATTGCATTACCAGAGCTTGAGATGCCGACTCAAATAAGATGCCCTTATTGCTCTTCGTCATTTGATGATAAGATAGCACTTTCCAAACACATAGACAATATACATATTGGAAGAGGGTTGTTCGACGGAAATTTATCAATAATGGGGGACCTTGGTTCAATTAATCCCCCAAATAGATTTCCAAAAACCATCTGAGTTTTAGATATGTGTTATTGTGCTGGCTCGTTTAGAGATTATATCAAAATGGTTTTTTGAGAAAATCATGGTTGTTCAGACAAAAAGAATAATTGTTATAGGAGATGATTCTGATTTAATCAAAAATGGAAAAAATAGACTATGAAGGAATTGTTTGGGCAATCAATCACAATAATCCAGAGCCATTAGTGAAACATGCTTTACACACATTAGAGATGCACGGAGTAAAAAAAGAAGATATTCAATTAACTGATGCTCCTGACAACGTCAAAGTCGGTGCGATAGTAGTAGAGATTTGGCCTTATCATCTTGATGTAGGAAGAGTTAGAACTATTCGTAATGAATCATTTATCAGCGGTACTGTTATGACAATTGAACTAAAATTAAATGAAGAAGGAAACTATACAGATTAATTTTGAAAAAATCAAAGAAACAAAATATAATACTTGCATCAATAGCAATTATTATCGTAGTGGCAATAGCTGGCTACAATTATTCAGTAGATCAAACTAAGCAAAAAGGATTCAAGTTTGGCAACGATCTTCAAAAAATTCAGGAAGATCTCAAGCAGTTACAGATAGAATTTGACTCACAAGTAACACAGTGGAAGGAAGAGGATTTGACCAAGCAGGAATTATTGGAATATTCAAAAACACATATTGAAAAACTGCAGAGTTTGATTTTAAAATACGATGAGTTGACGCCGCCAAAGCAATTTTCCCCGTCTGTGGAATTATTCAAACTTTCAACACAATCACAGTTAGACAGTGATTCGGAGTTCATAGAGTGGATAAAAACCAACGATACGTCTCATAAAATCAGATCAGATTCACTGTTGCAAGAATCGTTTGAGTATGAGACATCTGCGTTAGGAGAGTTTAATGCAGAAAAAGCAGGGTTAAGATAGTTAACAAATATTCAAAAATAATTATAACAAATTAAGTTTCTGCAATAAATCCAAGGTGGGTGAAAGTTCTTTTAGAATTTCTGCCTTATCCAACGGAGTAGGTTCTGAAAATTTGATTGGAAAGGTAATTGTAAGCATGTCTTGATCAGTGTGAGATATCCTGATAGAATGAAGTGAATTATTGGTTTTTGCGATAAAATCTTTCCATTTTTTTAGGTGCTCTGCAACACGATTTACCTGATTCTCTAATTCATCAATGTCAATATCCAAATCCGAATCAAATAATCCAAATTTAACAAGTGGAATCATAATAAGCCCACCTGAAATTTTATCATGATTTTTATGCATTTGTGAAATAATTTCTGTAGAGTTTTCTTTCGGATAGATATTACCGTATTCAGGATCAAAGTATCCGGCTATCAATTTTTTAGAATCAAAAATTTTAAAATATTCTTCATCTAATTCTAATTTCCACAATAACTAGGCAATAGAGCATAAATAAATAAACAATTTACCCAAGGGAGTTAAATAAACAAAGGGAAGAAGAAAAACATGGCAATTTCCAAAGAAAACAGAGTATTCATTGATAGTTTGATTGATTACTACATTAATGAATCAGAATCATATAGGCAGATTGCAGAAAACTTTGTTCCAGAAGTGGGATCTGTTCCAGATACAGCATTTGGAATTATTACAGGGTGTGTGTATTCTGGATTTTTACAGGCTTATCAAAACCAACAACAAATTCCAGGATTAGAAGACATCAGAGAATTCAATCGAATTCTAAAGGACCGTGCGCCATTAATCAAGAAAGCAATTCTTGAGCCCATAAGACAACAGATAGAAAAAAATACTCTTAAAAACAAACCAGCAAAACATTCAGAGTCCGTCAAAGAATTAGAAAAGCATAGTTAAAGTTTAATTTGATTTTATAATATCAAAAAACATGAAATTGGATGGAAGTAAAATCATCTTTGGTTTAGGAGTGGCGTCAGCAGTTATAACGGCTATTATAGCGCTCTATTTTTCAATACGTTGATAAATCAACAAATGGAATGATAACATGTTGTCAGCAACAGACGAATTCAAAATTACTCAGATAGTAGATAATGGTCAAATGATACAATTAACATTAATTGAAAATGTGTCAACTGAGCCAATATCACAAAAACAGATGATTATTGAAAATGTTTCAAAAAGACTGGATGCCGAAACAAAAGAACAGGTCATGCCGTTATTGGAGGCAATCTTACAAGCTCAGCCAACAGTGAATATAGTAAGCTATCAACAAACACAAATTACAATTGCAATGCCAAGATCAAGATATGAAAGCATGGGCAGACCACAAGTCGGAAATGTCATTGGAATAAACCTAAAAAAACTCTAAAGATGAGAATCAATCTCAGCAATAGAACTTAGAGGTAGGGAACAGGTAAAGTCTCTGCAAACAAAAACAGATGTCTTGTCAGTGAAAATTTTACCTGAAAAAAATGGGAATTTTACAAGGTTTTGTAATTGAGTTTTGTTGTTAATTGTTACCAAAATGGATTCAGGTAAGAATTTGCTGGAAAGAAACTTGGAAATTTCTGAATTTTCAGAGTTGATAGTTGTAATTTCGGTAGGTTTTTGCAAGTAGATGTAAATTGTATTTAGCAAATATCCAAATCCAAAGGGGTTTTCTGCTGCAATTTGTGCCTGAGATTCCATTATTTGAGTTGCAATTTTTAGGAATTTTTCTTCTTGAGTTAGATGGAATAATCTAAGCATTACAAAACACGAAACAGAATTTCCAGACGGCAATGACAAATCATAGTTACTCTTTGGTCGGATGATTAATTTTTCATGATTGTCCGAAGTCATAAAAAAGCTGCTGCTCTCAGAATCCCAGAAGTATTCCGCCAGATAATGCCCCAACCTTAAAGCCAAGTCCAGGTATTTTGATTCAGGTTCAATCTCAAATACGTCAAGCAGTGCATTTGCAAAATAAGAATAATCCTCCAGATATCCATCTATTTTTGCAGTATTGTTTTTGTAAGTTCGCAGTAATTTGTCATCGTGCAAAAGATTTTTTTCAATAAAAGAAACACAATTTTTTGCTGCATCAAGATATTTGATATCACCAGTAACTCTATACCCTTTGGCAAACGCCGTAATCATCAACGAGTTCCAAGATGTTAGTATTTTATCATCAAGTCCAGGTGCAACTCTTTTGGATCTAACATTCAGTAATTTTTCAGAACAACGGGCAAGAATCTCTCTGATCTTGTCTTCAGATATGCCAAAGTGAAATGCGACAGCAGAGATATTAATATTGTTACACAAAATACTATTACCTTCCCAATTTCCACCATCAGTTACATCATAGTACAGACAAAATATTTCTGCATCATCTCCAAGAATTTCTTTGATTTGGCTTTTCTTCCACACATAGTATTTTCCTTCTACACCTTCTGAATCGGCATCATATGCAGAAAAAAATCCGCCTCCATCTGATGTCATTTCTCTTAGAACATAACCTAGTGTTTTATGCAGTATCTCCATATAGAAAGGATCTTTTGTAATTTGATACGCTTCTGCATAATTTACAGGAATCAACGCATTATCATATAGCATCTTTTCAAAATGTGGAACCAGCCACTTGGCATCTGTGGAATATCTATGAAATCCGCCACCAATTTGGTCAAATATGCCTCCTTTAGCCATTTTATTTAGAGTTTTAAGCGCAAATTCATTGAATTTTGATAGTCCAGTAAATTTCGCATATCTAAACAAAAAGGACACGTTGGCAGCGTTTGGAAATTTTGGGGCAGAACCAAATCCACCATATGAAGAATCACCAAG
This sequence comes from Nitrosarchaeum sp., assembly GCA_023265135.1. Lineage (GTDB taxonomy): Archaea > Thermoproteota > Nitrososphaeria > Nitrososphaerales > Nitrosopumilaceae > Nitrosarchaeum. The sequence goes on along the minus strand of JAHFUM010000002.1, from coordinate 167,321 downwards.
TTGAAATAAATTCATAGCTGCCTCATCAAGAATGATTCTCTCTAGTTTTGATGGAATTTTTACAGTCTCTGCTTTTTGTAATGCCCCAAGAAAATTATCGGCTGATTTTTCAATATCTTTTGGCTTTTCTTTCCAAGCTTGTGCTAATTGTCTTGTAATACTTCCAAATCCAGGACGACCGTAAGAATCAAAGACAGGAAAATAAGTTCCAACGTAGAATGGTTTTTGATCAGGAGTTAGAAAAATACTCAGTGGCCATCCGCCCTGTCCTGTTGCTATCTGGCAAACTTTTTGGTAAATATCGTCAATGTCAGGACGTTCTTCTCTGTCAACTTTGATGTTTACAAAACTCTCATTCATGAATTTTGCAACTTCCTCATTTTCAAATGACTCGTGTGCCATTACATGACACCAGTGACAAGCGCTGTATCCAACACTAAGAAAGATTGGCTTGTTTTCATCCTTTGCCTTTTTCAGAGACTCGTCATTCCATGCATACCAATCAACAGGATTGTGTGCATGCTGAAGCAAGTATGGACTAGTTTCGTTTATCAGATTATTTTCAGTCACGATAAATCACATCTCCATTGGTATTTGTACTTAATTGGGGCAGATTAGTAAAAAATTCCCTTGCCTTCTTCTAGTTCGTATATTCGGAGATTGATTTTGGCTAATAGTTTAACTTTTGATTTATGCGCTTTTTTGTCGTGACTATAATCTTTTTTTTCTACTAATTCTTGCAATCGTTTTAATTGTTCTAGTGAAAGCTTTTTGAATTCATTTTTTGAGCTTGAAACAAGTTGGAGAAGGTTTATTCGTTCACGATCCTCAGCAGAGATATCCCCAGGCATGTATTGGTATGGAATTAGGGGCTTTATTTTTCTAATGAACGATTACTAACAAATCTTAGACTCCATTTCTTATAGCCGCCAATTATGCTTAGAATAGAAAAATTCTATTGTGGATCAATATCCTTCTGTTTAGTCTTATCGTCTTTTGATTTTTGTTGGGTCACAGCCGTTTTAGTGCTTTCTAGGTATGCAATAGTAGTTCCCAAGTTCCCAAATCCCATTGAATTGAGTGATTCTGATGGAACCATAACAATAGTATTTCCTTGAACCTTTATCGATTCATACAGCATGTTGGATTGTCTTAGCGCATATGCCACAGGATTATCGCCATATACTTTTGCTGCCTCTAGAAATTTTTGTGCAACCAGAACTTCGGATTCGCCATATGTCACTCTCGCACTTTTTTCACGCTCAGCCTGAGCTTGCATTGACATTGCAGATTCCAACTCTTGTGGTATTATTACCTGACGAATTTCCACACCAGTTACTTCCATTCCCCAGTTACTTGCCTCACTTGAAATTGTGGTTTTGATGTGTTGATTAATTTCTTCTCTTTTTGAAAGTACATCTTGAAATGATGAAGAACCAATATTATTACGTAATGTTGTTTGAGAAACCTGTCGTATCATTTGATTAAAATTCTCTACATTTAGTATTGCATCTTTAGCTCGCTGCTCTATTATTTTGTAACGAAGTATAGCATCAATAGTTACTGGAACGTTATCTTTTGTTAACATTCTTTCGGCTTTGAATTCGCTCACTTTTTCTCTTACATCTACAACAAGTATGTTATCTGCAAAAGGCAATCTAGGTTGAACGCCTGGACCTACCTGTCTTTGATATTTCCCCAGTCTTAGTATTACTGCTCGTTCATATTGGTTGATAATCATTAGAAATGCAGAGATAATAATTGATATGCCTAAAGCAAGTGATACGTAGATTATCAATGAATTATTAATTGTTAGTCCCACACTAATACCAATGATGAGAATTAACACTCCTACAATAACGTGAGAACCAGAGCCTTTTTGTTTGATCAATCGTTCTGCAAAATTAAATGGCGCGTATTCAGTAGACAATTCTTTTTAATCAATACTATGAGCACACACCTGCATTTAAAGTGAGGATTAAAATAATTGATGTCTATATGGACATTGAGATTTCCTATTTTTGTAGGAGCGGTAATATGGACTACAAAAATCATGTTGTCTATATATCCATGGACTTTTGAGATATTTTGTTTTGCATGTATGTAAATTCAGATAATTATGTTCTTAATCCAATTTTACGCCTAAATATGTTGAATAAACTTGGCATGGGATTAAAAAGACGTATAACTTGACTATGGAGATAAAACATAATGAATATCTCGGGATTTCTAGCTATTGTTGTAATATCGGTATTAGTTGGTACTACAGGTCAGCATGTTTATGGTCAATATGGAGGCGCTCCTCCTACAAGTACTGCAAATGATTACAAGATATCAATAAACTCAGACAAGGCATCATATGCAATAGGTGAAACAATTACTCTATCTGGCAATGTTAGCAAATACGAAGAAAATCGAACATTACAAATTACAGTTTTTGATTCTACAAATAAACTGGTTTTAACCACAGAAATTCCAATTGCTACAAATGGAATATTCTCTTATGTGTTAAACAATGAAAAATTATCCAAAGTTGGTGAGTATACTCTAAGGGCACAGTATGGGACAACCCACATGAAAGTAGAAACAATTTCATTTACACTAGTAGATAATACAAAGAAAATAGATGGACCTATTATATTAGAAAAACCGTCTAAAATCCCTGATTGGGTTAAAAAAACAATGCAGTGGTATCTTGACGGTTCAATCTCGGAAGATGAAATGATTTCAGCAATACAGTTTTTGGTTAAAGAAGGAATAATAAAACTAAATTAGATTCTAAACTCTTTTTGTGTCTAGAAACCCAATATGACCAAGTTAAAATATAACAAAAATAGAATTTTTGAGAAATATAAGATTAGATCAACTTTATGTACGAATCTTAAAATTTCATGCTTAAAATAGAAAGATATGAAAAAAATGAGAGCAATGGTGCTATCTGAATGTGCCCCAATTGAGACTAGTCCTTTAAAATTAACTGAAATTGATAGACATGAAATCAAAAAACCAGATGAAATTTTATTAAAAATTGAGGCATGTGGAGTTTGTCATTCACAATTACACGGAATTGAGGGAGATTGGAAAGATATTGGAATTCCTCCTACTTTGCCCACAGTTCCAGGTCATGAGGTAGTGGGAAAGGTTGTTGAAGTTGGCAGTAATGTCACCAAATTCAAAATAGGAGATAGAGCAGGGATAACACCATTACTTGAGGCTTGCAAAGTATGCCAGTATTGCAAAGAAGGAAAAGAGCAACTTTGTGAATCATCAATAATTACAGGAGAATCGCTTAGGGGGGGATATGCAGAATACATTACAGTGTCAGAAGATTTTGCAACAAAAATTCCAGAGAGAATGAAATCAGAATATGCAGCCCCGTTATTCTGTGCAGGGATTACAGCTTACAAGGCAGTAAAAGCAGCAGAACCACAATCACATAAAAAAATAGGAATATTTGGAATTGGCGGAGTGGGTCACATGGCAATCCAATTTGCAAAAGTAGAAGGGTGTGATGTCATTGCGTTCTCACGTAGCAAAAATCATCTTGATGTAGCAAAGAGATTAGGAGCAACAGATGTCATGACTTTTTCTGGAAATCAAAAATTTCTAGATGAACTAAAGAAAAGACATGGAATGTTAGATGCTGCCATAGTTTTTGCACCGGCAGACATAGTAACTGATGTAGCTATCAAGTCAGTTAAGAAGGGGGGATTAATTGTAATTGCAACAGTTGGAAAAAATCCAATATTTTTTGCCTTTGAGGAAAAGACAATCCGTGGAACAGTAATTGGATCAACAAAAGACATGGAGCAAGTGATCAAAATATGTGATGAAAAAAATCTCGTAGTAATTACAGAGACATATCCGTTGGAAAAAGCAAATCATGTTCTCAAAAAACTAAAAGATTCTCAAATTCAGGCAAGGGCTGTATTGGTACCATAACCAAAGACATGAGATTTTTCAGAATGATGTGCCTAGAACACATTTGGTAAAAACTGCCAAATGTCATATGGTCTAAGAAATCTATATAGATAATTGAAATTCTATAGTGTTACAAGAAACCTATACGATCTGATTATACCACAATGCTACAAATAGAATTAATGACAAACAAATCAAAACTCGAAGTAGATGATTTTATCGAAGGTGAATTAGAATATGATGATGATGGAGCCTACTACGGGGAGATAACATCTGATTACGGATATTGTGGTTTAGAAAAACAAATCCAAAATCAGATCATTAATTAATTCATCAAAAATATCTTCTAAATCCTTTTCCAAAGTTCTATAATTTTCATCTCGTGTTGAAGAATTTCCTTGTCCAACTCATCGTGGTCTTCATTATCATGTAAATTAATTTTAGAGATTAGAGTGAGGAGCAAATTTCATTTTTCTTGGATTAAATCTATTGCACTATCTATAGTCATGTTTCATACAAGAAATGTCAACTTATGGATTATCAAGAACAAAATTAAGTTTATTTTCATTACAGTATGAAAAAATATTCTAGAAAAGAGTTGAAATTACAAAAAACAGAATTCTGAACTTTAGCAGATATTGGATTAAACCCATTTGAAATGATTAAAATCAAGTGATCCTTTCTATTGAATCAAATCCCTCATCGATTGTAGGGATGTCAAATGAATCAATTTGATCTAATATCACTTCTTTAGGTATGAATTTTCCAGTTTTCTTTGCTCTGCTCTTCAATCTTTCAAATATTATATTCTTAGGTAATTCAAAACTCACTGCAAATAATTCCAAGTGTTTTCCATTCTCTATTGCGATTGTCTTCAATTCATTAATCAATGAGATTCGAATATTACGTTTTAGATGGGTTCGGTCTATTACAAAATCCTTCTCAGTTAAAATGCAATCGCGTATTTTTTCAAAGAATTTGGATGTGATGAAATCGAATTTTTTTTTACTTTGAACATAGTTAAATGCCTCAGTATACGAAATCCCCATAGTCTCAGCCAATTGTTCAAGTATGGAATCGGTAGAACATACAATGTACTCCTTATGAGAATTTACCCAGGTAGTTTTGCCCGAGCCTGAAACTCCAATCATGAGTATTCCTTTCATAATTTAACAAGAGTTCTAACAAATATTTGGATATACCCAGTCCAAAGGAATGCAAAACAAGAACAGTATTTTTGTCCGTTTTGATTCAAAAGACAATTTTACAATAGTTTAATTACAACACGATTTCACCAAGTTTTAGAAAGATATGTCATTCGATAGAGAACGAGAAATGTACAAAGCGACTTGTGGCGACTGTGGAAATGAATGTCAAATACCATTCAAACCAAAGGACGACAGACCTGTTTATTGCAGAGAATGTTTCCAAAAGCACAAACCACAAGAACGCACTGGAGGATCTAGATTCGGTGGTAGATCAAGCTACGGTAGAGGATCAAGCGACAGAGGATCTGGCTACGGTAGAGGATCAAGCGACAGAGGGTCCAGGTTTAGTAGAGACGATAGACCAAGAGAGATGTTTACTGCAACCTGTGGCGACTGTGGAAATGAATGTCAAATACCATTCAAACCAAAGGACGACAGACCTGTTTATTGCAGAGAATGTTTCCAAAATCACAGACAAAATTAGATAGATTGTTTTGAGCAAAACTCAAAACTCCGAAATTTTATTAAACAAAGATTTAGAATCAGTCATAGCTACAGAATATTATTGAGTGCTGGACCTTCAAGAGATAAAATAAAAATTGGAGTTAGAGTTCAGATAGTACAAAAACAAGATCAGCGTTCAGGAAATCTGACTGAGGGCACAGTCAAGAGGATTCTTACTTCAAGCAATTCTCACCCTCATGGAATCAAAGTTGAATTAGACAGTGGAAAAATTGGACGCGTTAAAAATATAATATAACAAACACGGAGCAAAATCATAAATTCAAATCAATTAGTTTTTGAAATGTTTGAGTTGTTACTTGTTTACTTGCTTAAATAACGGAGCAACAAAATTTATCCATTGAACTGCAAGCGATGTCATCACACTAGTGAGGTGCATATTCCATCAGATGGAAATAAATCATTGATGAAAGTGGGCAAATGTAAGATTCCTAGTTGTACCTGTCAGCAATATCTTGATCCGATTCAGCAAATAGACGAAGACCTAATTTAACTATAATTCATATACTAAATTTCTTTGAGATACTTTATGGACAAGCATGCTCATGCTGATGAAATGAAAAAAGAGTTAGACAATCTTTTGTCAAAAATCAATGCAATGGAGATCATTGCTTCAGATGAATTTCAAAAAGGTTCAGTCAAAGTATTGAGAGCGCTTGTAGAAGGGCAAATTCATTCAATTAATGAATTTGATCATTTAAAAAAAGCAATAGATTTGTTGACATTGGAATTATTCAAAGTTCAAAATAAAATTAAGAGTTAAGCCTAGTATCACTCAAACCGCATTCAGTGCATCTGATAATTGTTGTATTATCAAGCACTTTGTCTACTTTCATCTCAGAGCCACAGCATGGACAGAGTGATTTGGTAGATGTATTTTGTAAATCGGATTTGGGGCGAACCTTGTATTGAGGCTTTTCCTCTTTTTTGATTTCAGGATTACAAACGGGACGGTAACGGGCAATTATTTTGTCTAAAATTTTTTCCCGCTCTTCATTTCCAAATTCAGATGTAGGAAAAATTGCAACATACAGAGATTTTTCAGAGCCTGAATTGTCAGTCCAGCATTTGAAACTAGAATGCGCAGTAAGATATCCTTCGTCAGAAGTCTTCTCGCAGTTACCGGCATAAATTATGTTAAAAGAGTCATTTTGACGAGACATTATCAAAAACACTACTTTTTCCATTGGTGGTCCCCATTCTTGGAGTTTGATTGGACCTAGAAACTCGTATTGTAGAATTTGAATACTCAACAAATTCAGAAGGAGTTACTGGCTTTTGTTTTTTCTGGTATTATGAGAATAGTGTCATTATTTGATCGTGATTTACTTCTTGAAAAGAATAAATTCAAGAGAAATAGATTTTCGTTGAATGAAAGATCCTCACAATCGTGCCCATGTAGGCTATGGCATGATTTTAGTTGCAGCAAGTCTCACGGTAATTGCACTGGTTGCATTGGCAATAGGCTCTAACGTGCTTTTTGGAGATCATCTTCAGAGAGCAAATACTGCTCACTTCAAAGAGTGCAAAGCAAATGATTTCAAAACAAAGGATTGTGAAAAATATTTGGACAGAATAAACAATGACGTTTCTGGAATTTATGTAGATTCAGGTAAGTGATAAAGCTAGTATCCGTTTGCAAAATCTTCCATATTGTTTAGATTTTTTGTCAGTCTGTTCATCGCATAAAATGCCCCCCCTACAATTCCGGCATGGTAAAACGTATACAAAAATACAGCTGAAGAAGTATGATCAGATTTTGTAAAACTGAGTATAAGCATTGTAAAGAAAACAAAAGTGCCAACACATGTGATCAATCTATCTATGATTCCAGAACCAAGTCCAACAATTCTTTTTGTTGCTCCTGCCATCAAGGCAATGCTAGAAATTATCAGGAATGTGGCACCACCGTTTGCAGTTACATATTCATTTAGCCAAGGCAGAAGACCATCTTCTAAGATATTAGATACTGGCATCGTGCTGCCTTTATTTATTGCAAAATTAACAGCACCGAACATGCTACCTATAACAAAAAAGAATAACAAAATTTTAACAATTGATCTTTTACGAGGACTGCGTATTTCACTTGGTTTTACAGCTCTTTCAGTAATTCTGACTCCGTAAAGAAATCCTACTGCGGCAGCAGGAAGAAACATGATATTAATTAAAATCGGGGATTCTTGATTGATTGCCTCGATTTGAGGGAAAAATATCAAAAACAAAAGAACTGCGGCAGATGCAGATACTACAAACAGTATTAGATTGAGGTATTTGCGGTCGCCTGAGTCAGAGGCATTATATTCCCAATTGTACATTTTTAGTAATCGTAAGAAAATCATTAAAGATCAAGTCAAAAAATCATTTGGTCAAATAATCAATTCTCTTTACCCTTTTTACTTATGCTTACCTAGAAAGCATGATGAAAGGCAAAAAGGCAGCCATAGTTGTAGGAATCGTCATTATGATAATGGGTGTGATTTTTCATCTTCAAGGACAATCAATTGTAGGTCCAGAATCATCATTCATGTATTCAAATCCACAGTGGGTTACATATGGAATTCAGATAGCAATGTTTGGAGGAATAATTTTGGCAGTGGGAATTGGATTGAGTTTTATCAAAAAAAATTAATCAGTTACACGAAGGGTTATGGTACTACGGATTTTGTCTAACTTTCTAATCTTTGAAGAAATGATTTTATTCATTTCTTCTGCAGTGCTTGTTTCAAATTTAACAACAAGATCATAGCTGCCATAAGTGATAATACAGTCTTTGATCTCTGGAATTTCTTTTAGTTGTGAATAAAGTGTATGTTCTTCTCCTATTTCGCAGCTAATCAACATGTATGCTTTTTCCATTCTAATTGAGCTTTCTAAAATAAGCAGTAACTTAAAGACATCTGAAAAAAATATTTTAACATATTTTAAAATCCTGCAAGAATTGGATCTTCAGGTTTCATTATTTCACGTAACAAAATAGTAGCAAATGAACCTCTGGAAAGAGAAAATTTGACAATGTTATCTTTTGAAGAGTAATCAGTGCATTGTATTGCTGCTTGTCTGAATCCACCTTCGCTGCTGATCTCCTGCATTTCTTTGATGAAAAAATCTTTTGGTGTAATCTCCTCAATTTCTAAAATTTTAGATATTTGAAAATCAAATCGCGTCTTTTTGTAATACGAGTATCCTACAAAAGGCAATGCAAGATTTTGATCGAGGCCTTTTACATATTTTCCAATTATCCCATGATGATCGTAACAAACGTCGCCTTCATGTGCCTCAAAGAGATTCTCACCGTCAACAAACGCCGCACTTAATGCATGATTGAAAAGAAACGACTGATATGCTTGAACATAAAATCTTCTTAGAGGTAAAGGAATAGCATGAATTGCTTTTTGCTCATCATTATGGTCAATCATTTCTTGAAGTACGATTCTTTCCGTGTCCATTTGTAAAGGAACCTGGTCAAGGTATTTTTTGTAGTTTGATTTGTCAGCTAGTTTTTCTCGGATCTCAGTGTTTTCTTTAGAGTCATAAGGTGAGGTAAAAGAGACTATCAGTTCAACTGCCTTTTTGAAATTGCGCTTTAAAAGTGCCTTGCCAATAAGATGTGTCACTGGTCTTTTGGAACCAAACCTTTGGTAACCATAAAAATTTAAAATTTTATCGTATTCTGTAAAGTCAGAGACGTTACCTGTGCAATCAGAGATTTTTATGCTGAAATGATTTGCAATCATGTCTTTTTTTGACAGTGGTTTTTTTACAAAACCAATTTTTTCAAGAGAATATTTCTCAGAGACATAGTTTTCAATTGATTTACCTCTATTATCAGAGCATACAAATTGTTCAGTAACTGCAGAAGCGTCCTTTAGTCCAAGAGATTTTAATCTAATTCCTTTTTTTCGAAAAATATCAGAAAGAGCATGAGTTGTATCTATTTTTTTCTTTTTTAGTTTGTAAACGGCGTAACCGTCTTTCTGATTAATTGATTTTAATGATTTCTCAGAGAGAACCTCAGTTACATTAAAGTCCTCAGCTTCGGTTCTGATTTGTCCTCCAATTCCATTAAATTTTGTACTGTAAACGGAGATGCCTATCTCTAAGTCTACTTTAGGTATCACGGTAAAATTGTCACTGTAACAAATTTACTTACTGAAACATCTTCAATTTGAGATCCTAGCAATACTTTGTATTTTCCAGGAGTGGATTCACCAGATGCAGAAATTGTCACATCCACGGATGTAGGAGTATCAGAACTTAATTGGAAAGGAACAGATACACTGGAAGTCAAATTCAAAAAGCTGTGAGGATTTGACATTATCAAAGACACATCAGATACATCTTGCCGTGGAGAAATTAGAAATGACAAATTCTTTGATTCGCCTGACTTAAGTGAAATATCTTTAGAGTCAAGCTTAATTTCAAATGGAAGTGCAACCGAAGTGTCAACTACGCCGATATTATTTTCGACCCATTCAGTAAACCAGATTTTATCGCCGTGCACTGCAAAATCAAAGATTTGCGCCAAGCCGCAATCTGAATCAGGTGTACAGTCAGCCCAAGATGGGTTTTTTGATGGAATTAAGTATTCTACCAGTGATTCAGATTTTGGATCCATGATTGCAATGTTGTTTGATGTTTGTTCATTGAAAACTAATTGACCATCAGAATTGGTTTTAATCCAATATGGTCTAGAGATTGGAGTTTTGATAATTCCCGTAGCGTTACCATATGTAGATGTTTTTGGATCAGATGTAACATATTGAGTAAATTGTTTAGTGGTAGGATCAAAGCTAAAGATAGCAGAGCTTGATGTGTCTGCCATCCAAATCATTCCGTTAGATTCAGAAATACCGTTTGGAGTAAGTAGTTCAAGAGGCAACTGGAATACTTGAATGTAATCAAGGGATGGAAGAGTAGTATTACTGTTAGCTATGGAATTGCGATAACCTTCTTGATCAAATTTTACCAGAGCCCCTCCTTGTTGGAAAAGCCAATTAGTATACCAGACATTTTTATTAGTATCAATAGTAAAAGCGCCCGTTACAGAACCGTTAACAGGAGAAGGCAGATTCAGATATCTCAAGCTATTGTCAGATTGATTAGGATCCATAAAGGTAATTTTGTTTCCAGTAAAATCATTTATCACTATTTGTGAGCCATCAACTTTCAATTTTTGAGGTAGTGCATCACCTTCAGAAGGATAAGCTATTCGTTGATACTTGTCATTTTGAATGGAGAATCGCCAGATAGAATCATAAGATTCATCGGTGAACCAAAGTGAACCGTCAGGAGAATAGTCAATACCCCAGATCATGGAGCGACCATTTTTTGGCCAAAGAGGATTATCAAATTCAGTAAAAGATTTTAGATTAGGATCAAATTTTGCTAGTTTACCAGTATTGGTTTGTGCAAACCATACATTTCCATCATGGTCTGTAACTATTGCCAAAGGATTTGTACAAACAGTAGGAACAGTGTATTCTTTAACAAACGGTGTCGATTTTGCATTTCCTGAACCACAGAATTGTGCACGTTTTGAATCAGGGAAATGATCAGCCGGAGTGCCCGTAGTAGTTATTTCAGTATCGGGAGATTGTGTTGGGGTATTCCTAAGAAACACACCAGCACCCAAAGATGTCAACATTATTGTTCCAAAAAAGGCTGCAAGAATTAACCCTTTTTTCTTCATAATTTAAAAAATATCAAGCCGAGTTATATCTCATTCCAAGAAAAAGTAATGAAAACTCAGAGCAATTTCAAGTTGCCAGTTATTTTATCAATTAGATTTTCCGGAGCTGGACCTATAGAAATACAAGTTATTGTACCAGGAGCAATTTGAGTATGACCTGCATCTGTGACTTCAGACCAAGGAAGATCCAAATCAATTGCATGTCTTTTTACTTCTTGTAATTCTTTAATGCCTGAAACTTTGAGTACAACTTTCTCTTGACCACCCCACCACTTACTGAACCACTCAGGATGAGATTTTCTAACATGTTCAGCACCTAGAACACAGGCATGACCTACTTGTGCAGCAATCTTTCCTTTTCCCATATCAAGATCAGTTCGAATTATGATTACTTGTTTGATATCGCCCATAAAGATATCAAAAACAACACTTGATGAAAAACTTTTGATTTTTTAGCCAGACAATGTCAAATAATGTATAAAGAAAGATGGAATTCAAAAGGACGGATATAATTTGGAAAATCCTTTTAATATTATTTTATTGGGTTTTTGGTATGAACAAATTCATAATTCCTACCATTGTAGCAGCGATTGCCGGAATTTCGATTGTTTTTGCCAGTCCATTATTTTATAACACACAGATCAATGAGCCAATTCCTGTCACTATGAAGGAAGACACGATGATGAAGGAAGACACTAAATCTTATGCAGGAACTTTTGTGGGCATAAATGATGGAATACATAATGCTGAAGGAAATTCCAAAGTGCTCTTATTGGATGATGGTAAAGAAATACTTCGCCTTGAGGATTTTAAATCGACAAATGGTCCTGACCTCTACGTGTATCTCTCAACAGACACCAAAGCTACGGACATTGTAAATCTAGGAAAACTAAAAGCAAGTGTTGGAAATCAAAACTATGAAATTCCAGAAGGTACAGACCTTAAAAAATATAGTCAAGTCTTGATCTGGTGTAAATCATTTAGCGTGTTGTTTGGGAGTGCAGAATTAGCTAGAACCTAATTTTTTGAGATTTTATTAATTGTGATTTGTCGAATTGATAATCTTTGGGTCAATCATAATCCCCCTCCATGAACTTCACTTAGCTCAATATCATATCCGCTTGGATCACTGATGTAAATTGACCGTGATTTTTCAAATTTAATAGGACCGTCATAGTATATTTTGACACCGAGTGACTTGCATACATCCATAATTTCATCAAAATTTTCCACATGAAATCCAAAATGGGCAATTGCACCTTCAGGTTTCATCTCAGGAGATTCATAAAGACAGAGTTTGATGGTGTCATTACCAATAATTTTTGATTTGTCTTCTGGCTGTTCTTTTTTAATTTCAAAACCAAAAAGGTTTTTGTAAAATTCTACACTTTCATCTAAATTTTTTACAGTCATATTGATGTGGTCAAGTGAGGTAGCCTTCAATGTTCCAGACATTGTATTTTGATGATCAATCAGGCTTAATAATATTAAGTCAACAAGGAATTGTTAATCAGACTAGTGGAAAAAATGAAATTTTGAATTAGTGAGTAATCTTTTGAGTTAAATAATTGACAAAGAAACGAAATGCATGTATTCAGATGTAGTAATTGCCGGTGGAAGTATTGCAGGATTAATTTGTGCAAGAGAAATCGCCAGCAATAATCACAGTGTTCTTGTCATTGAAGAAGATTATGAAATAGGTACACCTGAACACTGTGGGGGATTAGTCAGTACTGCTGGGCTGGAGGAACTTGGCATAGTTCCATTTAGGAAAACTTTTGAGCATTTAATTGAATCTGCAGAAATTCATGCACCAAATGGAAATAGTTTTACTATAAATTCAAAGAACCAGAAAGTTGCAGAAATTAGCAGAAGAGAGTTGGACAAACAAATAGCACATCAAGCTCAAAAAAATGGTGCTATAATCAAAGTGAGAACTAGTTTTCAAGAATTAACAGACGCCGGAGTAAGAACCAGTGAGGGTGAAGTTGAATGCAAAATTTTTGTCGATGCAAGAGGAGTATCATCTCTTATCCATAAAGACAGAACCGGAATTTTATCATCTGCACAATACGAAATTTACGCTGATTGGATAAAGAAAGGAAAAGTCGAAGTATTTTTTGATCAGGAAAAATATCCTGGATTTTTTGCATGGATTATTCCTTCCAATGAAGGTAAGGGAAAGATCGGAGTGGCAGGAAAAGGAATCAATGCGGCAGATGCGATAGAAAAATTTCTTGAAATAATGGGAAAATATTCAACAATTAGAAAAATTTATGCACCAATTTGGATCAAAGGACCAATCAACAAATTTAACGAAGGAAAAATTGTAATAATTGGAGATGCAGCAGGACAAGCAAAACCAACCACAGCAGGAGGAATTTACTCTAGTGGGATGGGAGGACTGTATGCAGGGCAAGCAATCTCGAAATTTTTAGAGTCAAAAGACAAAACAGATTTAGAAGAGTATCAAAAAAGATGGACAGCAAAATTTGGAAATGAATTTGAAAAGCAGATATTTGCAAGAAAAATTTTAGAAAGATTAGACAACAGCACTATCAATAAATTATTTGAATCAGTGACACCTGAGATGGTAAAAGAGATTTCCGAAAAAGAGGATTTTGACTTTCATACAGGGTCCATTGTAAAATTACTTGGGATCAAAGGTTCGCTCAAAACAGCTCAAGCCTTGATTGGCGGAGAATTTAAAAAACTCTTGAGTTGAAGGTGTATAAATCCTAAGCAAGATATAAATGATGTTTACCGAAAGTTGTGGCATGTCATCAACTATTTCGTTACCAATATGCAGTTGCTGTCACCGACATATTATGCCTAACGATAAATGTGTAAAATTCAATTGCCCAAATTGCGGTGAGAAATTAATATGGAGATGTGAAAGTTGCAGAGAATCCGCAAAAACATACACTTGTGATTCTTGTAAATTTCAAGGACCTTAGAAAATGGCCCAATTGCTACTAGTTACTAAAATTCTTCCAACTGGAATGGATATTGATCTTGATAAATTGTCTCAGAACATCAAAGAGGCATTAAAAGAAGGAATACAAATGAAAAGACATGCAAAAGAACCACTGGCATTTGGAATAGAATTTCTGAAAGCAGAATTTGTTTTAGAAGACAAAGAAGGTCAGATGGATTCGTTAGAAGATTCTGTTAAATCTGTTGAGGGAGTTAGTGAATTTGAAGTGCTCAACATGAGTAGAATGTCAGTAGACATGAAATAGGTGGTTACTTGGTCCGCAAAGATGATACTTTGCAAATGCGAGTGGGAGAAGCTAAACAAAGGGATGTTGGCAAAAAGCGTGCAAGGATTGGACCAGAAGCCATGGATCAACTTAAAGTCACTCCAGGCGATATTATCGAGGTTATGGGATCAAGAACAAGTTGCGCAGTTGTTTGGCCAGCAGATGAAGATGAAAAATCTCCAGAAACAATAAGAATCGATGGACAGACAAGAAAAAATGTCGGAGCTTCATTAAATGACATTGTAAAGATAAGAAAAGCTGTATCAAAAATTGCAAAATCAGTTGTGTTAATACCAGTTAATGATTCTGTGACAGTCGATAAAGAGTTTACAGATTTTGTAAAAAACAGATTGAAAGGATTACCAATTACACATGGAGATGAAATTTCTGTAATGATTTTAGGAAACTCGATGGACTTTAAGATTAGCAAGACATCTCCAAAGCACATAGTCAAAATAGACAGAGCTACAAATCTCACAATCTCTACAGAGGTAGCAGGTGACAGAAAAACAAGAGTCACATACGAGGAAGTAGGAGGTCTGGGACACGAAATAAAATCAATGAGGGAAATTGTAGAGCTTCCATTAAAACATCCAGAGTTATTTGTAAGGTTAGGTGTAGAGCCTCACAGTGGAATCTTGCTGTATGGTCCTCCAGGTTGTGGTAAAACATTGATTGCAAAAGTTCTTGCAAGCGAATCAGAGGCAAACATGTTTTCAATTAACGGTCCTGAAATCATGAACAAGTATTATGGTGAGACAGAAGCAAAGCTAAGAGACATATTCAAAGAAGCAAAGGACAATTCTCCAAGTATCATATTCATTGATGAAATTGATGCCATTGCTCCAAAAAGGGAAGAAGCTTACGGAGATGTAGAAAAAAGAGTTGTTGCTCAATTGTTAGCTCTAATGGATGGTCTAAATGATAGAGGAAATGTAATTGTTCTTGGGGCAACTAACAGACCAGAAAGTATCGATCCTGCACTTAGAAGACCAGGACGATTTGACAGAGAGTTTGAGATATCAGTTCCAAATGAAGACGGTAGATTAGAAATTCTCATAATTCACACAAGAGGAATGCCTGTTGCAGATGATGTAGACCTTAAAGACTTGGCATCAGAGTTACACGGATACACTGGTGCAGATATCAAATCACTTTGCAGAGAAGCTGCATTAAAATCAATTCGACGTTATCTGCCGGAGATTGATCTTGAAACTGAAAAAATTTCAGCAGATGTATTAGAATCAATGGAAATAAAATTAATCGATTTCTACGATGCAATGCATGAAGTAATACCTACTGCAATGAGAGAATTCTACGTAGAAAGACCAAAAGTTTGGTGGCAAGATGTTGGGGGATTAGATGATATAAAAAAATCATTGACAGATAATCTAATTGTAGCCATGAAAGAGCCAAGCAAATTTACCAAGATGGGAATCAGACCTCCAAAAGGAGCACTAATCTATGGACCACCAGGTTGCGGCAAAACACTTCTTGCAAGAGCACTTGCTACTGAGACAGGGGCCAACATGATTTTGGTCAAAGGTCCAGAGATTCTTTCAAAGTGGATTGGTGAATCAGAAAAAGCTGTTCGAGAAATTTTCAGAAAGGCAAAAACATCATCTCCGTGTGTTGTAATTTTTGATGAGCTTGATTCTCTTGCACGTTTTAAATCAGGAGAAGGCGGAGTAGGTGAGACGGTTCTAAGTCAACTGTTAACAGAGATTGAGGATGGGGCATCATCAAGAGTAGTTGTAATAGGAATTACAAATAGACCAGACGTATTAGATAATTCCCTGCTAAGAACAGGAAGATTGGATCTAGTGCTCTATGTTCCACCACCAGATGACAAAGGTAGATTAGAGATTATCAAAATTCTGACAAAAAAGATGCCATTATCTGGAGATGTTAAATTAGAAGAGATAGCAGTTACCACTCAGAACTATACTGGGGCAGATTTGGCGGCACTCTGCAGAGAAGCAGCAGTTCAAGCAATGAGGAATAACTCTGCAAAAATTTCCAGCTTGGATTTTGCAAGCGGCATGAAACAGATTAAACCATCAATCACCAAAGAGGTTGATCAATGGTATAATTTAGTAAGAGAAAGTATATCTAACGTGGTACCCAAGTCAGGAGATAAATCATTTTACGGATAGAAATGGCAATTCCACTAAAAAATATCATTCATGAAAAAATCATGGAAGCAAATGCCCTTACGGACTCTGAGTTATACAAAGCTATAACAAAAGACGGGATGATTATTACAGAAGACAAATTTAACAAAGTACTACTTGATCTGGAAATTTTGGGATTGATCAAAGTTGCATGGATAACAAAAGATGCACGCAGAATAGAGGTAGTCACAATAAAAGAGGAAATAGACATAGTTGATGAGCAGAATCAAGAGATGATGGAAAAAGACTATGAGGCTAGTTTTCCTGGTTTTGAAAAATAATTAGATTTCTAAAATAATGGGAAATGAAATGCTGCATCTAATGCAACTGCTACAAAAATTATTGTAAGGTATGGTGCAGTTACTTTGTAAGCTTTCCAGGCAAACTCTGATGTAGGATTCTTTGTGAGTTTGTAATGGTACAACAACATCAATCCGCCTGATACTGCTGCAATTGCAGTGTAAACAATTCCCATACCAAATGCAGAAAGCATCAAAGAGTATGGAAGTAGAATCAAAGTATTTCCCAAGATGTATTTTGATGTTCTCTGCATTCCAATTACAACTGGAAGCATTGGAATATTGGCTTGTGCATATTCATCTTTTATTTTCATTGCAAGACACCAAAAGTGTGATGGTGTCCATACAAATACCAAAAATCCTACCAGAAATCCCAACAAATCCATACTGCCAGTTGCAGCTGACCAACCAGCCCAAGATGCAGCGCTGCCGGCAATTCCGCCAATTACAATATTTGATGTGTTTAGTCGTTTAAGCCACACTGTGTATATTATGACATAAGAGAAAATTCCAAGTGCGATAAAAAATGCAGAGACTGCGTTTAGTGCAAAATATCCATAAATTACAGAAATACAACTTAGAACCAATCCATAAATCAAAACGTGTGATGCTGTCATTCTGCCAGAAGGTATTGGTCTAGTACTAGTTCGCGTCATTTTTGGATCAATGTCTTTGTCATAGTAGTGATTCAGAGCACTAGAACCAGCGGAAGCCAATGCACCAGCTATAATGATATGCAAATATGCCCAATAATCCAATTGAGGAGTATTTGGAACTAGTTTGTTTGCTGCATACATAGATGTCACTGCGGTAATTACCAGTAAAACAACAATTCGTGGTTTGGATATTTCCATTATTTCCTTAAAGCCCAATCTCACTATATGCAAATCAGAAGCCATTTAATTTATTCGGCTTTGATGATCTGTGTTATTTCAAAAGAATTAAGTATATCAGCCCTAACAGCTAGCTTGAATGAGTAATTGGGACCTCATGATGCCAGGCATGGGATTGACATCTATAGGCTTAGCAGGTGTTACAATATCGTATGCTGGAGTAGCTCACACATTTGTAGACGGAATGCATGCACTGACAGGTCTAACCATGTTTATTGGACTAATCTTTCTATCAGCAGGAATCTTAGATGGTGGCATCTCAACTAGCAACAGAGCAAAAGCAACTACTCTAGTTGTAATATCAATTGCATTAGGATTTGGAACATTTGCATTAACAATGAACACATCAAATTACACAATTACATTAGCAGGAATCTTGATGGCAATTGCATTTCCGTCAATAATCATTGCATATCTTACTATGAAAAAACCACAATATGCCAAACCAGTTGGAATAATTGTCTGTCTTGCAAGTGCTACAGGAATTATCATGTGGTTCTCATTTGGATTGGTCAGTCCCGATACTTACATGATCAATGAACCAATAGTAGAGGAAAAAACTGAAAAACCTGTCCAGTCAACAGGACCAATAGTTGCAATTACAATTTTGAACGGTTCGTCAACACAAGGAAATCCAGATTATGATCCAGATATAGCACATGTTCCAAAAGGAAATGTGGCGGAATGGACAAACAAAGATTCAGTAGCTCACACTGTAACTAGCTCAGTGGACTTTGGTGATACATTTAACTCAAACATGATCAACCCGGGTGAGAAATTTGCACTAGATACAAGCAAACTAGCAACTGGTGAATATGAATACATGTGTGTAGTACATCCTTGGATGACATCTACTTTGATCATAGAAGGACCAAAAGAGGATGTCAAAGTGGTAATTCCAATTGGGGCAGGAACTCAAAAAGACGGACAGAAATATTTTGATCCTCCAATGGCTCAAGTTTCAGTTGGAACTACAGTAGTTTGGGAAAACAATGACAATGTAGCACATACAGTGACTTCAGGTAATTCAAAAGATGGACCAGACAGTACATTTGACTCAAACATGCTAAATGCAGGACAATCATTCAAGTTTACATTTAATTCTCCAGGAAAAGAGGATTACTTTTGCATGGTGCATCCTTGGATGGCAGGTTCTGTTGAAGTAAAATAGATTTGCAAAAAATAATCATAACGGAATCTCAAAAAAAAATCCTTTCAAATCACGCAAATAATGAAAAGCCAAATGAATCATGTGCCATATTATTTGGAAAGGTGGAAGGGCAGAAAACCACAGTTAGCGAAATATTTCTTACAAAAAACATAGACGAATCCCCAACAAACTTTACAATTTCAAATGAGCAATTAATCAAATGTTACAAAATTGCAGATGAGAAAAAGATCGAAGTTGTTGGCATTTTTCATTCGCATCCAAATTTTGTGGCGTATCCCTCAGAGACTGACAGGAAATTCATGTACAGTAACCCGGTGGTGTGGATAATTTATTCAGGAATATCAGACGAATTTAGAGCATTTGTTTTAGAGCAAGATGTTTTGGAAATTGACATTGAAACATAATTAATGACTTAATCTAAAAGTTGCATAGCTTCCGTCGACTTTTTTTAAAATTGTTTTGTCAGGTGAGATAATTTTTCCAATCACATTAACAGGTGATGCAGGTGTTATTTCTCCTTTTTTTCCGATTGGTGTAGGACCATAAAACAGACAGATTGCTTTGCCTGAAGGCCAATATGCGACATCATTTAATTCTACAGGAGATTTTGCATTTTCTTCAGATATTTGAATTGGTGATTCAGAAGAGTATATCTCCTCACCCCAAATGTTTAGTTGAACTGTAAATGGTAATGTTTCTACAAAGGCTTTGACAGTCTTGGGAGAATATTGTTCATCTAATTCCAGAGTAATGTCTGATGTATTTGGAATTTGGAGTATGATTCTGTGCTTCATGCGTTTTAAAGATCTGTGAATTAGAAAACCGTTGCGTAGTTGAGGGATTTTTGCTCAAAATTCAATAATTTTTTTGATTTTGTATATTGGGGTTCAAATTTGACTGCTCGCATAACGCGCGGGGAATATAGTTAGGTGATTAGATTTTGCACTAATTTCCTTCTGTAACTATAAGGATCTGGCTTTAGTGGGTCCGAAAAGAATACCATAAAAAAAAGTGATAATTTCTATTTAGTAGGATCAGATACCTTGCCCATAAACAAGATTAATCCAGTTTCATTATCCTGTATCAAAAATACAAATGGATGATCTGCCCTAAACATTGGTGATGTTTCACCTGTTAATCCACTACTAACAGTCGTTGTAGCGGCCGCCTCTGTCCCCTCTTCATTTACGTCAACAAACGCTTTGTGAATTGCAGATTGTACGAACAGTCCTTTCAAGTCTGATATTCCCGACAAATCCGCATTCTCAGGATCAAAAGCTAATTTAATTCCCATCTTGGGCATTATTTTTGCCAAGTCATATTCTGTTTCTAGCTTGAATTTTGGAAGAGACAATATCACATCTTGTTCACGTAGGCTTTTTTTCCAATCTTCTAGTTTTTGTACTGTGATTGATTTTTCTAGGGATTCAAGATTATTCTTTGGAAGCAACACTGACATTGAGATTTTTTGTCCCTTGTATGGCATGGATATTATCTGCAGATCATCAGTTTCTGCATAAGCAAACTTTGATTGTGTGTTCATCATGGGTACTGAAACTGACTTGTCTGAAGTCACATGAAAAGGTCTATCTTTTGTATTTTTTGATTCAAACTGAGTCTGCCATGTTCCCTTAAAGTAGATGGCATTTGTAATTACTAATTCTGTCCCTCCATCTGTCTTTCCTTTTATTAGATCCTTTATCTTGTTGTTTGTTTGGTTTTCAACCCAAGAGTCAACAATTGATTCATCTGCAGGAAAATTAACCTCTGATACTTTGCTGTCATAGTATTGTTTTGACATATTTACAAATTCATCTTTTACATCAAATCCATGTTTTATCCACAATGCATTTGCGTTTCTGAGCTCATATCCTGAGCCATTTACATTGAGGTTGTTTTGCATTGTTCCAAATGAGTCTCTTCTTTCTGAATCATCTTTAGGCAAATAAAATATGCCTGCTATTTCATCTGCAGTTTGTCCCTCTGCTCCCTCATAAAGAACAGAAAATGCGCTTAATATGCTCCATGGGGAGAAAAAAAAATTATCATCTTTGGTGTTAGTTGTGGAATAATAGTCAAGCATGAATTGATTAGTTGAATCAACGATATTTTTTGCAGGCTTTCTAATTTCAGGTGGATTGATTATTGGTTTGGTATAGTTTGATGTTGAATTTGCAATCCATCCTCGTTGTTTAAGAATCTCAAGAGTGCTATGCGTTACACATGCAGGAGAACTGTTGCTTCTTTTTATTGCAAGCTCCAATCCATCTTTACATTGAATCTCTTTAGTTAAGATTCCAGAATGGAATTGCTTCAATGGTGAATCATATGGAATCGAGACTCGCTTAACTGATGAACCTATTTTCTCAATAAATGCAGTGACCGTAATCTCTTTTTGGCCTTTATAGCTAAAAGGCAAAGTCAGATCAACAAATTCGGCCGTCACTGTATCTCCATCACTTACATAGATTTGTTCCTCTGTAGTTTTATCAAAAGTTAGTTTTATGTTCCCCTCAAAGATTCCTGTGTTCTTTCCTGTTTCTATTACAGATACAGATTGTCCTTGTGGATCAGAGTCTGAAAATATTAGTACAGATGTATTGTCAATGCTATTAGAATCAACATTGTTGTCTGGCTCTATTAGTCGAATCTTTGCTTGTGTCTCATTGTTCATGTCGCCGTATTGTGGTTTATCGAAATAGATTTTCGCAACTTGGTAACTTTCTCCATAGATAGATTTCGAATCTAATGAAACTGATGCAAAAACATCAGCCTGTGTTGCAAAACCAAAGAATACAACCGCATATGTGACAACTACAAAAAAATATCTCATAATTAAAATACATTCGATGAGACTATAAGGAGTTCTACAAAAGCATCAATTCTAGTTATTCTTAGAATGAAAAAATTGTTTCAAATTAAATTGCTTTTCAAGTGTTTTAAAGATGGGTTTGCTGAAAATTAAGAGTTAATACTATAGACAATGCAACATAACAAAAGAAAAAAGGAGTTATCCTCTGGTAATTAATTGCGCAATCCCTACTAATTCATTAACATTATGTTTCACTGACACAATGTCTATCTGTAAATTGTCTTTGTAGACAAGAACCTCAGATTTGATATCTTTGTCAGGATTTCCAGTTATTACAATTGTCGGATAACCATTTATGGTATCGGATTTTCTTACTTGTGGTGCTGCCTTAACAAATTCTTCTCGCCACTTTTGTGAGTCATATGTTGAAGATTGTTTTTCTTCTGTGAAGATTACAATTATTCCTTTATTGTTCATCACACTTTCAAATGTATCAAGATCCTGTAACATGATGATTGATGGAACGTAAAAAGCTGTCATCATATGAGATTCTGCATAGTCTCGAACTCTGACAGATTTTAGCGCCAAATTTTCAATAACCATAGAAGGAGTAGAAGCTTTTGTAAAGCCCGTCATAGTTCTTGCTGCATCAGCAGAAATTTCATTCCCATAATCAAGTAAATACAGATCACCTAATCCACGCATTTGTGACTTTTCAAAATTAGCTGTATCTATTTTCGTGGTTATTGTTGGAGTTGTTTCTGGTTGGAATACTTGATATGAAATAACAAATCCACCAATAACTGCAATGGTCATCAAAGCTGTGATGATTCCCAAGTTTTTGTTTTTCATGTCAGTTCAATCTCCTAGTATTCTGCACATGTTGCTGAACCTGTAGTTCCTGCATGTATGTGTCTATAACTAGGACTACAGTTAAGCTTCGCCCAAAATGGTGAATTGACTTGAGGAGTTCCAGCGCTCCAGTAATGCCAAATAGCCGAACTATCTGCCCATTTTATGTCTGTCATGTGGGTATTGGGTGTTGTTGGATTTGCATTATTAGTTTTGGGTACAGGTTATGTGGTTTGGAGAAAATGAAAACTAGATTATTGATATTAATTGGATTTTCTCTTACCTTGGGACTTGTTGGAACTGCATATGGGCAATACTTGGGTGACAAACTTCCTCCAAACACAATGTATGATGCTGAAACTGGAAAAGATGTTTTCCCTCATTCATATGCTGATTTTTACTATTCTAATCCAGAGTTTGAAAAATATTCTGTAATCGCAGGCAACTATCGCTATAATGTGCCATATATCATTTCAAATGGAACTGTTTCTGAAATTAGTATCGATTGTGACAACACAGAACTAGTCCTGGATATTGCTCCAACTACAAAACAAGGTTGGATCACATTGGCACTTCCACGACATCTTATTGATTCAAAGATGAGTGGGAATAAAGATGACAATTTCCTTGTATTGTTGAATTCAAAGGAAACACAGCACTCAGATATTGCAGGTGAAAAATTAAGAGTTTTAATAATACCGTTCTCAAACGAAACCTTACAGATTAAGATAATTGGAGTAAACTATCCAGAACACATGGGAGAAAATGCCTGTAATGGAACACATGATCCTCCATTTGCATATTTTCTTTCACCACTAAAGCAGTTCAAGTCTGGAATTCCATCCCAACAAGTTTCTTGTAAAGAGGGACTAGAGCTTGTAATAAAGAAAAATAACGGACATCCAATATGTGTAAAATCTCACACTAAATCTAAACTACTTCAAGAGGGATTAGTAGAACCACCCCTAATTACTGAAGAAGGATTTGTCATCCCAAGAGAAGATCATACATTCAAACCATCGCTTACAGTAGAGGGATTAAACGAAACATATAGTGTCGGACAAAAAATTGAATTTACAGTAAAGTTTGACGGAATAGGGCATGGTTGCAGATATCCTCAACTAAGAATCGAAGACAGTAATCATGATAAAATTTGGGAAAGTGGAGGTGTTGTATCATTATGTGATCCTGACATGAAAAATGCTCACATCAACAAAGAATGGAAGATAGGTGACAATACACATTTTGGAACACCAATTATTAACAAAGAAGGATTTTACACATTATTTGTTACGTTTGGTGATGACATAATTCAAAAGGACTTTGTGATAAGATAGTAATTAGAAAATGAAAACTAGACTTTTGATAATAATTGGAATCACAATAACTGTTATTTCTGCTATTGCTGTTGGATTTTTTACACTATCTTCAGATGATCAGCAATATTCCAAAGAAAATCCATATGGGTTTTCAGCACATGTGTTTTATGATCCACATTTCTTACCAATAATGTGCCCTATACAAACGGATGATTGCGGTACCCATCTCCAATTAAGCATAAGGTCAGATGTTCCAGCTATTTTACAAGGATACAAGATTTGCAGTGGATTTTCCTGTGTAAGCCAAGATCATATGCAATTTTCTACAAAGGACTCAGGAATAATCCCGATATTTGATGGAAACAAGTGGAATGTAGGTGACAAGATATCTCTCAAGGTACAAGTAGTTACAGAATATGATAAGGGCATAACACATTCACAACCTGAACCATTCTATATTGATCTAGGTGAATCGGAAATTGCTGAGGATGGATTTAATGCAGAACCTGACTCTAAGGTAAACGTGATGTGTATGACACTAGAAAAAAGTAAAGATACTGCGACATTTTTCAAAATACCTTCCTATTTGCCTGATGGATATTCTTTCAAATGTTCGTTTTCGGGCACACCCTATGAATCCTATATGATATTTCATAACAAAAAAGTACCTGATGGATGGATATCCAATTATCCTGAATTGATTTCAGATGGCGCAATTTTCATTTTCCAAACGGATGAAAAAAGATTAGTTGGTGAAAAAGAATTTGCAATATATGGATCTGCAACACAAAGAATTCAGGACACATATGATGGGGTAATGGTGGAAAACCCGTCATTGCACCCACAATTAATCCAAATTAACGGAATGCTGGCATATGCAGTTGATTCATGCAATGATTGTGGTATACAAACAGCAAACTTTACGGACGGAACAGTTATCCAAAAGCATACTTCTGCTGAGACTAAAATCAAATTCATTGATGAAAATGGTGTGAAATATTCACTCCAGGCTGGAATTCCTTTGAACGAGTTGATCAAAGTGGCAGAGTCACTTCAATGATTGAGATAAAATGAAAACTAGACTTTTAGTAATTATGGGAATTTTTGTCATTGTTTTTTCTATATTATCAAATTCATCTGCGAATGCAAAATGTGTAGATCTTTATGCTCAGCCTTGTACTGCCCCGAATAATCTTCCATATGAATTTGGGGTCAACAACAGTCATCCGCTCGTTGAACTAAACATTCCTCTTTTGATAATGACTGTAGTAATAATTGGAATGATTGCACTGATTTTGACTTTAATTATAATGATCAAAAGAAAACATTAGATAAATTGGAAAATGCCAACAATAATGATGAGAACACTTTATCAACTTTGTATTATTCATGTAATCAAATAATGAAATATCTTGTTTTATTACTAATTTTGATTGGATTTACAGGTGTTATCATTCATCAAGCATTTAGTGCAAGTGATAATTTCTTTTATGGAACCACGGCCCTTGAAAGAATACCAGTAACTATATCGCCTAATTCCACCACACAGTTTGAGATCAAATTCCAATATACAGAAGGAGCATATTCGCTCAGTAATGTGACCGCAATAGCAGATATCACTCCACGCGGCGCTACATCTAAAGTGCATTTTGATACAGAACCAGTGAATGTTAATCAAAATTCCATTGTAAGAATTCCAGTTACTGTAACAGTAGACCCAGATATTGAGTATGATAAAATATTTCTAAATATTTCATATGTTGGCGTGGGTCTTCATGATGTACCGCTCAAGAGTTTTTGGTCAGATTCAATAATTTTTGGTATAGACCATGAGATTAGAAATGAAAATATACCAACTCTAATCAATAAAGAAAAACTTATTCTTTCACCACTAAAACAATCCAAATCCGGAATTCAACCCGATGAGATTACTTGTAAAGAAGGACTGGAGATTGTAATCAAAAGAGACCACACACATCGTCCAATGTGTGTAAAACCTGAATCGAAAGCAAAACTCATTGAGCGAGGCTTTGCAATGCTTCTGATGATTGCTGGTCCAACAGATGCAGGCATTATTCCAAAACAATCCGAATCAGTTCCTAAAGATACGTCTGAAAAAACTTGGGTTGAAACCTATCCAATCCAATGTTTGGGTAATCCATGGGAAAAGGATTGGGTGCAGTCACATGATGGGAATTATTCGTCATACCCGATTGGTGAGCATGCAGAAGGCATAATTTATGAAGAAAAAATTGCCATAGAAAATTATTACAAAAAACAAGGCATAACAGTTTTTGATGTAAGAACAAGTTCAGTGGGTGAGAATGTTGTTCTCTGTGCATCGTGCTCTTGTTCCGCTCGCTATACGTTGTATCTTCTAGTTTCAGAATCTGACGTTGATAAAATGTTGAATTTGAATTACAAGATTTCACAAGAGGAAGCATTGAAACATGTTGATGATAAAATAAGATGGACATTCAAACCATATGAATACTGGCAAGAGGGGAAGCATGATATGACTTGTGAAGGTATGCATTGTGGCAATGGTTATCGTGATTTAAAATGCGGAATTGAAAAATTTGGATTTGGCAAATACGGATTTTTAATAAAAGATGATGATTCTATTGTGACTCCTAAGGAACGAGGAATACTTTATGGCAATGCTACAATTGATTACAGTCTCTGCAAATTAAACGAGTCAACGTTTACGTTAGATGTAGGTAAAAACGGAACATTCCAGATACCGTATTTTATTGAGGGTGCGAAATTATCAAATATAATTTCAAACGTGGATACAAATTCAATTGTTATTACATTAGATAAATCAGAAGCAGGACAACTTACTATTGCACTTCCAAAAACTCTTGTGGATGCAATAATTGGTCAATGTGACAAAAATTATAACAAGAATTATGACGAGACAAGTATGCCACTTTTTGTTATAGTAGATGGTGAAGAAGTTAACTTTCATGAAACCATGACAACTGACAAACAAATCGTGTTAATTCAATTTCAAGAAAATGCAAAGAAAATAGAAATTATTAGAGCTTGTTTGATATGAGTTATTTTGCTGAAAATGAAAACTAGTTCAATAATTCTAATTGCATCATTTGCTGTAGGAATTTCCATACTATCTGCTTTTGTAATTCAAAATCCACCAAAAAATAGCGTAGGTATTGATGTTTTTTATCCTGAATCACAACATATTCCTGATCCAATATGTTTTGTCATAGATAGGGCAATTTCAGTTGAAAAAGAAAGTGCTGTAACTCGGGATAGGTGTTTCCCATTAGAGGATTTAGAAGATCTTGGTTGTGACAAGCAAATACTTGATCATCTCTACAAATATTCAAATTTATTTGACCAAGAATTTGATGGCAACTATATCATTGCTACTATAGGATTGCCTGAGGGAATAACTTGGGAGAAATTACAAGAATGCGTGGATGTTATTTTGGAAAAACGACTTCCATCTCATAAAGATCTAAACATATCTCAAATGCGTGTTGAGAACGCTTGTACTGAAAAGCCTTGGATTTGTTATGGTACTTTTGATAATGGAACTGAGATAAGAATCGCTTGTGATTTTCCACTACATGGATGCATGATACCGTTTGATAAAAATTCTACAGGTGTGAAAAATGAAAACTAGACTTTTGATCATAATTGGAACTCTTGTTTTACTTCCAACGTTTACATCATCTGTTTTTGCACAATATCTGGGAAATTCAAATGAACATGTTGGAAATGATACAATGCCAAGTCAGTTTCCATCAGAACCATTATCTGTTGAAACATTAGATGAAATAAAAAAAATAATAATTTTAGATGATTCGTTTCAAAAAATCGTAGGCGAAAAACCATTTTCGTTTATTGATGGAAATGGATATGAATGTAGTACTAATATTGGAAAATGTGATCCGATAATTGCATTAAATGTAAACAATGAAACATCAGTTAGCATATTATTTAGTTTACAAGAAAAAAAGATTCTAAAAATGGATTCTTATCCAACACAATACTCTACCCCCCAAGAAATTCATTTAAACCCGAATGAAATTGCCAATCAAGATACAGAATCACAATCCATTGAGGAAAAATTACAGATTGCAAAAAAATCAGTAATGCAAGAATCCAACACGCCGGGATCTTCTTCGCCTTTGTTGGATAGAACTTCAATTTTTGTAACTCCTGCTATTGTTGGAATGATAATTGGAGGAGGTTCATTTCTTGGGTTAATGTTCTATTGGAGAAAAAGAAAATGAAAAAATGGTTATCCAGACACTGGCAGTCTCTGGCATTAATCATTGGATTTTGGATAGGATTATACTTGTTTTTTATACAATTGCCATTATAGGAAAATATTAGTCTTTGATCTTGTCTAGTATTTTATCATATATTTTTATTTTATCTTTGAATTAAATATCCCTTTTTTTAAAGAGAGTTATGGAAATTCATGTATACGACACCTATGTCAAAGCAAAAGATGGTCATACCATGCACTTTGATGTAATTACTGGTGAAAAAAATCACGAAAAGGCCTTAACATTCGGCAAAGAGTGGTTAAAATCAGTTGGTGAGGCAAGTGCTACAATGACCACCAATGAATGTCAATTCTGTCATTCACAAGGTGCACCAGAGCCTGTTGAACGGGCAATTAAGGAAAAAGGTTATTTCATCCAAAAGATGGAAGGCTGTCCTTAAACATTTTCCTTTTTTAATCTTGATCTATATTTTTTAGGTCAGTTATTTTCTTTAAAGTATGGTAGACCAGAGATATTCAAAGTGGACAGTAGAGGGGGATAAAAAAACAAGATGGATTTGCGGTTGCTTTCAAACAGTAGATGATTATTTCAAATTCTGTAAAAAACATAATGATATTTTGAAAAAAGCCATTCAAACACAAATTGATGAGTTGGATTTGACTCTAGTAATTGAAGACTAAAGAGCAAGTATCGCTACAAATGCAGATACAAATACAATTGCAATTGTGTTTAGTAATTTAATTACGGTGTTTAATGCAGGACCAGCTGTGTCCTTGTAAGGATCACCGATAATGTCGCCGACTACAGCTACTTTGTGCAACTCGGTTCCTTTGTTTCCTTGCATCTCAACTAGTTTCTTTGCATTATCCCATGCACCACCAGTGTTTGCCAAGTGGTATGCCAATGGGAGTCCAGTGACTACTGCACCCATCAATAAACCAGCAACAGCTGTTGGTCCTAAGAGAATGCCCAATGCGATTGGAGAGATAATTGCAATGATTGCAGGTTTCCATAGTTCCTTAATTGATGCAGCGGTTGCAATGTCGACACACTTTGCATAATCAGGTTTTGATGTTCCTGCTAAAATTCCAGAGTCTGATTTGAACTGTCGTCTTACTTCGTCTACCATCTTTCCGGCAGCACGTGATACGCCGTTGATAAGCTGTCCAGTAATAATAAACGGGAGTAATCCACCAACTAACAATCCTACAATAACAGTTACATTTGTCAAACTGTAATTCAAATTCAAAATTCCTGCAAAGATATGTGATGCTTCAAATTGGAATGCCTGTATCATGGCAAGTGCAGCCAATCCGGCGCTAGCAATAGCAAATCCTTTGGTTACGGCTTTGGTGGTGTTTCCTACAGCATCAATTTCATCAGTGACTTTACGATTTTCCTCGCCCATTCCTGTCATCTCTACAATTCCGCCTGCATTGTCTGCTATTGGTCCAAAGGCATCAATGCTAAGAACGATTCCTGCCAGACTAAGCATAGCCATTGCAGTCAGTGATGTTCCAAATATTCCATACAATATTGGGTCTGTACCTTCGGGTGCAGCATGTGAAGCAATACTAAATGAGAGGATAATTGCAACAATTAATGCAATCATAAATGGTCCAGTGGATTGCATCCCTTTGATGATTCCCATCAATGTAAGTGAGGCATATCCCCATTTTGCAGATTCGACTATATCTTTGACTGGTGTGTATTTGTAATTTGTATATCTGTCAGTGATCTTTTGAATAACGGGGACAAGAATCACTCCAATTACAGTTGTTCCAAATAATGCATATGCGATTGTTGTTTGTCCAATGAAATAATATGTAAATATAAAATTCAAAATAATTGCAATTGTAGCAGAAACATAAAATGACACGTTCAGAGGTTTCATTACATCTGTAATATTTTTAGAGCGAACTATTACAATTCCGATAATTGATGCAATCATTCCAGAGGTTCCAATTAAAATAGGATACATGAAGATTTGAGGAGCCCCGATAAGTGCTGCAATTAGCAGAGAAGCAAGTATAGTAACAATGTAAGATTCGTAGACATCAGAGCCCATTCCGGCTGCATCACCTACATTGTCACCTACGTTGTCTGCGATAGTTGCTGGGTTTCTAGGATCATCTTCAGGAATGTTGGATTCTACTTTTCCCACAAGGTCTGCGCCCATATCTGCAGCCTTTGTAAAAATTCCACCACCAATTCTGATAAACAACGCAATCAGACTTGCGCCGATGCCAACTCCGGCAATTGTAATTGGATTAGGGTAAACCATGTAAAGTCCAGTGATTGCCAATAAGGCCATTGCTGGAACTGCCAGTCCGACAGTTGCTCCGCCTCTAAATGCCATTGCAAATGTCTTACCTAGCCCACTGCCACTTAGATGAGCAGCTCGCACTGCTGCCTTGACAGTAATTTTTAATGAGATCAATCCTGCAACTGCTGAAAGTGTTGCACCTACTGCAAATGCCAGACCGTTTGAAAATCCAATAAAGTATCCTATAATGATTGAAAGGGTGATTGCTATGGGGATGATAATTTTCATCTCTCTTCTCAGGAATGCTGCTGCCCCAACTTTGACAGCATTTGATATCTCCATCATCTCTTTGGTGCCTGAAGGTTGTTTTGTAATCCAACTAACAATACCTAAAGCAACGATAAAAGAAGCAATGCCAGCCCCAATGGGCAGAATTTGTTGAATATCCATGCTGTATTTGGCTTGCTTAATGCAGGAAATATAAATCAATGAGGAATTTTACTTTCTTTTTTGATATGGCAGAAATGTTTTACCACGAAGCCCTTGCCTTACAAGTTTGTTGAATCGCTTGCCATGTGCAAGATACGGAAATCTCATGTGGATTAATTCATGGACCAATGTATTTTCTAAATTCTTTTCATCTGGAATTTTTCGTACATTGATGAAGACCATGTTATGTTGCAAATATGAAACACCATAATACTTGTAAGCAGATGTCCTTCTGCCTTCGGTCATTTCTTTGGGCATATCCAGTACTTCTTTGGTAGTCAACAGAATTTTAGGTTCGGATATGGAGAAGCGGTTTGAGTAGACGCCAACTTTTTCTAATATCTGCAGTTTTAGTTCGGGATCTAACTTCACATGGATTTGTGATAGAATCAATGTTTATTCTCAAATGTCAATTCTTGTAAGAGAGTTGGTGTATTGTTTTGTATGCTACATGTGGTGAGAAGACTCTACACTGATTGTTCCTTTCATCCAAGGATGTAATGTACAGAGGTAATCATATTGGCCAGGTGTTTCAAATGTGTACTTCCAAGTTGCACCAGGTTGTATGAATTTAGAGTCAAATGTTTTTTGAGTGTCGGCAACTGTATGAATTACAGAGTCGTTATTTGTCCACGTTACAGTAGTGCCAGGATCTACTTCAATTGCGGTGGGGGAAAATGATTCAACCGTTTTTGGATTCCAGGAATCTTTTGTAATAGAGACATTGTTTGTATGAATTTTCTTTGCGTCAACAATTGCAGAGTTGGTTAAATTATCATAGTTAATAATTTCTGGATGCTCCAATAATTTTATCAGATCTTCTTGCCATTTTATCATAGAGTAACTTCCCTTGTTGTTACTAGGAGTTTGTTTGGATGATAATGAAGAAGCATTATCTAAGACTTCAACTGTTGCCATAGAACCGCGTTCCTCTTGTATTCCATGTACATGTAAAAAGTACGTTCCAGGTTCGTCCCATTTTGCCTCAATTATTGCAGTATCCCCGTTTCCAATTAGATGCGTTTGAGCATAGTATGGTTTGTTCCATAAAATTCCTGAAGGATATACTTTGGTAATAGTACTGTGAACATGAAATGATGACGGCAAGACTCCACCGATTCCAAGTACATAGAATCTAGCTGTCTCCCCTTTTACAACCTGGATTGGGTTATCCATGTATTGACTGGCGTATCCGTTAATTGGATAGTATTTTGTAAAATATTCCAGCGGATTATTTGGATCAAACTCACTTAGTGTAAAGAAATATTCTCGTGCAGGGTCCATTGGGCGTATTGCAGGGTCTATAATCATGGCACCAAACATTCCCATTCGGACATGCTCAGATGTTGGAAATGCATGACAGTGATACATGAAGAGTCCTGATTCCTGTGCCACAAAATGATACGTGTACTCTTCGCCTGGCATTATTTGTGGAAATACTCCGTCATTAGCAGCATCGTGAGTGCCATGAAAGTGAATTGTGTGGGCATATGGGGTTTTATTTATAAATTTAACAGTGACATCATCGCCTTCAGTAAATCTCAGAGTTGGTCCAGGAACTGTTCCGTTGTATGTCCACACTTTTGCCATTACGCCTTTGGATACTTCGATTTCTGCATTCTCTGCAACTAGAGTGTAAAATAATTTGTGTGGATTTGGATTTTGGAATTTTGGGAAAACATCAGTGGATGCAGCGTCACTTGTTTGAATATTTGGAGATTGCATAAATGCGACAAAGGCAATACTGAATCCGATAATAACTCCTATAACAATATACAAAATACCTATTTGTTTCATAAGATATTTTCAAACCGATTTGAGTAAGTAATAAACCCGCATCATAATTATCAGAGCAGGATTTGTCTTTAGAATGAAATTTGTGAATTAATAGGGTCAGAATATTTTGTAGTGTAATCACAAATCATACAGCCACCGTCTCATCATACCCCGTTATTCCATTAAATCAAGTAACCTTTGTGTTTTATTTCTAATTTCTGGAGTAATTTTGACTATGACTAACCCTTCGTTTGGCTGACCATACATGACTATGGAATTTTCAGGAGCATGGATACACACCGGAATCACCAAAAGGTCTTCCTCACCTGAAACTGTAAGTCTCACAGGTGTTTTTGAGACAAATGCTTTTTTGATTGTAACAATACTTTGAGGAGTTATTTCAGCTGCAGGATTGTCGCAGACAAGCTCGGTGTATGATTTATCATTTTTTGCAGGTTCACGCTTTATTCTTTTTTCTTGATTGTCAATAATTTGCAATGATGGAATCAAGCCAAAAGATACCATCTTCTCTGATGTTCTGTCACCGACTGTAATTAGATAGGAATTTTTTGTAAGGTGTTTTTGTATGGTGGATTTGTTTGCCTGACTTTCAGGAATCAGTTGACCTAGTGGAGTTTTCAGTTGGTCTCTAAGAGAATCAGGAAGTTTCACGGGAATCGCTTAGCTTGTAGGGATTGATTCATTTGTACTTTCAGATTTCATTTCTTCTTGCATTTTTTGCGCAAGAATACTGCATTGTGCTGCGATATTTTTTGCGCTTGTTCTAAATGCATTTGCACTTGGAGAATCAGGATTAGTAATCATGATCGGCTTGCCCAAATCAGAGCCTGCCATAATTCCGGAATTTAATGGAATCTCACCAAGGAATGGAATTTTAAATTGTTCGCTGATCTTTTTTGCACCTCCTTCACCAAAGATGTAGTGCTTTTCAGTGCAAGCAGGACAAATAAAGTGACTCATGTTTTCAATTACGCCAAGAATCGGGACATTTAATTTTTCAAACATTCCAATTGCTTTTACTGCGACATTGCTTGCAACATCTTGCGGAGTTGTCACCACCAAAATTCCTGTAATAGGAATTGTTTGTGCAAGAGTTAGAGGAATATCACCAGTACCAGGTGGAAGATCCACAATAAGATAATCCAAGTCAGACCAATTGGTGTCAACTAGGAATTGTTTTAGAATTCCAGAAATGATTGGTCCCCGATAAATTGCTGCTTGGTGAGATTGCTCTGCAAAAAAACCAAATGAAACTACCTGCAACCCGTGAGATTTAGCAGGTTGTAGTTTGTTATTTTCTACATCCATATACGCGCTTTTCATTCCAAGCATCAAAGGAATACTTGGACCGTAGATATCTGCATCAAGCAAGCCGACCTTTGCGCCCATTTGAGATAATGCCAAAGATAAATTCAAAGAGACCGTTGATTTTCCTACTCCGCCTTTACCACTTGCAACACCAATAATATTTTTGACAGTTGCCATTGTAGAGTCTGCTTCAAGTGAACGGCCTTCCATAACTTTTGCAGTTACTTTCATATCAAAATTTTTGAGTTCTTTTAATTCGCTAATTGCTTTTCGTACATCATCTTCAATCTCTACATTAAATGGACATGCCGGAGTTGTAAGCTCCAAAGTAAATTTCAGATTACCGTCATTTAGCTCAAGGTCTTTGATCATCCCCATAGATACGATGTCTTTTTTCAAATCAGGATCAATTACTGTACTTAGCTTTTCAAGAACTTGATCTATTCCGACCATTGGGTCAAAAAGTCACTTTACTTTATTTAAACATAGGTCGATGGTTAAAAAACATCAAATATTTCCAAAATACACAAAATATTACTCAAATTAAGCGTAAATTATCCAAAGATTCATAAATTCAAAATCAAGGAAAAAAACAGTTGTTTTCTATATCTACCCTAGTTGATGTTGTAAGGATTCCACCAAGCATGTTTGGGACAGTAATAAAAAAGGCAGCAATGAACATCCTCAAAGACAAGTACGAGAGTATGATCAATGCAGAATTAGGTTACATCATTATGATTTTAGATGCCAAAGTAGATGAAATGGGAAAGATGATTGCCGGAGATGGCGGAACATTTCACAAAGTAGAATTTGAAGCATTGACATTTTATCCAAAACTCCAAGAAATAGTTCAAGGAGAAATTGTAGACATTACAGACTTTGGTGCATTTGTAAGAATTGGTCCAACTGATGCATTACTACACTTATCACAGGTCATGGATGACTATCTAAAGAGCGATGTAAAATCTGGAATGATTTTAGCTAATCAAAGTGGAAGAACATTAAAAGTTGGTTCAACTCTTCGAGCAAGAATTACAGCAGTATCTTTAGGTAAAGCTGCTGCAATGGGAAAAATTGGAATCACATGCAGACAGCCATTCCTTGGTGCAGATGACTGGATTGCAGAAGAGATAAAAAAATCAGGTAGCTCTGATTCTAAAGCTAAAGTTGAGGCAAGTTAAATGGCACGAGAGATGGCTTGTAGAAAATGCAAGTTTGTAACTACAGGAAAAGTATGTCCAGTTTGCAAATCATCTGATTTGACACCAGATTGGAGCGGAATTGTGCTAGTAGTGGACCCAACAAACTCCCAAGTTTCAAAGACATTAGGGATAAAACAAAAAGGCAAGTACGCAATAAAAGTCACGTAAATTTCTAAATCTTTAAAATCATACTAGAGCATATCACCACATTGTCATTTAATTCTAAAAAACAGTTAAAGGAATTTTTATCCGAAGATATTGGCAAGGGAGACATTACAAGTGCGCTTTTGCCAAAAAGAAAAATCTCTGCAAAAATTATTTCAAGAGAAGAAGCTGTAATTGCAGGAGTAAGACATGCAAGTGAGATATTCAAGTTAAAAGGATGCAGTGTAAAGATTGTAAAAAAAGACGGTAGCAGGATAAAGCCAAATCAAACAATAATGACTATTTTTGGAAATGCTGGAAATATTTTGATGTGTGAGAGAACTGCACTAAATCTACTTACAAGAATGAGCGGTATTGCAACGCAGACAGACCAGTTGGTAAAAAAGATTTCAAATAAAAAAACCAGACTATATGCGACAAGAAAGACAGCCCCTGGCTTGAGATATTTTGACAAGGAGGCAGTTGAGATTGGCGGTGGAAAGAAACACCGATTGAAACTAGATGAGATGGTGATGATCAAAGACAATCACATTGCAGTATCAGACTCGTTGTTATTTTTGATTAAAGCTGCGAAAAGAAAATATAAAAAATTTGAAGTGGAAGTGGAAAATACTCTAGATGCGGTATTGGCTGCAAAGCAAGGTGCTGCAATAATTATGCTGGATAATTTTTCCCCAGAGCAGATTAAAAAAACAATTCAGGTTCTCAGAGATCAGAAATTGCGAGACAAAGTATTGCTAGAGGCTTCTGGAGGAATCAATTCAAAAAATATTGCCAAGTACGGCAGTACAGGTGTGGATATTATTTCAGTTGGAAGCATAACAAACTCTGTCAAGGGAATTGACATGAGTTTGGAAATTTAGATTATTTTGCAGATTCAATTTTAGATAGTAATTCTATGACTGCCTTATTTTTTGAGTCAATTTCTTTGATTTTGTTGCAGCATGAAATTGCCTGCTTGTGCTCACCTAGAAAATAATGTGCGTTTGCCTTTAGTATCAAAACTTCAGTGTCTAGAGTGGCAATTTCCAGGGCTTTATCAAAATAAGAGATTGCAGTGTTGTATTTGTTTTTCATGTAGTATATCCCGCCAACAATGAATAAGACGTCATTTTCATGAGGAGTTTTCTGTAAAATCTCGGATGCTTTCTTTAAAGCGTCATCATACTGTTTTTGCTTTACAAGTTTTCGCAGTTCTTTCTTTTTTTGTGAAGTTTTTACCTCATTGTTTTTTGGTTTTTTGCCAAACAAATCAAATTTCAACTACTAATTAGCAAATAAGAAGTAATTCCTTTTTTATTTAAAATTATTATTTTACAAAATTACCAATGGTTTGTATTTTCCAAGAAAATTTGTCCATGTTGCTTTGCAATATCAGATTCAATTTCCCATGTGACTGTACCTTTGGTGGACAGTTGACTTACTTTATAAAAATAATTTTCCAGATCGGGTGGACTAATAACTAAAAATTCTCCACCATTATTGCCAGAGTTGAATTTGTGAGAAATGCCTTTTGGAACTATGATAGTGTCTCCTATTTTTGCATCGATGTTTTTATCTCCGATTAAAAATCGATATTCGCCTTTGAGTATGTGAAAACTTTCAGAGCCTCTAGGATGCATATGCAATGCTGGACCTACATTAGATGGATGCACAAAATGGATTATTGAATACGTTCCATTTGTTTCAGAACTAAGTATTTTGATAGTCATTTTTGTTCCATGAAAGTCAAATGTTTTGTTTTTCACAAATTATATCAATAACAGGGCTTTGTATAAAATCTACTTTAATAATCATCAAATTATATCCAGGACTTTTTTTAAATTAGGCTCAGATTAACTGATTGTGAGCATTCTCTCTATTGCCAATCTTGCCTTATCTGCAATCTCTTTTGGTACAATGACTTGATTTTTTTCTTGCACCAGTGAATCGTATACTTTTTTCAGTGTGATCATCTTCATGTACTGACATTCTGCTTTTTCTGATGCTGGAATGAATGTCTTGCCAGGATTTTGTTGTCTCATTTTGTATAAAATTCCTGTCTCAGTTGCAACAACAAAGTTCTTTGCTTTTGAATTACTTACATGATTGAGCATTCCCTCTGTAGAAAGAATTGAAACTCTTTTACCATCAAAGCTTCCTGATGCGACATCATACATCATTGGAGTGGTACAGCTGCATTCAGGATGTATTACAAATTCTGCATCTTTTAGAGAATCTAATTTTTTTGTGATATCTTCCGGTTTGATTCCGGCATGAACGTGACATTCACCTGCCCATATGAACATGTTCTTTCGTCCAGTTACTTTGGCAACATAAGAACCTAAAAACATGTCAGGTAAAAATAAAATTTCTTTGTCAGCTGGAATTGCTTTAACTACATTTACCGCATTTGCAGAAGTGCAACAGTAATCTAATTCAGATTTTATCTCTGCAGTTGTATTGACATAACCAACTGTGATAGCACCTGGATGTTGTTTCTTCCAGTTTCTCAACTCATTAATAGTAATTGAATCAGATAACGAGCATCCTGCTTGCAAGTCAGGAATCAGAACTTTTTTGTCAGGACAGATAATTGCTGCAGTCTCTGCCATAAAATGAACGCCGCAAAAAAGAATTGTTTTTTGCGAAGCTTTGGCAGCTTGTCTTGATAATCCTAGTGAATCACCGGTAAAATCTGCGACATCTTGAACATCGGGAATTTGGTAATTATGAGCCAGGATAATCACATCCTTTTCTTTTTTCAAACGCATGATCTCATCTTTGAGACTTGTTTCTTGGACTAACATTTGCAAACACTATACCATCAAGTAGTGATTTAAAGAAGAAGATCAGGTCAGGATTATTCTAAAAAACAGGCAATTATGGCAATTCTTGCCATATCATGTACCAATAGAGATTCCACTGGAGCAGTATTTTCGGAGAGTTTCAATTGCAGACAAAATTGCTAGTTTGCTTGTCTTGGGATTTGTCTCATCTGGGACATTTTCTATGGTAAAGGTCATCTTGCCAAATTTTCCTTGCGCCACAATATTGTGAGTGTTTTTGTTCGTGTTTGGGTCTGCGACAATTTTTACCCCAGTCTTTTGACTTCCTATTCCAGCCAAACTGAGCAATGCTGCAACATTGATGTTTGCAGGAAATAGCGATACTGCCTCTTTTGCTTTTCCTTCAAAGATGATTGTAGGTTTGTCTATTTTATCTAAATCAATATTTGATGTTTCAAAGAATTTTGCACCTTTAAGTGATCTTGGATGTTTGGTGGTAGTTAGTGTCACAGAATCTAATTGGTCGCGAACTGATTTGAGTGCATCCAGTCCTGCAATTGCACCAGACGGCAGATAGATTGTTTTATGAAAATGTTCACACGCTTCAGATAAAATATCAAAGATGGATTCATCAAGTAAAGCTCCGACACTCATTATCATCAAATCTCTTTTGTTTTGCAAAACACTGTGAGCTACATTTCTAACTGCTTCTTGTGATGCGGCTTCAACTATGATATCTACAGGATGAGAGGATAGGAGGTGTGGGTTTGCAACAATTTCAGGTTTGTTTTTTAATTTCTGCACCAGTGTTTCTGATGCGTCTTTAGAAAAATCATATACATGGGTCAAGACGCCTGGAATTTTTCCTGAATCAATTGCAAGTGCAATTTGAGTTCCAATAGCACCGCAACCTAATAATCCAATTTTTTTCAAGTGACTTTACTAGAAACATTCACTTAATTAATTCTAGTCCAAAGAGTGCCAAAAAGAGACAGTCTAGATGGTTTTTGATTTATAATAATTCAAGAAACTCTTTCTAACCAATTATTGGAAGACTCAAACTGAAACTGTCACTAGATTAGATAATTTTTTTACTTTCTAGATATGACTTGCAGATTTTGATGGCTTTTTTTGTATCTTCGATTGCTTCCGCTTTTGTATTTCCTTGACCTCTAGCTTGAGGGATCTCTAAACACTGTCCGACATAGAAAGTACCATCTTTTTTTAGTAAAATGCTATAATCTCTTTTTTCACTCATGGTGATCATTTAGAATTTTTAGTATATAAAATTAGAAAGTGAATAATCATCAGATATACTCACGCCCTGAAGGATAGATAGTTTAAGAATGATTTCTCACCAATCTATTTAAGATAAAAAATAATAATAAAACTAGATGAGTTTTTGTTTAAAAAAAGTATTGTTTGTTGGATTATTTTTGACATTATCTTTGGCAGTACTTGTAGCGAATCCTGCAAATGCAGAGTGGGAATCTCCAAGAAAACAGATCAAACTAGGAATATTAGCAGAAAATATC
The DNA here is from genome assembly GCA_023265135.1 of Nitrosarchaeum sp. Lineage (GTDB taxonomy): Archaea > Thermoproteota > Nitrososphaeria > Nitrososphaerales > Nitrosopumilaceae > Nitrosarchaeum. The sequence goes on along the minus strand of JAHFUM010000002.1, from coordinate 127,403 downwards.
ACTTGCAAAGCAGGTCTTAGTTTAGTTATACGAAATAATGGAAATCCAGTATGTGTAAAACCTGCAACTGCAGACAAATTAGAAAAGATGGGACTGGGAAAAATAATAGTTGCCAAAGTTACAAATCCAAATGTGTCGGTTAAAGATTTAGAAAAAAATCAAGCACCTGTGAAAAATTCAGGAAACATTGAAGTGGTTCCTGCGTCATTGGGAAGTGTAGTTAATTTCTATATTACAGATGACGACTTGAATTTGGCTCATAACGGAATAGAGACGGTATCTACTGAAGGGTTGTTTGAATTTTCAATTAATGGAGTTGCAATTGATGGACCTTCAAGTATGGTTGAAACGGGTCAAGATACTGGGAGATTTTATTTAAAATTGGAATTACCTGATACGATTAATGATAGACCACTGGACCAAAATGATATAGTTGTAATAAAATATTTGGATGCATCAAATTACTCTGGGGACAAACAGGTAATAACAAAATCAGTTCCCTTGACAAAATCATTTGCCAAAGTGGAGACGTATGGCGGCGGCTCTAGAATTGGACACGAGTTTGTAGTTAGGCTGTATGAACCGGATGCAAACAAGGATTCAAAAGATGAAGATACAATATCTTTGAGCAAATTAGAGTACAGGGGAGAGGGTGGAATTAGAACGACACTTGCAAATCCAAGATTCAGTGCAAATTCAAGCAACCTTACAGAGACAGGACCAAACACGGGCATCTTTGAAGTAAAGATAGAGATTCCTAGGGAGATAGATGGCAAAGTTGTAGACATTGGAGACTGGTATGAAATTAGATACATTGATTCCTCAACACCTTCAGATACCAGCGAGAAGATAATTTTGAAAGGAAGAATCGGATAGAAATCAACAAGCGATTTTTGCAGAGTATAATTTGACACTAATCTAGTCATTTTGATTAATTTTCTTTGTGAAAACCAAGGATTTAGGAATAGAGTTTAGAAATTCAAGGTTGTTTTGAATCTATTCTTTGTATTGTTCTACATCTAGATGTTTTTTTAGGATAATAATTATTGCCATCAGGCGTTAGAAAAATTTCTGATATATCTACATTGTGAGACACTTGCCAAAATGATCTTTTCAAAGAGTGACACATTATATTTGTGATTATGATCAAATTAATTTTTCATTGGTTAGTTTATGGATATATTGTATTTTCAAGTTAGTCAATTGTACTACAATCATTATATCCTTAGATGAAAATTTGAACATGACTTATGAAAAATGAACATGATGAATTTTTCTTAATTCAAATAAGGTATTAAAATGAAAGAAGACAAAAACATACAATCAAACGCTAGACGAATGCTAAACAAAGTTCCTGAAATCACATTGTTTTTTTGGGTAATCAAAATTCTTTGCACTACGGTTGGTGAAACTGGGGCAGATTTTTTAAACGAAAAAATGAATCTTGGATTAGACGGAGTAACAATAATTGTTGGAGCCCTGCTTGCTGCAACACTTGTATTTCAGTTCCTCTCCAAAAAATACATACCTGGAATTTACTGGCTTTCAGTTGTTCTAATCAGTATTGTAGGTACGTTGATCACGGACAATCTAACAGATAGTCTTGGGGTACCTCTGCAGACTACTACCATAATCTTTGCAATCTCACTTGCCGTAGTCTTTGCTGTATGGTACAAAAAAGAAAAGACATTATCAATTCATTCAATTACTACAACTAGAAGAGAGGCGTTTTACTGGCTTGCCATCTTGTTTACATTCGCACTTGGAACTGCTGCAGGTGACCTATTAGCTGAATCCATCGAGTTGGGCTACTTGTTGTCTGCAATCATCTTTGGTGCACTAATTGCACTAATTGCTGTGAGTCATTTTGGTTTTAAGATAAATGCCGTCTTGGCATTTTGGTTAGCATACATACTAACTCGTCCCCTGGGAGCCTCGATTGGGGACTATCTCTCACAAGATGCAGATAGTGGAGGCTTGGAGCTGGGACCTGAAATTACTAGTGTGATTTTTCTTGCAATAATCTTGGGAATCGTCATCTATTTGTCTATCACCAAAAAAGATGTCATTAGCAAAGACAAAACACCTGAAGTCCAATAAAATACAAAGATATTCTGTACTTTTTTGTCTTTAATTATATCAAGATAATGTTTTAAAAAATAAAAAAAGTTGTCGGTGCTGCCTATTTGGTATCATTGCTGATATCATCGTTGGTTTCACCGTCACCATCACTTACTGATTTTCCATCATTAGTATCGGTGTTATCAGTTTCATCTTGTGTATTTTTTGCGTCAGATAAATCGCTAGTTGAACCTGCAGCAGAACTGCTTATGCTTACTGCACACACTATCAATGCTGCCAAGGCCACTACAGAAAAGACGAGATATGTTTTTCTGCGCTTTTCTTCATTCATTGTAATAGATTACTCATTTTTGTTTAAGAGTGTTGAGAGACAAATAACTAACTGTTTTTGGATAATGCTTGCGTATGAGTAAATTTGATTTGGAATTCAATTAGTCATTTGTACTAGTACAATTAAATCAAAGAAATTAGGTTTTATGTCATAGTTGGCATTAATAATATCGTCCATATCAGTAAATACGAGCAGGTTGAGGTATTGTGAATGATAAACAAAATGATAATGCCGAAACAATTTTACAATTCATACAAAAAAATCCAGGTTGTCATCTCAGGGAAATTAAAAGAGTGCTAGATATGTCAATGGGAACAATTCAATATCATCTTAATTTGCTTGAAAAAGAAGGCAAGATAATCTATGAAAAACAACATCTTTACAAAAACTATTTTCCAGCCGGGATGTTTAAACAAAATGAAAAAAATATTTTAAATATTTTAAAAATTGAAACTTTACGAGACATTATCATGTTTATTATAGAAAAAACAAATCCTACACAATCAGAAATTGTAGAAAAACTAGATTTGTCTGCAGCCTCTGTAAGCTGGAGCCTTTCAAGATTGATTGAATCAGGAATGATAGGTGAGAGAAAAGACAGGAAATTCAAGAGATATCATATGCTAGAGGATCCAAAAAATGTCGTCGCCCTTATGAAAAACTATCATCCTAACATGTGGACAAACTGGAGCACTAGGCTGGCTGAAATGTTTTTAACATTTTCAAAGGAGGACACACAGTGATGCTCTCAAATATTTTCTTGGTTTTACAGTCAACCTTTGATGTAGGGCAGATAATCAATCTGGCAATTCTAATATTTTCATTAGTTTTGTTTGCCTTGGCAATAACGGCTTACAAAAACACCAAAGTCAAAAAAATTGCTTTTGCAGCAGCTGCATTTGCATTATTTGCAATACAATTAGCCATAGAATATGTAGATGAGGCAGTTCACATCTTAGAAGATCAAATAGATGTGGTGTTGTCACTAATTACATTAGGAATTTTACTGTTGTTCTTTTTTGCAGTTGTAAAAAAGTGACTATTCATTTTTGTATTTAATCTATTTTGCATAATATTTTGATAGATGATTCTAAAAATTATAATTTTTGATGGAGTCGTTGTGAAATAATCGTAGTAATGGTGTTTATTCACACCGCTACTGCGAATAATAACATGGTCGGATGCTGAATTGTTATCTGATATTGTTTCACCTCTATGAATATTACGTGATAATTGCTTAATACATTTGAGAGACATTTATCTAAATGAAAACAAGATCACGTGATTGTTTGTATCTGAGTTTAATTTTTCTTTTAGAGAACTGTACTGAAATTCACAACTATGCAACAAAAATATTTGTTTAAACAATCAATTGCCAGGTAACAATGTTACGTACTAGAGAGTAATTTTTTAAATTGATGTTAAATTTCTAAAAAATTAAGAATTTAGGAAGAGAGTTTAGAACACACCTGCAATTCCAATGTTTTTTAATTCAGAGTGTTAAGTTTGCTAGGTGTCCGCATTGATAGATAAATTCAACATTGTCCTGGTCGATGTGTAAATCCTTTAATTTCATTCCGCAGATAGGACAGGACTGGGAGTATTCCTTTAGATAATTTCTCATTAACTTGATTTACAGAGTCAAGATTTAAGCGCGAATCTTAGCTGTTTTGTTTTAGGCAACAATTTTGTATTAATTTAAGGATTTAGGAACAGAGTTTAGAAAATAATGTTAAGGAATCGGTCTTTTAGTTTGGTTCCATAATCAGAATTGAATTTAAAATATGTTAGATAAATTTCAATTCAACGTAACATTTACAACATTAAGCACTATAAATGTAAAATATTCTCACATGATAAGAGCTGGCATATATGGCAAATATTTTATGAAATTAGTATGGTATCTAACTCAAACAAAGTACTTTTGATAATGTTTGTCGTTGGAATAATACTGATAATATCTGCTACTTTAATGACATTCTCAGTTATGCCCAAAGACCCTGTCTATAATTTACTTACTATGACTTTGCCAATGATAATTGGAGTTGTATTGTTACTTATTTCAGCTAGAATTGGATTGAAAAAAATTGTTGGATTCTTTTCTAAATAGTCCCAAAAGGAATTTAGAAACTTAAGGATTTAGGAATAGTGGTTAGAAAAATAAAAAATTGAATCGGTGAGATTATGTCTAACTTGTAAGTGCGGGGAAACAAATAACCTCAATAATTCGAAATAAAATCAGGGAGAATTTTTTATACATCTTCTTACAATAATACACATGACAATAGACCACGAAAAGCTAATGGACTTTTTCGGAAAAATTGTTAATGATATGGGAGCCATTGCCAGTGCACCGATGGTTGTTATTGGTGACAAACTTGGTTTGTATAGGGAGATGATGGCATCTGGTCCTCTTACTCCTGCTGAACTTGCACTAAAAACCAGAACTGCAGAAAGATATGTGAGTGAATGGCTCAACAACCAGTCCGCTGGAGGTTATGTAACATATGATGAGAAAACTGGAAAATATCATTTGAGTGAAGAACAAGCCTTTTGTTTGGCAGATGAAAACAGCCCAGGCAGTGTTCTTGGTGCGTTTCAAATAGCAATGTCTTTGTTTAAGGATGAGCCAAAAATCAGAGAAGCTTTTAGGAGTGGTGGTGGAGTCAAGTGGGGAGACCATGATCCTGATTTGTTTGAAGGAACTGAAAGATTTTTTCGCGCAGGATATCTTGCAAACTTGACGAGTTCTTGGATTCCATCGCTTGAAGGGGTGGAAGAAAAATTGAAGAGGGGTGCAAAGGTTGCAGACGTTGGTTGTGGACATGGGGCTTCAACTATTATCATGGCAAAAGCATATCCGAAATCACAGTTCATTGGTTTTGATTATCATGAACCATCGATTATAGAGGCAAGAAACAGAGTAAAAAAAGAAGGTTTGAGTGACCGAGTAAAATTTGAAGTTGCAATGGCTACAGATTTTCCTGGAGATGATTACGATCTTGTTGCAATTTTTGATGCGTTACATGATATGGCGGATCCTGTTGGGACAGTTACTCATATTTCAAAAATTCTCAAACATGATGGTACACTCATGTTGGTTGAGCCTTTTGCAAAAGACGATGTAAAAGACAACATGAATCCTATCGGGCGTTTATTTTATGGCGCATCCACTATGGTTTGTGTTCCTTGTTCCCTTGCTTCAAACGGTCCTGCTCTTGGAGCTCAAGCTGGACCCAAAAGGCTTGAAGAAGTGGTTAAAACGGGGGGCTTTAAAAATTTCAGAGTTTCAACGAGCACACCATTCAACATTGTAATAGAAGCAAAATTGTAGAGATATTTTTTAATCTTATATCTACGACTGAAATAGTTTGTAAATATCAATGGATTTTAATTTAATGTGATACGAATTTTACTATTAATTTAAGGATTTAGGAAAAGTTTAGAAAATTAAATGTCGGTTACGGAGCTGCCATACAGACTGGCAAAGTTCCTGCCGATGGTGTTCCAATTGGTGTACCAATACAACCTGCGTATGTTATACCATTGAGGTTGGCACCAGTGAAAACTGTGTATGTTTGATATTCAACGACTACTCCGCTACTAAAGAATACTCCATTGAGATTTGCCCCACTGAGGTTGGCACCAGTGAAACCTGTCCCACGTAGGTCCGCACCGCTGAGATTTGCCCCACTGAGGTTGGCACCAGAAAAGTCTAAACCACTTAGGTTACACCCATGTAAATCAATGTTGGGCTTAGGAAGTGCAGAACATCTATCGGCATCTGTCATTGTTGGATTTTGGGTTGGTTGAGTATCTGCATCGGTTGTTGGATTTTGGGTTGGTTGAGTATTTCCAGATTGTAATTTAGTGTTTTCAGATTGTAATTTGACAATATCATTTTTTAATTTAGTATTTTCAGATTCTAGTTCTTTGATTTTTGGAACTTTGATTATATTATTGTCAATTAGAAAAGATAATCCATCTCCAAACTCATCATCTGTGATCTTTCCCTCTGACCAAAATCCTGCAACGCCTTTAACCCATCCAGGAATGGCGTACTTGCTTTGAGCTGAAATTGAAGCAACAGATACACTAAGGAGAACAACTGCTAAAACAGATATTATTAGAATTTTATTCAATAATTATCTAGTTTTTGGGTAAACTTAAGGGTTTAGAAAAATAAAATGAAAAATAAAAAAAGAGTTTGTGAAATTAAATTCCTTATTGTTGACCTAGATATACGATATCAGTAGTTGCAGACCAGCCACAGTCTTTGCCTGCATCTGAACAACTGATACTTTGGGCCATGGAATAAGCTAGTTTATGATGTAGTTATTTTGTCTTCGATCCATACGCTTATGTTCATAGTAATAGTAGAATAGCATGGCAAGATCATTTGGTGATTACATGCTTGAACAGTCCTCATTGTCAGGTGAAGGCAACATCAGATGGACGCATAAAAATCCGACAGATACTGAAAAATCAAAAAAGAAAAAAGTAGCAAGAAACACGTCTCCAACTAACATTATCTACACAGATGACAAAGTAAAACCACGTGTTGAAAAAATCTTCATAATTGAAAAAGATGTAGAATCAAAAAAGGGAAAAGGAGGCAAGAAATTTGAAAACTCTTCTGCATCAAACTTTAAAATTTTACCCGGGTTTACCAGAAAAGCACGATAAGTTGAAAATATCTAAAAACGAATCTACTTTGGGTTTTCTACCTTATTAGTCAGTAAGGGTATAGTATTGTATGTTATCAAATCCCCTAAAGGAAATTTTAGAAAAGATTAGAAATGAATTGATTTCACAGATTTCTTTATCCAAATCCACAGACAAGCCAGACATCAAAACGCTGTCTTTACAGTCTAAAACCCTAAATGGAATCATTCTAACATCTGAAATATCTCAAGAATTCAAATCAATGCTGCAAAAATTCTCGCAGACTCTGCAAGAAGGCATAACTTCAAAGAGCCTGCGATATGAAAAGCAGGACCTTGAGCGAGTCATTTCCAACTTGAATGATTAAATATTCAAGGTCACAGAAAAAGGTTGAAAAATATTGAAGATTGATTCTAAAAAGAAAATTAAAGATTCGCTAAAAACAGACTCTAAAAAGAAAATCATAGAGAATCTGGAAAATCCTGAAAACAAAGCTAAAGAAAATGTAAGAAATAGAAAATCTAGCCAGGACAATAAAGAGAGATTCAAAAAAACATCATCAAGATAATTGAATTTTGTGACTGTAATTTGCATCCATACAAATTTTAGGCTCAAATAGTATGTTTGGTATGCATACTATACTCATGTCTCTTAATACCATTTGATCTAATCAGATTCATGAAAGTCAAAAAACAGATAACCAATAGTCAGATTATTACTCTAGACAAGTTTCATAACAGGACAAGTGGAAAAAAAGCATGAGTGACGATCCAGTAAAAAGTTTAATCGAAGAATTAGGAGCACATCTTTCACAAAAAGAGCACTCGGATATTTTGTTAAACAATGGAAATGGAAAGCAGTTTCTCATTGCACCTTCAGAATTTCAAGAAATAAAACCAATTGAGAATCATAGGAAGATTGCCTTTATTGATGGCGGAGACGGACCATTGGAGGAGACACCAAATTTTTTGATTACGATTAATCGAGTGTATTTTTCATTGTTCCAGGGCAAAAAGAGAGTAAAACCAAAAGCAAATCCTCGAGTGCAATTTTTTTCATATGTACTATCAAAAATAAACACTGAAGATGGAAAAAAGAAGGTAAGTTACGACACTAGATTATTCCCACACAATCAGGAAGACAAAAAATATCTTCCATCTGAGAAGGATTTAACATCAAAGACTGAGAGCACCTCTATTTTGCAGGGTGCAAGATTAAACTCACTTGCAAGAAGGTTTGCAGAATGGCAGCTGGCAATTCACGTAGTTGAAAATGAATTAAGTCAAGGCGATGTGATAGTAATGGATGGCTCTTTGCAGACAGGTTTTAAAAATGAGATAAAATACTCTAGCAGATTATACGAAATTGCGCAAAGAAAGGGAGTCATTGTTTGCGGATTGGCAAAGACCAGTCGATTAATTACAGAATCAGGGGACCCATTATTGGCAAGAATATCAGAGATTGCAGAAGGGGTGCATTTTGGAAAATGGTATGTCAAGGTAGCTGAAGAGGTATCTGCAGACGACCGGGGCTTTATGATGGTGGTGAAATTTCATCCAAAATCAAGATTTGTCTTTAGATTTGAGATATTGCGCGAACAGTTTTATAAAATGAGCCCAGATGAGCTCAATTCCGTGCTTGAGAGCCTGGCTGAAAATTCCCAGGATGTTGCCATGATTGGATATCCATATGGTGCAATTGATGCAGACAGATTTGCACAAGTAAGAATGGATGAATTAAACATGTACAAAGGATTCATACTTTCTGAGATGCTAAAGCGACCCGAGTGGAAGAAATTGCAAAAGTACGGAGCTAGTTTGGGAGCACATGATGTTTTAAATGGAGTAACTAGCTAATGGACGAGATTTCAGTTGTAGGACAGGTAGTCGGTGGAAAATTTGGAGATATAATAATTCGCCAGAAATCTGGAAGTAATTTGGAGATTGGAGATTTGATGGTCTCTGAGGAAAATGGTTCGTATTTAATTTTGCAGGTATTTGCACTAGAGTATGGTAGTCAAATTCAAGATAAGATGCAACAGATGATGTCAGGAGTTAATTTGGAGCAGGGAATTGTAGATGCACAATTCTTTGAGCCAGAGTTTGTAAATTATGTTTTGGCGCGAATCAAACCATTAGCTAGAGTGTACAAAGAAAAAGGCGAAGTCAAAATTCCAAAGTCACTTCCTTCATTTTTTAACAAACTACGATTAATCACCAAAGATGATTTGAAATTTTTACACAAAGAAAAAGATGCAATATTTGTCGGATACATCAGAAGTGGAAGCAAGGTAATCATGGAAGCTGAAGTGTGGTTACCTGCACAAGATGTATTTTCGCATCACGTATTAATTCCGGCAACTACTGGAAGAGGAAAATCAAATCTAGTAAAAACTATCTTGTGGCATGTTTTAGATACAAACAAAGTTGGTGCACTGGTATTAGATGCACATGACGAATATTTTGGACGCCAGGGAGTGGGACTAAAGGACCATCCAAAAAATAGAGAAAATCTAGTTTACTATACCCCATCAAATCCACCAGCCGGTGCAAACAGACTGACAATTAATTTACAATCAATCAGACCTGAACACTTTGAGGGAATTGTAGATTTTTCAGATCCTCAATTTCAGGCAATAAGAATGGCATTTAGAAAATCGCGGAATAATTGGATTCGAGATTTGATGCTAACTGATGCAGTTGATGCAGGAATGGAGAGCAGCAGTCCAAGCAGGGGCGAGTTTACTGCAGCGACAATGATGGTGGTCCAAAGAAAATTACGCTTGCTTTTGAGCCTGGAAAAGGATGAAAACGGTGTCATTTTTTCAAGACATGAAGTATTTGATTCTACGACAAAGGGACTCAACTCTGTAGAGGATATTGTTAAAGATATTGAGCAGGGTAAAGTCGTAATATTAGATACATCGCGATTAGGCGATGAGGCAGAGTTGCTTGTTGGAAATATTATCGCATCAAAATTATTGCAAAAATACAAAGATGCCAAAGCTAGTGGAGATTTAGATAGAAAACCAGTGGCAACTATTGTGATTGAGGAAGCTCCTCGTGTAATTGGAGTGGATGTATTGACGACACGAAACGACAACATTTATTCCATCATAGCTAAAGAAGGGCGCAAGTTCAAAGTGGGTTTAACTGCAATTACACAACTGAGCAGTGTAATTCCTCGCAGTATTTTGGCAAACATGAATACAAAAATAATTTTAGGAAACGAGATGAAGCAAGAAAGAGAGGCAATCATATCTTCAGCATCTCAGGATTTATCAGAAGATGACAAGAACATTGCAAGTTTGGATAAAGGGGAGGCAATTATTACCAGTATATTTGTACCATTTGCAATGCCAATTAAAATTCCCTTGTTTGAAGATATTGTAAAGCAAAAAGGAATTCAGAGAGACACTACAAAGACAAAGGTGTTTTAATTGAGGTTTGCACATTTATCGGATATTCATCTGGGGTTTCAAAAACATGAAGCTCTGCAAAAGATAGAGCAGCAAGTCTTTGAGAGAGCAATTGATGAATGCATAAATCGTAAAGTAGATTTTATTTTAATTCCAGGAGATTTATTTCATGTAAACATTCCAGAGATGCGAGTGCAGAAATTTGCATTTGCAAAGTTTAGGCAAATTTATGATGCAGGTATTCCAGTGTATGTCGTTTATGGCAGTCATGATTTCTCACCTGTTTCAAACTCTGTAATTGATTTGCTTGCTGAAGTTGGTTACATCACCAAAGTAACTAGAGCAACAAGTTTGGATAATGGAAAAATAAAATTGGATTTTTTGGTGGATGGAAAAACTGGTGTCAAGATTGCAGGATTGTCTGGACTCAAGGTAGGCAAAGACCGGGAATATTATGAAAAATTAGACAGAGAGTCTTTGGAGGGAGAATCTGGCTTTAAGATATTTCTGTTTCATGGCGGAATTAGTGAAATGAAGACTGATTCAGGCATGGATGGCGAGAATATGCCGTTATCTTTGCTTCCAAGAAACTTTGACTATTACGCAGGAGGACACATGCACAAATTCAACTCTCAGAAATTTGATGATTATTCCAGAGTGGTATATCCAGGAGCATTGTTTGCAGGATATCACAGTGATTTGGAAGATAATGCAAAGGGGCAAAAGCGCGGTTTTGTTTTAGTTGAATTTGAAGATAAGATAAAAAATGTAGAATTTGTAGAGATTCAAAATGTACAATACAAGATGATTCAGATAAATGCAGAAAACAGAATAGCAGAGTCTGTCAATAAAGAACTGCTAGAGAAGATAAGAGAGATCGACCCTGCACAGCAAGTTGTAATCATCAAAGTTCAAGGAGAGATGACTAGCGGAAAGACTGCGGATGTGGACATTTCTGCAATCAGAGATGAATTGAATCAAAAAGGTGCACTAGTAGTGAACATCAACAAGAACCAACTGACGTCAAAAGAGTATTCCATTACAGAAGCAAAGGGTGCAAATAAAGAAGAGATTGAAACAAATGTATTTTTTGAAAATATCGGACAGTTAAGATTTGAGCAGAAAAATTTGCTTGGAGAGTCTGGAGTGCAATTGGCAAAAAAGTTGCTTGCAGGACTGGCACAGCAAAAATTAGAAAATGAAAAGAATGCAGACTATAATTCAAGGATTAAAGAAAATGCGTTTGGCATATTGGGACTAGATACAGATGCTTCTTAATTCTCTAGTAGTTGAAAATATTCGCAGTTATTTGCATGAGGAGATTGAATTTCCTCGAGGAATTTCTTTGTTTGAAGGAGATATTGGTTCTGGAAAATCAACCATACTGATGGCAATTGAATTTGCACTCTTTGGACTTGGATCTCAGAAAGCAGAATCATTGTTGGCAAAAAAATCTGAATCAGGGTATGTCATTTTAGAATTTTCAGTAGATGGTGCAAAATATGAAATTAAACGTACACTGAAAAGAAAGAGTGGCGGCGTCAGCCAGGACTCAAAAAATTCTTGGATAAAGACAGGAGATGTTGCAGAGCCGTTGTCACCTTCAGAGTTAAAGCAGCGGGTATTACAGATTTTAAAATTCAACGAGCCTGCCGAGCCTATGGCTGAGAGCAGAATATTCCGATATGCCATATTTACGCCCCAGGAAGCTATGAAGGAGGTCCTGGCAGATTCCAGAAAACGCCTTGAGACAATAAGAAAGGCATTTGGAATTGAGGATTACAGCATTGCACAGATAAATGCAAAAGAGATTGTCAGTCAGATTCGCACATACCTGGCAGTATTGCAGCAGAGATTTAGCAACATTTCAGAATTAGAATTGCAAATTACAGAATCTCAGAAAATAATTGTAGAGGTAAATTCAAACATTGCAAAATTTCAGATGCAGAAAAAAGAGTTGGAAGATAAAGAGAATATCAAAAGTTTGCAATTAAAAGAGTTGCAGACAAGAAACAATGAAAAAATAAAACTGGAATCAAGAAAAGAAAATATTGAAGAAAAGATAAAGCATGGAAAAGCCCAGATAGAAAGAATCGAGATAGAGTTTTCTGAATTAGAAATAGAATTAACAGAAAACAATGACAAATTAGAGAAATTGTTGGAAATAAAAAAACCAGATACTACAAAAAGTGTTATCGCCCTGACATTAGAGATAAAAAAATATCAGGAGATCAATAATGAATTAATCAGATATCAATCAGAGAAGGAAAACATTGCAAAGGACATCTCAAAGATCAAAGAAAGATTAGGTGAGAAGGTAAACTTGGATAAGGAATCCATGGAAAATATTTTAAGAGATTTGGAACTAGAGAAAAAATCGCTTCAAAGATTTTCTGAAGAGTTAAATGACAAATTAGAGAAAGTTAATGACCAGAAGATACAAAAGCAGACACTGGTGGAATCTCTGCAAAAAGAGATTACCAAGTTTTCACAGTTGGGAAATGCATGCCCTACTTGCAAGCAAGAGATTACAATTAATCATCATCATAGTTTGGTGGATACAAAAAAGAAAGAGGTTGAAGGAATTTCTTTGGAGTTAAAGACAATTACAGACTCGTTTTTTGAATCAAAATCAAAATTAAAAGAGATTCAATCAAAAATAGAATCATACGATATAGAGACCTTGCAGATTCAGAAAGTTCTGCCAGGAATTGAAGAGTATGGGGCAAAATCATCAAAATTAGCCGAAATTGAGGCTAAAATTCAGGGATTGGCAAAATCTCAGAGATCAGATAACTATGGCAAAAACCCAGTAGAGTATCTGAGTGAACTAAAAGACAAACTTGTTCAATATGAGGGTGTAATGAGCCAGATAAAGCAAATTGTAGTAGCAAAACAAAGAGTGGAAAATCTAGTTCAAAAATATCAAAGTGAAGTAGAGAGGTTATCATCAGAGATTGCAGAAAAGGAAATTGAATTAAAACAGTTAAGAACACATTTAGAAACATTTGAGGATTTGACAGATGTCATATCTAGAAAAGAATCCGAATTAAATTCAGTAAGAAGAGAAAACATCCAGGCATCGAGTATTCTTGCAGCATCCCAAGAGAAATTAGGTAATGAAGAAGAAAAGATTGCTCAAAATCAGAAAAAGATTTCAGAGTCTAAAAGATGGCAGCAAAAATTCAATCTAGTTTTCCAGTACCAGGAGTGGTTAGAAGCATTCTTTGTTCCAGCAATTGCCCAAGTTGAAAAACAGGTGTTGCTATCTATCTTGCAGAATTTCAATGAGACTTATCGTAGATGGTATTCCATTCTAGTTGAGGATTCTACCAAAGAGTCTAGAATTGATGAAAACTTTACACCAATTGTAAATCAAGACGGATATGACCAGGAGATTGGATTTTTGTCAGGCGGTGAGAAAACTAGTATTGCATTAGCATACAGATTGACTCTGAACTCTTTGATGAGAAAAGAGACAGATTCTATGAAATCAAATTTGTTGATTCTAGATGAGCCAACTGACGGATTTTCTAAAAATCAACTAGGAAAGATTCGAGAGGTGCTTGATGAGTTAAAATCTGAGCAGATTATTTTGGTATCCCATGAGAAAGAATTGGAGACGTATGTGGATAATATCTTTCAGATTTCAAAGCAGGATGGAATTTCAAAGATTGCAAGATCTACCTAGACTAATGTAATGCCGGGGATGAGTTCTGTCAAATTGGTTTGATACTAGTTTTGTCCTTCTATTCCCATAAGAGTAAGGGTAGACCTAACATATTCTATTCTTCTAATATTCCAAATAATGGTTTCTCGTAGTTTATTTTTTTGATCATGTTCAACTTTTGCTATAATATCATATGCGCCAAATGTACCATGTATTTCTTTGACAGCATCTATGTGCTTTAGATTTTCAATTATTTCTTCTTCTTTTCCCAGCTCACAATTTATCAAAACATATGCAGTATCCATTATGATATTACTGTAAATAATTATTTAAGATTAAAGGTAAACAGATGGATATTTGTTTAATTAAATATCATATATCTAAATACTTTTATACATATTTAATAAATTCCTTATCATTATTTAATACTAGTAATTACATGATTTGCATAACTGCTTATTTGATGAAAAAATATTAAGTTCAGATACTAATACATTGTCTGTCTAAACCAAAAATTATCCTAGATGTTCCACTGGAGGATTTGAGAGATGTTTTGTTAGATAAGGGATGGGATGTCAGTACAGTTACCGAAAAACTTGGATCCACAAAGGAAGCAAGATCTGATGAAAACATTCTCAGGTATTCTCAAGAAACTAATTCAGTTGTGATTACGGTAGACAAGCCATTTGTTTCAAGGCTGAGATCAGCTGGTGTAAAAGTGATTGCTTTAGAGTTAGAAGACAAAGCTAGGATAGTTAATGAAAAGCTAAAGTTAATCCTGGTAGAAATGGATGACAAAACAGATGATGAAGTTCTCGATGATTTTAGCAAAATTAAGAGTGGTGAAGCTTCTAGAATGGCTCAAAAGAAATACGGTTAATATTTACATAAAATACAAATGAAAACAAAAAGAGAGATGAATCTATTTTTTGTTTTATGATTATTTTGATAAACATCCATTAGAAATTTTAGTCAAAGTCTTCTTTGGGTGTTGAATCATCTAATGCAGGATCTAAGATATTCAAGTGATAAAGTATGTTTTTTCTATGTGACATTTTGAATTGTCCTTCCTTCAAAAACATGCTTTTTATTTTCAGATAAAAAAATGAGGGATGAATTCTATCTAACCCCTTTAGTTTTTTAATTAACATGACTACTAGAGTTCCAGTCCAAAGGATTCGGCAATACTAGAGAATTTTAAATAAGATTCTAGATACTGTCTTCCTTTTTCAGTTATTACAATTGTATTTTTGCCATCAAAGTCTATTTTGTTTAATAGACCAGAACCAGTTAGTGTATCCAAAATTTTCGATAATCTGGAATGTGATAAGTTTACCTTTGTCAATAATCGCGTTATCTTAATTCCTTCTTGTCCGGATTCATTGGTAGTGCTAAGAAGGTCAGATATTATTTGCATACTTGTTCTGTAGGCTGTCATGTGTCGTCGTATTTTCTCTTACTTATAATTATTACCAGTTGTAACCAACTATTACCAATTATTACCAATAGTATATATAACCATAGCCATAATCAGAGCCATGAATACACAAACAAATCAATCAGAAAACGTTTATTCATTGTACAAGCAAAATGTTCAAAAATATTTTGAAAATGTTACAAAAAATGTACCACAGTATTTCCAGTCTTTGACACACCTACAAGAAGAATGTGCCAAAACTTGTGAAAAAACAATCGATGCTTCAATCTCAATGCAGCAAGAATTTGCAAAAAAGAATGGATTTTCAACTGAAATCCCAGATGCAACAAAAACTACATTTGTAGATATCAACAAGCAAGTTGTTCAAGCAAATACTGTCCAAAATCAAATTGTTAAAACCACAATTGATGCAACCGTACAAAACATTAAAACATTTAACGATAATGTAAGCGCATTTGCTGACTTGAATAAAAATATTGTCCAGTCTTGGATAAACCCATTCACACAAGTAAAAAACTAGTGTGATTGTTTTTCTTTTTTATTTTTTCTTTGAGTGAATTTCATCGTAGTGATAATTGCAAACATTAATTGTTTTACCATCCAAATCAATTTGTTTATTTGCCTTTTTGCCACATTCCATAAAGTAATGACAATAAATAGTTCTATTGGAATTTAGTACTACTTCGGTTAAGAGATCTACTGAACTTTTTGGGTCTTCAGGATTGTATAAAGACACTATAAACTATACGTGATGATGATATTTAGTTATTTGGGACAAATCAAAGCCAGATAAATTCCAAATAATTATTGTGAAATTATGACGAGTTTGAAAAACTAGACTGGAACAGATAACTTACGCATATAGTCATAATGGATTCTCAGAAAATCCATGATTTTTCTATCTTCAGTTTTGTCAAGTGGTGCTCCATTTGCAAGTATACTAAGATATTTTAAATCTGAATCTAGGCGATGAAGTGATGTTTCAATTCCTCTTTGATATCCTGCACTCAGATATTCTATGATTTTATCTTCTGTTTGTAAAATCTCTTTTTCTAGACTTGTAATGTCCTCATGAACATTTCTCAATGTTAGAGTATTTCATGTATTGAAAAATAATCTTGTTGACATAGTTTCTTTAAATTTGTTGAAAATAATGCAAATTTTTAAACAAAATAAAACATATTTAAAATTTTAAGTGACTAATTATACTACTTTTATGAGAGATTATTTTTCCAGGATTTAATATATGCCCAGGATCAAACTGATTTTTTAATTCTTTAAAGATATCATAATTGACTGAACCATATTGCTTTCTAACATATTCGGATCTTGCCAAGCCATCTCCATGTTCACCAGTAATAGTTCCACCAAGTTTAATGACGTTATCAAAATACTCATCTGCAATTTTTTTGATACTCTGAATTTTCCCATTTGAGATTAATCGAACGTGAATATTTCCATTACCTGCGTGTCCATACGTGATTGATTTTGTGTGATATTTCTGATTAATTTTATTAATTAATGAAAATAATTCTGGAAGATATGCAACAGGGACTGTGGCATCTTCAATTACATGCAGAGTTTTATCTTTAATTGATTTTGAGCTGTAATACAATGAAGAATCTCGAAATTTCCACCAACGTTGAATCTCAGAATCTTTTTTGAGAGTTTTTACAATATTGCCTCTAGTTATTGTTTTCAATCTTTTTTGGATGTTTCTTTGTTTAGAATCATATTCCACAAAAAGCAAGCAGGTGGAATCTCTGTGAAATTTGTGACTAATGTTTTTCATTATTGTCTTATCCATAAATTCTACTGCTGCTGGCAATGTAGTTAGAATTGAGGCACAATCATGAGCAGCATCATTTTCAGAGTTGTAAGATATTACAAAAAGAACTCTATTTTTTGGGATGGATTTAATTTTTAACTCAGCTGAGAGTATTATTCCAAGGGTTCCTTCAGAACCGGCAATAACTTTGTGTGTATCTTGAATTGATTTGATTGAATCTAGCCTATATCCTGAAGAATTTTTTGTGACTTTGGGAAATTTTTCATGCTCTAATTTTTTTGTAAATTTAAGAATTTTTGCGCCTATTTTTTTATTTTTTGGCAACATTATTTTCTTGCCATTGCCATCAACAAAAGTTATTTTTTCAATATTATCAATCATACTACCATATTTCAAACTTCTACTGCCAGAAGCATTAGTGCCAATCATTCCCCCAATTGAACAATATGGACCAATGGAGGGATTAGGCGGAAAAAACATTCCACTTTTTTGTAATATTTCATCTAATTTGCCTTTGATAAAACCCGCACCTACTTTGAGATGATTATTTTTAATTTTTATAAAATCGAATTTTTTTAAATCCAATATTATTCCGTTATTTAACGAGTTTCCTACTAGACTTGTTCCTGCACCTCTTGCAGTAACTGATATTTTGTATTTTTTTGCAATTTTAACTACATTTATCACATCTTTTTTATTTTTTGGAATTACTATCAACTTTGGAATAATTTGATATGAACTTGCATCTACAGAATAATAGTTTAGAATTTCTTTATCAGATAATACATCTCCTGAGATAATACTTTGCAATAATTTTTTAGTTTCTAAAATTTTCCTCACTTCAAAAATTACATTTGATGGCTTTAATTTTAAACCTTTAAGATCTAAAATGACAGGACTTGAACTAACAGATAGTATGGGCCCACAGGGACTCTATCACCATTATGGGACAAATTTGGACGCAGATAGGTATGAAAAGTCACTTAAAGAGATTTAACTAAATAATTATTAATTTCGATATGACAGAT
The DNA here is from genome assembly GCA_023265135.1 of Nitrosarchaeum sp. GTDB lineage: Archaea > Thermoproteota > Nitrososphaeria > Nitrososphaerales > Nitrosopumilaceae > Nitrosarchaeum. The sequence goes on along the minus strand of JAHFUM010000002.1, from coordinate 108,982 downwards.
TTTGAGATTGATACAAAAACTGTAGAACAATTTGATAAAACTGCTGAGAATTATTCTAAAGATACTATTTTTTCTAGAGGAATAGATCTAGAGATAATACTAGACAAGATAAATCCAAATTTCACAATGACTGTATTGGATGTAGCAACAGGTGCTGGTCATGTTGCTATGAAAATTGCTCCTTTCGTCAAATCAGTAAATGCCATAGATATTACTCCTAAAATGATTGAAATTCTTAAACAAAATATTAATCACAAAAATATTAAAAATATTGTTGCAGAAATAATGCCTGCAGATAATTTAAAATTTAAAGAAGATACTTTTGACATAATCACTTGTAGGTTTGCTACTCATCATTTTAGCGATGTTAAAAAATTCCTATCTGAAATTAAAAGAGTTTTGAAACATAATGGAAAACTAATTCTTGTAGACATAATCGCACCAGAAACAAAATCAATGAATGATTTTGTGAATCATATTAACAAATTAAGAGATCATTCCCATGTTAAACAATTTAACATAGCAGAGTGGGAATCAATGTTTAGTGAACAAAAATTTAACGTTTTAAACAAACAGAGCAACCCTCTTACTCATGATTTAGATAGTTGGTTCTCTCGAGCAAAAACAAGTAATGCAGATATGGAAAAAATTATAGATGAATTTACTAATTCGCCTGAAGCCAAAAGTCAATTTCAATTTGATTCGAAAAAGAAATCATTTGTTGAAGACAGTATGATCTTCACATTGCAAATATAGTTTAGATTCTACATTACAGGGACTCTACTCCCATTATGGGCAATATTTTGGGCGCAGATAGGTATGAAAATTAAATTAAAATTTAATTCTAGAATTTAGCAAATCTAACAAAGATAGAAAAAATAAAAAAATATCCCTATTGGAAGGGATCAATGAAAGGACAGTTTACTATGTGATCACTATCCATTGGTCTTGCTAGACCTATGTCGATTTTACCTGCATTTTTGTATGCCATTATGTCAGAAATGTTTTCAAGCAATGATGCTTTAGTAGCATCTTTCCATTCGATGACGTTGATTCTCCACATTGGAGAATAGTTAGCATCACCTTGTGCACCTGATGCAATTCCTGCTTGGAATCCTAATGGGCCTGAGCCTTTGATTCCATTTTTGAATTGATACAGATCAACTGCCGCTGAATTTGCAATAAGACTTGCATCATTTGGTGCACTTGTTACTCCCATCATTTTGGCTGGACCTGAAGGTGTTGCATCAGTTACAATATAGTAGATAGATCTACCGTCTGGACCCCAACCTCTGTGTGCAATAAATGTCACAGATTTTTCCTTGATGTTAATATCTAGAACCTGTCCTCCAGCATATGGTGTATCATCAGCCAAGTTTTTGTCTTCTTTAACCATCATTTGTCCATCCGGCCAAACTATTTGTGGCATGTTTAAGACAACCTCTACTGTATTCAGCATTACTTCGCCTTTTTTCTCTGCATCAAGTATTGCATTTTCTGAATCCAATATTCTTGGTGCTGTACCATCTTTCCATGTTACATGAACATGAGATGTGAGTGCACTGTATACATCTGATTGGGCTGGAGTGCTGGTAAAAACTTCTCCTTGGTATTTGTGTACCCCATCACCGTTTACTCCATTTGTAAACATGTATGTTTTTGATAGTGCCTTGGCAGGAGCATTCTTTAGTAGCGGAGCTAGTTCTACTTTCCATTTCTGATTTTTTGATATTGCATCTGCATGTGCTTGATCACTAGAGTCTGTAATGATGTAGTATACTTCTTTGCCATTGTAGAATCCTTGATGTAATGGAATCTTGGTTGGAACATTTGTTCTAGATAGTTTTAGAACAGAACCTGCATCAACAGCTTGAGTCATTTTATCTGTCATTGTTTGTTCCATCATGGTGTTATTTTTCATCATGGTGTTATCTTTCATCATGGTGTTATTTTTCATCATGGTGTTATTTTTCATCATGGTGTTATTTTTCATCATGGTGTTATCTTTCATCATGGTGTTATTTTTCATCATGGTGTTATCTTTCATCATGGTGTTATTTTTCATCATGGTGTTATCTTTCATCATCTGTTTTTGTTCTACCTTTTGTTCTTTGACTAGTTGAGTTGCAGGAACAGAACATAATCTATCCCCACAAACTATACCAGCGTTTCTAGAACCATAGGAATGTGATGGAACTCCTTTTCCTTTTTCAGCAGCTGCTTCAGTAAAGTAGCTCTGAGTAAAGGCCATAGTAAGGAGTGGCAAGATAGCCAATAAGGCTATGATTTTCAGTGTTGTATTCATTGGAAAAGATCGTAAATTAATCGTTAAAAGCATTTTTCCAAATCTGAGTATTTTTTAATTTCATTATGATGAATTTGGAAATTTAGTTAAATTCATCAAATCACATTTGTTATTTGGATAAAAAATTATATTCACATACTTCAAAGAAACTCGGTACACTGTAGATAATAATTTGGATGCAGTTAGGAATGAATATTAAATTTTAATCCAATTCTAGAATTTAGCAAATCTAACTTCTGAACCAATTTGAGTCACAATTAATTCAAATGTATTTATCAATGACTTTATTCAATTCATTTAATGATAAAGGCTTAATGACTAGATCCAACAAACCATTCTGTTTTGCTTGTTTTAGTTTAGCTTCATCAATTTGTGAGCCAGTAAAGAAAATAACTTTGGCATCTTTGTCATAAGCAATTAATTTAGAAAAAACTTCAAATCCATTCATTCTTGGCATGTTTAAATCTAAAAATACTAATGATGGGTTGTGTTCTGTATACATTTGAATTCCTATTTCACCACTTGATGCTGTGATTGTCTTTTTGCCATCCAATTCAAGAATTATCTGCATGGATTCCAAAACATCATTTTCATCATCAATTAATAGAAGAGTTTTTTTCAAGTTTGAGGACATTGTTAGGATCTCCTGCTTGATTATCTTGTTTTATAGGTAATACAATTGTAAATATGACTGGATCTAGATTAACTGTGATTGTTCCTTTGTGTTGTTCAATTAGGTGTTTACAGCTGGCTAGACCTAATCCAGTTCCTTTTTGCTTGGTAGTAAAAAGAGGTTCAAATATTTTTGAGGCGTTTTCTTTTGAAATTGGCGGTCCAGTATTTTCAAATTCTATTTTAATTGAGTTATTTAATTCGTTGAAAAAACGTATGTAGACTGAACCATTTTGTTCATCTATAGCTTGAAATGCATTGTGTAAAATATTGGTAAAGACAGTTTCTAATTTTTGCTTGTCGCATTCGATTATAAAATCATGCGTAGGCAATATCACCTCAATGTTACTTGGTTTTTCTATCGTTTCTAATATAGATTCAATGATTTTGGTTAAAGAGTTATTTTCAAGATGTAATGGAATAGTTCGAAGAAAGTTCAATACGTCATCTATTTGGTGTCTTATCCTTTCAATGGACACAAAAGATCGATCAATTGAGTTCAGCATACGTACATCATTGCTTGTGTTTAGTTTTTTGATTATCTCTAAAGATGACACAAGTACAGATAATGGGTTTCTAATATCATGAGAGATTCTCGATGATAGTTGGCCAATCACACTGAGTCTTTCAGCTTTTATCAATTCTGCAGTTCTTTGTTTAACAATCTTTTCTAATTCAGAAACATCATCAGTTAGCTTTGATTTGACAATTTCCAGTTCTTGTGTTTTTCTTATAATAACAAAACGACTAGATATCAAAATCAAAGAACCACCAACTAGCAGTACTACTGGAACAACCGTATTGTATATTTGGAAGATTAATTTTTCTTTTTGTACATCAATTACAAGTTTTGTTACATAATCAGGACTGGTTCTTTTATGACCTTTTTCAGCTAATAATGTAAGTTCTCCATTCTCCTCATAGAAGCTCTCCCATTCTAATAGAAAATCAACATGTTTACCTGTAATTGGTTCTATCCAAATTACGCATTTGTAGAAACTAAGCACTTTGTATCCTTTGAATTGGGGTATTGCCTTTGTTATATCATAAGGCTGAGAGAGACAGCTGAATTTGTAAACTTCGAGGCCTTGAACTATATCTTTTCCTTCAAAGGTAAATGTTGCATGAGTAAACGCTAATGGGAATGTAAGGAAATAATCGTGTTGTTGTGTATTTGGGGGAAATAAAAAATATCCTTTTTCTACTGTTTCATGTGCCCTAGTATCTCGAGTGACAAAGAAATCTCTTGTTTCATCCAAAAATTTAAACCCGTTATCGACGTTTGTTGCTTGTAGAGTGCTTTGTATCTTTAGAATATTGCCATTGATACCTACAACTTTGATTTCGTGAATGTCGTGATGCTTAAAGGGTGGTGGTAATTTATCTCCATATTTAGAGACAAGACTGTTGATTCCTATTTGTTCTTCATAATAGTGATAATCCATTGGTAATTTTTCAAGCTCTGGCGCAATACCGAATATCCATATCGGTGCAAGTATGATTGGCACGAGACCACAAATAACTAAAAAAATGTACCTGTTCAAGGAATTATCCTATCTGCAATCACGATTATTTCTTCAGGTATTTTGATTCCAAGTAGTTTTGCAGTATTGAGATTTATGATTATATTAGCATGTTCTTGAGTCTCTGTGATAAGAGAACCGGGTTTAATTCCCTGTAAGATTAAAGCTGCTTTTTGGGCGGACCTTGTTCCTAATTCATTAAAATTTGCTACATCACCAAATAATGCACCCTCTACAACATCATCTTCATTACAGGCAACTATAGGTTTTTTATTTTCTAGTGCTATTTTGATTATAATCTTATTTGCACCTGTTTGTATCAGGGTATCACACGCATTATAAAATATGTCAACATTATTAATTACATGTAAAACTGCCCCCTCTACCTCAGTCATATCTCTTGGGGCAATTTCAATTATTTCAATACCATGTTTATCCGCATAATCCTTTAGTTCTGAAAATTGAATATCAGAGTTTGGCTCTCCATATCTATGTACAAAACCTATCTTGGTTAAGGGGGTAATATCCGAAAATAAATCGAGTTGTTTATTGATTGGAATATGGTTAGATGTACCAACTAGATTGTTTCCAGAATGATCCAGTCTTTCAATAATTCCAGATTCTACTGGAAAAGTAACTATAGAAAATACTATAGGAATCTCCGAAGTCATCTCTTTGGCAATTAAGGTAGCAGGAGTGGTGATGGTATAGATCAAATCGACTTTATCATTTATGAAATCTTGGATGATAGATATTTGAGCCTGGCGATCAGTGTGAGCATTTTTTATGATAAATTTGATATTTTTGTTTTCAATAAATCCGAATTTCTCTAGTCCAGCCTTAAAGCCATCAACATTACGATAGTATCCATCATTGTCACCCCATACTGCAATTCCAATAGTTACAGCTTCAGTTTGATTAATAAGAAAAAATGCAACTAATGTTACAGATATGACAGCACTCAATAATATTATAATAATAAATCGCATTATTATTCAAATTATTTGAGGAAGCACTAATTTTTTAGGTTGTCTGTAATTATGAAAAGAACATTTCTTTGGATATTTTACTGAGATCTCTCGGGAATTCCATATCGCAGGACACTGCTTTCAAGATATGCGTGTTTTAGACACTAAGATTAAATCACAATTTTCTGAAACTATTGAAATCTTTTCTTCTTACCATAATCAAAAAACTAGTTAATATTCAATCTAAATTTTGAAAGTTAACTCATTTCAATAATCAGATCGGAAATGACAAAAACAATACTAGGATCAACGCATTTGCCAGAGTCACAATTGAGCCGATTTTGAAAAATTCTTTGAATGTAAATGCGACAACGTGTTTTCTCTCCGCTGCTTCTAAAATTATGACATTGCTTGCAGCACCTAAAATTGTAAGATTTCCTGCAATTGTGGAACCTGCTGCAAGTGCAATCCAAGATAGAGTATTTGATGATGAAAATCCTACATGCTGCAAAACAGGAATTGATATTGCAACAAATGGTACATTACTTACAAATTGGCTAGATAGAATGCTTGTTCCAATAATGTTGACAGTTGAATTAGGTGAGCCAAGGGCCTCAAATGGCAAGATAGTCTGAAGCAATTCCACAATTCCACCATTCCACACTCCTTGCATAAAGACAAACATTGCTGCAAAAAATACTAGAATCTGCCAATTGATTCCCCTTACTATCTGAGTTTTTTTATTACTAATTGCAAGTAATGCAATTCCGCCAAATATTGCAACATGACTAAAATTCAATTCTGTAGAGATTCCGACCATCTTTACTATTCCTATTGCAAAAAATCCTATTACAGTGATAATTAGCAAGACGGATGATTTTTTTGCAAGATTTGTATCAAGAACTGTAGATGATACAGTATGAGATATTATACCATTTGAGAACTCTTTTTTGTAGAATTTTTTTATTATAAAATACGTGCAAAGTAGACACGCAATAGTTGGAAGAATCAGGTACCTTAGAAATGTAAATAACGGAAATTCCATCCCGCTATGCAAAGAGACTAGCAGATTCTGGGGATTTCCAATTGGCGTCATCATGCTGCCTATTGTAACCCCAAATGCAAGCGTGATTAGCAGTGGAACTGGCCTGATATTCATCGGCTTTGCCAGACCAATTACAATAGGTGTTGCCACCAAGGCAATCGTGTCATTTATCAAAAATGCCGATAAAATACCCATAACAAACAAGATAAAAAACAAGACCTGATTTGGTGTCTTTGCAAGGGAGAGAATTCTACTTACCATACAGTTGAGCATTCCAGATGACTCTAATCCTGAAACTAGAATAAACATGCCGAGCAGGAAAAATATCACATCAAAGTTAATTGCAGAAAATGCATCTTTGATTGATATTATTTGTAAAACTAAAACTGCAATAGCACCAATTACCATGCTTGTCCATATTGGAATATTTTTTCCTTTAATGTTTCTAAAAATTATCAGTCCATAAACTAGAATAAAAATTGCTAGTGATGCAAAAAAACTAAATCCAAATTCCATGATATCAGATTAGAAATTCTGCAGCGTGTCTTCCTTCTTCGGTGATCTTTATCCAGCGATTGCGTCCAATTTTTTCTACTTCAATAAACTTCCATTGCTCCTCTAGTGGTTGTATGATATTTTTATCCAAACTTGCAAATCTTGCCTGGGATTGATTTTCTTCATGTGCGTTTACTGTAATTAGATTATGAGTTACTGCTAACTCTGCCATCTCTTTTTTGGTGAGTTTTCCTTTGTGTTTTGTAATTATGTCAAGTGCCTGAACTAATTTTGGGTCAGGAGTTTTAATGGAGTATGGTGGAACATCTTGGATATCTTTGATTCCAGAAGATATTGGTTCTTTTCCTTCAAACCCAGGATAATTTTTTGCCTCTACATAAAATGGATGAACGTTTTGATGTTCATTAAACATCATGCATGCCATCATTGTTCCAATTGCCTGGATTTTAGAACCAGATGCTAAATTTACATAAAGATCATTATGTTTTTCTTTTTCAATGATATTTTTTACTGCTCGAATAATCTTAAACAAATCACGTCTGTCATGATATTGAGTAACAACTTCGATTCGTTGTTTTTCTAGTTGTTTTGTAATTTTAGAAATAAACGGACCAGCTTTATCTTCACTTTTATTTTCATGAAGTAACAACCAGACCTTGTCTGCTTTTTCCTGGATTGCAGGTAAGACAATTCGGTCTATTTCATATCCTACCGGGGCGATATGTATGCGTAATTTCGCTATTTTTGCCATAGTATGTACAGTATGCATACTATTGATATGTTATATAATAATTCTGGTTGCATAGTAAATTCATGAAAATTACACTATTGCACAAAAGCCATCAAGTGGGTGAAAAGCCCACTCCCCCTACTTTTTTTCCAAAAATAATTAGAGAGTTTGAAGATAATGATGAACCCATGATGTACGGTGAAAAGTATTGAAAACAAGAATTTGTCCAAAATGTGGAGGTAAAGAGTTTACATTAATTCCTCAAGGAGACACAGATTCAGAAAATAAACCGTATTGGCAATGTGATGATTGTTCTTTCCGTTTCAATCAAGACGATACAAATAACATTGACTCTTTTGATTATGAACAAGGATTTAATCTTAATGAGGTGTATGATTAATGTCTATTATGTTTTTTCTAAATTCTGTAATCGCAAAATGATTTCAAATTACATGCGTTGCATTTGTGTACGCTGTTATGGTGTTCAGGATTTGTAATTCCAAGTGATATGGTTGCAAACTTTTCCAGAGATGAATGCAAATAGTAAAGCGAGAATGCATCCTGGTAATCTGAAAATATCTTGTATGGCTCCCTTGTCTTTCTATTACAGATTCTTATCTGCCATTTCTTTTGAGTGTGAGGCATTTCAAACCAATCCTCAGGATTTACACTTCTCTTTGCAGAATAGTTTGAATTCAAATATGCTAAAACTTGTAATAGCTGACTAGGGTATGGTTGTGTCTTTAGATCATAAGTCTGTGGCTTTCCTGTAAATTTGTCATCTTGAACAATCAAAGTTCCATCTATTCTTAGAATTTTATCAATTCTTCCTGATAGAGTGACTAGAACATTTTCTGAAGGAAATTCAAATGGAACATTTAGAATAGAATGAATATTTTCTCTTGCAAATTCAATGTCTTTTTGCTCGTCTTTGATTTCCTCAAAAGATACGGGTTCTAATTCCACATGGTCTTGCTCATATTTTTCCTCTTCATGATGGGCTTTTGTGCCTAAAAATAGAGATTGTGACGGTTTTGGCTTTATTCCTTGAATGGATAATGGAATTTTGTATTCACAATATCCTAGTGAATCTGCAAAATCTGTAACTGACGCACTTAGAAATGTAATGTCAGATTCTCTGTTTATCTTAATCAAGATTAAATTATCATAATAGGGTAAGAGTAATATCATTTACCAATTGTATTACACATTCAATTTAATAGAAATTAGCATAACTTCTTTTAATATCAAGTTATGATGAATCTATTATGACTGACATTACTTTTCATGGAGGTGTCAAAGATATCGGGGGTAACAAATTTCTAGTTGATGATAAAGGAACTAAAATTTTTATGGATTTTGGTATGAGTTTTAGCGCTGCAAACAAGTACTTTTCCCAATTTGTGCAACCAAGGACATCAAACAGTCTCAATGACATGTTTGAGATGGGATTGTTACCAAGAATCAAGGGACTTTACAGACGAGATAATGCCAAACATATGGATTTTGGAGGAGATGAGGATACCGAAATTAGTGCAGTGTTGTTGACTCATGCACATGTTGACCACTGCGCATACATTCCATATTTGCGAGAAGACATTCCGATTTACTGTTCAGAAGAATCAAAATTAATTATGCAAAATTTTGATGATACATCAGATATCAATCAGTATCTTACCCTCAAAGAGAGATTTCAAGTTTATACAAATACTAAAGGCGAGATTAGTCGTGCTAGTGGGGATAAAATTGCAGTACCACGAGAGATCAAAGTATTTGAGAGTGGCAAGAAATTTTCAATTGATTCCATTGGTGTAGAGCCACTACCTGTTGATCATTCCATTCCAGGAGTTCATGCTTTTATTCTCAGTACCAGTTCCGGTACCATTGCAAACACTGCTGATTTACGATTTCATGGAAGACGAGCTGCAGATACAGAAAAGTTTGTAGAAAAATGTGCTATTTCTGATATTGATGTTTTATTGTGTGAAGGAACTAGAATCAATAAAACATCATCAATGACTGAATATGATGTAGAGACACAGACTGAAGAAATTATCAAAAATACAAAGAATTTGGTAATTTGTGGATATCCAGTCAGGGATTTGGATAGATTATTGTCATTTTACAATGCTGCAAAAAGTACTGGACGATATCTTGTAGTGGATTTAAAACAAGCATATCTGCTAAAACTATTTGATTTATCATCCGTGCTTAGAGGAAAATATCCATCACCAACAGATCCTAATTTGAAAATATACATTCCACGTGGCTCATGGGGGTTAATTGACAAGGATCTCACAAAATTCTCTGAGCGTCAATTAACAATGGATTATGATTCCTGGCAAAGAGAATTTTTGGATTATCCAAATGCTATTGATTATAGAGATGTTTTGAAGAATCAAAAAGATTTTGTGTTTTATTGCAGTGATTACAAACTACAAGAACTAATTGATGTAAAACCAAAGGAAGGTTCATCTTACATTCGCTCACTAACTGAACCATTTGATGATGAAATGGAACTAAAAGAAGAGCAGATAAAAAACTGGTTTGAGCACTTTGGGTTACTAACTAAGGAGCGTGACTGGCATCAAATTCATGTATCTGGACATGGCGATGGGCTGCAAATTAAACGAGTAATTGATGAGACAGATTCCAAAAAACTAATCCCAATTCACACACAACATGAAGAATATCACAAAAAATGGCACAAGAATGTACAATCAGTTAATCAGCACGAATCTATGAGTTTGTAGAGTATAATTCAAAACTTAGTTCACACATGAAAAAGTATAGTTTCAGTATTTTCCTTTTCCAGGAATAATATTTCGGATTCCACCTCTAGGTTCAACAACATCGTTTTTTCTGCGTGGAATTAAATGAATATGACAGTGAGGAATAGTTTGTCCTGCATCTACTCCATCATTAATTCCCAAATTAAATCCAGTGATAGTTTCATCCATGTCACATAATTGTAATTTAACTTGATTTATCAAATCAATGCAGTCTTGTTGCTCTTTAGGATCTAAAGTAAAAAATGAAGCCTTGTGACGTTTTGGGATAATCAAACAATGATGTTCAGTAACAGGATATTTATCAAAAATAGAAATTGCAGAATCTAAAAATGTCAAAATAGAAATATGCACAAAATAAAATTTAGATTCTAACTAACAACTACTTTGCCTGTCATCCATGGATGCAGCATGCAGTAATAATCATAATCGCCTGGTTCCGTAAATACAAACTGAAATTTATCACCAGGATTGATCATTCCAGAATCAAATGTAGTATTTGGTGCTGCAGGCAGTCCGCTAGTTACTGTATGTACCGCAGTGTCTTCATTGCTCCAAACTATTGGCTCTCCAGAGTAAATCTCTGCTTGAAAAGGCACAAAGCACTCCTTTGTTTTCTCACATCCTGCTGATGATGCACCTTTGGCAATTGTAACTTGTACCGGAGCTGCACGCTTTTCAGTTGGTGCAACTGGTGGTTCTGGTACAGTTGGTTTGACAACTGGTGGTTCCATAACCGGTTCTGAAATTGTAGTAGAATTTTCAGGTGCAACAGGGGAGGGCTCTCCAACTGCAATCTCATTTACCATCCTATCATTGATTTCCTTAACAACAATCTCTCCTTTCATCCAAGGATGAACCATACAAAAGTACGGATATGTTCCTGCATCATCAAATGTAAATTCATAGTTAGATCCCGACATAAACAAGCTAGAATCAAATATTCCATCAGGACCGTTAGGTGTTCCACTGGTTACGGTGTGAGCTGCAGTGTCATCGTTGCTCCAAGATATAGTATCATGGACTCGAATCTCCAGTGAGGAAGGAAGATAGCACTGATTGGTAGTCTCACAACCCTGAGACGATGCACCTTTGGCAATTGAGACAGTCTGAGTTACAGGAGCTGTCGGCATTGCAGATATTGGAGCAGACTCGCCAGATGATACAGCACTAACAGAGTAGCTCACAGTAAATGCAGTGGTGTTTTTTGTGTGAATTGCAATGGCATTTCCAGAAAACTCCCAAGAGCCCGCCTTATTTGCAGGGTCTACAAAAGTCATCTCGTAAATGGTCTTGTTATCTGCAGTCCATATTTTTGCAGGATGCTCATCAGGACCTATTGGACCTCGTAGTGATACCAGCTGAATATTCTCAGATGCAGAATACGAAAGTATTCCAGAATAAGTATCAGAAGAGGGTCCCAAAATAACTGCAAGCTGGTGTGACTCGTGTCCCATTCCAGGGTCTTGCACAGATTGTATGGTGCCAGTCTTTACAGTATCTGAAATATCTTTTTCTTCGTAATCCACCTTGTAATCAACAATAAATGGACTAGTCTTTTTTGTGTGAACTGCAAGTGCATTTCCTGCAAATACCCAGTCGCCTGACTTGTTATCAGGATTTACTAGAGTTAGGGCATATTTTGTTTTGCCATCCGAAGTCCAGATGGTCTGTCCTTTGGCATCACTATCTAAAATTGGTCCGTGCAATGTAACCAGCTGAACTGGCTCTGTTGCATTATAGTGCAAAGTTCCAGAATAAACTTTCTCTGAAATTGGCAAGACCAATGCAAGCTGGTGTGATTCGTGTCCCATTCCTGGGTCAGTAGCTGATGTAAGTCGGTTCCAACCTGCTTGCAAAGTTCCGACACATTCGCCTTCATAAGCTAGTTTGATTTTTGTAGCATTAAGATTGCACATATTTCCATAAGTCACACCATCAGTTCCACAGACCGGAGTGTAATCTAACGTGCATGCAACAGGTGCTACTCTGGGTTCTAAAACTTGACTAGGATTCATTGCGATAAAACTCAAACTGATTGCAACTAAAATCCCGACTGCAACAATAATTCCTAATGTAAAGTTCATCTCATCCACCTGTCAGTTTTGCAAACTTTACGTTCTTGCTTAATTTTTCCATAAATTCAATATTAGATAATGCGACCACTGCAGACTCTACTACTGGTAAGTCAGGATCTTTTAATGCTTTTTCCAAAACGGATTTTGCCTCCTTTGAGCCAATCACTCCAAGTGCAATTGCTGCTTCATGTCTCACAAACATGCTAGGGTCATGTAAAGTAGCATCAGAAAGAGCAGGTATGCAACTAGAATAGCACATCTGACCCAAAGAGAATGCCGCCTCATGTCTTACAAGTTCGTTTGAATCATTTTTCAAAACTCGGGCGACATGTATAACTTTGTCCTCGCCGCCAAAATCAACCAGTATGCATGTAGCTCTGGTCCTTATCACATAATCCGGATGAGTCAAAAGATTTACAAAATATGCAGTGTCTTTTTTTTCATATTTTTCCTCCATCTCTGAGAAAAGTTCTAATCTGTCCTGAGTTACTGCATGCATTTTATTTTCAAGTTTCTTATATCCTATATTAGGTTACCCTGAATATTTTGCCAAAAATTTGAAGAGCCGTTATGTATTTAATGGAAAATAAATCAACACGATATAATGAGTGCAATAATAGGACAAAAGGCACCAAATTTTGCAGTATCTGATTGGGTTCAAGGGGCACCAACAAACTTTGATCAGGAAAAAGATCACATCGTACTAGTTGAGGTATTTCAGGTGAATTGTCCTGGCTGCTTTATGCATGCACTTCCAGAGGCAATCAGCATCTACAACAAATACAAAGATGACGGTGTGCGAGTTATAGGAATTGCAACTGCATTTGAGGATTATGACAAGAACACTTTGGAGAATCTAAAGATGCTGGCAGAGACTGGCGAAGTAGTTGGCGAGACAAAAAGTGCACTATCAATGTACGGACAGCTGCAAAAAGACAACAAGTTATCATACAAAATTCCATTTCCACTTGCAATGGACAAACTAACTAAAACGGATGGAAAAATAAGTGATGAAAAAGTAATGCAGTTTATTTACGGACAGATTCCTGAATTTGATTCGCAACCAGAAGAATATAGAAAGCAAATCATTCAGCGAGTCAAAGACTATATGAAAACTAAAGAGTACTCTGCAGAGACATTTGAGAAATTTACATTACAAGGAACCCCATCAATGATTCTGGTCGACAGAAAGGGAATACTGAGGGATGTATCATTTGGACAGTCTGGAAACGTAGAGGCAATGATTCAGAGATTGCTTAAAGAATAATCAGTTTTTATCTTTGATGGATTTTTTCTCTTTTTGTATTGGTGATTTCTTGACAGTTTTCACAGTTTTATTTTCCAATAGTTCTATTGCTCTTTGATTCGATAGTGTCCATGCCTTAAACATCTGCCTAAACACATCATTTAGCTGCTTGTTCTTTGAATTTCCAATCTGTTTTCGGTAAGACTCCCAAGCAAGAACAATGGATTTGTTGCTTTGCTTAAGAAATGCTAGCGCCTCTTTTTCTCCCAACGAAATATAATTTTAAAGCACTAGTATTTTAGGAAATATCTTAGCGGAAAAAGACAAGAATCACAGACAATATTGCAACAATGCAAAATCCGCCAATCAGCGCAACTTTGCCATTATCCATAAATCTTCCATACGATTACAAAATAAAAACAAATTCATTTGTTTACAATAATTTTGTGGCATGTGCAAAAACACTTGACGTGCTTTAGACTGTTGTCAATTCTGTTTTTACATTCCTCAGTATGCTCCATGGTATAAGATACCATGATTCTGACTTTAGAATCCCCAAAATGGCGTGCTAAATAGTGCCATCATTATTCCATAAAATGCCGCAAGCCCCACAAGTATGATAATGACGCCCTTGACGGATTTGTTCATGTTTGATGTAATGGTTAAACAAACTTAAAGATTTAGTTGCAAAAAGAGTCTAGGTTACAATTTTGTTTTCTTGTCTTCAGAGTTTATAATTTCAATACGGAATTTTGATTTCTTTTGTTCCTCACGTTTTCCATAAGTCTCGGCAAGTAATTCATCATTTAGTCTATCCAGATGCATTGCAACGTACCAAGAATTGGAGACAGCAGTCCCAGACATTTTCTTAAGTAAATGCCAGGACTTCATCTTTGGCTGCTTTTTTTCTAAATTTTTCTCTGTCTTTTTCTTTGTCTTGCATGGATCAATATCGTGACAATTGAATTTATGGTTAATTGGCTAAAATATGAACAAACATGTAAAAATCATTAAAATATTGAACAGATTTTTAGATTTTTAAAATCAAATTATAATATCACTATTTCGTGATACTACCGTGCAAATTCTCAAATGCGAATGTCCTCCGGATTCAGAAAATTATGAGAATAGCGACGGCATGATAATTTGTAGTTCATGTGGCGGTTGGGTGGATATCTTTGATGAGACAGATGAAAAACAGAGTTCAGAGAATGAGGATTTAGAAAAATCACTTTCAGAGATTTTGGTTAAAGATGTAATGTCAAAAGAACTGATAGTGGCTAGTTATACAACAACCGTATATCAGATAGCTAAAATGATGGAGCAGGGGATTGGTGCCATTTTGATAAAAAATGATTCTTCCCCCATTGGAATCATTACTGATAGAGACTTTGCAACTAAAATCGCTGCATATGGATGCCCTCTGGATACGCCAGTAGGCAGAATAGCATCAATGCCTTTGCAGACAATCGGCCCAAACGAGTCAATACTTGATGCAGCAAAGAAAATGTCCTCAAAGAAAATTCGCAAGCTTGTAGTAGTCAAAGATTCAAAAGTAATTGGAATAATCACCTCGACTGATCTGATAAACAGATTATCGACTGTAAAATAAATTAGAATTAATCATCTATAGTTTCATTTTGATTCTTCATATTTAGCAAGGTGATTTTTTGCAATAATTCATTTCTCAAGTCTCTTGCAACCCTTCTAACGGTAGGTCTTGGAACACCGAGATCATCTACAACTTTGGTATAGATATCGTGCTTGTCAGTTATCCCTTTTTCAAGATAAAAATTGATTGCTTCCTTGATCATTGTGCCTTGGTTTTTACGAATCGACAAATTCTAAATTTTATGTTCCATATTATTATAAATCCATTATCAGTGTAACATTATTTTGTGACATTTGAAGTTTAGAAAAATAAATAAAAATTAGATTTTAATATGAAAATCAATTCTCACGGTGCTGAACATGTATAGGTTATGGCAGATATTTGGTTGTTACATGTCAAGCATAATTCCGCCGTGGTTGTTGCGCCATAATAGTAGCTAGTGTCTTAGATGTATTACTGCAAGACAAGATTGATGAGTAGCGAACATTTTTTTTATGTTTTAGAAAAAAGCTTGAAAGAGGTGTAATATTGTTTTATGACATGATATTTTGATACTTTAATACGGGATGTTTGTACCAAGTTTCAATGGAAAACAGTTTGGACAATTTACTGGCACCGTCTCTGCGAAAGTCCATTGAGGAAAATCTTGGCAAATCCACCTTAAACAAGATAGAACAACGACTAATGGAACGCCACAGCATGGGAATTATTCAGGCCATAAAGAACTTTTATAAATTTGACAGTGTATTGAGAGAATTTTTTGGAGCAGAGGCAGACGGATTGGAGACAAAATTCCTGCAAAACATCATTGAATTAAAACAACAAAAGAAAGTAAATGACAATTGGATTATCATTCAAGATCAAGGTTTGACAAAAATATTTCTAGAATCATTTGCAGATGAGGATAAAAGGGCAATAATTGACTCTGTTACAGATGAATCCCTGATCATTGCAGATATTTTAGAGTGTTGCAAATTACCTCAGACATCAGGATATAGAAAAATAAATCAGATGATTGATTCTGGACTACTGATTTCAAACGAATATGAATTGGCTACTGACGGTAAAAAAATTAAAAAATATGAAACCATGTTTGATGACGTAAAAATCGACATTGAAAAAAATGTAATTGTAGTTAAAATTCAATTAAAAAAGAATTTCTTGTCCCAAAGCTCCATACTACAAATTATTAAAACCAAGTAGAGAGATTAGCAAGTGGTATTAATCAACTGATTTTTCTAAATTAAAAAATAAAATAACATTATTTTGTGACACAGACAAAAATAGAAATTAATCTTTCCGGTCTTTCTTTGCTTTATCGTATCCTTTTTTGGCAGCATCTTTGGCACTGTCATATCCTTTAGTACCTAATTCGGCTCCTTTTTCGATACCTTTCTCAGCAGTATCTTTTAGTTTCTTTAAGAATCCCATGTTTTGTATATCATGTTCTTGTAAATAAAATATTCTCGTACACATAGATGAAAGTAATAGCTTGGTAACACTTGCAAAAAAAGTCTATAATTTAGCATCCATATTTTTGAGCCCATGTGTCATTAGAGAACTCACTTTTTGAACAAAACATTAAAGCTAGATATCCGTTGCCTGATCCTATCAATTCTTCATTTAGATTTTTTCCATTGCAATAAATCACACCAATTATTCTTCCATAGCTTCCTTCTGTTTGGCCATCATCTTCATCAACTAGTGCAGTAGAACCAACTGGACATATACTATCAATGAAATCTCTGGCTTTAGTTCCTCCAGACTTATTCAATTCCGGAGCAGATGCCAGTGCAAACCTTATGGATTGTCCATCAACCTTTATCGTGTCGCCATCAATTATTTTAGTTACAATTCCATTAATGCATCTGGCATTTCCTAAACAATTTGGTGATGACTTTGAAGTTGATTTAGAGATTGGAGGTACAACAGGTGTTGGTGATGATGGAACCGGGACTGGTGTTATGGTCGGCTTAGGTGCTGGTGTTGGTGGTGTTAGTTGTGTTGGTTTAGGTTCTGGTGTTGGGGTTGGTTGTGTTGTAATTGGGTTGGGTTTTGTTGCAGAATCTGCAGTTTGGCGTTTTTGGTATTCGTCATAATATTTTTCAAGAGCAATCTGAGCTTGGTAAGTTACAACTTGTTGCAATCCAATTAAAACTCCCAAGATAGCAACAATAGAACATCCTACTACTATCATGATTACCAAAATAGGTTTCAATAATTCTTTAATTTTTCTAAAAACTTAAGGATTTACTCACAAAAAGAGTTTAGAAAATAAAAAATGAGTCATTAGAATAATGCTTACAATGGCTCTGCAGCATTATGCAGTTTGTCTATATGCTTGGAAAGTTCCTCGTTATTTTTGAATACAGAGTTACAGTAAGCACATTTACTTTCTTGTGTCATGATTATTCTAAACATTGTATGAACTTAAGGATTCAGAAATAGAGCCTAGAAATTAATCCTTTTTTTCTTTTTTCAGATCTTCAGTTTGTGCCTTTTCTCTAACGCTTTTCATTACGCAAAGCTTGCGTAGAGTATTCATTATTCCCATGTTAATATTGAATTGCCTGCTGAATTAAACGTTTAGAAAGTAAAACCAGTCATGATTGCAGTGCATTCCTACTCTTTAAGATCAAATGATACTATCAGTAATTATGGAAACTGCCAAAGTGCCCAAATTTAGATGGAGTGAAATCTCTGAGCTTAATTCAGGTCATACTCCTAACGAATGGGGGATGGCTCAAAAGAAAAAACCAAAACAAAATACGATAATAGCATATGATATTTTATGGAATAAATAAACATACAAATTTTCTAAAACACAATCTAGACACTATCTGGAAAATATCTTGATCTCCAGTGAAAGA
Source organism: Nitrosarchaeum sp. (assembly GCA_023265135.1). GTDB lineage: Archaea > Thermoproteota > Nitrososphaeria > Nitrososphaerales > Nitrosopumilaceae > Nitrosarchaeum. The sequence goes on along the minus strand of JAHFUM010000002.1, from coordinate 90,628 downwards.
GTTTGTTGAAAATCTCAAGATAGTCTTTGGCTTTTGTTGTAATATGCACATGGGCATAAAATCTTTCAAAGCGACCCTCAAAGACCAGAATGCTTTCATTTTTAAACAAAGGGATGGTCAGTCCTACTTTTTTAATTTCTGTAAATTTGTAATTGTCAATTAGAATTACATTGCTTTTTAATGTTATCTGCATTTTTTCTTTGTTTTTATTTAGATGCTGATCGATATCTCTGTTTGTCAGTTCATCCCATTTTGGCGTGTCATGTGGCCAATGATGAGCATGCACTTTGTCTGCCAAGAAGTTAATTTCTGTATCATTGTCTAACAATAATTTTCCCTGATATCGTTTCAACTTAAGGATTTAGAGTTTCTTTCTAACTTTTAAAATGACAACTGCAGGGACTACAAAATACATTCCTAAATTCAGCGCAATCACAGACAATCCAAATCCCAATACTTGAGCTTCAGAGCCATCTTCAGCAAGTGACATAATTGAAAGGGTGGAAAGCATTGGAGTTATTGCAATCTTTACGGTATCTTTGAATGCGGGATTCTCCCTTTCCCAGTCTGCTATAATGGGACTAAATGAATAATAGAAATCATTAAACGAACTCATAAATGATTTTCCAAATTCCGTATGTAGTAATTGGTTATCTCGCAGTTCTCGCAATTGTTGCACTTGTGGTGCCAACTCTGAGCCATATGCTGCAGTAGCAATAAGACAGCCACCTCCCTTTACTTGCGATTTATTTTCAGATGAGGTTTTATTTTCAACAGGCATAGTTTGATTTACTCCCTGTAGAGAATTTGTCCCAATTATTTCTATTTTGTTGTCACCAGAGCCAGTAAAATTTAATGTGATAAATGAAATACTTTCATTGTATTTTACTATTGGAGAATATTTCTGCCCGTTAATGTAAAAAGTAAGATTTCCACTCAAAAGATTTTGTGGAAGATACACTTCGCCAAAATTATTTTCAAGACTACTTGAGACAAAAAGTGTCAGACGTTTTTGAGCTTCATCGAATTTGAAATCCTTGACGTCAAAGTTTGCAACGGTTTGAACTTCAAACGAGTATCCTTCAGCCTTTACATCCAATCTGTTTACTAGTCCCGTCTTATCAGAGAGCGGCACACCGAATGCAGGTGTAACTACCAATAGTAAAAGAAGTGAAATTAATAATTTTGATTTCAATTTATGCAGTTATCTGTGGCATTCTTTGTCGTAGTTCTCTGTCCTGAGCAATTCTTGGATGCATTGGGTCTGCCAGAATAACTTCAAACCAGTAATGCATACCATCTTTGTAGACAAAGTATGAACCCAAAAGTTTCAAATTAGGATATCTTTGAAGAACTCTTCTTACTGCAACTGTTTTCATGTCATCATCTGCCTTGATTCTGGTAACACCCAAATGTTTTGGTCTTCTACCAGCAACCGGTCTTTGTTTTCGCATACCTCCTGTGCCGACTCTCATCCTAACAACAACAATGCCCTGTTTTGCCTTGTAGCCTAATCTTCTTGCTCTCTGCAAACGACTAGGTCTTTCGATTCTAGTAATGGCATTTTCTTTTCGCCAGCCTACTATTCTATCTCTAATTTCAGGAGTATTCTCCTTCCATAGTTTGATCCAAGTTTTGTCCTGTATACTGGGCATATCGATTTTAAGAAAATCCCCTTTAATAATGATTAGTGCTGGTTGGAATTTAATATGTAGACAGATGTCAAATTATCAGTTTATCGCTAAAAATTGAGTAGATTTTTACCCGTACCTAGCAAAAAATAAATTTTCCAGTATTAACAAAATGGAATTCAAGTAAATTTATGGCTAACAAACAATATATTCAATAACACGTCATTATTCTCCCGTGGTAGAAGAGACAGAAGTTATCACAATTAGAGTACCGAAATATTTGAAAGATATCTTGGAAAAAAAAGTAAAAAACAAGAACAGGCATTGAATCTCACAATAAACAAAATTCTTTCAAAAGAGGTAAAATGGGATGATTTCATTTCAGAAATGAGATGGCTATCATTTGATCCATCTTTTGTTAAAGAGATGGTATCTTACCTGACTGAAGACCAATGTATACAAATAGCCAAAAAGACCAAAGACGGGGTTATTGCCAATATTAGATTCATTTATGGACATTCAACCATAGAAAATACGGTCGATTTTATTGAAACATGGTGCAAGTCAGCCAATATGTCATACAGACTCACTAAAAATGATCAGTACAAATTTATAATTACTCATGACATTGGGAAAAACTGGTCAATATTGGCATCTGAAGTAACAAAGGAATTCATTAAAGAATTGGGTTTCTTTTTTACAAATTCAATAGTAGAACCCAAGAACTATAGTTTTGTAATTTCTGAGAAATAATCGCGTATTCAATTGTATACATGATATTTATATCATATAGTATTACTGTATTAATTGACTGATAACATCATGAAACAAAGAATTACAGTAATGATTGATGATGCTGTGCTAAAAAAATTAAGAGTCAATCAAGGAAAAAAAATCCAAAAAGAGAACAGATCTGTCAGCATGTCTGAAATAATCAGTGAAACACTAAAAGAAGTAATTTAACAGCATAGACAAAAAATCCATTAATTTTTCATTTTTTATAATTAAATTTTCTTACCCACATAACAAAAATACAAGATTATGAAGATTGTCTAAAATACTGGAATTAAAATTCCCTTGAGTGCTGCATCGTATGCCGAACACTCAAGAGTTTGTACCCGCAGAAAACTCGATAAATAAATTCACTTTCTGAGATTAAAAAGCATTTCTGAGCATAGATATGAGATTTTTATTAAGCAACATAAAACCATCAAAAGATGAAAACAAGACAGTATCTGCCAATTATGATACTAGTGATTTTGGGTACTATACTATTGTCCAGTGCCTATGCATCACCAACCGTAAAAATTGTAATGGACAAGACCACATTTGGATACTGTGAGAAATTATTTTACACCATCCAAGTTTCAGAGGTCACAGGAGATCCCGCAATTATACACATCAGAGACCAGGCAGGCAAATCAAGCAATGCAATTCCAATTCCAATATCCAATTTGCAAAATCCGATTCCTTCAGTTGCTCCCTTTGAGGCAGAGATTTTTCCAGTAGGCAAATATTTCATCGATGTGGAATATTCTGGTGCAAAAGACACCGCAGAATTTGATTTAAAAGATTCAGGAAATATCTGCATTACTGTAGGGATGAAGCAGATTGCATACAGCTGGATTAATGACCAAATATCAGACGGATTTTTCATAGATGCAATAAACAAATTTGTAGACAAGGGTTTGATCAAAGTACCAGATAAAATAAACGAAAAAAATCTTCAAGACGTTCACATACCAAAATGGGTAAAAAATACAGCTGGATGGTGGCTTGAAGAGAAAATCTCAGATGGGGAATTTGCAAAAGCAATTCAATATTTAATGGATAAAGGAATCATTGCAATTTAAATGGACAAATATTCAAAGATAACACTAGTTGCAATAATTGTCATAATTATCCCATTTGCATATTCCATTTTGAACATCTTTGCTGCTGAGCAATTACAATTCAGATGGAGTGATCAAAACAAATTCAATTATTTTTCATTATCAAATGGCGGAGATGTTGAATTTTGCAACAAACTGCCATTGTGGACAAATTTTGAAAAATATGAGATAACTGCATTTTACGATATGGGAAACAAAGGGACATTTACAGTACAGCCACTTGTAATAAACCCACTATCAAATGCCACACAGAAAGGAACTTTTCATTCTGATGATATTAGTGAGGCACAATATTATTTCATGCAACTAGATTACGAATTCAATGGCGGAGAGATCAGATTAGACCCAAACAAGATGTATGTAGTTATGGGCATAGATACGCCCATTATTGGTGTGATTCCACATTCTACAGTGAAACAGTATTCAGGATTTGATTTTTACAATATTATGAATGGCAAAAATTTTAATTGTTAAAAAAATTAATTTTTGCTCTTGCCTGCTTTTGACATTATAGCCAGTACAAGTCCAATAATTCCTGCAACGATAAATGCTGCAATTAGTGAAATGACTAACTGAGTTCCAATTCCCCTAGTTGGTTCAGACACAGTAACTGGTTCAGCAACACATGTTCCATCTTTTAGAACTGTGCCAGGTCCACATCTTTCATCTAAAACACAGACGTCGTCTTTGAGAATTGTTCCAACACCACATTCAACTTTTGGTTTTTCAGAAACAGGTGTTTTAACTTTGCATTCACCAAAATAATCCAGATTGACTTTAACGGCATTTAATTGACATTTGTTTCCATAAGTTTTCCCATCAACACCACACACAGGGGCATACTCTAGTGTACATGCAACAGGCTTGTCAGTAGTTGGCTCTGGTGTTTCAACTGGTGCCGGTTCTTTAACTGGTTCAGATGTAGATTGACCTAATGTAGTTCCAATAATTTCAACTTCCTGAGTGCCAGAAGGTAATTCTATACTTAGGGTTCTGTTTTGAAGAGTTGTGCTAATTTCAGAAAATTTCGGTTCGTCACCATCTGCTAATACAATAAAGTTATCATCAGTTCCATTAAACTTGGAATCAATCAAGCCTCTTTCAAGGGTAATTTGCAAAATTCCTGGTGAGCCAGTAGCATTAACACTGAGAATCAAAGAAACAAAGTCAGTGTCTGAATCAATTCCAGAGACAGTCACGCCAGTGCCAGTATATTCAACAATATAAGAAACATCCTTTACATTTACAGATCCAGTATCTGCATAAACAAAGGCAGAAGAAATTATTGCAACAATTATCAATCCAATTGAGATTTTGATTAGGGAGTCACTACTAGGCATATTTTTCCACAGTCTTTGAGATTGCACATCCATATTTTTCTGCACAAACATTAGCCTCCAAATCCGTCTTAAAAAGAATGAGACGAGATTTAATCACGTATCAGTCAAGCTTTTTTAGTTATTTTTATAGTTCGCGCATAAGAAATTAGATTACGCCTCTAAGTATTTGGATAATCTTTTCCCCAATTATATTGGCTGCCAGAGATTGAGCCTCCTTTGTTTGAGATCCAATGTGTGGAGTAAGAATCACATTGTCTAATTCTGCTAATTTGTTTCCCACAGCAGGCTCTTTCTCAAATACATCTAATGCAGCACCGCCCAAATTACCACTTTTTATTGCCTCATACAGAGCATCTTCGTCTACTACTCCACCCCTTGATGTGTTGATAATTTTTGCAGTCTTTTTCATGATAGATATTTTTTGAGCATTAATCAGATGATAAGTAGAGTCCAACAACGGAACATGAATTGAAACATAATCGGAGCTTTGCAGCAAAGTATCCAAATCAGCTTTCATCAGTCCCACTTCCTTTGCAAACTCTTCATCAATTGGAATCACATCATAGCCAATAATATTCATGTTGAGTGCTCTTGCAAGTCGTCCCAATCTTTTTCCTATATTTCCCAATCCAATTATTCCAAGATATTTTCCTCTGAGTTCTGTTCCCTTCAGTTCATTTTTTAACCATTGCCCGTTTCTAATTGCCCTGTCACCCCTTGCAGTCTGTCTTGCCAATGATAGCATAAATCCTAAAACTAGTTCAGCTACGGCATTCATTGCACCCTCTGCTGCATTGATTACACGGATGTTTTTTTCTTTGGCTGCCACTTGATCAACATTATCTAGTCCAACACCAACACGCGCAATGATTTTACATTTGTCAGCATTTTGAATCATCTCTTTTGTAAGAGTGGTCCTGCTTCTAACAATTACAATATTGAAATTAGAAATTTTTTCTTTGATTTGTTCAGGAGTAATTTTTGGCTCGTACGAAACTTTCAGACCATTGTCTTGCAGTATTTTATTTAAGACAGGATCCACCTCATCACATATCAAAACAGAATCGTCAAATTCCACATAATCAAGAAAAAATCTACAGAATATAACTCATTAAAAACTGAAAAATAGAAAAATAAAGAGTGTTACTACCTATGGTATTGGTGGTAGTGTTGGTACAACTTCCCATAAGGCTATTGCACCACTTGCTATTTTCTCAGAAGCAACTTCATCAGTGTACAGACCATGAACATTTAGTGCTGGGTGTGCAATACTGTTCATTCCCATTGGTGGGACAGCGTTGCTTGGATTACCCAATACATATGCATAGGATGGAACAGGTGCTTTGATAACTCCTGCGTCAACCAATCTTGGGTTCAATCCAAATGGATCACCTGCTACAAATATTGAAGCGGCGCCAGTGTAAATTGCTGCATAGTCGTGATTAACTGCTGCATATACGCCTGGTTCATCAAATACCAAATCAACAATCATTCCTTGTGAGCCACCTAGTAACCATGTTTCGGTTGCTCCGGATTGTACTCTGTTACCTTGTGTAACTCTGTCTAATATTTCTCCAACAATGTGGAAGAATACTGGTTCGTTACCTTGGTTTTCAACAAAGAGTCTCACATGTTGTCCGTTCTCAACGTACAAAAGTTGTGATTGGTACTGCTTGAGTTCAAGTCCATTCCATGGTTGTGCAACAAAGATGTTCTTGTTTGTATCATTTTTAATGAGCAAGTTGTGAACCATGTTTGGTACATAACCGAATTGCATTCCGTTAACAACTGTTGCAGTGTTGTGATGTTGGAACATTGCTCCTGCATCATAATTGCCTTCAGGTGTAAGATACAATTGGTTGTACTGGAGTGAGAACTCTAATGCTTCAGGATCGTAAAACATTCTGTCTAAAGTTACTTTGCCGTTATTAACTGCTGTTTTCTCTACCATTAATTTGTTGTATCCATTGAGTGGGTCAACAATTGCAATTCCGTACATGCCGGAAAGAACGTGTTGATCCATACCTAATAGATGGACACCAGAACAATGGTATTTGAAAGTACCAGCTGATTGAGCAATGTAACAATAAGTCTTTGATTGCCCTGGATTGATGGAATCAAAGCTTCCTGCAGACATTTGTGATGCATGCATGTCGTTACCGTGACCGGTAACTTCACCTGCTGGAATTGTCAGTGTCATTTTTACGACATCACCTTGAGTGACTCTTAGTGTTGGTCCTGGGACTTGTCCACTAAATGTCATTGCATTGTATGTCTTGCCTCCCATAATTGGAAGAGTGACACTTTCACCAGTAACATTAAACTCGACGACTTTTCGTCCAGAATCTGCTAATGCGCCACAATCAGTTTCTGCGAATGCCTCTGGCATTACAAGCTGTAAACCTCCCATTTGGTGGATTTGTTCAATTACATTGGCATCCATTTTTGAGACGTCAAGTGATTGTCCACGCATTTGGGTTTGTGTGTATGTGCTTCCGAATAGCGTTGCTGAAATTACAGCTACTGCTGCAACTGTAAATAGCATACTGATACGCTTATTCATTAAGCAACGTGACAAGCGATTCCTATATAATAATTCCCATTATTCCCAATCATAATCGGAAAAAGCCTGAAAAAGAATGAATAATGGTGAATGAAAGACAAGATAGATTTGAAGTTCCGACTAGATGAGGATTCTTTGGGAAAAGTCAAAATTCCATCTGATGCATATTATGGGGCATTTACTGGAAGAGCCATCAAACAATATCATGTGACAGGTATCAAAGCACATACTAATTTGATAATGTCATTTGTAATGATAAAGCGATCTGCAGCAATAGCAAATATGAAGACAAAGGCAATAGATGCAAAACGTGGAAAAGCAATTGTCACAGCTTGCGACAAAATATTGTCAGGAAAGCATGTGGATCAGTTTGTAATAGATATGATCAACTCTGGTGCTGGAACAGCATTCAACATGAATTCTAATGAAGTTATTGCAAATGTGGCGCTAGAGATACTGCACAAAAAAAAGGGACAGTACCAGCATCTGCATCCAAATGATCATGTAAACATGTCACAATCAAGTAACGACACATACCCAACTGCAATGCATGTTGCAATTCTGATAAATCTTAAAGACGTAATTCCAGCAATCGACATGTTAATAAAATCATTAACAAAAAAGGCAAAAGAATTTTCTTCATTTAAAAAAATTGGAAGAACTCATTTGATGGATGCACTGCCTGTGACTCTTGGAAGTGAATTTGCAGCTTATGCAACATCTATTTCAAAAGCACGAAACGTCATTGTCATATCTCAAAAGGAATTACTAAATGTAGCATTAGGCGGAACAGCTGTAGGCACTGGTGCAAATACACCGAAAGGATTTAGAAAAATTGCAATAGCAGAACTTGCAAAGATTTCAAAATTATCACTCATGCCAGAAAAAGACATGCAACATTCTTTGCAAAGTAAATTTGCAGTTGCAAATCTTTCAGGGGCATTACGTAATTTAGCACTAGAGATCAGCAAACTTGCAAACGATATCAGATTAATGGCATCAGGTCCAATTGCAGGATTGTCAGAACTTGGAATACCCGCTGTTCATGCAGGTTCGTCTATCATGCCAGGTAAAGTAAACCCATCACTAGCAGAGTGCATGAACATGATTTGTTTTAACATAATTGGAAATGATACAGCTGTATCTTATGCAGCTCAGAGCGGACAGTTTGAACTAAATGTAATGTTGCCAGGTATGCTAAAGTGTATGCTAGAATCTACAGATATGCTAAAAAACTTCCTGCCGATATTTTCTGCAAATCTAATTGACGGATTAACTGCAAACAAGGAAAAACTTCGAAAGAACATAGAAAATAGTCCAGTGATTGTAACGCTCCTTACACCAAAAATCGGATATCAAAAATCTGCAGAGCTATTCAAAGAATCTCTAAAGACTGGAAAAACCATCAGAGAATTAGTGACATCAAAGAAATTGATGAACAATAAAGAAATTGATGCGTTGTTTGGATAAATCATGGCAAAGATTTTCGTAGAAGCATACGGATGCTCTGCTAATTTTGCAGACTCTGAGATGATCTCAGGATTAATTGTAAACGGAGGACATACTCTTGTTAAAGATTCTTCAGAATCTGATTTGAATATTGTTGTTACATGTTCTGTTAAAGATTCAACTGCAAACAAAATGATTCACCGAATCAAGTCATTAAGATCAAAACCTCTTGTTGTTGCAGGTTGTCTTCCAAAAGCTGAGATAAGAACAGTAGAAAAAATTTCAGAAAAGGCTAGTTTGTTAGGACCTAACTCATTGGGAAAAACATTGCAGGTAATAGATTCCACATTGAAAGGAATAAGATATGTGGCACTGGAGGATTCAGATTTATCAAAAGTAGGATTACCAAAAGTAAGACTAAATCCAGTTGTAGGAATTGTAGAGATTGCTAGTGGATGTATTAGTGAGTGCACTTTTTGTCAGACTAAATTATCAAAAGGTGATCTCAAGAGTTACAGAATAGGAGACATTGTAAGACAAGTTGAAACTGAAATCAGTGAAGGATGTAAAGAGATTTGGCTGACATCTACTGATAACGGGTGTTACGGTTTTGACATCAATACAGATTTACCAACTTTAGTAAAAGCAGTATCAAAAATTCCACAAGATTTCATGATACGTGTCGGCATGATGAACCCAATGTACATGCCAAGAATCAAAGATGAGTTGATAAAATCCTATGACAGTGACAAAGTGTACAAATTTCTACACATACCAGTACAGAGCGGCAGTGACAAAGTACTAAACGATATGAAAAGAGGGCATACTGTAAAGACAGTCAAAGAAATCATAAAAAAGGCCAAAGAAAGATTTACGGACTTTACAATTTCAACAGATGTCATAGTAGGCTTCCCATCAGAGACTAGGGAAGATTTTGAGAAAACTGTTAGCCTCATAAATGAAATACGCCCAGACATAGTAAATCTTTCAAAATACAGTGCAAGACCAGGAACAGAAGCTGCAGAGTGGGACCAAATAGAAGCATCGGAAGTGAAAAAGAGAAGCAAAGTCATCTTTGATATGATAAATGAAATATCATTGGAGAATAATCAAAAATGGATTGGATGGAAGGGCAAAGTTTTGTTTGACGAGGAAACAAATGAGGGCATCAAAGGAAGAAATTTTGCATACAAATCAGTATTTGTAAAAGACAAAATCAAGATCGGTCAAATACACACAATCGAAATTGTAGATGCGTCTACGCACAGCATTCTTGGAAAGATCGCAAGCTAAATTTTTTAGATCGGTGATTTGATTAAAATAACGTAAGAAGGTTTTTTATCCAAATTAGAGAATAAAACTTGAAGTGAGTTTTCAAGTTAAAGAACCAATCTTAGTTATTGGCTTAGGTGGAGCAGGCTCAAAATTAGCAATACAAGCCAAAGATGCCCTAAATTCCGATTGCCTAATAATCAGTAATGATCAAAAAGACCTTCATTCAGGTTGCAGTACAATCAAGGTATCAACTGATTCAGTTATCAATCCATCAGTGCAATTAATCCGAGGTTCAGCTTACAAAGTTGCAGACCAAATAAAATCAAAGATTTCAAATTATGCTACAATTGTTCTTATGACCAACCTGGCAGGAAAAACAGGCTCTGCAATATCACCAGTAGTTTCAGAAATTTGCAAAGAATCAGACAAAGGATTAATTTCTTTTGCAATAATGCCATTCAAATATGAAAAAGATAGAATTTTTAATTCAGGTATTTCACTAAAAAGAGTAAAAGCGAATTCAGGATGCACTGTTGTTTTGGATAATGACTCACTTTTAGAAAGTAATCCTGACTTGAGCCCAAATTCATGTTACAACATTGCCAATAATGCCATAATGCACGTCGTTAGATCTCTACATTGTTCAGAAATACCAAATCAAACAAACATTCTGACTACCAGCAAGGATGGACAAAATCTGGAAGAATCATTAAGAGATTCACTCAAAATGCTCTACGAAAATGCACCACCAAATGCAGTAAAACGCTCAATGATTTATGTGGTTGGAGGAAATAACATTCCAGTTGGAGTTATCAATTCAATTACAAACCTAACCAGCGGAATACTAAGTGAAAGTATCTCTCAAGTAGATTTGACATCATCTTCTAAAGAATCCAGAGTGGTAATGTTATCTTCAATTCAAGGAATGACAAAATTTGAAAAGTATGATCCGCTGGGAGTGATTCCACAAGAGAACACATTGGATTGGTCTCATCCAGACTGCAGTGTAGACTATAAACTTGATCTATACCAATTAGAATAAAATAATTTTATAACAATTTTTTAACAAGAATGGAATTTCTATTTGGATTTTTTCTTTGCTACTTTAGATGATGTATCTTTCTTGTCCTTAGCTAGTGTGTTTTTCTTTTCCTTAGCTGTGGTGTCTTTCTTTACTTCTTTAGCTGGTGTATCTATCTTTTCTTTAGCTGGTGTATCTATCTTTTCTTTAGCTGGTGTGTCATTCTTTACTTCTTTAGCTGGTGTGTCTTTCTTTTCTTTAGATGATTTGCCTTTCTTTTCTTTAGATGATTTGCCTTTCTTTTCTTTAGATGATTTGCCTTTCTTTTCTTTAGATGTGTCCTTAGATTCTTTTTCTTCAGTATATGGAGAAATTAAGACATAGCCTTCATCAGTTTTATTCATTCTAATTCTGATTTTTCTTGGAGGACTTCGAACTCCTTTTGACCAAATTTGATGAGCAAGATCCTCTTCGATTCTGACATCTTCTGTTTTCATATGATGGCGAGCAAATTCCTTAATCATGTTAATAGCTCGTGGTGCACGATGTGTATCTACGGAAAGTAACGCTTTTCCTAAATTGACAGTATAGACTCTTTCTAATTCTTGAGACAACTATCCAACCTCCACATCTGTTGATCTCCAAGCTCTACGTTTTGGATTTGATCTGACGGTTCTTTTTGTTCTCAGAATAATCCAAGCTGGTACAGGTTCAGCTTGTCTAGTCTTTTTTAACAGACGGATTTTTCTTGGAGATGACTTGCGTGCAGCCATAAATTTCAGGCACGAAGAGCTCTTTTTAAATGAATCTCAGGAATTCAGGCGATGCACTATTTGTTTTAGAATTCTTGCGGATGCACCCCAGATAATTTTATTTTGATATTCAAAAGTGTACATCTCTTGAATTCTTTTGTGTGCTGGATTTAGATCATCTGTCATTGTTTTTAAAAAAGACTTTAGAGGAATGTGAAGTATATGTTCCACCTCAGAATTTGCTGAAAGTGATTCAATTTCATCAATAATGGAAACAAACGGCAAAATAGTGAAACCTGAATTAAGAGTTACAACAGGTTCTAGCTGTCCTATTACTTGATTTTTTGAAATGCTCAATCCTATTTCTTCCCGAGTCTCACGCAATGCAGTTTCCAAAAGATCAGAATCATCTGAATCAAATTTTCCTCCGGGAAATGAAATTTCTCCGGCATGGAATTTTAGATGTTTTGGTTTTTCAGTCATTAAAATAATTGGATCACTCCCATAAATCACAACTAGTATAGATGCAAGCTTGTTTGTTCCATAATGTTCTAGGACAGGATCTATTTTACTCGAAAGTGAAGAACGTAATATTTCCAAGTTCACTATGATTATAGCAATTATCCATTTTATTGAGTTTGCGTTTAAAGGTTTTAACCAAGTTAAATTTGAGATTCCTTATGGCAATCATCTACGAAGTAAATCCCCCAAAGATTCCAGAAAACATCAATGTGTCAGATGATGAAATGAATTCATTATTGTCAAAACTTCTACAAAGAGTTTCAGATATCAGTAATCTGTGTGACGGTATTCATGTTACAGATTCTGTTTTGGGAACTAGACGAGTTTCAGCTTTAGATGCAGGAAGATTGTTGAAGACAAATCATCCTAATTTACAAATTACAATTAGTATGCGCATAAGAGACAAAAACATGGAGTTTATCAAACAAATAGTCGAGGAATCAATAGAACTTGAATTAGATGGAATTCTTGTTCTAAAAGGTGATCCTTCAAAAGAGAATCAAACGGATTCGGGTTTAATTCCAAGTCAAGTTGTTAAGCAACTAAACGAACTAGGATATGGCAAGAAGATGAATTTTTTTCTATCATTGCCCAGTAACCCCAACTTTGAAAAAATTCACAAAAAGATCACTGCAGCACCTAAAGGGTTTATGACACAGGTAATTCATTCAGCACAACAAGTACAAAGAATTTCTGACAAATTAAGACCAGTGGGATTTAGAATTATTCCGTGTATTTTGTTACCTACAGAAAAAAATGAAAATTCTGCAAAGTTTTTGGAACTAGATTGGTCCGGCTACAAAGAAAATCCTGCAAAATTTATCAAGCAAATTCACAGCATTGCAGGAGATGTGTTAATCACTTCGCCTAATGATTTTACATTTGCAAAAGAGACATTAAAGAAGATCTAAAGTACAAAATACTGCGATTCAGGGTGATGAACCACAATTGCTGCAGTGGACTGTTCCGGAATGATTTGTCCCGATTCAGTTAGTGTCATCCCGGATTTTTCTGGTTGCAGTAGCTTCCAAACTAGATTATGTTGCAGTACGTCAGGGCAGCTTGGAAAACCCCAACTGTATCTTAGTCCTCCTTTGTCTAGTTTTAATTCAGATTTTATTTTTCGGTTTATCCACTCTGCCAATGCTTCAGCCACTTCAACTGCCAAACCATGCAAATAATACGCATCGGTATACTTGTCTTCTTTATTCCATTCATCTATAATGTCTGAAACTTTGTTTCCAACTGTAACTGCCTGTAATGCAACAATGTCATCTTCTCCAAAATAATCAGTAAGACAAAGGTGACTAGATTTAGAAGAGCGTGGAAAATCAAACTCGACGCTTTCACCGTTTGGGTTATCGACTTTTAGCTTTCCGTCTTTATTGTGACATTTGAAAAAACCATATACAATTTCAGGTTCAAATAATTTTTCTCTGGTTATTCTAATCTTCCATTCATTTAGTAATCTTTCATGGTCTGCCTCAGATTCAGAGCCTGCTTTTCCACGAAGACCCCAAGATAACTTGAATAGTGATTTTTTATCAACAAGTTCCCATACTTCGACCATTTTAATTTGATCATGTTTCAATCTGATTGGCACTCCAATTATTGGAGGAATGGGTGGAACTACTGGTTTGATGTTGCTTTTTGGAAGATTCGAAGTGTCAATTACAGCAGTTGATCTCTCTTTCCAATTTTCAATTTTCTCTTTCCATTGTGCTAAAAATTCGAGTTTTTCATTTGAAACCAATGCATCCATTGTTTTCAAGCCTTCAAACATCGTATTACAGTAAAACACACCTGATTCGTAGATACCCCCTTCTTTTGCAATTCTATTGATATAATTACTGTTGATGGCAGCACCACCACACAGAATCGGAATATCGATGTTGTTTTGTCTTGCATGCTCAACAAAATACTGCATTTGTTTTGATGTAGATACCAAAAGTGCAGACAGTCCTAAAGCATCAGGCTTTACTTCATCTATTTTTTCTAAGAATTTTTGCAGCGGTACCTGTTTTCCCAAATCATAAACCGTATAACCATTATTTTGAAAGATTGTTTTTACCAAATTCTTTCCAATGTCATGAACATCACCATAAACGGTTCCCAGTACAAGCTTGCCTTTAGAAGATCCCTCTTCTTTAATCAGATATTTTTCTAATTCTCCTACTGCTGCCTTCATACATTCTGCAGATTTTAAAACAAACGGCAGAATTAATTCCCCTGAGCCAAATTTATCGCCTACTTCTTTCATTGCAGGAAGTAAATCCTCATTTAGTGTTCTAATTGCACCGTCGTGAGTAATTGAAGGTGATGCATTTAGAGAAAGAATGCCATTGTGTTCTTCAATGATTTCATTTTTGCCTGTCTTTTCTGCAATGGCAGAAACAACATCGTTTTGAATTCCATCTTTTAACCTGTTAACAATTCTAAAGTTTGCACGTTTTCCAGGCGGCCATGTTGGATCCACATCCGTTTTTTTCGAAATCTCGCTGCCTTGCGCACCTATATTTTCAAAATAAATAATTAATTCAGATAGGGCATTTGGATGATTATTAAAGATGAGATCTTCAGCTAGTTTCTTTTCTTTTGAATCTATTTCTCCATAAGGAATTATTTCCTTTGCATTTACAATGGCTGTATCCAGTCCAGCCTTTACTGCGTGATACAAAAATACAGAGTTGAGAACTTTTCTTGCATACGGAGCCAATCCAAAACTAATGTTGCTCAATCCCAAAGTCGTAAATGATCTTGGGAATTTTTCTTTTACAAGTCGTATACCTTCCAGAGTATTTTTCCCCGCATCTAAGAACTCATCTTCTCCAGTAGCAAGGGTAAATGTCAGAACATCAAAAATAAATTGTTCAATCTTTAACCCATATTTTTTTCCTGTTACATAAAGTAATTCGGCAGTTTCAACTTTTTCTTTAGGAGTTTTTGCCATACCTTTTGGTCCAATACATAATGCAATTGCAGGTAACCCATACTTTGCCATTATTGGTGCAAGTTTTTCAAATCTACTTCCATCGCCTTCAAGATTAATCGAATTGATTATAGGTCTCCCAGGAATTTGCTCCACGGTTGCTTTTATCACATCAGGATCTGTAGAATCAATTACAAGTGGAGCATCAATTTCCATACTTAGTTTTTTCACAAGATTCAACATGAATTGTCGCTCGTCAGATCGTTCAGTGGTAGCAACACAAACATCAAGACAGTGTGCACCATCTTCAACCTGAATTCTTGCTAGATCAACTAATCCATCATAGTCATCATTGAGTACTAGTTGTTTTGCTTTTCTGGAACCTTGTGTATTGATTCTCTCTCCAATTATCAATGGTGGTGGCAACTGCTTCAGATCAACTGCTTTTAGTGCAGAGCTAACTCTAGGAATAGTCAATGTGATAAATTCTCCTCAGTTTTTCTAAATACTTAACCCTTGATAGAATAAGCTTTTTCGTCAATTACTTTTCTTAGCACTGCGATATGTTTAGGATTTGTTCCACAGCAGCCTCCAATTATTCGGACTTTTTTGTACTGTTTAAGAAAATTGCCTAGCACTTCGCCCATCTTCTCAGGAGTCATTTTGTATACTGCCTGTCCGCCCTGATTTTCAGGCATACCCGCATTAGGAACTACCAATAGAGTATGTTCGTTTTGCTCATCAAGCCATCTAATACTTGGAGTCATTTCAATTGGACCTGTAGAGCAATTCAAACCAAAAACATCAATTCCCATATCAGATACAGTTGTGTATGCAGCTTGGATGTTTGTTCCAAGTAACATTTTTCCATATTGATCCAAAGTTGTATTTGCAATAATCGGAATTTTTTTTCCAGTTTTTTTCATTGCATCATGACATGCTTCAATTGCAAGTTTTACTTCGAGAATATCTTGACTTGTTTCAATTAAAAGAGCATCCACTCCGCCAAGAATCAGACCTTCGGCTTGTAACTCAAATGCCTCTCTAATCTCATCAAGAGATTTTTGTCCCAAATCAGGATCATTTGAGCTTGGAAGATAGCCTGACGGTCCCATTGAACCAATTACATATCGAGGCTTGTTAGTATACACAGAACAAACTTCAACAGCCAGTTGGGCAATTTTTTTGTTAAAGTCTATTGTTTGATTTCCAAAACCATATTCATCTAATTTTATTTTGTTCGAACCAAACGAGTTAGTCTCAATACAGTCAGCACCAGCATCCAAATAATTTCTATGAATTTGCTTAATCCATTCGGGATGAGTAATGATCAACCCGTCATTAAATCCATCTTGATTGTTTGGAAAATCCTCGGATTTAGGATTATATTTTTGAATCTCAGTTCCCATAGCCCCATCAAAAAGCAAGATTCTGTTTTGTAATGCAGTGAGGAATGGTTCTTTTTGTGCCAATTTATTTTTAGAATGTTTCTATACAGTTTAACTCTTTTGAGAAAATTTAACGTAGCCCCCATCTAGACATTACTTTATTTTCAATTCTCTTGAAAATTATTCCGTCAATTGCAATACCAACCATCATAATCACCAACATTATTGCAAATACTTGGGAGATATCATTTAGCTGTCGTCCTACGTTGAGCAAAAATCCCAACCCTAGAAATGAAAACAATAATTCTGCCCCAATTACTCCCCTCCATGCAAAAGCCCAACCTTGTTTGAAACCAGAGATCAAATATGGAAATGCCGCAGGAATTAGGACGTATGTGGCTAATTGAGTTCCCTTTGCACCCATGTTTCTTGCAGCCTCAATATAATGTGGATTGATGTTTTTGACTCCGTTATAGGTAGCAATTGTTACTGAAAACATTGAGCCAATTGCAGTTACAAAGATGATTCCTCCATCTGTTAATCCAAACCAAAGTATTGCAAGTGGTACCCAAGCAACAGATGGGATTGATTGTAATCCCAAAACCAAAGAACCTATGGTTTGATTTACAATCTCCACTCTTGCCATAAAAATTCCAAGTAGCATTCCACCACCTATTGCAATTGTCAATCCAATTATCAATCTCAAAAGACTAGTTCCAATTCCAAAGAACAGAGTTCCATCAGATGCAGTGTATACTAGATCTTCAGCTACTTCGTAAGGAGAAGGAAAGAGATTATTGGGCCAGATATTTGTCATCGATACAATCTGCCAAATGGCTACAAGTGCTACATAGAAAATAATTTGTTTTACCAGAGTATTTTTCTTCATAAAATATCACTTAGCTTTTCTTTACCTCAGGTCGCAATTCAGATAAAATTTCTTGTTGAAGTGGAAAGAGATTTTGATCCTCTACAAGTCGCGGTCGTTTGTAGTCAACGTTTATTATTTTTTTAATTGTAGAGGGTCTATTACTAAATACAGCAACTTTAGTTCCAAGTACCGTAGCTTCAGTGACATTGTGAGTTACAAATAGAATTGTCTTTTTTGTTTTTTCCCAAATCAATTGCATTTCAACTAGCAACAAGTCTCTTGTTTGTGCATCAAGTGCTGCAAATGGCTCATCCATTAACAACACATCAGGATCCATTACAAGTGCTCTAGCTATCGCTACTCTTTGCTTCATTCCAGTTGAAAGTTGGTAAGTGTATGAATCAGCAAATTTTGTTAATTGCATCATATCCAAATATCGTTTAGATATCTGTGCTCGTTCTTCTTTTGGAATTCCTGCCATCTTTAGCCCAAATTCCACATTGTCTTGTACCTTCAACCATGGAAATAATGCACCTTCCTGAAAAACTATGATTCTTTCAGGACCAGTAGTTGTGACCGGTTTTCCATCAAATAGAATTTCACCTTCATCAGGAGTTTCCAAGCCTGCAACAATTCGCAAGAAAGTAGATTTACCACATCCGGATGGTCCAACTAAGCAGACAAACTCACCATCTTCAACCTGCAGATTCACACCGCCTAAAGCCTTGAGACGATGACTGTCATGTTTGAAATACTTTACAATGTTTTTAGCCTCAAGTTTTGTCATTTACTAAAACCTCCTGTAATTGGGAATTTGAATTTATGTCAAAGAAAATTCCGTCCAAACTATAACCATGTCTTCCTAAATATCCAAGGGAGTCTGCCCTTTTAGCAAATGTGTGAATAGAACTAACAATAGGATCAGATGTAATTTCTAAATTAGATAATGCCTCACTCACCAAGCCATCAGATAGGGATTTGCCAGTTTTCTTTTTCATAAAATCAATAAAAATTTGCTTAGTTTGTTCCGGATTAGAATTTATCCAATCTACCGTTTGCTTATGTGCATCAAGCCATTTGTTTATTACTTCAGGATTTTGTTTTACATAATCCTCTCTAGCAATTAACAGTACGGAAGCAAATCTGTTGTCAGGCCAAAGTTCCTCTTCATTAAATAATCTCTTACCATCTAATTGTTGCACCAATATTGTAGCAGTTGGCTCAGGAACCCATGCAGCATCAATGTCACCTTTTGCAAACAATGTGTAAATATCAGAATTAGACAGATTTAAGACAACGACGGATCCGCCTTTCTCAGCTGGTTTTAATCCGTTCTCTGAAAGATAGCTTCTCAATGAAATATCTTGCGAGTTTCCTATTTGAGGTGCTGCAATTTTTTTTCCTGCAAAATCAGCAACAGAGTTAATTTCAGAATTGGGGTTGACAATAAAACTAGCACCGCCGCTTGCAGCACCAGATAAAATTTTTACATTGTGATTTTCAGACTTTAAAAATCCGTTAATTGCAGGTCCAGGTCCAACATATGCGATATCAATTGAACCTGCAAAAAGAGATTCTATCACTTGAGGTCCAGCATCAAATAATATCGACTCAATTACAGTATTGTTCCCAATTTGATTTTGAAATATTCCTTTTTCCATTCCAACAATTGGAACTGCATGGTTTATGTTTGGAAAATATGCAACTCTGATCTTATTTTCATGCGTAGTTTCACCGGAATTTACCATGGTTCCAACGATGATTATCAATGTTGCACCCACAATTCCTGCAAGAATCGCTGATCGAGTTTTCATAAAACAGCGTTATATTTTGACTGTTAAATAATCATCGAATTTTAGCTCAAGCTAGTTAGAAAAATGTGAAAGAGATTTTTGTTTTTCAGCGTATCACAAAAGATAAATTCCAAAATACGACCGGAAAATGTGTTTTATGACTGAAAGAGGAATTCTTGCATTTTCTGGAGGACTAGATACATCAGTCGTAGTAAAATATCTTCAAGAAGAATATGATATGGACGTCATAACAGTCACAGTAGATGTAGGTCAAGGTGATGATCAGAAAAAAATCGAGGCCAAAGCAAAAAAACTTGGAGTGATAAAACATTACAATGTAGATGCAAGAAAGGAGTTTGTTGAAAATTTCATATTTCCGTCAATTAAGGCAAATGCACTCTATCAAAAAAAATATTGTCTGGCAACAGCATTGGCAAGACCATTAATTGCGGAAAAAGTTTTAGAGATTGCAAAAAAAGAAAAAGTAACAGCACTTGCACATGGATGTTCAGGCAAAGGAAATGATCAAGTAAGATTTGACATTACATTACGTTCCGGTTCTGATTTACCAATTATTGCACCAATTCGAGACAAGAATTTAGACAGAGTAACAGAGTTAGAATTTGCTAAAAAACATGGAATTGAGATTGATTCAGTAGCAAAAAGATTCAGCATTGATCAAAATTTATGGGGACGTGCAATTGAGGGAGGAGTATTAGAAGATCCATACAACGAACCTCCTGAAGATGCATTCATTTGGGTAAAAACGAAGAATTTACCAGACAAGCCAACATACATGGAAATAAAATTTGAAAAAGGAATACCAGTTGCAGTTGATGGAAAAATTCTTGAGCCAATAAAATTAATCGAGTATGTAAATAAAAAAGCAGGAGATGCAGGAGTAGGAATTGTTGATCATATAGAAGACAGAGTAGTCGGAATAAAATCTCGTGAAGTTTACGAAACTCCAGGAGCCCTGTGTCTTATTGAAGCTCATTCGGATTTAGAAAAAATGGTTCACACAAAACATGAAAATAAATTTAAATCAATTATCGATGATGAGTGGGCATATCTTGCATATTCAGGATTATGGCAAGACCCACTAAAACAAGATCTGGATGCATTTATCCAAACATCGCAAAAACCAGTATCAGGAACTGTAAAACTAAAGCTCTTCAAAGGAAGTATCCGTGTTGTGGGAAGAAAATCAGAGTATTCACTATATAGTCACAAGATCGCCACTTATGGTACTGAATCAACTTTTGATCAAAGATTGGCAAAAGGATTTGTAGAATTGTGGGGAATTCAATCAACAGAAGCTAATAAATTACAAAAGAAAAGGTCAACAAAAACATGAACTGTAAAGAATGTGATGCAACTCTTAACATCCCAGACGATGCCTCTGTTGGAGAGATTATCTCCTGTCCTGATTGTGGCGCCGACTTTGAGATCGCAAAAAAAATTGGATCTACTGTTGAGCTAAAACAAGCAGAAACCGTAGGCGAAGACTGGGGAGAGTAATGTCAAAAATTTGTATTGTGTTTGACCGCCTAAGAACGGAAGAAAAGATGCTTGAAAAAGAGGCATCAGATCTAGGTCACGATGCAGTAATGCTAGACGCAAAAATCACCCAAATCAATACAGATAGTAAAAGGAATGATTTTGACTTTGGAGATGTTGTTTTAGAAAGATGCGTCAGTTATTTTAGAGGACTCCACTTTACTGCCAGTCTTGAATTTATGGATGTGCCAGTACTCAATAAATTTCAAGTAGCAAACCAGTGTGGAAATAAAATGTTCATGACTCTACTTTTGAAAAAACACAACGTCCCTACACCAAAAACATATTTTTCATTTTCAAGCGAAAGTGCATCAGAAAATATAGAAAAAGTTGGATACCCCCTTGTAATCAAACCAGTCATAGGAAGCTGGGGCAGAGGAGTTATGCAACTAAAAGACAAAGATACAGCTGATGCTTTATTTGAGATTAGAGATATCACAGATAGTCCACATGATAGAATTTTCTATCTTCAAGAATTGATAAACAGACCACCAAGAGACATTCGAGTAATAACAATTGGCGATGAACCAATAGCTGCAATGTATAGAAAATCATCAGGGGGTTTTAAAACAAACATAGCATTGGGCGCAGATCCAGAGTTATGTGAGATCACAAAAGAGATCGAAGATGTTGCTACAAAAGCATCAAAAGCTATGGGTGGTGGAATTTTAGGGATCGACATTATGGAGGATCAAAAACGAGGATTAGTAGTACATGAGGTTAACAATACTGTAGAGTTCAAGGGGCTTTCAAGAGTTTCACAACGAAATATTCCAAAAGAAATGGTAGAATTTGCTTTAAACTATGTTAGGAAATAAATTATACTTCCTTGCGGGAGGATTATCATGAAAGTTGGTGTCGTAGGAGCATCAGGTTATGTCGGTGGAGAAACAATTCGCCTCTTAGTAAATCATCCAGATATAGAGATCGCAATGGTCACCTCACGACAACATGTTGGCGAGTACCTTCACAGAATTCAACCAAGTTTGAAAGGATTTACAGATCTTATTTTTTCGGAATTAGATTATGACAAAATGACGGATAAGTGTGATATAGTATTTACTGCAGTTCCACATGGAACAGCAACTGAAATTGTAAAAGCATTGTATGATAGAGGTATGAAGGTTATCGATTTGAGTGCAGATTACAGATTACACAATGCTGCAGATTATGATAAATGGTATGGTTGGGAACATCCACATCCAGATTATTTACCAAAATCAGTATTTGGTGTTCCAGAGTTACACAGAGAGCAAATCAAAAAAGCACAGTTGGTTTCTTGTCCTGGATGTATGGCAGTAACTTCCATGTTAGCACTTGCTCCACTTATCAGAAATGATCTAATTGATTTAGAACACATCATTGTAGACTCCAAAATTGGTTCCTCAGGTGCAGGTTCAGGTTCAGGAACTGCTCATGCAATGAGAGCAGGAGTCATAAGACCATACAAGCCAGCAAAACACAGGCACACCGGAGAAATAGAGCAGGAGCTAAGTGAAATTGCAGGAAAAAAGATTCATGTGTCAATGAGTCCACATGCAGTAGATGTGGTTCGTGGAATTTTATGTACAAATCACACATTTATGAAAAAAGATATGGATGAAAAAGAACTATGGAAAATATTTCGTGAAACTTATGGTCAAGAAAGATTCATTCGATTAATTCGAGATAAAAAGGGATTGTATAAATTCCCAGATCCAAAATTTGTTGTCGGTTCAAACTTTTGTGACATAGGTTTTGACATAGACGAAGAAAATCACAGACTGATTGTCATGTCAGCATCAGATAATCTAATGAAAGGTGCAGCTGGTTCTGCCATACAAAACATGAATGTAATGTGTGGCTTTGATGAAATGGATGGCTTGAGATACACACCGCTTACTCCAGTATAGAAATGATCACAATCAAAATCGGTGGGAGTGTTGTAGATAATTTACACCCATCAACTATTTCAGATATCAAAAAAGTTGCAGAGACAGAAGGGTTAATCATAGTTCATGGGGGAGGAAAAGAAGTTACAAAAGTTTGTGAGCAACTTGGAAAAGAACCAAAATTTGTAACATCACCTAGCGGAATAAAAAGCAGATACACAGACAAAGAGACTGCAGAGATTTTCACAATGGTCATGTCTGGAAGAATCAACAAAACAATTGTCCAGATGCTTCAAAAAAATGGAATCAATGCAATTGGTCTTTCAGGTGTTGATGCCAGAGTAATTGAAGCAGAAAGAAAGAAAACACTGCTAATTGTAAATGAAAAAGGTCGAAAACAGGCAATCGATGGAGGTTATACGGGTAAAATTACAAAAATAAATTCGGTTTTCATCAAATCACTTCTTGACCAAGGTTTGACACCTGTGATTTCACCTATTGCAATTAGTGAAGAATCAGAGTTTCTCAATGTTGATGGAGACAGAGCTGCGGCATATGTAGCAGGAAGTGTAGGATGTGACAAAGTATTGTTCATTACAAATGTGGATGGACTTTTGATGGATAACAAACTTGTAACTAAATTGACTTTAGCAGAAGCAAAGGAGATCAGACCAAAGATAGGTCCAGGTATGGAAAAGAAAATTCTTGCATCCACTGAAGCGCTAGATATGGGAGTGAAAGAAGCACTCATTGCAAATGGTCAAAGAGAAAATCCTATATCATCGGCCATAGCACACGATAATTGTACGGTGATTCGACATGACTGAAGATGACTTTATGGGGGGATTGTATCAGAGATTTCCAGTTACAATTGAAAAAGGAATTGGTGCACACGTTTGGGATATCGACGGAAAAGAGTACATAGATTGTATGGGAGGATACGGTGTAGCAATTGTAGGACATCAAAATAAAAGAGTTGTAAAAGCAATCAAAGAACAAGTAGATAAGATAATCACAGTGCATAGTTCGCTATACAATAAAACCAGAGAAGAATTTCTTAAAACATTAATTGGTCTTGCACCAAAGGGACTGACACAAGTTCATCTAAATAACAGCGGTGCAGAGGCAGTAGAAGCAGCAATAAAATTTGCCAGAAAGTTCACTGGCAAAAAAGGAATGGTGGCAATGAAAGGATCATATCATGGAAAATCACTTGGAGCTCTTTCACTAACATTTAATCCAAAATACAAAAAAGCATTTGAACCATTAGTTGAAAAAGTTTCTTTTGCATCATTTGGAGATATTGAATCTCTTCGTTCCACAATTGATGAAGATACTGCATTTGTTATTTTAGAACCTATTCAAGGAGAAAGTGGCATCAATGTTGCACCTGACGGATTTTTACAAGACGTGAGAAAGGTTTGTGATGAAAAAGGAATTATACTAATTTTTGACGAAATACAAGCAGGATTAGGCAGAACAGGACGATTATGGGCATGTGATCATTGGAATACTGCACCAGACATTCTATGTCTTGCAAAAGGAATTGCGGGAGGAGTTCCAATGGGTGCAACTTTAGTAAGACCTGATATTCTTGCCTCAATGAGCAAGGGGGAACATTCTTCAACATTTGGAGGAAACCCTCTTTCGTGTGCTGCAGGGATAGCAACGTTACAAGCACTTACTCAAGATGGTCTGATTGAAAATTCTGAGAAGATGGGAAAAATATTCAGAGAAGGATTGGAAAAACTGAAAGAAAAACACTCCATAATCAGAGAGATAAGAGGAAAAGGGTTGATGATAGGCGTAGAATTGAAATTCGAGGTGAAAGACATTCTAATGAACCTTATGAAAGAAGGTGTCCTAATGCTGTATTCAGGCAGAAATATTCTAAGAATCCTACCACCATTAGTAATATCTAAAGAAGACATAACGAAAGTTTTACAAACCCTAGATGCAGTACTGACTATAGAGGAGCAGAAAAATACTGTATAAAGACAAGATAGACGAAAAAATAATAAACTTTCTCAAAGAGGATTCTAGAGAATCATTTGTAGACATTGGAAAGAAACTAAAATTATCAGAATCAGCAGTTAGAAGAAGAGTGAAAAATCTTGTAGACAGTGGAACCATCAAAAGGTTCACCGTTGAGATAGGGGAGGAGAATGCAACAAGTGCCATTGTGTTGATATCGGTGGATTCTGCAACGGACACATCAAAAGTTTCAGAAAAACTTTCAAAATTAGAAGGGGTAAAAACAGTTTATGAGATTACAGGTCAGTATGACATAACAACAATCATCAGTGCGACAAATATCTCTGAGATAAACAGTAGTATAGATGCATTAAGAAAAATTCCAGGCGTCATTGACACAAATACAGTAATTATTTTAAGAAAAGTAGCATAAAACGACTTTCGGTTTATAATTTTGATACTTGCCTAAATTAGGATCACAATATTCAATTTTCAGCGAAAGTAGTACGAATATACTTATATTCTCAATTTATCTGAACGTTTTCTGTAATGAAAGATCCGAATCACTATGCAAATATCTACAATGCATATGACAAAAATCCAAAGAAGATCAAAGTATTAGATAGTACTCTGAGAGAAGGAGAACAACATCCAGGAGTTTCATTTACAAACAAACAAAGAATACAGATTGCATGGATGCTAGATTATTTTGGAGTAGATCAGATTGAAATTTCACCAGTTGTTTCCAGAGATCATAAGGAAGCAACTAAAACAATCATCAAGCAAGGACTCAAAGCAGACATTGTATCTCATGGAAGAGCTCTCAAAGAGGATATTGACATATCATTGAGCTGTGATGCAAAATGGTGTGCTGCATATCTTGGAATTTCAGATATTCATCTAAAAGACAAGCTTCGAATCACAAGAGAGGAAGCTATGGACAGGGCAGTAGAGACGGTAGAATATGCAAAATCACATGGACTAAAAATTAGATTTACAGTTGAAGATGGAAGTAGAGCAGAGCCAGAATTTTTGTTAAAGATTTGTAAGGCAATTGAAGAAGCAGGAGTAGACAGGATAAGTTTGCCAGACACTGTTGGAATTATGCGTCCAATTGGCATGTATAATTTTGTTAAAACAGTAAGGAATGTAATAGATGTTCCACTTGATGCACATGTTCATAACGACATTGGATTTGCGGTAGCTAATGCATTTTCTGCATGTGACGCCGGAGTAGATCAGATTCATACTACTATTGACGGAATAGGAGAAAGAACAGGCATTCCACCTCTTGCAGAAGTTGCAGTAGCATTGACATATCTTTACAAATCTCCAAATGATTTCAGATTGGATATGCTGTTAGATTTGTCCAGACTAATTGAGAATTATACTTCGATTAAGCCATACGATTCAAAACCAATTGTTGGTTCTTCTGCATACAAACACAAAGCTGGAACACACCTTGCAGCAATTCTGCGAAATCCTGCAGCTTATGAGCCAATTCCACCAAGAGCCGTTGGAAATACAAGAAGAATCGTATTTGGAGAATTGGCAGGAAAAACTGGTGCCGCATATCTTATGTCAATTTTAGGCCTTGAAAAAGACGATGAGGGCGCTAAAGCAGTAGCCACAGGATTAAAAGAACTCCGAATGGGTGATTTAATCGAGATTCCACTCGAAGATAGACTTGAAAAAAAGATAATTAATGATAAATAAAGAGGGAACGTAAGGAGAAAACATGTCAAAATGTGAAGAATGTGATGCAGATATTTCCGTTCCAAAAGATGCTGTGGAAGGAGAAATTGTAACATGTCCGGAATGTGGCGCAAGTTTTGAATTAGCAAAAGGCCAAAATGGTTTCCAATTAAAGCCTGCCCAGTCGGTTGGCGAGGATTGGGGACAGTGAGTCCTGACGTTACAATTCTTTATGATACCATCCGTTGGGAAGAAAAGGCTCTACTAGAAGCAGGTAAAAAAAAGAACATAGACATACAGATGGTTGACTGTAAGAATTTAGCATTAAACTTAGAAAAAAAGCCAGAAGACTATGGACCAGTTATCCAAAGGTGTGTAAGTTATTATCGAAATTTACATTCTACAGCAGCTCTTGAAGGAATGGGTGTAAATGTGGTTAATTGTTTGAACACAGGAATTCTTGCAGGAAATAAATTATTCACACATATGTTACTAAAAAAACATGGAGTTCCGACACCATATGCAACCGTTGCATTTTCAAAAGACGCTGCAATAGAACATCTAGAAACACATGGATATCCAAAAGTGATCAAACCAACGGTAGGGAGTTGGGGAAGATTGATTTCAAAATTAAATGATAAAGATTCAGCAGAGGGAATTATTGAAAGCAGAGAAAGCATGTATCCCATATATCAAGTTCATTATTTAGAAGAATTTGTAAACAGACCACCAAGAGATATCAGAGCAATAATGGTAGGAGACAAGATAGTTGCAGCAATTTACAGGACGTCAGGAAAAGGAAATTGGAAGACAAACATGGCTCTAGGCGGAACTGCAGAAGAATGCAAAGTAACACCAGAGATGGAAGAAATGTGTATTAAGGCAAAAAATGCAGTTCAAGGAGACATAGTAGGAGTGGATTTGATGGAGAGTAATGAAAGAGGATTAGTAGTTCATGAGGTTAACAATACAACTGAATACAAAAATACTGTTAGAGTATGCGGAGTAGATATCCCTTCCTTAATGATTGATTACGTAATAAAAAAGAACAAGTGAGAATTGGAAACAACATTTACAGTAACACCCAGATTTGCAGTGAAGATGCTTGAAAAAGCACTTCGATTGTACACGCCTTCGCTTAATGAAAAAACAATGGCAGAATTTCTTGCAGACAAATGTGATGATTTGGGATTTGAAGATATCCACATAGATGAAGTAGGCAACATCATTGCAAAAAAAGGTACAGGTTCACCAAAAATATTATTGTGTGGACATATGGACGTCGTTCCTGGAAAAGTCAAAGTAAGAAAAGAGGGGGATTCACTTTACGGTCGTGGGGCGTCAGATGCAAAAGCACCATTAATGGCAATGTTGTTTGCAGCAGCTTCAATTCAAAATAATAACGGCACAGTAATTTTTGTAGGAACAGTAGACGAAGAAGGAAATGCTACAGGAGTAAAAAACCTAGTAAAAAATCACATCGATGTAGATTATGCAGTATTTGGGGAGCCAAGCGGAATAAAGCAAGTAACAATTGCGTACAAAGGGAGATTGGCAATTAATTTGAAAGTTAGTGTAGAGGACAGTGCTCATGCAAGTGCACCATGGCTTTCAAAAAATGCCATTGAAGAGACAATGATATTTGCAAAAGAACTCAAAGAAGGTTTAGAGTCAGATCAAGAGAAAAAAAGTAAAGGGATGCTGTTAACTGCAACTCTAACTGAGATTGATGGGGGAACAAGTCATAACGTAACACCAAAAGAATGTGTTTCAACTTTTGACATTAGAATTCCGGTAGACACGAATTGTAAAATAGTAGAACAGAAAATTTCTGGACTAGTAAATGAAATAGCTCAAAGAAGAAAAGTTGAGGCATACTATTCAATCATAGATGAAACCGAACCTTTTGAGGCGCCACATGATTCAGCAATAGTAAGAGCATTCACTTTAGGAATTATGGACATAGAACACACAAGACCTACTTTGATTAGAAAAACTGGAACTGGAGACATGAATGTGATAGGAAATCAATGGAAAATTCCCGTAGTCACATATGGACCAGGGGATCCTCATCAAGCACACACAATAGATGAAAGAGTGTCAATTGATGAATATCTAAGAGGGATTGAAATTTTGAAGAGAATGATACATCATTTAAAAAGACTGCACGATAAAAGTATTCAATAATGCTTTGGTTTATAGGATTAGGAATTTCGGGTTCAAAATCAATTCCTGTTGAAGCTTTACAAGTTTTATCAAATGCAGATATCGTATATCTTGAACAATTCACCAGCCCTATTGGAAAATCAGACATGTTAAAAATCAAAAAGATGACAAAGGGAGAATTCAAGCAGGGGAAAAGATGGTTAGTTGAAGACGGAAAAGAGATTTTAAAAAATGCAAAAACAAAGAAAGTGGTTTTGCTATCTTATGGGGATCCTTACGTTGCCACTACTCATATTGAATTAAGAACCAGAGCCATACAAGAAAAAATAAAGACCCATTCCATACATGCATCATCATCTTTAACTTCAATGATAGGAGAGTGCGGTCTTCATTTTTACAAAATTGGAAGAATTGCAACAATAATGAGTGAAATGAAGTCACTGACCACGCCATACTATGTGATTTACAAAAATATCATAGAAGGAAACCACACAGTATTACTATTAGAGTACAATCAAGACAAGGACTTTTTTATGAATCCAAAAGATGCGTTAAATGGATTAATAGAAACTGAAAAAGAACAAAAAAGAAATGTAATTGATTTGTCAACATATGCAATAGTGGCATCAAGGATTGGATTCAAAGATCAATCAATAGTATCAGGAAAAATTTCTAGTCTAAAAAAAATAGATTTTGGTAAACCTCCACATACCATAATCATTACAGGAAGGTTTCACTTTACAGAATCAGATACATTAAAAATACTTGGAAGATGTCTAGATGAACCACATGATAATTCAGAAAAAACAGAAAAAATTTCAATACAAATGATGAAAAAATATGTTCCAATGATAAGAGAAGCGTTAGAAGAAATAATTCCATATTATAAAGATCAAAAAGAATTCAAAGTGATTCTCGATAATGCCGAATTATACATTCGGGACGCAGAGAAATTTCTAGACGGTGGTCAGGACGAAGTTGCAATTTTGAGTATAGGGTATGCAGATGGTCTGATAGACGCATTAAGATTGGCAAAGGGTCTTGAACCAAAAATGTGAAATGTCATCGATGAATTAAAGTGAGAGTAGTTTCAGAAAATAATATTGGAATTCTTAGAAAAATCAATTTTGATTGAAATGTATCTATCTGAAATTAACGGAAAAACATTCATGAGCAGCCTTAAAGCAAAAAAAGGACTTACCGAAGAGATAATCAATCCAAAAATTAACGAACTTGTAAAAAATAAATTGGTAAAAGAAGACAGAGCCACATTAACTGATTTTGGCAGGTCTTCACTTCGAGTAGTTTTAGCAGGAGGTGTTTTTGATATAATTCATCCAGGACACATTTACACACTAAATGCTGCAAAAGCACTCGGAGATGTTTTGATAGTAGTTGTAGCTACTGACAATACTGCAGTAAAAATGAAAAAAAGAAGACCGCTGCACAATAAAGAACAGAGACAGGAATTAGTTAATTCACTAGCAATGGTAGACCTATGCCTCATAGGACAAGAAGATGATATTTTTAAGACAGTCAATCTCGTGAAACCCCAAATAATTGCACTGGGGTATGATCAAGTTCATCAAGAAAAATTCATCATTGATGGATGCAAAAAAATTGAACTTGATGCAAAGGTTGCAAGATTACAATCACCCATACCTGAAAGCTCTAGCTCTAAGATAGAAAAAGAGTACGGTGAAGACATCCACGGCATTTAGTTATGTACAAAATATAAAAAAATTATAGTGGGATTGGAATTGTCACGGTTACCTGAGAACCATCTTTTAGCTTTTCTGATTTTCTAATACATTCTTTTGAAATTAATTCCATTATAGAATTATCATGATGAGTTCTCTCGAGAATGATCAATTCACAGTCAATAGAATTGTTGATTTTTGCATGAAAACATTTTACCCATCCATATGTTCTCTTTCCGTCAGAAAAACTCTGAATTCTATTTCCCTCTAAATTCTCAAATTGTTTTATTGACTCTTGGTGAGCTTTTTTATCCAATCTCACGTTGAGAGTTCCAGGAAATGGAATGTATCCAATTTTTGATTTGAATTGTTTTGTGTATCCTTTTAGGGACATGTAATATGCACCTTCACCCATACCTGAGATCAAAGTTCCTTTTAGTTCAACATGGGATGGCGATGAATCAAGACTTTTTTGAAGTATTGAAGATAGTTTTACCATTTCAGAAAAACCCTTCGAAGTAATTTTTACAGATGTGTTTCTCCCACTAATTACTCTCTCAATAAATTGATTGTTTTCTAATTCAAGCAGATGTTTGGATGCAGCTTGCTGTGATTTTTTGATACTCTTACCTAAGGAATCAGTAGTTATCGGGATAAAATTATGCTTCGCACCTTTAGAAAGAAGATAAGCGAGAGTTAAGAGGTGCTGAATTTTTAGTTCAGTCATCAATGAACCCTATGCTACGCCTAGGTCACCGAATGTTTTTAGATTTAGTCCCTCAGAGTTTGTTAACTTTGCAACTCTATGCCCAACAACACAGTCAATTCCAGCGTTTTTGGCACCTTCTAAAAGTCTCTGAGTGATAATACCATCCAATAGAAGGTATTTGATTCCAGATTGGGTTGAGAGCTTGCTAACTACTTCACTGATTGGAACTTTGAAAATTTCTTTTTCATTTTCATCTAATGCTACAGCTTCAAGTGTTTCATTTAGATTTGGAAAAATCCTAGATGCTATTTCAGATAGTGATTTATCGTCAGAACTTTTGAGAGTTGCTACAGGTTTTCCACTTTTAATTTCATCTGCAACCGGTCTTAGAATTTCATCGATTCTTTGCGGAGACAATTCCTCTACTTCTACTCCTGTATCTGCTCTTAATTCATAATCAATGTTTACAACAGATTTTAGTTCTTTTAGAATGAATCCTCCAGCTCGGTCTCCGTCAATGAATGCAACTACAGTATTTTTTGAAGCACATAGCTCTTTGATAGATTCATCAATTTTAGCACCTTCAATTGCAATTGCGTTATCATAACCAGCTCTGAGAAGATTAATGACATCAGCTCTTCCTTCAACTAAGATTATCCATGGTGAATCAAATACTCCAGAACTACATGTGAGTTTAGATGGACCATATGAGGATAGTCTTTTAGAATCACCTTCATGAACGTCTTTTAACATACTTTCTCCTTCGCTGACTGTTTTGGTAGCCCAGCGTTGTTTGATTTCTTTGGCACGTCGTACAATATCATCTTTTTTTGCTGCTCTTACATCATCAATTGCTTCTAACTTGAATACACAATCAAATGGACCGACTTTATCAATACTCTCGATTCCAGCTGCAATTAAGGCACAAGTGTCAATATCAGTACTCATTGGAATAAGAGCATCGCCGTTTGTTGTGTTTGAAGTAGATTTTGTATTTACTTCTATACGACCTACTTTAGAAACTCGTTGAAGCTCGTTCAGATTCATCTCTGGGCCTAACAATCCTTCGGTTTGCCCGAAGATAGCCCCGATTATATCTGCTCGTTCAACAAGTCCGTCAACTTCAAAGGAAAGTTTAACATGATATTTGACAATTCCTGATTTATTGGACATACTTTCTTCATCTCCTTAATGATCATAATTTTGGTTTTGATTCTAGGTATATGAGGGTATCGCAAGAATTTTTAATGAACAAAGAAATTTTGTAAAAATTGTGCTCAACATAGTTTACACTAGATAATCTAAAAATGAAAAATAATTTTGTTTATTCAGTGCTAAATGAATGACCGCATGAACAGGATTTTGTAACATTTGGATTGTTGATTTTAAATCCAGAGCCCATTAGGCTTTCAATATAGTCCACGTTTGCACCTTTTAGATGATCAACACTGTAGCTATCCACAAGTAGCTTGATACCAGTTTCTTCCATGACCAAGTCATCTTCTTCTGGTGCTTTTTCAAAGCCCATTCCATAAGATAGTCCAGAACAACCGCCACCTTGAACATAAACTCTAAGGTATTGAGGACTGTCGACTTCTTCTTTCATGAATTCTTTGATTTTTTCAGCTGCTTTTGGCGAAACAGTGATCATTTTCTGTGTTTGTTCAGATGCCATAATAATACAAATGATGTTTTAAATTATAATAAGCTTTTCACACCGAACATACTAGTAATTCAAGAAAATAAGGAAGTTAGGGATAGCTTATTTTTTTGATTTATTTACAAAAGCTGTCATTCGCTCTACTCTATCGGGATGAGTAAAACAGTTTCTCCAAGCAAGGAGCTCAACTGCAAGTCCAGTGTCAAGATCTGCGTTTCTACCTTTGTTAATTGCAACTTTGGACATTTGAACACCCATTGTAGAATTTGCGGCTATTTGCTGTGCCATTTTCAAAGCTTCTTCCTGTAGTGAAGCAAGTGGAACTACATGGTTTACTAGACCGATTTCCTTTGCTTCATCTGCTTTGATCATTTTACCAGTATAAACTAGTTCTTTTGCTTTTGCTATTCCCACAATTCTCATCAATCTTTGTGTTCCGCCCCAACCAGGAGGAATTCCAATTGTAACTTCTGGTTGACCAAGTCTTGCAGTGTCTGCTGCAATTCGGATATCACAAGACATTGCAAGCTCACAACCTCCACCAAGTGCAAAACCGTTGATAGCTGCAATTGTTGGTTGCCTTACTAGCTCAACTGTAGCAGTTACAAGTTGTCCTGTCTTTGCATATGCGACTGATTCGTCTGGAGATATTTTTGACATGTATTCAATATCTGCACCAGCAGAAAATGCCTTTTCTCCTTCACCAGTTAAGATGATTACTTTAACACTATCATCTTTGTCTAGGGTTTCAAAAGTTTTGATGAGTTCTTTTGCAACATCACTATTCATGGCATTGAGTTTGTCAGGTCTGTTTATTTTGACAGTACATATGCCATCAGAAGTAGATGTGGTAACTAGAGACATGGTATTTTCCAAGTTGTACTGGACTTAAATGTTATCTATTTTTGTAAGAATTTTCCCCATTGAGATAATGCAGATGCAGCTGCAACCCAAGTTCGAAGGTCACTGTAAACTGGGATATTATTTGCCTCAATCAATTTTATCATTTTTTCAGTATATGGACCGCCATTACCTCCAGCAAGAATTGGTTTCTGTTTTTTATTTGATAATTCAGTTAGGTATTCAACTATTGTTTCTTCAAGTGGATCATCTTGGAAAACAAACCAGGGCATAGCAATGTCAATATTCTTTTCGTCAAGAAATTGCTGGATGACAAATCGATAATCATCTGCATTTGCACCACCACCTACATCTGCTGGATTACCATTATGAATTGGAACAGTTGGTGGGAAACGTTCCTTCATTTTTTTGAGAAGTTCTGGGGACAGCTTTCCAATAGTAAGACCTGATCTTTCTAATTGATCAATTCCACCAATCATTGGACCAGCACCATTACTTGTCATAGCAACACGATTTCCCTTTGCAGGAGGCTGCCATGCTAGTGCCTTTAAGACTCCAACTAGTTCTTGATAACTATCAACTGAAATAATTCCTGCTTGTTTGAATGCTCCCATGATGATTGCATTTGAACCACCGAGAGAACCTGTATGGGATGCAGCTTGTTTTGCACCTGCTGCAGATCTTCCACTCTTCCAAATTATGATTGGTTTATTTTTCTCTTTCATTACACGTTTAGCAGTATTGATAAATTTTCTACCATCACCAAATCCTTCAACGTACAATCCAATTACTTTAGTTTGAGGATCATTTGCAGCATACCATATCATATCTGCTTCATCTACATCAGAACGGTTACCAAAACTAATCATCTTGGATAAACCAAACACATCAGCACTTTCTAACATACTAATTCCCATGGTTCCACTTTGTGAGAAAAATGCAACGTTTCCTAATTTTGAACGTATCATTCTTTCTTGTCCTTGGAATGCACAATCAAGACGATTTGCAGCATTAAACATTCCAATACAGTTGGGACCAATTACACGAATTTTGTGTTTTAGAGATAATTCTTTTACTTCAGCTTCCATTGCAGCTCTGTCACCACCAAGCTCTTTTCCTCCACCTGAAACGATTACAACATTATGGATTCCTTTATTTGCACAAGTTTTCATAATTGGTCCACATTCTGCAAGATCAATACAAACAACAACCAAGTCAACCTTTTCGTTAATTGCATCTAATGATGGATAACATTTGATTCCAAGAATTGATTCTTGTTTAGGATTAATTGGATATACTTTACCTTTGTAATCTTGTTTTCCAAGTGCATTTAATACGGAATTACCAATCTTTCCAGGTGTTGCAGATGCCCCTACTAGTGCAACAGATTCTGGAGTAAAGAAGGACTCCATTGATTCAATGTTTGGTTTAGCTTTTGAGATAGAATTCTTTTTGATTTCTTTATCTAGAATAATTTTTGCATCTACTACAAAGTGTGATTTTGGATAAACAATTACAGGGTTAAAGTCAATGCTGTTGATGTAATCTGCGTTTTCTACGCCTAGTTTTCCAATTTGTACAAGCATCTTTGCAACCATGTTTGTATCAATTGGTTCACTTCCTCTGAATCCTTTGAGAAGTGCTGAACCTTTTAGTTCATTAAGCATAGATTTTGCATCTGAAGTTGTAATAGGTAGCATTCTGAATGCAACATCTTTCATAACTTCAGTCATAATTCCACCTAGTCCAACCATAATTACTGGACCAAATTGTGGATCGTTTTGAATACCAACAATCAGTTCAACACCTTTTGGAACCATCTTTTCAAGAAGGATTCCTTTTACTTCAACTCCTTTCTTTTTAGAAAGTCTGCCATACATGTCTTTGAAGGTCTTTTTTACTTCATCCAGATTATTGATGCCAACTTTGACGCCACCTACATCAGTTTTGTGTAAGATTTGGGGTGAAACTACTTTCATTACTAGTGGAAAACCTAATTTTTTTGCCTGTTTAGCTGCTTCCTCTGCAGACTTTACAAGTGCATAGCCGGGAACCTTAACGCCATAAGTTTTGAGAATAAATTTTGATAATTCTTCCGTGATAACTTTATGTTTGGTTTGAATTGTTTCCTCAAAAATTTTTTTTACAGGGTTCATGGTTCGATCGATGAATCAAAAACTCTGTATATTAAACTTTGGTCAAAGATGAAATAATAATTTAAAATTATTGTAAAAATTATTCATATTGTTTTTAACAATTGAAATATTTTCATCGATATCAGAACGAATTTTTTGAGGATCTATGTAGTGTATTTGTTCTAGTTTTTCACGAGTCTTATCAAGCCAAAGATTAACCATTTCAGCGTTTACCTCTAGGTGAAATTGTAATCCAACTGCACTATTAATTTGAAATGCTTGATTTGAATAATTTTCAGAATGAGCCAATCTTACTGCACCTTCAGGCAAATCAAATGTGTCACTGTGCCAATGAAATACAGTAAAAGGGTTTGTAAATCCAGAAAATAATTTGGAATTATTGTCAATTTTTAAATCATGATAAAATCCAATTTCTTTTTTTGGCCCAGAGTATACTTTGCCTCCAAATGTTTTTGCAATCAATTGTGAGCCTAAACAAATTCCAAGCAAAGGAACATTATCATCTACGGTTTTTTTAATCAGTTTTTGCTCTGCCTGCAAATAAGATAAATCATCATTAGCGCTTTCAGGAGCGCCTAAAATTACCACAAGAGAGTAGTTTTTTTCAGGAAGTTTCTCATGTTTTGCATTAACTGAATGAGTCACAAATCCATCCTTTCGTAGAAGTTCGCCTAGGTATCCAGTTCCTTCTACTCGTGTATTTTGTACAACTAAAACTTCAGACATTGTGAATCATTAGCAAAAGTGATTAATATGTTAAAGCAATAATCACATTGTGCTTGTAACAGAGCAAGAGATTCATGAAATAAAAAAATTTGTGTTTCAACTAAATTTAATGAAAGATAGTGCGGTGGTGGTGGAAGGGAAAAGAGATGCAGCGGCATTAAAGAAATTAGGATTTGCAGGTCAAATAATTGAATTTCACAAATTTGGAGGGATTGTTAATTTTGCAGATTCTGTTGCAAGATATGAAAAACTAATAATTCTTTTTGACAGAGATAGAAAAGGTAGATACCTGACAGAAAAAACAATTCAATTGTTACAACGAAGAACAAAAATTGATCTTTCTTTTAAAAGAAAACTCACAGTGATAACTAAAGGAAAGATAAGATTTGTCGAGCAACTAGTTTGTTATGAATCGTATCTAGTCTGAGTTTATGGCCAGATGCCTTTTTGGTTAAAAGCTTCTACAACTCTACCTACAGCCAAAGCCATAGCAGCTCTTCTCATATCAATTTTGTGTTTATTGGCTAATGCATATGTATCTTTGAAACCTTTTGTGATATTGTGTTCCATCTTTTTTGCAACTTCGTCAAAAGTCCAATAATATCCCATGTTGTTTTGTACCCATTCTAAATAAGAGATGCATACACCACCAGAATTTGCCAAGATATCTGGAATTACTAGGATTTTCTTTTGGAAAATTATAGGATCTGCTTCAGGTAATGTTGGACCGTTTGCAGCTTCAGCAATTATTCTACATTTGAGATTCTTTGCAATCTTTGCATCAATTTGGTTCTCCAAAGCTCCTGGAACTAAAACTTCACATTTTGTTGTAAGCAATTCCTCTGTGGAAATTTTCTTACTTCCGGGAAATCCAACTACTGATTTTGTTTTTGCTTTAAATTCAAGTAACTTGCTAACTTTGGCTCCGTTTGGAATAGATATAGAACCTTTAGAGTCACTTACAGCAATAACTTTGGCACCCATTTTTTCTAAA
The DNA here is from genome assembly GCA_023265135.1 of Nitrosarchaeum sp. Taxonomy (GTDB): domain Archaea; phylum Thermoproteota; class Nitrososphaeria; order Nitrososphaerales; family Nitrosopumilaceae; genus Nitrosarchaeum. The sequence continues at coordinate 53,130 of JAHFUM010000002.1, read as the reverse complement.
TATTCACCAGTAAATGTAGATGCATTTCCAAATCCCTGCAAAACAACTTTGGCACCTTTCAAATTAAGTTTCAAAGATTTAGCAGCTTCTCTTACACAGTAGGACACTCCTAATCCAGTAGCAACGTCTCTTGCAAGAGAGCCACCCATTGAAAGAGGTTTTCCAGTAATCACACCGGGTGAGGAAACATTTCCGTTTAGTTTGTTAAATGTATCCATGATTTGAGTCATTTCTCTGCCAGTGGTGTAAACATCTGGTGCGGGAATATCTTTACCAGGTCCAATAATTTCAAATATTTTAAATGCAAATCCTCTTGTGAGTCTTTCTAATTCAGCATCACTTAGCTTTTCTGTTTTTGGATTGACATAGATTCCTCCTTTGCCGCCACCAAGTGGAATGTCAACTACTGCACATTTCCATGTCATCCAAGAAGATAGAGCCATAACTTCGCGTTCCATGTATTCAACTCCGCCTTCAGGGTTAAAGTATCGGATTCCGCCTTTGTATGGACCTCTATCATTATTGTGTTGACTTCTAAAACCGGTAAACATTCTGATTTGTCCGTTATCCATTTTTACTGGAATTTTCACTCTCAAAACTTTATTTGGTATAGATAAATATTCACGTACTCCTTTGTCCTTAATTCCAAGAACATCACATGCGTCATTAACTTGTTTTGTAGCATTTGCAAAAGGATCTAGTTTTACCAAGATAATCGGTTTTGGAATATCATATTATATTAAGTTTAGTTCACAATATTAGATCGCATATTATGTTGTTTCATATTGATTATAAGTAGACTTTTTTTTGATTCATCTTTTGTTCCAGTTTATCAATTGCCATGTCAAGCGCGCCAATGTTAACTTCTAAAAATGTAGATAAATAAAATACAGCACCATACTTTTCACCGGTTTTGAGTATCATGTTGTTTTTCTCCAGTACTTTCATGTGATGTTGAATGGCCTTGTAATCTAATTCAAGTTTCTGCGCTAATTGGTGTGTATTGTATGATTGTTCAAGTAAGAGCATGATTATTCGCAATCTTGTATAACCTCCTCTTGTGCTGGTAAACAAATAAAATAGTAATTTGCTGGCCTGTTTGTCTGGTTTTCTATGTTCTGATTTAGATCTTAAAATTTCCTTGAATTCTACGAGTTTGGCTTGAGTCATTTTTTTTCTTGTAGATAATGAGAAAAATTTGCTTAAAACAGTATTTCCAGATCTTTTCCACATCTGTTACAGATCAATGAAGGACAATTACCCTTAAATTGACTGAACAAGAACTCGTTATATTATGATGGCATCACGCGGGTACGATATGACGCCTACAATGTATTCGCCAGATGGTAGAATCTATCAAGTTGAATACGCTATTGAGACAGTAAAAAGAGGCACACTAGCCATAGGTGTTCGTAGCAAAGAAGGAGTTATCATGGCTGTTGAAGAAAAACCAAGAGCATTACAAACTTCAAATGTAACACAGAAAATTTTCCAAGTGGATTATCACATTGGAGTTGCAGCTGCAGGATATATCCCAGATGCTCGTGTTCAGGTAGATAGTGCCAGATTTTTCTCACAGGGAAATAAAATGACTTATGATGAATCAGTAGAGGTTGCAACTGTTGCCAAACATTTAGCAGATCAATCTCACCAATTTACACAATATTCAGGAGTTCGTCCTAACGGAGTGGCGCTGATAATTGCAGGAGTTGATCAAAAGGGAGAATCAATCTATGTTACAGATCCAAGTGGAACTTATGTCCAATATGCAGCAATTGCAATAGGTGCAGGTTCTGACGAAGTAAATGCATTTTTGGAAAAACATTACAATCCCAATATGAGTTTGAGTGATGCTGCAGCACTTGCCATTGCTTCTATTAATCTAAAAGCAGAACAAAAGGAAGGACTGAATCACATTAAAATGGCCAAAGTCACTACTGAGAAAAAAATATTTGAAAAAGTATCAGAATCAGATTTACAAAATTATTCTAAAAATGCATCTAAATTTACAGCCTAAGTTGAAATTTAGATTTGAAAACTATTCAAACTAGTCCATAAAGACGATAAATATGGGATTGGGAAGTTACTGGGGAGAAGTCATAGAAGTACTTCGTGAAATCATACCGATTTATGACAAAGTAAATTCATACATCTCACTTGGAAAGGACGTAGAACATAGAAACCGAGGAATATCGGGAAGGGTGTTTCCAGGAAATAAGATTCTTGATGCAGGATCCGGTTTTGGAAACATGTCTAAAATGGCTTTAAAGTTATGTGATGGAAATATTTCAGTTACACTTTATGATCCTCTTGTGCCAATGTTGAAAAATACAGGTACCCATTTTGAAAAAACTCCTGATTTGATAAATGGTGTTTTTGAACACATTCCGTTTAAGGATGGAGAATTTGATGCTGTTTTGTGTGGATATTCCCTTAGAGATGCCATTAATTTGAGAATTGCAATTTCAGAAATTCACAGAGTATTAAAAAACAATGGAAGATTTGTAATTATCGATTTAGGAAAACCAGATGAGGCAATAATTAGATTGGGCGTATCATTTTATCTCAGGTTTATTCTGCCAATACTGGCATTAATTGCAGGGGGAAGACTAGGTTTGAAATTTGGCACTCTTTATGGCACATACAAAAGATGGCCACAGAATAAAAAGTTGGAAAAATTATTGCTGGAAAAGTTTTCCAGAGTGGAGTTTGAGAAAGATCTTATGGGCGGAGCAATAATGGTTGCCGCGTACAAATGAACAAAGTACTGGTTCTTGTAAACATCATCGGTTTAATCATAGGTATTTCTTACGGACTTCACGGTCCAATTCTACCAATATTTGCAAAAAACATAATCGGAGCATCATATTCTGAACTTGGTTTTATCGGACTAGCGAATTTTATTCCCTACATGTTCATTCCAATATTTGTAGGAATTCTTCTTGACAAATTCAATAATGGATATCTTCTAGCTATAGGTGCAACAATCAATTCAGTATCAATCTATCTTCTTTCGATAGCACAGTCTGTTCCAGAGATAATGGGTTTTAGGATAATGACTGGGATAGCTCATGCGTTTTTCTGGCCACCATGTCAAGCAATCATTTCTAATCAAAGTAATGAACAGACAAGAGTCAGAAACATTTCGTGGTTTACAATGTTTTTTGTAATGGGATTTATGATTGGTCCCCTATTAGGAACTGTATTTTTGGAAGGTCTTGATATCACTTATAGAATTCTATTTCAAATAACTGGCTTTATTTTGGCTAGTGCCATAATTTTTGCTCTTTTGATTTCGAGGAAAAGTATTACTAATCATCAAGAAAGATTCTCACTTTCGTCAATTAAAGAATTGAAAAAATTTCCAGAGGTAATAATATTGCTAATTTTTTGCACATCATCTTTTGGGATAATCATTTCGATTTATCCTGCATTCTTAGATGATCATGGAATGACAGATAGAGATATTTTGTTAGTGTATTTTGCTTTTGGAATTTCAAGGGTGATATCACTTGCGTTAGCAGGCAGATTCTCAAGAAAGACAAGCCAGACATTGATTGTGGCTACGGGAGCCATTTCAATCGGACTAGCAATTTCAGCAATTTCTAGTTCAATTATCATGTTTGCAATAGCAATGGTGTGTATGGGATTTGGATTTAGCATATTTTTCCCCTTGACTCTTGAAATAATTTTGAGTAGAACAAGTAAAGCAATATCAGGAAAAATCATAGGAGCATATGAAACAGTTTTTGGAGTTGGTTGGGCAATAGGACCAACATTAGGAGGACCAATAGCACAATCGTTTGGAAAACAAACACCGTATCTTGTATTTTTCATCATAGGAATTGCTGTTATGATCTTGGCAATAAAATGCAGAAAAAAGTTGGAACCTAAGAGAGTGTAAAATTCTAAAAGCATTACGTTTAATTTCAAATAAATGGATTATACTCTATGTTTGATTATTCATTGGACATACTAGGAAATGAATGGATAATCATAGTTTTTGTTGCATTAGTGTTGATTTTAGGGACTAATCAACTTCCAAGTGCTGCAAAGAAATTAGGAATGATAGTAAACGAATTCAACAAAGCAAAAAACGAGGTTCAGAATCAGATGAAAGGTATCTCGGATACTAAATTGGACGTATCGGGACCTCTAGAAACCGAGAGACAAAAACTGGAAATGATTGCAAAATCACTGGGAGTAGATGTTACAGGAAAATCAGATGAAGAACTTCAAAAAATAATTGCAGGAAAGATGGGACAAAATTCAGACAAATCAGAAAACAATCTATAGATATTATTCTGATTTTTTTATTCTGTAGAGATTTTTATCCAGTCTTTTTTTTGCAAATTTATAATAATCAGGCACTATTTCAAATCCCAAAAATTTTCTATTCATAGACTTGCTTACAACAGCTACTTGTCCGGATCCTAGAAAAGGGTCTAAAATAACATCCTGTTTTTCGCTTGAATAATGTAATAATTTTTCAATTAATTCAGCGGGAAGTTTTGTGGGAGTTTTTTCATCGCCAGTCCAATATTCACGTTTGATTTCCCAGACATCTTCTTTGTCTTTATAATGTAAACTACGACCTTCGTTTGTTTTTGAACTTTTTTCAAATCTGGAGAATGGGAAAAATTTTCTTTGTTTGTCATTTTTACAAACATAAAGGCAATGGTAGTGAGAGGTGACAAATTTCCTTTTTGTTACAACACCGAATTGATATTTCCATATTATGTGATTTATTGTAGTAAATCCAACATCATCTAGTGCTTTTAGAATGTCTTTGAGATTATTCCAACCTGAAAAAACATACATGCTTCCAGAGTCTTTGAGAAGACGAAATGCTTCTTTCATCCAATCAAATGTAAAATCATAGTAATCTGCAACTTTGATTTCGTTATATCCTTGCATCACTCTGGAAGAAATTCGATTATAATTCGCCTTGGTAGCCTTGAAATTAATAGCAAATGGAGGATCAGTAATTATCAAATCAATTTTGTTTTTGGGGATTAATTTCATACCATCAATACAACTCATATTGTAAATTTTGTTAAATTCGATTTTTTTCATTTTTAAAATCATGACTATTTCCTCGTTTAATAATGTCGTGAAATGGTATTTTTTGATAAAATTTACAGTCAACCAATAAATCTAGAATATGTTCAAGTAGATCATAATTGAAATTTTCATGTCCAAAATGTAAATCTAAATTAGAGATACAAAAAACATTCAACAAAAAGACGCACATATTATGCAATAACTGCGGTATTGAGGATCTACTAGAATTTTCAAAAAATATTGACGAGGTGTTTTTGGAGTTTCTTTCAAGATTTGATGAGGGATTAGTTTCAGAAAAAGGAATTTCTCAAGGTCTAAAAGATGAAGGAATAATCAGAGACGAAAAAGAAATTAAAATGATGATTGGAAGAAATAATCCGGATAAAATCACAGAATTAATTCTTTTCTCAAAAAAAGACTATATTTCTCAATACAAAGTTCTGAAAAATCCTGACCCTGAAATGGGAGGTAGTGTAGAAGATCTAGGATTGGATGAATCAATAAGCGATCACTTGAAAGAAATTGGAATTAAACAGTTTTACAAATTTCAAGAAGAGTCAATTGAAGATGTGTCATTTGGAGAAAACGTAGTAATTGAAGCACCTACAGCATCAGGAAAAACAGAGGCATTTTTAATTCCAGTAATTCAAAAGATAAAAAAAGAATCAAGTGATGCCAAAGGAGTATTTGCGGTATTTGTTTATCCAACTAAAGCTTTGTCACGAGACCAACATCCAAAAATCCTAAAGTTTGCAGAAAAAATTGGAATAGATGTACAGGTATTTGATGGAGATACAAATCAGGTGGACAGAAGAGAAATTTTAGAGAATCCTCCACACATACTGATTACAAATTTTGATGTTTTACATTATCATCTCTGGCACCAAACAAAATTTTCATCGTTGCTTGGAACAATGAAAGTTTTGGTAGTAGATGAGGCACATGTGTATTCAGGAATTTTTGGTTCTAATGTTCATTATATAATAAAAAGATTGAAGCGAATGTGTAACAACAAAATACAATTTGTTGCAGCATCAGCAACTTTAGACGATGCCAAAAACTTTTGTGAGCAATTATTTGGAGTAAAAATGAAGATCATTCGGGGTTCTGGCAAAAAAGGACAGACAGACTTTGTCATGGTATTTCCCTCGCTGAGAACTCAACGCGCATTAATGGTTGATTTGACAAAGAGAATGACTGAAAAAAATCACAAAACAATGGTGTTCAACAACTCACATCTAAATTCGGAGCTTTTAGCAATACAGGCAAAGAAACAAAAAGTCAACATCAAAGTTCACAGAGCCGGCCTGATGGCGAATTATAGAAAAGCGGTGGAGCAGGAATTCAAAGATGATAGATTGCAGGCAATTTCATGCACTCCTACGCTTGAGCTTGGGATAGATGTGGGAAATGTGGATTGTGTTATTTCATCTACCATTCCAGTGAATAGATTGATTCAAAGAATTGGCAGGGCAGCAAGAAAAGGACAACGAGGATATGCATTTTTGGCACTTGGAAATGATCCGATTTCGCAATACTACAAGAATCATCCTGAAGATTATTTTGAAGATGTTGAAAAAACATACATTGATCCAAAGAATCCGTTTGTAGAAGAATTTCAAGTAATGGCAATGGCTTGTGATAAACCAATTTCCAGACATGAGTTAAATGAGCATGATGAAGTGATAGAAGAGCACCTCAAACAAGGAAATCTGTTACTTGACAATAACAGAATAATACCAAATCGCGATAAAATTACTTCTTTGCTAAATGAGTATAGCATAAGAGGAATTGGAAAATCAGTAGATATTTTCTTAAATGAAAAGAAGGTCGGAGACAGAGTTCTTCCAATTGCTTTAGAAGAACTTCATAAAGATGCAATATACTTTCTTGCAGGGACAAGGTATAGAGTAAAAGAATGTGGGTATCCTCAAAGAAATTTTGCAAAACTTGAGAGAATTTCAAGAGACTATCCGTATTACACAAAGGCATTAACGGAAGAATGGCCGACAATTGAAACAGTATTTGAGAAGAGAAAAGCATACGGAGTAGAAGTTGCATTTTGTAAACTACATATACAAAAAAAAGTCTATGGCTATGTCAACATCGAATTAGGACAAGAGATTACACAAGGACAAAAAGTTTTACTTGACACTCCATTAGAGTATGACTTTATCACAAAGGGAATTGTATTTCATGCCCCAAGACCAATCAAAGAGATCAAAAAATCAGAAGATGAAGACTACACAGAGGCAAGCGGGTACCATGCCACAGAACACGTTGTAATTGAAGGCAGCAACATGATTACTGGAGGAGTATCTCAAGATTTAGGTGGAATATCGCTTGGAACATCTGGGCTGATATTCATTTATGATGGAGCTATAGGAGGAAATGGAGCAAGTAAGGCGCTATTTGATAGATTTGAGAGTGCGCTTGAGCGAAGCATGTCCATAGTAAAAGAATGCCCATGTCAAAATGAGGCAGGTTGCCCACGTTGTACATTTTCATATAGATGCGGAAACAATAATGAATTCTTACACAAATACTCTGCATTAGAAATTCTTCAAAGAATCAACAGCGGTGAAGAAACAAAGTTGGTCAAGCCCACAGAGAGTGACAGACCTCTAGTGTAAAATCAAAATTGAATAAATATAACAAATGTCTATAAAGTATATGGAAAAAATTGCCATCGTAACAGGAACTTCATCAGGAATAGGATATGAAACTGCATTGGCACTTGCAAGAGATGGATTTTATACATTTGCCACAGTTAGAAACACAAAAAAGGCAGAGAAGATATTGCAAGTTGCAAAAAAAGAAAAACTAAGCATAGAGATTATCGAACTAGATGTAGATGATGAAAAGTCAATTAGTGCCGCTATTGAAAAAATTATTTCAAAAAAACAACGCATTGATGTTTTAGTAAATAATGCTGGTTGGGGTTTGTTTGGCAGTGTTGAAGATGTGTCGTTAAAAGATTTCAGAGCACAGTTTGAAACAAATTTCTTTGGGATAATCAGCATTATTCAAAAAGTTGCACCAATTATGAGAAAACAAGGTTCAGGGGTAATTGTAAACATCAGCTCAGTTGCCGGAAGAATTGGTTTTCCAGGATCACCTGCATACATTAGCTCAAAATTTGCACTGGAGGGATTATCTGAGTCATTAAGATACGAATTAGGGCATCTTGGAGTAAAAATCATAATCATAGAGCCAGGAGTTATCAAGACAAACTTTTTCTCATCTATGAAGATTGCAGAACCAAAACCAAATTCGCCATACAAAGAAATTACCGAAAAGGTGATCATGGGGGTAAAAATGATGGCAGAGTTGGGAACTCATCCATCAGAAGTAGCCGCTACAATTTTGAATGCAATTAAAGAAGAAAATCCCAGACCTAGATACATCGTAGGAAATGATGCACAGATGTTTTTAGAAGCAAAAAAGGCAAAAACAGATGTAGAGTTTGAAAATTATCTTAAAAAAGAACTATTTTCAAGTTAAAAATAGAACTACGTTAAATTGATATACACATAGAACAGAGTTTTTGTCAAAGTCCGCAATTTTAGATGATGAAAAATGAAATGGAAAACACTGCAACATAATGGAATCTTGTTTCCGCCTGATTACGAAGCGCATGGAATCAAGATAAAGATCAAAGGAGATAACGTAGACCTTGATCTGAATCAAGAGGAGATGACATACCAATGGGCAAAAAAGAAAGATACCTCATATTCCCAAGACAAAGTTTTTCAGAAAAATTTTACAGAAGATTTTGCCAAAACATTGCCATCAAAATTTAAAAATATATCATATCAGGATATTGATTTTTCGTATGCTTACAAAATAGTTGACAAAGAAAAAGATCTCAGAGAGATGATGACAAAGGAAGAAAGAAAAGCATTGGCAGTTAAGAGAAAGGAATTACGAGAAAAACTAGTTCAGAAATACGGCAAAGCCATCATGGATGGAAAAGAAGTCGATGTTGCAAATTACATGGCAGAGCCTCCAGGAATTTTTATCGGAAGAGGAGATCATCCGCTTAGAGGAAGATGGAAACCTCGTGTCACGGAAAAAGATGTTACATTAAATCTGGGAAAAGAGGCCAAAGTCCCGGAGGGGAACTGGGGTAAAATTGTCCATGAAAGTGATTCCATGTGGCTTGCGGGCTGGACAGATTATCTTACTGGGAAAAGAAAGTACGTTTGGCTTGCAGATACTGCAGGAATAAAACAAGACAGAGACAAAGCAAAATACGAAAAAGCAGTCAAGCTATCAAAAGAAATTGAGAAAATTAAAGATAGAATAGTAAAAGATATGAAAAACAAGGATCCAAAAATTAGCAGGATTTCCACTGCATGTTATTTGATTTATAGAACTGCAATGAGAGTGGGGGATGAAAAAGATCCTGATGAGGCAGATACTGTTGGTGCAACCACATTGAGAAAAGAACACATCAAAATCACAGAAGATGCGATAGAATTTGATTTCTTGGGAAAAGATAGTGTAAGATGGCAAGAAACAGTCAAGGCAGAAGGCAACGACAAGCAATTCCAAGAAAATCTCAAGAGACTAATCCAAAACAAAAAACCAAAAGACGAGATTTTTGAAGACATTACTTCAAGGCACGTAAATGCGTATTACTCCAGCATAGTAAACGGATTGACTGCCAAAGTATTCAGAACATATCTTGCAACTACGGTAGTAAAAAATTATCTAAAAGAACATGACAGTATGAAAGGAAAAACACCTAATGAGAAATTGTATCATGCAAAATTGGCAAATTTGGAGGCAGCAATAATGTGCAATCATAAAAGAACCATCCCAAAAACATTCGAAGAGACACTTGAAAAGAAAAGAGATGTTCTAAAAAATATCAATAAAGAACAGCCGTGGAAAAAAACTTTAGATTTATTAAAAAAAGCAGATGGATTAGAAGAAAAAACAGATGCACAAAAAAATATCAAAGCAAAAAAAATAAAGGTGTTAAACGAACAGATCAAAAAACAAAAGGAAAAACACAAAGAAAGAACAGAGAAATTACAGTTACAAATTGATTTGTCTGAGAAAACTAAAGATTACAACCTTGGAACATCATTACGAAATTACATAGATCCTCGTGTTTTCAAAGCATGGACTGATGAAGTTGGTGTAGAATGGGAGAAACTATACACTGCAGCACTGCAGAAAAAATTCCTTTGGGTACAAAATGAAAAAGTTAGTTGGACAGAATTAGCAAAACAGTAAGAATTCACTTAAAAATGATAATCGTCTAAATAGACATACGTAGCATTTAATTTCTCAAACTATCTGCCATACAATATGCCGGGGTAGCTCAGCCTGGTTAGAGTGCCAGTTAATTGGTAAACTCTACCGGTTCTTCCAAAAAAGGCAATACTCATAATCTGGAGGTCGTGGGTTCGAAACCCATCCCCGGCACACATGATTCAGATCCCCATGATGAATAAAACAGGAATAAAATCAATAATAATGAGAATATCCAAATTAGTTCAATGATTACACCAGAAATCGAAAAGCTTCTCTTAGGGAAGAATTTTGCATCTTTTGCAACCCTGATGAATGATGGGTCACCACATGTTGCTCCTACTTGGATTGACTATGATGGACACTATGTGTTGATTAATACTGCTGCTGATAGAATAAAGGAAAAAAATGTGAGACATGACAAACGAATTGCATTGTCAATCCCAAACGAATCTAACCCATATGAAATGGTTACAATTAGAGGAATTGTAGATGAAATTACTGAGGAAAATGCGGATATGCACATTGACAAATTGGCAAAAAGATATCTTGGATTAGACAAATATCCATTTAGAAGTCCAACTGAAAAGAGAATAATAATAAAAATACGTCCTGTAAAAGTTTTTCATCAAAAGCCTCCAAGTTAGTAGCAAGAATCAAAGTAGGAAATATACAATGTCACAAGACAAAATAAGAAAAGAAAGAACAATATCTCAAATAGTTACTGCTAAAACTACTACTGAAGGAGATGGATTCATTGTACACAGACCATTTCCAAATTATAGTGTTAGAGATTTTGATCCTTTTTTGTTATTAGATGAGATGGGGCCTATTGATTTATCTGCAGGTGAAGCAAAAGGGGCGTCAGATCATCCACATAGAGGCTTTGAAACTGTTACATATGTGATAGATGGTGCATTTGAACACAAAGATTCTCAAGGTAATTCGGGAAAATTATTTTCAGGTGATGTTCAATGGATGACTGCAGGTTCCGGCGTAGTGCATTCAGAAATGCCTGAAAAAGAATTTGCCAAAAAGGGAGGGAGATTACATGGATTTCAGTTATGGGTAAATTTACCAAAAAAAGACAAGATGATACAACCTCGTTATCAAGATGTGACATCAAAAAATATCCCAATTGCAAAAAGCGATGACGGTAAAGTTCAGGTCAAAGTGATTGCTGGTGAATCAATGGGAAAACATGCAGTAATTGACACAAAAACACCAATCATCTATCTTCATTTTACAATACAACCAAATGGCAAGGTAATCCAAATTGTTCCACAAAATTACAACGCATTTGCATATGTTGCAAAAGGAGAAGCTCTGTTTGGATCTGAACAAAAAATTGTCAGTAAAGAACAAGCAGTGTTTTTTGAAAGAGATGGCGATGAAATAAGTATAGCCTCTAACAAAGATACCACTTCACCAGTTGATGTGATCTTGTTTGCAGGTATTCCCCTCAATGAACCAGTCAAGCGATATGGACCATTTGTCATGAATACTGAAGAGGAATTACAACAGGCAATTACTGATTATAATAGTGGAAAGATGGGGAAAATCGATTTTTAACTTTATTTTGATCTTTATATCATTTAATGCCTCATAAAGAGTAGAGTCATACTTTATAAGATCATGATTTGCAAAAGTGCGAATTAGCAAATAATTAAAATATAATACCAATTATGAAAAATGGTGGAACATTGTGAATTTTTGATGGAGGTTTTGAAGGTGGATGATCGTTCAATTAGATTCGCAGGCATGTATGATGACAAGTTTGAAAAAATTGTTGATGGTTATCAGCCTGGCACCATACCTCATTTAAGTATGGATGAAATGCAAAATTCAGTCCGCTATGATATACGACGATGGGAAACTTACAAAATGTTTCATAAACAGTTGGGCGATTCAAAGTATGCTATGGTAAAATATGAAAAGGCTACACTTTTGACGTTCTCGCTTAATGATGGAAAATATTTACGAATTAGCATAGAGCCTGATACAGAGTATAAAACAGTGATTGAACAAGTTGAAAACTTGATACGCAAAAATCCAAAATTAAGTTAAACTTGATTTTTTAGTATTAATCTAAATTAACCATATTTGTAATGAATGCCTTTTTCACCACGTGGATGTCGCCATTCGGTTTTCTGTGAACAGGTACCGCAGTCCAGACATCCTTCATGCTGTAGAATTATTTTTTCACCTTCTTCTGCATAACATTTTGCAGGACATAAAACTACAATTTTTTTCATAAATTCATTATTTGTATCTAATAGTTTAATGTGAGAAAGATGATCATCATTATAACTTAATTTAGAAATACGTTCACCGATAGAGGTATCTTTTGGATGATATGATGTAGATGTAATTTTTCCTAGTCTTTCTGCTAGTTGTATTGGAACTTTAACGTATGTGTTTTCTGTTTCAATTAGCGGTAAAAGTTTGTCATAGCCAAGAATATTTGCAAACTTTATCACTAGTCCTCTAAAGGTATTACTAGACATCAATTTTAAAATTGGGCCGTAACCGGAACCGATAATATCTGATGGAACATCTTTTGCTGCGTCAAGAAATATTTTCAGATAATCTTTGTCGATTTGTTTCATATCAGTTGTGTACGGACTTTCATCAATTAATTGGGAATAGTATTCTCCAAGATAACTTTCAGAAAAATCATCTTTATCAAGAGCTCGTGCTACTGCAATAGCAGCACGTGCTCCGTCATCTATTCCTACATTTAATCCCTCAATTCTAGGACCAATAAAAATTCCCCTTCCTGCGGCATCTCCAACAAATAAAATATTCTTGAAAAATGGCTTTTCCATTCTACAACGTTTACCATCTGGAATTAATTTTGCTCCATATTCAGATTCAACGTGATTAATTCCAAAAGTTATACCGAATTTTTGTGTCATTTGTTCCTCGATTGAGTCCAATTTTGCTTTTACACTATCAGGATCTTCGCATGCAGAAGTCAAATATTTTCCTCGGATATCATTCCAATCTTTAATTAATTTTGCAATATCAAAACGTGTTTTAAGTTGTTCTTCTTGTGATAAAGTTTTATCAAGAATCTTTGTGATTGGAACTGTATCTTTAATTAATTCACTTACCATAGGATTTCTTAGTAAAGTATCAATCAACGTGTATGGTTCAACGGGATTTTTTAATAGAGAATCAAAATGATAAACAGCGCCTATAGATAATGTGTCGTGGTTAGTATATAGAAATCCTCCTCCAATATGATTTAATGTTATATCTCCAGCAAAAAGATGTGCAGCACCTTCACTAGAAGTTATGCCAAATCTCTCATTGATTATTTTTTCAGGTAATTTGATTAATACTTTAACTCCTTGATACAATTGTTCAGAGGTAAATTTTGATCTGGCTCCCACCATCTCTGCAACTTCTGAATTGACTCCATCAGCTGCAATGATTGCTTTGACTTCAAAGGCGTCAATCTCATCCGTATGTATTATTGCTCTGCCTTTGTCATTCCAGGTAATTGATTTAACATGTACACCTGGAATTATTCCTCCGCCAAATTTCTGTGAGGTTTCAGTGGCTTGTTTTGCAAACCAAGAATTAAGTTTGTTCATTAGTACTGAACAACCAAAATTTGCCTGGTAATCGTGTGCAGCAGTAAGATCCATTGAAAAAATTTTATCTTTAGATGTAGAATGAAGAATATACTTGGTAATTTTTCTTTCAAAAGGTGCATCATCTAAGAAATTTTCGTATAGATCTTCAACATTAGTTACTTTGCCTTTCTTTAATTTTTTTGAATAAAGAATTCCACCGGATATACTTTTTGAGCCTATTATGCTTCCTGCCTCTAATAGAATTGCCTGTTTTCCAAGAGCAGATAATTGTTTTAGTGCAGCTAAACCAGAAGAACCCCCACCAATAATTGCTACATCGTATTTTTCCATTCTATTTTACCTGTAAAGTAATTTGCTGATTTTTGAGTTCCTCCATCAATAGAGGGATTACATCCTCCATTCTACCTTTAAGAAAAATATCAGAGACATCCTTCACAGGAGAATTTTCATCTGCATTAACTGAAATAACAAACTGTGAATCTTCCATTCCAGATACATGCTGCATTGCCCCGCTTATTCCAAATGCTATGTAAAGCATAGGGCTGATTTTTCTACCACTAGTTCCAATAACTCGAGAGGGAATCATATAATTTGAAGTAACGGCAGGACTTGCTGTAAAAACATTTTTTGCAATAGGCAAAGATATGCCGACTTGGGCATTAAGTTGCTTGGCAAATTCCTCAATAAGTTTGATGTTTTTTTCTGGTGCATCTTGAATTCCACGCCCAAAACTAACAACTGTTTTGTAGTTATCAAAATCAATTTCGTTTTCTACAAACTTTTGACTCAAAACTTTGATTTTCAAATCATTCTCATCTATTTTAGGTTGAAACTCGATTACCTTTCCTTTTCTTTGCGGATCTCTTTCTTTAGGTATAAAGGCACCCGGAATAATGTTACAAGATTGAGGGGAATATTCTCTCATTGAAAGATTTTCATTGATATTATCAAGACAGAGAATTGTGGTCCATAAAAATCCTGAAAAATCGACTCTATACATTTCCAATGTTTTTTTGTAAATTATGTGTTTTCCACCAGTTTTAATTGGATGACTTATGTCTAAATCAGAAATCACAAGTTGGTTAACATCGGATGCTAAACCGGAATCTAGTTCGGCTAAAACTGTAGAGGACAAATGTCGCCCAATGCCATCTGCTGCAAAAAACATGTATCGTGGTCTTTTAAATTCCAAAGCATAAGCAGGTTCAATTTTTGCGGAAGTTTCTACATCCAAACAAATTTGACAAATTACCTTGGTGTGAATTTTGTTTATTAGTGCATCTAGTTCCGGACGGTCTACTATTACTACTGAATCAGCACCATGTTCAATCAATGTTTGGGATAAGTCTTTAATGTTATGACCTAAAAGTACTGCAACAACTTTTTCTTTTGAAGAGTATCTTGTATTAAAGTCATCAAATAACCTTCTTGCTTCTCCTAACATTTCAAGGCTCACAGGAAGTAATTTTCCATCAATATGCTCTATTACAACATATACATGACGATAGTCTCCTTCTGTCATTTTATCACCATTGCGGAAAGTGCTTCTTTTATTGCCGTAACTGTTTGACGAATATGTTCAGGGTTGGAGCCATCGAGTACTTTGGCATTTCTAATAGCTTTTCCTTTTGGTACACGCTGTACATTGTATACAATGGTTGGTGATCCTACTAATCCTATGAGTGTTTTTTCAGCACCTAGTTCTTCACGATTAAATGTATGAATATATTGCTGATAATTCTGTGCTTTTTCATACGCTTCTTTTTTATATTTTTCAGCAGATAATCTTAGAGAAACTGTATTGAAATGATATTTGTATGAAGGATCAATTGCGATAAAAACTGGAAGAGGTGCCTCTATTTCTTGAATAATTTCTGGAACTCCTCGCAAAATCAACAAACGTTTTGCAGTTACAGTTCGTTTTTCTAAATCAACATCATAACTGATAACATTGCCAAGAAATGTTAGTCCCAATTTCCATGCGATTTGTGGACCCGTTTGACCTGTTTCTCCGTCTGTCGCGCGATGTCCTGAAAACACAATATCCATTTTTTTCTCCATTGTTCCTTCCATTTTTTCAACGCCCTTTCTTAGAACCTCGGCAGTACCGATAGTATCTGCACCTGCAAAGCTTGGATCATTATACAAGTGAAGAACATCAGCATCACAAGTTTCCATAGCTATCTGTAAGGCATTGTTAGCTGCATGTCCACTCATGCTACCAACACAAATTTTTGCACCATATTTCACCTTTGCATAAAATGCTGCCTGTGTAGCGATTTTACTGTGTGGACCTAATGTATTCTTTGTTTTACTTCTGTTTAGTGTTCCATCTGGATTATAGCTTATGCTACCTGCTGACAAATCCGGTTCTAATTTAACTACTACTGCTAAGTTAAGTTCGGCTATGCGATTTTTTTTAAAATTCAGTTTATAAGTGTTAATGAACAATGATATGCCTTTTATCATCACAATTCATTTTTAAAAAAATTTCCAATAGAAATTCTCCGGATTTATAAAATGTTTCAAACAGAATCTGCAAATTATTTTAATATCACTTAACAAAATATTATTTTAATATCATTTAACAAAATATCATTTTAGAAATTTAGTACTAAACTAATTTCCAATACACCATGTGCATGAAGAAAAATTCATGGACTTTGCATTTTCTAAAGAATCGGGGGTGAAGTATTGTCTGTCTTTTAATTTGATCTCAACAATATTACATTCTTTTTTCATGTTGCCTAAATGATGGACAAGCGTAGTTTGCTTATCTCCTAGAAAACCAGCCATGTCAATCATTCAATCTTTTTCAAGTGGGTCTTTTCGTGAACAAGTACTCTTTCAAATGTATCCATCCATCCTTCCCAATGATAGGTACAATCCTTACAATTATACTTCATTTTATTTTTCTACCTTCTCTAGTTTCTTTTTTTCAGATTCATTGAAGGCGTTTACATCATCAGATGTCTTTTTTTGATTTCGTTGCAATTTTGCAAATAGTTTTTTTAACATACACAATTAGGTTGTTACTTGGATATAAGCCAAGAATTCTTATGTCATAAATTTTCAAACGTAGCTGAGTAGTTAATTCAGTCCTTCCTAATGGATATGCGAACTCACACCACTACGTACTTGAATTACGTCTACTCTGCTTATAGAGATTCACATGTTATATCAAAGAATAACTGCTTTACTCATTTTTTTGCAATTATCAAATCTACTTTATAGTTTAAAGTTGAGCGTGGATTTAGTTTCAGATTCCAGGTCAGAAATGAAGGTGTTTTTGTCTTTACAGCAATGGTAAACCCAAATTCTTCCAAACTTATTCTCAATACTGATTCGTCAAGTGGTT
This sequence comes from Nitrosarchaeum sp., assembly GCA_023265135.1. GTDB lineage: Archaea > Thermoproteota > Nitrososphaeria > Nitrososphaerales > Nitrosopumilaceae > Nitrosarchaeum. The sequence goes on along the minus strand of JAHFUM010000002.1, from coordinate 35,838 downwards.
TTTTAACCGAATTTTTGCCTCTTTCAAAATCATAAGGATCAGATAGTAAAATGGTGCCTTTAGAAATTTGTTGAGAAATATGCTTCAGCAAATCTTTCGGCTCTACTAATTCTAAAACATTCAGGGCTAGAATCAAATCAAATTTTGTCTTTCCAAAAACATCAAACAGTAAATCAGATACAAAATAATCCAGATTGTCTTTTTGTGTTTTTTTTGCAAGACTGATTGCACTAAATGATCTATCAATTCCAAATACATTTTGATTAGAGTCTGCAAGAAAATTGGTAATGATTCCAATAGAACAACCATATTCTAAAACAAGTTTTGATTTTGACAAAGTGTTTAATTCGTTTTTAATTGTAGAGTAAAATTTTGATTTTTGGCTGTTTTGATATATTTTTGTCCATCTTTCTTCAAGTGCTGTTCTATCATCAACACCCCGTTTAGAATTAGAAAGAGAATGTTTAAGAAATTTTTTCATTTTATCATGCGATACAGAGTGGTATAATTTTCCACCTAGCATCATTCGCTCAGAGATGTACTTTGAAAAATCATCCCAAAGAATTGGAATTTTTTTGATTATTGGAAAACATAGAGTGCAACTCTTGCATTCCAAAATTCCTTCTTCAATCTCGGACTCTTTTTTAAAGACATCTAATTCTAATTTAGAGCCACATCGTATACACCTTATAAAATTTAGACTAAATTCATGCATTTTTGTATATTAGATTAATCAATTTGGAACTAATAATTTCTTTTAAATCTTGGAGAGGAATAATGTTAAATGTAGTATTTTGACGATTTTATGCGAATTGGGAGAATTTGAAGAATTTGCAGAAGCGTTATTTGGACAGCTGTCCGTAGAAATCAACGAAGAGAAAGAAATTTCAAAATTAGCTGAGAAGGCAAAGGAGGATCTTTCATTCAAAGTGAAATTTGAAGAATTAGAGAAGATTACACAAGAAGTATTCCCAATACTAAAGAAGAAAGTTGAAGAATTTTTAGGAGTTAAAATTTCAGATGATTTGAAGATGAGATTTCCAGATCTCATAGAATTAAAAAAATTAAAAGGTGAAAAAGTATTCTCAGATGAAAAATCAAAAGAGTATGTAAGAGAGTTATTTGACGCAGTTGCAAACGAAGATCAAAACAAGATTGCAGAATTAATGCAAAGAGATACTGCAAAATATCTTGTATATTCAACATATGCCATCCAATACATATCAAAAATTTCAACTACTTATGGAGACTATTTGGATTCAGTGATTTACCTAAATAAGTTTGTACTTTCAAGATACCCTCAAATCATTTTACACAAACAAGGAGAATCATACGAGTCAAGATTTGTAAATGTGAATTCCGGTTACTTGGGAGCTGTGAAGATGACGGTTTTGGAAGAACTGATTCATTCAGCACAAGAAAGATTACAACAGTTAAACAAAAATGCCGCAACGCAAGTCAATTTGATTAACGAAGAACTTGCATCAATCATTCTAAAATTAGATAATCAAACAGTAAATAGTCTTTCAGAATATTTGCAACTTCAAGCTGTTCCAGATGATTTTCCGTTTGCAAAAAAAGCGAATCTGTTTTTCTTCTTGAATCCGGATCATTTTTTAATTGAGCAGATTGGCCCAGATGTAATGACTTTTACACATGTAGAAATAGATCCTAAAATTTCAGAAGCGGTTCCACAATTGCTAGATATTTACAAAAAATGGTTAAATCCAATTCAACAACATCATGCAGCTTTTACTATAATGGAGGGGATGGCAGGATTTGCCATAGAAAACATCCTAAAAGAGGACAGGGATTTTCAAAATTATCTTGCTACGTTTATGGGCACAGATTTCTCAACATATCAGGTTCGAAAGAGTATGGGAAGAGACTTTACAAAAAAAATCTATGAAAAATTGGGGAAAAACACATTCAAACAGCTAATCGAAAATCCGCCAAATACAAGGGAGATAAAAGAGCCACAATTATACTTGAATAGGATTAAACAATAACAATTGCCAGAAAAATTTGACCCACTAGTTGCAGAATGGCTTTCATTTGTGAAAAACCCAAACTTCAATCTAGTTGAAAAGTGTCTTAAATTTGCTCAGATCTTAGAATATCCCGATCTAGATGTTGAAAAATATATTCAGAAAATTACCGCTATTGGAAAATCATTAAAAGAGTCAATCAGCGATGTGAAAAATCCTACATATTTGATTTCAATTTTAAATGAGCATCTTTTTGATAATTTAGGTTTCAGTGGAGATAATGATGATTACTATGATCCAAAAAATAATTTCTTAAATGAAGTAATTGATAAAAAATCAGGACTGCCAATAACAATTTCAATACTATATGTTGAAATTGCAAAATTCATAGGATTGGATCTAAAAATAATTGGTTTCCCAAGTCACATATTGGTAAAATATAACGAAGAGATGATTTTAGATCCATTCAATGATGGAAGATTGTTAGATGTTGATGATCTTCAAGAAATTTTGGATGAGAATTTTGAAGGGGAAGTAGAATTCAAACCAGAGTTTCTTGATGATATAGGACATGAACAAATTCTTGTCAGATTATCTAGAAATTTAAAAAATTCCTATGTTCAATCTTTTGTTTACGACAAAGCATTGAGATGTACAAATATGGTGTTATCTACAGAACCAAATTCGCCAGAAGATATACGAGATAAGGGAATACTAGAAGAAAGATTATTAAATATAGATGTAGCATTGGAATATTTGAATAAATATTTAGAAATCAATCCAAATGCAGAAGACGTAGATTTTATTTTAGAATTAATAAGAAGTATAAAGACAAAAATTAATCAATAATAGATTCGATATCTTGTCCTTTCTTGATCATTGATATCTCGTGTCGTGCGATTCTGTTTCTTAGTGCTCTTTTAAGAATATCAACTTCACTTCTAACTAACGCAATCTCATCTTCGAGTTTTGCTACTCTTTCGTAGATTGTTTCAGCTTCTGAACTCATGATTATTAATCTTCAAAAAATTGTCTTAAAAAGTTATGGGTAATTATTTTGATCAGCTAGTTAGTTTTTTGGAACTATAATTCAAATTCTTGACGGCATTTCTCACATTTGCCTCTTTCTTGACCAGGTGGACCAAGAAGGAAGACTTTGCCAATTGTCTTGCATATGGGACACATTCCAGTCGTCGCGTTTTTTGGACCAGTTCGTATAATTTTCTGTGTTTTTCTACGTCCCATAGATTTTACACCTAAAATCGGTCTATTAAGTTTAATTTTTTAATAATATGTAGAAAATCGATTGGTGGCTTGAGTTTTTCACTAGAATCATCATTTGATTACTCTAGTAGCCAGATCTCAAATTATTGCAAAAAGAGACAAAACAGAGTAAGAATACCAGATTTAGAACTCTGATTCTAACATTTAGAACAAAATTATTTTGAGATGTTCATTAATTTATTAAATTGTGAGAGAGTTTTGGCATAAGAGTCCATCATGATATGGGTAAAGTTTTCAAATGATTCCAATATAGATATTCGCATCTTAACTTGTTCATCAAAGAATTTTGCGGTGGTTTCTATATTTTCAACATATCTATTCTTCATTAATTCAGAATTGTCCTTGAGTTGTTTTAGTAATGTTTGATCTATGTTTAGTTTGTCAAAAAACTCTTTTTCATGGATATAACAAGTACCATAAAAATCATCATACATGTGAAGATAGGCGGTGTACAAATTTGAATAATTTTGTATTACAGCTGGAATCTGAGATTCAAATTTTCTTATTATTGCTGATGTGTTTCCTTTCATTATATCACAAATTGAAATATGATTCTCAGTATTATGAACTGATAATTCAGAACTGCTCACAATATTAAATAAAATAACTTGAATTTAACTAGATCTAAAATAATAGATATGTTTATTCTTTTGTAAAACATATTCTCGAAAATTATAAGTAAATTAAAGATAAATCCGATCAGTAAAAGAATTAATTGAATAACAGATGTTAATTATACTGATTATAGTTTAACCAAATTATATTTTGGATACTTTCTAATGAATAGTTAGATGAATCATGTATTATCTAGAGAGCATTTTATCCATCTCTGAAATATCTTATGCTAGATTTCAAAATATTTCAATATAATAATATTAAAAAAATCAATCAAAACATGTAATTTCTTAAAAATGAGTGCAATGCAATCCTACTTGATTAATACATATTTTTCAAATAATGACTAATGGCAAATTATATGATATACGTAGGAATTGCAATTGGAGTTGCAGCAATGGCAGGAGCAATAGCTTATGGAACACAAAACCAGCAAAGCTATATCCCAAAGGACGCGGTTCCAGCACCTGCGACAGTACAAGGACCAATTGTATCACCATCGGGTTTAGGTGCCCAATTAAACAAAGAAAAATGGCATGAGGATCCTTTTGGAGACCTTGCCAAAAAAGTCAGAGAACAAGCTGGCAAATAGTGTTATTCTAAATAATCAAATTTTTTTTATCTCTTAATCACTGGAAAGTTATTTCCTAAAATGAAATTTATTGAACATGGTTTAATTGCACATTACCTGTTCTAAAATTAAAAGTGTTAAATGGAATCAGATATGAAATTAACACATATACAAAAATGATAAATCTTGTATATGCATTGTGTATAAATTAAAAAAATAATTTTAGAAAATAGACGACATAAAATAATTTACCAGTAGAGATTCAAAAAGATTACAGAAAAAGATGTTAAATTAATTAACATAGATTTGAATCAAAATACATCTAAATTTTATGATTTTTGCTAAAATTATTTAGTTAACTTGCGAATTTTTTTGTATCATGTTGGCTCTGTATGTACTATTACTCTTGATGCTCCAAGGTCTTTTATGATCAAGTTTTGAACAGCTGTAGCAATTTTATGTGCATCCTCTACTGTTAAATTTTTTTCAGATGATAAAATTTTTATCGTAAGTGTAATGTGTAGTTCATCATTTACAGAGATCATTCCAATATCTTTGCATTCTTTGACTGTCTCTACCGACAGAGCTAAATTTCGTATCGTTTCTAAAATAGATTTGTCAGGTGGTTTTTCTGTTCCAACAGGGATATTTTCGTCAACTTCTGTTTCAATGTGTGTTGTAATGTTTTTAATTTCAGGTATTTTGTTTTTGACTTGGTTTTCAAATTTATCTATAATATCATGAGCTTTTTTAAACTCCAAATTATTGTCCATCTGGACATCCAGGTAGAGATGGAGGTCTTTGTTTTTTAATTCATTTTTTTCAACTGTAGACAGATATGTAGAATGGACATTTCTTATGCCTTCAGTTTCACCTGCAACAAGTCTAACTCTGTCCATTATTGTTTCATTTTTTCCCTTTATTGCATCTACATGCACTAACACATCACAAGATGGAATAGTTTTTCTTATTTTTTCTTCAACAGATGTAGCAACATCATGAGCTCTGGAGTGAGTATAAGTTCGTGGAACTTCAATATGTAAATCTACAAAGGTTTGCGGTCCTACCTGTCTTACACGAATATCGTGTGTTCGTACAACCCCCTCAAGATCAGAAATTGAATCAATTATCTTTGTGTAAACTCCTTTTGGTGCCTTGTCCAAAAGAACATCCAATGTTCTTCTACCAAGTCCAAGTGATGTATAGATAATCATGCCGGCAACGATGAGTGCAGCATATGCATCTGCATTAGGAATGTGTAATAGAAATACAGCCAAGAGCCCCACAATAACTATAGCAGAAGTAATCATGTCTGCTTTGAAATGAAGTGCGTCTGCTTCTAATGCCTGACTTTGAGATTTTTTTGCAACGCGGTATAGGGCCTTTGATCTTCCAAAGTCCACTACAATTGAGACAACCATTATCCCTATTGAAAAAATTGTCACATCTGGTTGGATCGACTCGTAAAATATTCTGTGTATTCCTTCATAAAACACCCATCCTGCAACAATAAACAACAAAATTATTTCAGCTAAACTTGCAAGACTTTCATGTTTTGCATAACCATATGTGTACCTCAAATCATGCGGTCGCATTGCAATACGTATTGCATAAAATGTCATGACTGCTGCAACAATATCCAATCCAGAATGGAATGCTTCAGACAAGACTCCAAGACTATTGATGGAAAATCCAACAGATAACTTTAGAATTGTAAGTGCGGCAGATGCAACTATTGAATAGATTGCAACTTTGATTTTCTCATCGTGAAATTTTTGATTTGGTTGAGAATTTTGCTTTTTTTGTCGCATGTTTGGAACAAAACTTTGGATTTGCCTTATATGCTTTTGTGATTCCACGAGCTAAATTTTTTTGCCCAAGCTAACTTGGTAAAAAATTAAATTCTTAAACTAAAACATGTGGTATAAAAAATTATTTTATGGTATTATGTTGAGAATTCCTTTCATTGTATCTGGGTGATATTCACAATGATATTCAAAAATACCTGTTTTAGTGGGTTTTAATGTTAGTTTTCCGGTAGAATTAGAGCCAATATCAAAATCTGCCAGAGATTCTTTTTCACCAGTTTCAATTATGAATGCATGTTTTGCATCAGTTGGATTTGTAAACTGAATGACATTGTCTATATTTGCTGTAAGTGTTATAGCAGGATTGGTTTCAGTGGAATTTGACCATCGGTACACTTCATCAATTTCTTTTACAGAAATCTCAGTTTGACTATTTGTATTTGCCATACTTTCACCTGGTTCTGTATTCTCATTTTCTTTTGACTCTGGCTTGTTTTGAAGACTATTTACAATCTCATTTGCTACTTGACTTGCACTTTCTTTTTCATTTTGTTCAGATCCTGATGTAATTTCAGATTTTTCCGTTTCTGATAGTCTGAAATGCACAGTTAATGCTGCCGAAATAATTACAACAGCTACAATACTTGAAATGATTGCTATTTTTGAAGTGCGATTCATTAGTTGTTTATCTGTAGCAAGATGAAGGTATTAAGTAAAACGACGAATCCCACAAAATGGACTCAGTATGAAAATACAGTGTATCTACATATACAAAATAATTTTAATGAAAAAATATGATAAAGGTTAAAAAATTAAAAACAAATTATCATAATTGATTTGATAAGAAATGTAATATTTGATTAGCTTATTCATGATATCGGATAATCTTTGCATTATGGAAATTTTTCATGAGTCTTGATTAATCTTGGTTCTCAATGTTTGCTATGAACTTTTTTTCATCCTTTTTGACATAGATATATCGCAGCAAAAAGACAAGACTGATTGAAATCATGGAAATAGTATGAATAATTGGAGATAATTGATCCAGGTTTTGGTATGGTGAGAAGTTTGATTCGCCAAAAACATGTAAAATTTCACCTACTATCCAAATTATAATAAAAATTGATAATTGAAATTGAAAGCTCCGAACATTATGGGATTTTATGGCTAATATACTAAAAATTCCTAGTGCCACTACAAGCAAATGTAATGTTGTATCTGTAATCAATAGTGTAAATAATTCATTGTAGGTCAATGTTTCATTGTACCTTGTTTCATAGTATTTTTTCTTCCCATTTTAAATCCAATAAGTCCAAATATTATCAAAATTCCAACTGAAATAGGTCGAAAAACAGAGTCTGCCAAGACATCTAAGCCCATAGCATCGGACAAGTGATAGATGCCATGAATTATGGTGAATAGTGTTAAGGTGATTAAGAGAATTCTGACATTTCCACTTGTCTTTAAAGCTAAAAACGCAGGTATTGCACCTATTGATAAAATCAAAATTGCATTAAATATATTCAAACTTGTGTCTTCCATGTTATTCTATATCCATCGAGAGAAATCTCTTTGCAATAAACTGTTTTGCACCAATATTTTTTGTAGCTGTAACTATCATATTTCCACCTTTTTCCATATTTACATTGATTGAATGTATTGTGCTTTGAAATAAGGTATATTTTTTTCCATCATTTGTAAATTTTATCTCTTTAATTGTTAGCAACTCAGTTTCTAACATCCATTTTATTTTTCTATATGCAGTGCTATGGGGAATGTTACATAGTTTTATTATATCGTTACCAGATATTGGATTATCTGTTGCATGTTTTATTATCTGAATCATATCCTCATCCGCAAGAGCAGATAAAATTGATTTCTTGAATTTTGAGTCGTTAATAACTGACAATGATTATCATTATTAGTAATATAACAAAAACTTAGCGAAAATTCATTTGAATGATACTGTGTGTGTTCTCCTCCAATGTACATGTATGGTAAATTGCCAATCTAATTACTAATATGTTCATAGCTTAATCCTACATGTGGGACTCAGTTCATAGATTCTACAATTTCTTTTAGTTATGTTCAGACCAGTTTCTTACTGTATTTACAGAGAGATACGCCGTAATGATTAAAACAAACGGATTAAAGGAGATGCAGTAAATGTTGTAAAGGTGAATTCGGAAGAACAGATCCTTAGATAAGGATAAGATGTTCTTGGGCTACAAGATTAATCAATGCTCAGAGTGTCATATTCAAAAAGATCCACTATCAAAACATCTTCATGGTGAATGTGGTTTGTTTAGAGTAAAAGAAATTGGATATCATCAAAATCTTGTAAGCAAAGATGACAAAAAACTACGTCTGTATGAAAATGACGTTTTTTGAGTCTGGAACGATATGTACTGATGGTTTTGAAAGCAGAGATGAAAAATTAGATTATTTTGAAAAAATAACGACCTTTAGTGAGAAAAAATGAGGTGAGAGTTTTACTCGTCTTCAAGATCTTTTATCCTCTCAGAAACTCCTTGAGCCTCTTTTTCAAGATACTCTTTGTATTCATTTAACATTCCTATTCTCTCTTCTTTAGTAAGAAAGCTTCTTACATTTTGCAATCTTACCCCGCAACATCCATTACCCATACAATCACCTCCTTTCCATCAATATCGGACATACGATACATACTCATAAATTGTATTTATATATATCGGTTATACGATATATTTAATGAATATAAAAATGGATGAAGAATGTTGTGATATGAGGGGGATGCTTGGTTTTCTAATTCTGTTTTTATTATCAAAAAAACCCATGCATGGGCAAGAAATTTCCGAAGAAATTACAAAGAGAAAAGGAGAAAGACCAAGTCCAGGAACTCTTTATCCATCTATAAAAAATTTAAGAGAGGCGGGTTTTCTCGATGAAAAAAAAGAAGGGAAAACAATCACATATACTCTTACTCCATCCGGAAAAAAAGCTCTTACCATTGCAAAAAGAAAATTTTGTCAAATATTTTTAGGAGTTTTTCCATGACGATCAAAGTTTTAGGAGTTAGCTCAAGCATGCGAGAATTTTCCTCTAGTGCGAAAGGATTGGAAATTGCTTTGAATAATGCAAAAGAGAATGGAGCGGAGATTCAATTTTTGAATTTACAGAAAACTCCATTACCGATGTTTTATTCCACAACTGAAAAAACTGAGAATATTCGCAAGGCTACAGAAATGGTAAAGTGGGCAGATGCATTTATTCTGGCAACGCCAGATTATCATGGTTCGATGGCAGGTTCCATGAAAAATTTTTTGGATTACTATTGGTCAGAATTTGCCGGTAAATTATTTGGCTACATTTGTGCATCGCATGAAAAAGGATTAACTGCAATGGATCAAATGAGAACTGCAATACGACAGTGTTATGGATGGAGCATGCCTTACGGTGTATCAATTAATGGTGAAGAAGATTTTGAAAATGGAGAAATAAAAAATTTGCAATTAAAATCTAGATTGACAATGCTTTCACGAGATTTGACTGTATATGGAGAAATTATTAGAAACCAATTTTTGCAGGATTTGAAAAGTGATGTTTCAAATTCATTTTCCAAACATTATGGAAAATAATTCAACTAGTGAACAAATATCTTTTTTGCTTTATTCATACAAAGATTTCCCATTAATCGGGAATTGGAGATAATTAGATTAATTGAATAATCGACAATATGAAAAATCAATGGCGCGGGGGTAAAGACAGAGAGGTGCCATTTGACCTTTTTCTGGAGTAAAAAATTACAAAAACATTCAAAATAAAACAGATGTTCATATCACTCAAAACTAAATCAAACACAAGATATTTCAAGAATGAATTGAATGCTGTAATATGACAGATATATTAGACATCGATAAAAAAGTAGTAATTCAAAATTTAGTACCTGTTGAAGATTTGACAGATATAATGAATAAACACCCGACATTCTATAGACTGAGTCAATTAGTTGGAAACTGGAACTTGTATACAACTTATTCAAATCAATACATTCCACTTTTGATCTATAAGGATTGGGATGGTAAAAAAATCAGATATTCTACAACACTTCTTTGGTCTGACTCAAGCGTATCTAAAATTAAAGGGATTGGCAGTATGTCTATTGGAATATCTGAAGATACAATACAAGAAGTGTTAGAAAGAGCATTGCGTGTTATTGATGACTTTTACAATCCAAACAAAATGATGTAGATAAATTTAGTACACTCCTAGATTATGTATAATTAAATGCTTGAAGAAGAAATTAAAGTAAAATACATTCTTCCCTTTTTAGAAGCATTAGGGTTAGATCATCAAAACATAACATTAGAACGATCATTCAAAATCAAACTTGGTAGATATACACATGAAAATAAATGGGAAGTAATAGAAAAACGACCTCGTTATGATATCTTAGTTAATGTTAATGGAACGAATTTGTTTATCCTTGAAATTAAAGAGGAGGAACATGATATTTCAGCAGAAGACATATCTCAAGCAGTTTGTTACGCTTCACTTGTTAAACCACAAGCACCATATGCAATTGTTACTAATGGAAAAACTACACGAATTTTTGATTCAATTGATGAAAGTGAATTAACGTCGGATAAACTATCTGAATCAAAATTTGTAAAGAATAATTATAAAATAGATATAAATTCAGAAATTAGATCAAGAGCGCTTTCAAAATTAATTACATTAAATTATGAAAATCTTGAAATATTTTGTAATCTTCAAAATAATGAGACTTTAAAAAAATTAGAAACTCAAAATAAAGATGATTTACGAAAATATATTCAAGAAGTTTATGTAAATAGAAGTAAAATTACATCAACATTTTACAAATTTGTAGATAGTGAAAATGTTGGACTCATAATAGATGGGAATTCTGGATATGGAAAAACTAATGCTATTTGTGATTTAGTAAAAGAATCACGAAAAAATAATCCTACTTTTTTCTATAATGCATCAGAATTAACTCAAAAAATTGAGGATTGTATATCGGATGATTTTGATTGGGAATTTTCTACACATAAATTTCAAGAGCAATATTTTAAACAATTAAATGAAATTCTAGAAATACATGATAAAAAATTATTCATATTTATTGATGCAGTAGATGAATGGTTTTTAAGCACTGCAGAAGTAGAACTAAGTAATTTTTTTAGACGAATTAAAGATAAAAGATTTAAAATTATTTTATCATGTAAAACATCTAAACTAGAAAAATTTTTAGAAAATAGAGGCATACCATCAAGTTTAGCAGATAATTTGTTTGTAACAGATAAGGAAAAAAATACAATTTCATTAACTCTAAACGAATTTTCCCAACAAGAATTACAAGAAGCAACTAGAAAATATGAAGAATATTTTTCATTAAAAAATGCAATACACGGACAAACTTTACAAGAATGCAAAAATCCCTCTATTCTTCGTATTGTAGCTGAAACCTTTAGAGATAAAGGTGTACCATCAACATTAGATTCAATAAAAATTTTCCAAAATTATTTGGAAAACATTCTTACTAAATCCATAATCGACAAGGAACGAATTAAATCACATCTTTTAGGCATAACAAAAATACTTCTTGAACTTCAAAAAGATGAAATTTTTGAATCAGAAATTCAAATTAGTGATTTTGATGCTCATTCATTTGTTAAAGATTATGGCATAATAATATCGCAAAAGGATGAAAAAGGAAGAACAAAAATAAGATTTGGTTCAGATGGATTAAGAAATTATCTAATAACATATCATCAGGAAACATTAGACAATTTAAGTCCACAATTAATTCAAGAATTTGCATCAAAACATATCAGTACATCTATGGGTAGAGAAATTTTAGAATTTTATAAAAAAACATGTCAAAATGAAAAACATAAAGAAATACTTATTCCAATATTTGAAACCGATGATAGAAGAAGATCTAATGAATATCTTGAAAAGTTTATCGAAATAGCAACAAAGGAATTTCCTTTCATAATTAAAAAATTAGTACCAGATAAAAGATCATTAGGTTTGTTAATCCTTTACAATGAAGAATACAACGTAGTAGCAAGGGAAGGATTTCGACTTTATGAAAATGGAGAAGACCCAATAATTTGGTATGATAAAAAAGATTGGTTTGAGGTTAAAGATAGAGACTTTGAATTGATGAGGAAACATGGAGTAAGACAATTATCTTCATCATCAAAAAATTTTACAAACACGTCTACTGAATCTGCTGCATATAAGAAAATTTTTCATTTAACTAAAGATTTGATAAAAAAACGCAATTTAGATGAAACAAATAATGTGGGATTAGCAAAAGAAAAATTTTTCAGCATACTTCCAGATTGTACATTTCTGTTTGGATTGACAGAATATAAGAAAAGATTTCTAGATTGGGTTTTACCGATAAAAATTAATGAGGTACGCAAAAGTATGATGCAATTTTTTTCCAATCCTGAAGAAGCTTCCGTTAGATTAAAACATGGATATCGTAATTCAATTTCTGTTAAGGAAATAAATCAAATTCTAAAAACATTATCTTTGGTAGGAACTGAGATTAGTTCAACTCTTTTACCTCTTGGTGATAAACCTAAACATCAAGGGTGGTACCATATCAATAGATCTGAGGACTATTCTGAAGATAGATTAATTGAGTACGTTAAACAGTTTTTTGATAATTTTATCAAAGAATACAGAATTCTAGTAGAAACAAACTTTCCCAGTATAAAAAATCAATTACTACAATATTGTAATTCTTTTTACATTGCAGCTCAATTGGAAAAAAGTGAAGGACATAATGAAATTAGTGGATTATGGTATGCAATATGTACAAATAATGAGAAAAAAGATGTAGTTGAAGTCAGAAGTTCATCTGCGGAATCATTTACAGTAAATGAAGATAGTGATGATTGGGGATTTTTAATTGGAACTAACGATGGATTAAAACATACTTCATCATATTCCAACACAGTACTAGATTCACTTTTTCATTCATACACAAGTGAACTATTTGATGATTGCCCTGTATTATCTTGGGTTTATGAACGATTGAATAATGATTTGAAATCGATATATGCTAAAGAATATGATAATTGATTATTGAATTATAGCATATGATTCGATAATTTGAATTTTAATTCTTACGGATATTCGATTAAAACAATTGGTTTCAATATTCTTTTTTACATTACATAATGTTTGCTTTGAAATTCCAAATTTCTTTACATCCTTTGGTTTTAATTCCAATATTCTTGAAGCAATTGCCTTGAATTTCTCATCGATCTCTGAATCATCATGATAGATTTCATAACTGGAATCATCCAAACCAAACAACTCTGATTCGTCTAATCCGTTGCTCTCTTTACCAATGTGGACAATAGAAGATATCCGTACATGTTTTCTCTGTAAAACTCCAACATCCCCATCAAATTTTGACTCTGGATGTCTAAGATACTCCTCAATTGTATCCCAAATTGATTTCCAATACTCTTTTCCCTGATACTTTTGCAGATTTGGATCATTATAGTCCACAAATTCGGAATACACTGCATGTTTTGCAGGATTCTGATATGGAGCAAATGGCTTGATAGGCTCATCTGTAGCCTCGGATTTACGATTTGAGAATCCCAAAATGGCAAAGTTTGAAGGTTTTACCTGATGTTGATAGTCTTTTCCAAGATTAATTTTTTTGAATCTGTTAATTATGTTTGGAGTGGAGACGGATAATTGCTGTATAGCATACTTGTTGCCATATTTTTCAATTAATTCTTCTCGTGAGATTTTCTCATAATGTAAATCAATAATATCTTTCCATAGTTCTTTATGCCATATTGATTCATCATCTGGATCATTCTTGAATGGATCAAGTAAATGTCCCAGTCCATGTGCAGAATATTTCTCATCATCAATTTTGATTTCATCTGTTTTATTATTAATGGTGTAAAGACCATATCTCTTTGATGATATTCCATAAAACCACTTTTCATGATGTTCTAGCTTGAAAATATCAGCATCAAAGTTGTATGGGTTTAACTGTTGGAAAAATTCCTGAATCTCTTTTGTGTGTTTTGGTGGAATCACCATGGAATCAGTGTCACAGTATGCATGAGTTGCATTGTGTTTATTCAACAAGACTTCAGTTGTTGCAAGCAATAATCTAGCTGATGAGGTAATGGATACTGCAATGATTGGGTTAAACATGTAACCTACTTTTTCTGATTTTGTTTTTTGATCTTCAAAGTGAGTCAACCCATAAACATCGATTGGGATTTTACCCGATTCATCAAAGGTGTTTATTTCTACAAATATTCCGTAACTTATTGCATTTGTTATGATTTTGATAATTTTTTGTTGTCTGTCATAGTATTGATAATCTTGACTGTCTTTCTCAAAAGAGTCTCGAGTATTTTTTAGTTCTTCTCTGTGCTCAATTAGTTTTTTAAATAAATCATCAGAGTATGGATTTATCTTGACTCCTTGAATTTCTATTTCTTTTAGATTTTTTTGTACTCCCTGTGGCACAAACTTGATTGCCTGAATTATTCTAGGAGATTTTCCTGTGTGCATCTTTGATGCCAAAACATCAGCCAAGCCATACCATGTTGGCTCAGAGCCTGAAACATTACAAATTCCGATATTCCACGCATGCTTTTGGCCAAATTTTACCCTGATTGGTAAAACATCCTCATCTGGAACTAACTGGACTATGCAGGGAAGTTTCTCCCATAGTGATTTGTCTTGAATGTCCTCTACGGTAAAATTGTTAATTAAATTTTGAATTTCTTGGGTTACATCTTGATGAATTATTTTATCAGTAATGACAAATCTCCACAAATCCATCAACGTGCATACGGTTGGATACATTGAAAGAAAATCCAAAACATCTACCAGCACTGGAGTTTTTCGTATCTTGCATTCAGTCCTTCCTCCGTAATAGCAAACCATGATTTTTCCAACCATTTCAAATGAAAATTTAGGATTTTTATCAAAGAAGGGTTTTATTCCAATCTTTTTTAGAAATTCTTTTCCAATTGATGCTGGAGAATATACCCTAGTGACCGGAATGTCTAATTGGTATGTGTCAAGTTCTTTTTTTGCATTTAGATATAATGAGTAAGTTGACTTTACATCATTGATGCAATAATCAATGTAATCTTTAGTGATTTTGCCATGTCTTTGAGATTTGTATTTTTTGAAATTTGTCTTAAAGGCATAGCATGCTGATTCAAGGGTATGTTTTTTGTCTGTCAATGCATGAGATAAAGTTCTAAGATCAACAAAGTTTCCCTTAAATCCTCTAGTTTTATTCCAAGGATTTCCCCACTGAATAAATGATAATGTTGATGATTGATGTGTAATGTGTAGTCGTGGATAATCCAGATTCTTTGATAGTAATAGTGAGAACCCTCCCTTTCTTTTGAATTTTGAATTTGATGATTTAATTGCAATTCTTGTCAGGTCAAATGAAAGATTAAATCCAATACAAAGGGATTTGAAATCATACACTTCATAGAGAAAGATTCTTCTAAATTCCACTAGGGTGTATAATCGAATATCTTTTTCTGTACAGTATTGTTTTAGAATTACCTGCTCCTTTGCTGGTACAATTTTAGGATCATAAAATATTCCAACATATTCTAGCATGCCATGTTGAAAAATCTCAAAATATCCAAATTTTAGATTCTGATAGTGATCTGTGGTAGTTTCAGTATCAAACACGATACATCTATGAAATGGCAAATTTCTATTGCAAAATGGAATAAAATCGTCATCTATTTTCTTTTTAGGCACAGTATAGGCACGAACTGCTATGATTTCATCACTCATCATAACTCATTTCCCACAAATGATCTGAAATTACTCTCAATACATCAGATATGCCCCTTAATAGCATTGCAAGTGCTTTCATTGATGGTTTTGATTTACGTGACCATCCATTTGGCCAATCTTGTTGTTGATTTCTTGATAATCTACCATGACAATTTCTACACAATGAAATTCCAATTGAACTGTTTGATTTTCCACCAATATGATGATCTTCAAAATCTATTGGGTTGTCATGTCCGCAAATAAGACATACTCCTTGTGATTCAACTAGTTTCTCATATGCCTTGTTTTCTCCAAGCATTTTTTTAATGTCATCAAAATAGTCTTTCATTTTTATTTTCTCCCATAAATTATAAAGAATTCTGGTTCCTCTCTTTTTTCAAATATTTTAATTAATTTTTTTATGTCAGTTTCAAATTTATGGTGTCTTCCTTTAGAGTCTATGATTGTCTTGTTTTCAAATAATTTTAATGCGGTGGTATCATTTCTGTCAATTCTTCTTCCAACTGCACTCATATATTGTGCTAAGATGGTAGAATTTTTTCTTCCTCTTGTCTGAATAAATTCTTCCTTGCCATTTTCATAAATTCTAATCTTTCTTAACAGACTATCTGATTGTTTTGCAACTAGTCTATGACTCTTTAATTTTAATGCAGAGCCAGCATATTTTTTAACAGTTGGTACAGAAATACCAACTTGTTTTGATGCATTTTTGATTGTCGTTCCTTTTCTCATTATGCTGAGAACCTCAAGTGAATCTTCATACTTTGCAAGTTGTTTCGATGATAGCAAATCCAGATCCTTTTTCCATTTAGGTTTGGAATTATTTTTCAAAACTTTTTCGCCTCTTTGGTTTTAAGATTAAGTTGTTGTTTTTCCCAAGTTTAATTTGTACAAAATCTCCTGCATCAAGTTTAATTGCCTCTAGCCAGAAAGGAGGCAATGTAATCAAACAACTCGATCCAATTTTTATTATTTTCCGCATATTCTGTTTTTTCATTGCAATATACATTATAGAATAAATATAAATATGCTATACTTTACTTAGTATAGTATACTATGGCATCAAATGACGAGAATCCGAGAAGAGAAAGAAGTAGAAATAAGGTATTGATTGCATTAAAAAACGAGCCTAAACGATTCAAAGATTTAGAAAAAGAGACAAAATTGTCACCTGCTGGTTTAACTCAGATCTTAAAAATATTAAAAGAGGAAAGCAAGATTGAACCTACTCTTATTGATGGTAAATCAGGATACAAATTAACCAAGAAAGGAATAGTATCACTTGATGACATAATTAATCTCGCAAATGATGTTAATACAATTAGAAGTAGAAATGGAAAACATTTTAGAGATTATTCTCATTTATGGGGATCAATAATTACTTCAAGATTACCTTGGGGTATAGAATCAGATTTGACACTGGATAAAAATTTGAATGAATCAAATTTGTTTAGTAATGAGGATGTTTGTGATATTGAAGAATTTGTTTTTAAAAAAATTAGTGACAACCTAAAGAAAAAAGGATTAAACGAAGAGCAAACTGGAAACATTGTATTAGGATTTAGTATTGATTATATGAAATTGATAAAATCTATTAAAGAAGATTCACTTTCATATTACAATCACATGACAGAAGAAGAATCCAATATTTTAGAAAAAATTGATAATCGCCCTGATCGTGTAACCGATGAAGAATGGATGCGGTTTGATAAATTGCGTAAAGTTACATATGAGAAGATCAAAAAGATCTCAAAGAATAAAAAATGAACCCGTTACTAATTTCAGGTTTTGGAACTTCAATCAACGTAGACAAGAGAAAATTGATAGTTACAAACAAGTTAAACGATACAAAACTTGAATTTTATCCGCACAAAATTAATCATGACAGCATCATTATTGATGGTCATACTGGAAACATTTCATTTGAATCAATGAGATGGTTAATGAAGCATAACATTCACTTGACATTGCTAAACTGGGATGGAAATCTTTTGGCAACTACACTACCAGACCAGACAATATCAGGCAAACTACGACTGGAACAATACAAGAAACATCTTGATCATATCGCTAGATGTCACATTGCACAGCAACTAGTAAAATCCAAAGTAGGCTCCTCTTTGAATCTGTTAAATGAATTGGCAAAATTCTATCCACTGGATATCAAAAAAATTCAAGGAAGATTTGAGGCTGAATTTCATTACAATTCTAAACAAGAACGAAATATGCTCAAAATTCAAGAAATTATGAGCCATGAGGCAAGAATCGCTAAAATTTACTTTGAATATTTGAGAATAGTCTTTGCCAAAGTGGCACCACAGTTTTCATTTGAGACCAGAGCAAATATTGATCATAAACGATCTGATCACGCATCAGATGAAATCAATGCTCTGCTAAACTATGGTTATTCCATACTATCATCTGAAATCAAAAAGTTTCTAAATTCAGTTGGATTGGATTCTCAGATTGGATTTTTGCATGAGACTTTACTAAGCAGAACCCCATTAGTGTATGATTTGCAGGAATTATTTAGATGGTTAATTGATTTGTCTGTAATACAATTACTAGAAGAGAACAATCTAAAAAAATCAGACTTTATTCTGACTGAAAACTATCACATCAGACTAAAGCCAGACACGGCAAAATTACTGATTGAAAAGATAAAGTCAAACTTTAATGGTAAAGTATCATACAAGAAAAGAAACTTTGCATATCAGAATATTCTATATGACAATGTATCTCAGTTGGCTCAGTATATTTCCAATAAGAAAAAGACAATAGAGTTTGCTATACCTCATGTAACAATTAACAGAAATGATGATTTGCTATTAAGAGAAAAGATTCTTTCAATGAGTCCAGAAGAGAGAAAGAAATTAGGAATAAACAAATCAACATTCTGGTACATGAAGAAAAACTTTGCAGACAGTAAAACTAGGAAAATTTATGACAAAGTTTCATCTAAACTAAATGTGAACTAGGCATTTACTGATTCAGTTACAATTTCATTATGATTTTCTGTGTATTTTGTGAATAACTTACAAAAATTAAGAAATTATTCCGGAATCAGGCGTGGAGTTTCTTTTGAAACTAGGCATAAGTTATTTGTTAGAATTTCAGACATTATGAAATTGTAACTATTTTTTAATGAAAGTTTCAAAGGTTTTTTGAGTTTATTTTTTTAGAATAATCCCATAATGATTCCAGAATGATTTCATTATGATTCCAGAATGATTTCATTATGATTCCAGAATGATTTCATTATGATTCCAGAATGATTTCATTATGATTCCAGAATGATTTCATTATGATTCCAGAATGATTTCATTATGATTCCATTTACATTATGATTTTCTGTCTGTTTTTGTGCCTGAGTCCATAAAAATAAAGGAATTATTCCGGAATTACGCACAAGAATTCCACAATAATTCCACTAAATTATTCACGAGAGTTGCAGATTAAAGGAATTATTCCATTATGGAATGATCACATCATTTTTTTGAATTATGTGTTAATCATTGAGTGCTTAAAAATAATGCATAATCTCATATTATAGCATTTTATTTTTAAAATATGCTTACAGAAGATATCAGAAAAGAGTCAGACAGATTAAAAGATCAATACAAAGCATTTAGAAAATTCTGGATACCATCACAATTTTGCGGGATTACATTTGGTATTCTGATATTTACTTTTCTTGGTTCACAGGGTACTGAATATGACAAAACACCAGACATTGAAAATATTCGCCTAGTTATTGGAATTCTAACGTTGATTTTTCTTACAGCTGCAATTACACTATATGTTTTTTCATATAGAAAATATGGATTATCGAACAGTGAAATAGCAATAGTGGGATTGTATAATTCACACTTGATCATAGATGATTACTTGCAACGATCTAAATTTGAGCCCAATTTGAAAAAAGCAAAGAAAAATTTGAACTCAGTTAATTATCAAATTGCTAAGGATTGGGAATCAAATAAAAATACAGTAATTTTTGAAAAAGTTCCAGGACTCACAACATTCTTGCTAGCGTTGAAAAATATTGAAGATGCTATTGATAATAAAGAGAAATTACTTGACTTTCAAGGTTTCTTAGTAGATATGATTAAATTTTTACTATATGAGGATAATGTAGATAGTTTTTTAACATTAAAAAATAAATTAGAAAAATTTATCCCAATTGAGAAAAAACAAACAAAAAATTTAAACAAAATTCTAACAAATTATCCTAAACTAAAACACATGTGGATTCCTCCAGCAGCAGGCATCATAATTTTTATGGTATTGAATTCAGTAGACTCTACACAAAGATATACTTCATTAGCTACTTCATTAATAATTGCGTCTGGAGCTCTATTTGCCATACTGTTTAAAGACAGAATTAATTTAAGAAATTAAAAAGGACTATCTCTAGAATTATGGATTTACTTCAAATTTACTTACAGGGTGAATCTCTGCCCATCCACCGTGTTGCAAATCCAAAACATACGAGCCTGTAACAATCACATGATCCCCTATATTTGGAATATCAATATGTCCAGAATAATTTGAGCATGCCTCAATTGCACTATCTTGCTTTACTGGTTTCTGACAAATTACTTCTAAAACCAAATTTCCGTGTTGGTTTTGAATATTTTCCTCATTGATTAGATTTTGATACTGAGAATCTACAGTAAGACCAATATGATAATCCCCATCTGCCTCTACTCTGATTGATGCTATAGTGCCACTTACACTAGTGCAGTCATTTACAATTTTTAGTCTTGAAGGATCATATACGTAATCCCACAATGTCATATCACATGTTGTTAAATTTCCAACATTAATCAATCCATTTGATACCAAATATTGAATTCCTCCAAGAAAATCACCTTCAGAAATTTTGCCTTCAGACCACCACTTTGCATTATTTTTAATCCATGAAGGTATTTCAGAGAATTTTTTCTCAGATGCAATATTTTTTACTTTGATAATATTTTCTTTAACCAAATATTCTATCCCCTTGAGGAATTCTGAGTCTTTTATTTGTCCGCCAGACCACCACTTTGCATTATTTTTAATCCAATCAGGTATGCTAGGCTTTACAATCTGTGGTTTTGATTCTATCTTTGGTGGGGTATATTTTGGCGCCTCATACTTTGGCGGGTTACTTTTTGGACAGTATGTGTCATAGCCTAAATCTCCGCAAACATAGCTTCCAGAATCTGATGGACAGCTATGCCATCTATGACAACCAGATTGATGAGCAAATGACATTGGAATTATGGAAAATGAAAAAATAATAACGACTATAGAAACCATTCCAAGTATTTTCAATACTTTTCTTAATTTTGTATGAACTTAAGATTTTCTAACACCTTAACTATTTTATTATAGTAAATTCATATTTTATGAGTGAAAAAGGCAAAAGCCGTTGGAATAGGAATTGGGGTATTTGTTTTAATTATTGTAATAATTTTAGGACTAGTTTATTATTCATACACTCAAATTCATGTCAGTCTAAACGACGTCTCTATTCATAGCATAGATTGGGCACCATTTTCAGGGTCTGCCATTATCAAATTGATATTAGACGGCATAGCTGGGAATTGGTTTGGAGCAGTATTTGATCTAATTGAGGGGATAAATCTTAATTTAATATTTGGATTAAGCAACAATGGATTTTTGCCAGTTTACATTCCAGATTTATCATATGATTTGTCAATTAATGACATACCTGTAGGAAAAGGATACAGTGATGCAGAATTAACGATCAACCCGGGGCAAACATTAGAACTATCTGCTTTGCAGAATTTTAAGAAAAATCGACTATCATCAGTAGCAAGTTCAATTGTAAGTACTGGTGGGATTATTGATCTTCACGTTTCAGGTACCGCCCATTTCAAGTTACTTGGAATGGATATTCCAATTCCATTTGAGTCCTCAAAACAAGTCTCAATTGCAGATGAAATAAAAAAACGAGTAGAAAGTGAAGCAGAGAAATACCAACAAGAAAAAGATTCATTCACATCTTCAATTAAAAATTCATTAGGAAGTATTTTAGATTCTATTAAGAATTTTTTAGGAATTTCAGATGATTCAAATCATCAAGCACCAATAGTATCTAAACAAGCACCAATAGTACATGAACATGCTGCAATTCTAGTAATAATATTTGGAGATAAATTTGATTTTTCATTACCTGCATATCAACTCAAAAATAACTTGATTCGTTTTGAAGGAGGAGATGGAAATACAATCCATAGACTTGCATCAGATGTGACTTTGGATTATTTGTTTGACTCTTTAAAACTAAAAGTAGATGACAAATGCTTTGTCTTCCAAGATGGGCGACAATTTTGTACAAATAAAGATTATGCATTGAAATTCTTTATCAACGGAAAGCAAGTTAACGATATTAGAAATTATGAATCAATGGACAATGACAGAATTCTCATTGTATATGGTGCAGAAACACCAGAAGAAATACAACAACAATTAAGTGAGCTGAATACTATGAAAATAATTGAATAATTTGAGCCTAAAATGACTGAAATTGAGGCTTTCGCCAGATATAGAAAACGCGCTGGATTGACTGAAAAATATGAGTCAACTCAAAGACATCATGTCTCTCTTCACACATTTAGATCCTATTTTTTTATTCATGCTAGACGAATTCACGATACTGATATTGCGCATGCAATGGTAGGTCATACCACCTATCTTGATATGTATGATAGAAAAGAAGATGAAGAAAAACTAGAATTATTCTTGAAAGTTGAACAAGCATTAAGAATTCTAAAATGAAAAAATATCTACGAGATTAGATAATTTGTTCATAATCAATATCATCAACATTGTAATTTTACCTAAATATATCATGGAATCTAATATTTTGTGAGAACCGTGCGAAATTTATTGTCCAGTTTAAGCTTATCCAACAAAATAATACAATTTACGACTGAACGATGAAATTTAAAATAATTAATTTTATTATTTTCTTCATTAAATTCTGGAAGTCTCTTACATTCATTTGAAATAATTCTCAATCTCTCGATTTCTGAAGGCAAATAGAGTTTAGTAGAAACTATTTTCTCATCATCAAGAATCTTTGCAAATTCAAACATAGAATTTTCCCACAAGTACAAAATCTTATCTTTTAAAAATTTCTTGTCTTCATTTTTTTTCTTTTTCCATTGTTTGACTAATTTTTCAAATTCACTGTATGTATCAATAATACCACTAAGTGCAAATCTCACAAAAAACTTTGAGTTTTGAATGCTTTTATCCATCGGTGAAAATTTTGATATAATGAATCCTTCAATGGTTTTAATTGTATCTTCCATTCTATCTTGTGATTTTTGCGATTTAAAGTAGGCTAACAATGAAATAAGAACTCCAAAATACAGACCGATAAGTGTAGCATACCAGTTTGGAAGATCTTTTTCCCAACTGTCTTTGATTAGTAATGCACCTACAAATAGAAATGCAGTCCACACACCAAAAAGAATTGAAGGCCATGAACCTTTTGCATTATATTTCATAAGGTACCAAAATTCTTCTCTAGTACGCCACCTTCTTCCGAGCATGTACTATCTACTAACATGAGATAATTAAAAAATCTGATAAAAAAAGGTCAAATGAAGCCTCTCTGTCTTTACCCCGAATCAATGGCGCGGGGAGAGGGATTTGAACCCACGAGTCATTGCTGACATGGGATTAGCAATCCCACGCCCTACCAAGCTAGGCGATCCCCGCACAGATTGCCTTGAATTAATCTGTAAATAAGTCATATTTTTACGATGTTTTTTGTCATTTTACGAGTTACTAGGCATATTTCTGGAAGATTACGAATAAACTAATCAATGTGAACTACCTGCCCTTACAAAGGAACAATCAATACAGTAAGAAATTAAATCTCTATGCGGTATTTTGTGAAATCAATTTCGAAATTTTTTTCAAATAATAATTGCGGAGTATCATATTGGAATCCTAATGCTGCAGACTGGATCAGCAACAAAGTAAATGATACTTGTAGTTTTCCATAAGATGTGAATTTCTTTTCGGATGTAGGATGTACTTCAAAACCTATTGGCGTTACTTCGGTATTTATCATAAACTTCATCTTTCCAGTAAATGTTTGAGATTCATTTACTAAAATTTTAAATGCGATGTGTGGTTTTATTGGTGGCAATGAAAATGGCATTGCAAATTTAGTACCTTGAAAGTCAATCTGAGTTTTGATTCCATCATTTAACATTACAGAGAATGGCTGTGGCAAATATTTCATCAATTCTGCAACAATGGTGTTTGTGGCATTTTTCAAGAAATCATCTTTGGATTTTTTTGTTGGAATCATTTTTGATATAAAGGAAATATCATTTTGTATTTCTGAACTATTTGGGATGTTTTGACCCAGGATATCAGTGATGAGTGGTTTTACAATATCAACAAGTTGATTCACAGACATTATTCAATACCTCCTGTGATTCTAACTTCTACGTTAGGTGACTGATCTTGGTGATCATTGCGGTTATCAGATTCAACTTTCTTTGTATCTTTTCCTCCATGTCCTTTACTATGCAATTTAATTCCTATGGAAGTTGCTGCCCCAGCAATGCCAATTCCTGTAACAACATATATCAAAAGAGGATCATTTTGGTCATTAGTTTTATCAGGACAGCCATCAGTGTCTTCAAATCCGTTAATTGTTTCTGGCACTGTTGGACATTTGTCTGAATTATCTAAAATTCCGTCATGGTCTGAATCTTTTATGGGTAATTGATCAGGGCAGCCATCAGTGTCTTCAAATCCGTTAATTGTTTCTGGCACTGTTGGACATTTGTCTGAATTATCTGAAATTCCGTCATGGTCTGAATCTTTTATGGGTAATTGATCAGGGCAGCCATCAGTGTCTTCAAATCCGTTAATTGTTTCTGGTTGTGTCGGACAAGAATCAATTGCATCAATTATAGAATCGCCATCAGAGTCAGTAACAGGTACTTCATCAGGACAGCCGTCAGTGTCTTGATAATTATTTACGGTTTCAGGCACTGTTGGACATTTGTCTGAATTATCTGAAATTCCGTCATGGTCTGAGTCAGTAACAGGTATTTCATCAGGGCAGCCATCAGTGTCTTGGTAATTATTTACGGTTTCTGGTTGTGTCGGACATTTGTCTGAATTATCATAAATTCCATCTCCATCTGTATCTACATTTACGGGTTCAAAATTTACAGGAGATTCAGCAATTATTTCTATTTTTGTAGAGTTTAGATTTTCAGGTAGAGTCCAATCATAGTAACTTGCAAATACTACATCTGTTTGATTTACGTTTAATTGGTTTAGAAAAATTGGTTTTGAAGTAGCATTTATTAAAATAATTGGACCCTCAAATATTCCGCTATCCTCAGATGATTCAAATAACTGGGGTATTGTGATCTTGTCTGGTGAAGATTTAGACCATAATTGAATGGAGACCCAATCTTTAACTGTTGGATGTGTATTCATGTCAAAATCATAAACAATGATTTTGGTTTGAATTTCAGATAGTTTTTCCTCACGGTATGCTGTATTATTCCATGCTATGGTGCCAACATCCCATTGTGTTTTATTAATAATTTCCAAAGGACACGCAATGCCAGAGCTATCTGTGCATTCATGCGGAGTGTTAATTGGAATAGAATCAGTCCCATTATTTTGTGCAAATGTAACATTAACTGAGAGTACACTAGATAAAACTAGTACAAATAATAAAATTATCTTTTCTCCAGAAAACAATTTCATTATTTTTTCTAAATTATCTAGAAACTTAAGGATTTAGGAAATGAAAATTTAATTTACTTTGATGATTCCTTTTTCTACCAAAAATTGAATGCCTTTTACAAAGTCTTGATCAGGTATTTGTCCGTCTGCCCACCATTTTGCATTGTTTTTTATCCAATCTGGCATTTTGGTCTCTGAAACTCCAGAATTTGCAGGAAGATCTGGGATGTTCATAATTTTTTGTTTTATCATATATTCAATACCTTTTGAAAAATCAGAAGGTCCGATTGTACCTTCTCCAAACCACTTGGCATTATTTTTAATCCAACCAGGAATCACTAGCTTGTTTGCATCGGATTTTACATTAGATGATATCAAGATAGTTTCAGTGACGGAATCTTGACTTGAACTCATGGTGTAATTTAGAAAACTAATATCAGATAATGGAATAGTGCTGCATTTACCAGATTCACAGAAAGCCAATTTGCCTTTTGGAATATGTGTCCCAGAAGCAAGTGCGTCAAGAATTACAGGAGATGATTTGTCTACAGCTCTGATTACAAGTAGACCGTCAGTAAGCGCATCGACTCCACTGTTTGGTGTTTGAGAATATGCTTTAAGATCAAAATCAGGATCTCCCATGGTTTGAACGGATATAAGTGGAAGCCAACCTTCCTCTCCATTAACTGCTACACTTCCTTCTATGGTATCTATTTTTAGATAATAGTCTGCTTGTGCAGAGTATGAGTTTGATACTAGCGTCTGGCTAACTAGGAAAGACAGAACAAAAATAACGGATAACAAGATTATTTTTTTCAATTGATATTATACAAGTTATACCATTAATTAAGTGATAGGCTAGTTTTTAAAAAAACTTATAATCTATCTCTATCAATTAATTCTGTTGTTAAAGTACTGGTTATTACCAATCATATTTACAATTATAATTACAACTGGTGTAAGTACAGCGTTTGCTGCCTCTGACTATTTTCTAAAACTAGATGGAGTTGATGGAGAGTCAACTGATTCAAGTCATAAAGGAGAAATTGAGATTTCTTCATGGTCATGGGGAATGTCACAAATGGGTACGACATCTACTGGCGGTGGCGCTGGAACAGGCAAAGTATCATTCCAAGATCTCCACGTTACAAAATCAATTGACAAGTCATCACCAGTCTTAATGCAGATGGCTGCAACTGGGGAGCACGTTAAAGAAGCCAAGTTGACACTACGAAAAGCAGGTTCTGATACGTCATACGTTATAGTTACCTTCACAGATGTAATGGTATCATCATATTCTGTTTCTGGAAATTCAGGTGAGAATCCAACTGAAAGTGTATCATTTACTTATCAAAAAATCACGATGGAGTATTTCCCACAAAGTCCAACAGGTACGGCAACTGATTCAATAAAGACAAAAGAGTTAACAGGTCACGTAACCCTGATGAAATAAATTTTAATTGTAAATTTTTTAATTCAACACCACAGTAACTCTAGCCTGATAAATTCATTCGTCGCCAAACTGGTGATAATTAATCACAATATCGTTTAGTTTCATTCTTTTTCCACCTACAATTTTTAGATCTACACTAACAGATTTGTTTGAAATGGTAATGATATTGTATGTGTTTTCAAATAGTCCTCTGACTCGTTCTGATGTTGCAGTTCCTGCATTTACTACCATGAGTTTGCCAAAATTCCATTCCCAAGGTCTATGTTTGTGACCACATAAAACAAGATCAACTCTTGTATCCAATATTGTTCTTAAGACATCACCTGCATCAACTACCGTTAATTGGTCAGAGCCGGTATCTGGAATTGCTATAAGATGATGGTGCATTGCCAGGATCTTTACTTTGTCCTTGTATTTTTTCATGGTTCTCTCTAACCATAAATTTTGACGGTATCCTACCTCACCTTCGTTTCTATCAGGACGTGCACTTCCAAGTGTCACCAGTACCACATCGTCACTTAATTCATTTATTGCTTCAAATGGGAAAAATTTTTTGAACAGTAGGTAACCCGTGTTTCGGTAATCATGATTTCCACTAATGGCAATAATTTTTTTTGTATTGAATTTTGTCAACAATGACTTACACTCTTCGTATTCTTGCATTAGTCCTTCATTTGTCAAGTCGCCGGTAATCACTATGACATCTGGACAAAGTTGATTCACCTCGTTTACTAGTGTATCAAATTTATCTTGGAGAAATTGAGAGCCAACATGAAGATCAGAAATTTGTACGATTAACATTTTTCTTGATTTAGTAAATCATCTAATAAACTATATCGATGAAAAAATGGATAAGATAATTCTGAAATCAAGGTAGAATTAAATACATAGTGTAATTAAATTCGAAAATTGGCAAAAAAAGCGGCAGTCATTAAAGGAGATGGAACAGGTCCAGAACTAGTTGACGCCATGATGAAGGTGCTAAAGGCATGCAATACACAAAGTGAACTAATTTTGTGTGAGGCTGGATCTGAGCAATGGGAAAAACATGGTGGTGCTACTTACATTCCAGAGGAGACTGCAAAAATAATGGATGAAAGCAATGCATGTTATAAAGGTCCAACTACAACCATCCCAAGTCCTAATGCACCAAGAAGTGTGGCAGTTTCAACTCGCCAAAAATTTGAATTATACTGCAACATTAGACCAATCAAAACTTATGATAGATTGTCTCCAGATAAAAAACTTGATTTTGTATGCTTTAGGGAGGCAACAGAAGGCCTCTATGCAGGAATTGAATTCAAAACATCTGATGATTCTGCAATTGCAATTAGAAAAACCACACGTAAAGGGTGCAAAAGAATTGCAGATGCATCATTCAAATGGGCAAGGGATCATAATCTAAAAAAAATATTTCCTATTACCAAGAGAAACATACTAAAACAAACTGATGGAATTTTTTGGGAAGAAATTGAACGAGCATCAAAGCAAAATCCAGGAATAGATGTTGAGGAATACTATATCGATAACATGACTCAACAGCTTGTAAAAAATCCTGAAAGATTCAACAATTCTGTCCTAGTAAGCACTAATCTCTTTATGGATATTATCTCTGAATGCGCATCTGGAAGTGTAGGTTCCATAGGATGTGTTTATTCTGCAAACCTTGGAGATTCTTATGCAATGTTTGAGCCAGCTCACGGCAGTGCACCAAAATACAA
Source organism: Nitrosarchaeum sp. (assembly GCA_023265135.1). GTDB lineage: Archaea > Thermoproteota > Nitrososphaeria > Nitrososphaerales > Nitrosopumilaceae > Nitrosarchaeum. Next base: position 6,814 of record JAHFUM010000002.1, on the reverse strand, counting down.
GGGAATGAATAAGGTAAATCCTACTGCTGCAATACTATCTGGAGCATGGATGGTTGCTTATCTTGGCGAGCCTCAAATAAGAGATGTAATCTTTGCAGCAACAGAGCTAGTAATCAATGAAGGAAAAGCAGTAACATATGATATTGGAGGTAATGCAAGCACTACACAAATGACTGATGCCATAATATCTTATGCAAAAGAGAAACTGCGAAAATAACTATTCTCTTTTAGCTTCAACTAGAATCAGTTCTTCAAAGAATAATTTCTTTTTTGCAAGAATTCTTGGAGTTAGTCCTAATTTTTGTGCGTGATCCATTAGTTTTTGGTAATCAGAAAGTGATGTAGTTACAAAAAGAAACTTGCCGCCTACTTTGATATTTTTGTAAAGTGAGTCAAATATTTTTTTGGGTACTTCAAATCCATCTTTTCCACCATCAGTTGCTGCATCTAAAATTTCATCTGTAGCAAGGTATGGTAAATTGCACACTACTAGATCAAATTCTATATTTAGTGCATCAGAGCCGTTACAGCATACTAAATTTTTTGTTTTGTATGTTTGATTTTTTAATACGACAAAATTAATGTCGGTTCCAACAACGAATGTAAAATTTTCAGATAAAAGTTTTGTTAGATATCCAGAGCCACTTCCTACATCTAGTGCTGATGTTCCTTTCTCTTTTTCAAGATAGTTGGCAACAAAGAATGTGTCTTCAGATGGAGAGTATTCCTCATCTCTCAAGAATTTCTTTGGCAAGATCAATTATTTGTTCACCTGAAAGGTCATCTAGTCGTTTCTCTATTACGGTTTCTTTTCCAAACTGCTTAAAGATATTATGGATTGTTTTTCGTCTGTATGCAAACATTTTGTTTATCACACTAATGAGATCCTTTTCAAGTGTGTGCTTTTTAGTAATTTTAAGAACCACAGAATCTACTTTTGGTGGGGGATCAAAGTTTCTTTTGCTCACATCTAAAAATTTTTCAATCTCAAAGGAGTAATTTGCAATTATACTTACAGCGCGTCTGTTTTTTCCAGATTTTGCAAATAGTTTTTCTGCAAATTCCTTTTGCACCATGATTACTCCGTGAGAGAATGGGGTATTTGCTAGCCACTCTATTGCCTCTTTGCTTTGTGAATAAGGCAAATTTGATACAAAAATGGAAAAAGTATATTGTTTTTTGAATCCGTCACCATACTCTATGGACAAATTATCAATGCCAGAAAAGTGTGATTTTGCCTTTTGGTATAATTCTCTGTCTGTATCAATTGAGATGACTTTTTTTGCATTTTCGCACAATAATGGAGTCAATATTCCTAGCCCCGTGCCTAACTCAAAGACTGTATCATTTTTAGTGATTTTAGCCTCAGAGATTATTGATTTTGCTATTTCATTTGAGGTTAGAAAGTGTTGGCCCAGTCTTTTTCTTTTAATCATTTTTTGACAAAGATATTCATTCTACTTTGACCAGTGATTTCATCCATGATTCTCTCCGAGATATGCTTGACTGGCTCTTTGAATCCAACTCTATCCTGCAAATCAGCATAACTTGCAAACTTTTTCTTTTCTCTTTCTTCGAGCATTAATTTCATGTATGTTTTTCCAATTCCTGGAATTAATTCAAGTGCATGAGTTCTCGGAGTTAAGGGTCTTGCATTGTTGAGATACTCTACAAATCTTGCCTCATTGTGAGTTACGATATTTTGAACAACACCAGGCAATTCACTCTGAGCAGATGATGAGATGTGTTCGTACTCTAGCTTTCCCAAGACAGAAAGAATTTTGGTTCTTCCTTCTTTTCCAATGTAGATTCTTTCTCCAATATCAAATGTTGAATTTGGCATTCCAAGAACTTCTAATAGTGTAAGTCTGTCTTCTCCAATTGCAGTGATGATGATTCCTTCACGTCCGCGTACGGTGGTAGATTTTCCACGTGGATTAAAATCCAAAACATATGCATACTCCTCATACTTTCTAGGTGGGGATTGAGCCCTGTGCAAAATAAATTTCTCCTTGAGATTAGGAATGCCCCTTAATTATTTTGAGCATTTTTTCTAGGGTTTCAGCAAGAATAAGTTTCTTCCAACCAAATGTAAATGAACGTAGTTCAGCCAAACTTGATGGTCTGATATTTACAATTTCAACTGCTTCTTCTTCTGTTAACTCACAATCTTTCATTAGTTGCTTTTTCATCTCTTTGGCTTCTTTAGAATCAATCTTTACAAATTTGGAAACATAGTCATATGTCCATCGCTGAATTTGATCCATCTCTTCGACATCGACTTTGCCTAAAATCTCTTTAACTTCAGATAATGAGATGCTTTGTTTCTTTTTTATTTCTTCCATTATAATACACCGAATGGTTTGATATGGTCTAGTCTAGTGATTAAGGTTTTTGTTTTATTTCCCAACTTTACATCTAGTGTAACTGAACGTCTGCCGACTTCGGTTACTATACCCACCTTACCGTGGTATCGTCTGTGAGGCAATCCCTTGTGCTGTCTTGGGTCGATAATTACTAGTGCTTGTTCACCCTCATGATACTCTCGCAGTAGGAAAGACACGCCTCTGGGAGCAGTTTTAGTCATTACTGCTCTTGCTTTGTGCTTAAATCCGTGTGAGCGACCATGGGATTTTTTAGTTGCCATGTATGAATTTCCTAAAGACCCTATTTTAACACTTTCTAGATCATATCAGTTCTAAGCTGTCCGCATGCAGCAGAAATCTCTGATCCTTTCTCAACTCTTACAGTACAATTGACACCGGATCTTAGCAGAATTCTTTCAAAGTCTAGAATGCTTTTTTTGGACGGTCTTTGGAAATTTCCTGCAGTTGGATTTATTGGAATTAAATTAACATGTGAGCCGTTTCCTTCCAGGAGAATAGCTAACTCTTTTGCAATCTCTTGGGAATCATTGATTCCTTCAATTAGTGCATACTCAAATGTGACACGTCTTCCGGTTTTTTTGAAATATCGTTTTCCTGCTGCAATTAATTCCTCTACTGAATTTGGTATTGCAGTTGGGACTAGGTTTTTTCTCAGTGTGTCATTTGGTGCATGTAAAGAAATCGCCAGTCCGATTTGTAGATCCTCTTCAGATAATTTGTCAATGCCGGAAATGATTCCGATTGTAGATATGGTGATGTTTCTCTGTCCAATTCCAAAACCTCTTGGATGTGTTAGTAGTTTGATTGCACGAATTGTCTCGTCATAGTTTGCAAGCGGTTCGCCCATCCCCATAAAGACAAGATTTGTTACATGCTGGCCTCTTTGTTGTAAAAGATTTGCAAAGTGAATTACCTGTGCTACAATCTCTTCAGCCTTTAGGTTTCGCTCAAAGCCCATCTGCCCGGTTGCACAGAATATGCACTTCATTGCACATCCTACCTGGGTGGAAACGCAGATGGTGGACCGTGGATGACCTCCAATCTTTGTTGGTTCATATTGTATCAGGACAGTTTCAACAGGTGTATTATCTGAGAGATTGAGTAATAGTTTGGTTGTGTCTCCGTCTTCACTTGTAATTCTATGAGTTTCAGTTGCAGAACCTATTGTGTATCCTTCCTCAACTAGCTTATCCCGCATTGCAGTGGGTAACTGTTTTAGCTCAGAGATGCTTTTTGGAAATTTATAGTATAATGGGTATAGTATCTGGTCTGCTCTATACCTTGGATGGCCCATGTCAATTACTAGCTTTTCCATCTCTTCAGGGAGTAGGCGATAAAGATCAGTCATTTTATTTCACTATTAATCCAGCAATTACTCTTATAATATTGTAATTTAACCTAGATTGTAATTTTGAATTAAAATAGTTTGTAATTGCACATTGTTATCTCACAAAGTTTTAGTTTTTACATTTGTGTTGCAAGTGGAAATTACACTAAAAAAAATATTGAATGAAAGTATGAAATAAGATGGAATGTTTGGTTTTAAGTTCTACTTGAACTTAAAGTGACCCGTTAAAGTTGCTCCACCCACCACAGTGACCTTCACATCCATACATTTGTTTGGACTGGTTGAAGGAGTCTTCCAGTTGTCGATAAAGAATCCATCGGGACTACCAGAGTAACGCAAAGCTGTTCCACCTGTAGTGACTATTTCCTCAACGGCATCTTCTGGAGTACCTGTAGTGCAAGTAAATGGTAATGTGGGTTTAACAGATGTTACTAATGTAGTGTCTGTCATTTCCGTGTTTCCTTGGAAGATTTCAAATTTCAATGGAACTGTAGAGCCACCCTTTACTGTGTTTAATATGGTTCCCATATCTACTGGTTGTCTGAAACCTACTAAATTCAAAGGCGTGAATGTTCTAGCTAGTGGACTAGATGCAGTATTAGTATTGGTTGCAGCATCCTGTGCTACTCCAGTTGGAATTGAAACAGATACTGGACCTGGTGCTGTTGGCACAATATCAAATGTGTAAACAGTTGGCCCTCCAGATAATGTATTTGCTACACCGTTTGTAACAGAGATTTCTCCGACTAGTAATCCTGAAACTGGTTCGTCAAATGTTGCGGTAACTGAGAATGTTGTCCATACTGGATTTGGAGATGCTGAAGTTAATGTTACGTTTGGTGATTGTCCATCTGCAATAGATGCACTTCCTGCTGCAACACTGTTTCCTGCTACATCCTTTGGACTAGCAAAGTACAATGTTCCTGTGGCACCAGATGCAGCAGATGTACCACTAAATGTAAGATCTATTGTTGTTGAACCTGAAGTAGAAGTCAAAATAGTTCTATCGTCACCTGGTGGGGTGATAGTAACTTTAACATAATCTGCTGGAACTGAGGATACTACTTCATTAAATATTACTCTGATGGTGTTTGGACCAATTATCGTGGAACTTAGAACATATGGTTTGACTGTGTCTAGTATGATGGTGTCACTAATTACACCTGTAGATACGTTTCCAGATGCGTCTTTGTATTGCACCTTGACAGTGTTTACTCCGTCAGGTCCTGGCAATGTAACTGGTGATGAAGTTGTAAATGCAATGTAAGGTTCTGTATCAAGTGTTCCATCTGTTGAGATTCTCATCATAGAGCATCCAGATCCTGAATCAGCACAACTTAGAGTGAGTGTAGCTGCAGTACTGGTAGCATATGTGGCACCACTGTTAATTGATACTGTACCTGTTGGAGCGATAGTGTCTGAAACTGTAATTGTAATTGATGCCATATCTGGTGTGTTTCCTGAAGCATCAGCTGGTGCAGTGTATTCTACTACATAGACACCTGGAACACTTGTGTTAACTGTGTCACCACCGACTGTGACTGATTCAGAGTATGCTGGATCATTGTCTGTTACTGTTGCACCTAGTTCTGTGTAAGTGTCAACACCAACTTCGAGTGTTGCATCAGATCCTGTTGGAGTGATGATTGGTTTGATAGTGTCTGAAACTGTAATTGTAATTGATGCCATATCTGGTGTGTTTCCTGAAGCATCAGCTGGTGCAGTGTATTCTACTACATAGACACCTGGAACACTTGTGTTAACTGTGTCACCA
>JAHFUM010000002.1:0-1295 GCA_023265135.1 Nitrosarchaeum sp. | reverse complement strand
GATAGTGTCTGAAACTGTAATTGTAATTGATGCCATATCTGGTGTGTTTCCTGAAGCATCAGCTGGTGCAGTGTATTCTACTACATAGACACCTGGAACACTTGTGTTAACTGTGTCACCACCGACTGTGACTGATTCAGAGTATGCTGGATCATTGTCTGTTACTGTTGCACCTAGTTCTGTGTAAGTGTCAACACCAACTTCGAGTGTTGCATCAGATCCTGTTGGAGTGATGATTGGTGCAGTACGATCAATATATCGAGTTAATGTATTGGAGACATTGTTGGTATTACCTGCAGAATCTGAAAGAAATCCTGCTGCAATGCTTACTGAGAGTGTTGCGCTGTTAGTTGGATTTAGAACATCAAATGTAAAGTGTCTGTTATCACCACTAGTATTTGCAAGGTTTTGTTTAGTTCCACTTGATACTGTAATGTCAGATAGGGTGAATGTTGATGTGTTGATTGCTTCACCCATATCTACTGCAAATGGAACTGGGTTGGCGTTTGTTGGGTTAGTTGATGTGGATGTAATTGCTGGAGTTGGCCCAGTTGTATCAAATGTAACATTTGTACTTGTGAGTGTAGTAGCTACATTTCCTGCTGCATCTGTTCCAGCAAATGCAAATGTGTAGATTCCACCGTTGTTAAGAGTGATATCGGATGTACAAGTTTGTGGAGAGTTTGTTAGTTTAAAGTTTGTCTGTACACCAGAGTTTAGTGCATTGCCTCGTAAGATACATGTGCCGCCGCCGCCTGCAGTACCGCCTGTATTTGTAATTGTAATGGTACCACTTGCAATGGCTTCGCTTAGAGTGTAGCCTACATCAGATTGGCCAGATGAAACATCATTAATAGATGATGATGAAACAGGTAAGACTGAAGAAATGACTGGAGCTGTTATGTCTACGGTAACGGTAACAACAGATGATAGTCCTGTATTTCCTGCAGAGTCTGTTGCCCTTGATTGGAATGTGTGAGAACCGGAGGACAAACCAATTGCAGAATATGTCCAAGATGCTGCAGTTCCACTTGTTGCTACAAATGCTGTACCGTCAACTGAGATTTGGGTAGTTGATAAATTAGTGTCAGATGATGTTCCAGATAATCCCACTGTGGTTGATGATGAGAATGAATTGTTTAATGGAGATGAAATGGTGGATGTTGGGTTCGTGGTGTCTACGGTAACGGTAACAACAGATGATAGTCCTGTATTTCCTGCAGAGTCTGTTGCCCTTGATTGGAATGTGTGAGAACCGGAGGACAAACCAATTGCAGAATATGTCCAAGATGCTG
>JAHFUM010000009.1 GCA_023265135.1 Nitrosarchaeum sp. | reverse complement strand
CATGATCCTTTCTCTGACCCTTCAAAATCATTTAGTTGATATCTCTGAAAAAATTATCAATTTTTATAAATTGTATCTTTTAATGTGTAATTATGGTTGTTTGTAGCATTTGCAAAATAAATCCGGGCACCTTAAAAATCACTGATGGTAATCCAAATTACAAGGGAAAACCCATCTGCAAGGAATGTCACGAGTATAGAAAACTCTTAAAAGAAACAAAATAGATTATTTTGTTTCTTTACTTTTATTTTTATTTGCCCACTCTTCGTACATTTTGATAAGTTCATCTACATCTTTTCCATTTTCAGAATATGTAACTATTACCCCAAATGTTCCTTTTTTATCATGACCTCTTGCAAAATAACCCCAAAATGAATCTGGTAGCTTTTGGAAGCTGTTGGAATCATGTGAAACTCCGATTAAATTATTTCCTATGACTTCTACGACATTTTTTGCATCTATTTGTTCAATCATGTGATGTCTTATTTCTTTTACAATAAAAATATGAATTGATATTATGGGCTCAATCTGTCCGGGTCTCTTGGATAAAGTACGACTTCTCTCACATTATCTATTCCTATTAGAGTAGTCATTAGTCTATCCAATCCCATCCCCCATCCAGAATGAGGTGGCATTCCCCAATCAAATGTTTGAAGATGATCTGCAAATTGTGCTGGGTCTAAACCCTGTTCTTTGAGTCTGGCCTTTAACATTTCTGGATTATGGAGTCTGGTCCCACCAGATGATAACTCTAGATATCCAAATTGAAGATCAAATGAGCGCGATAACTTGGGGTCTTCGTCTTTTTCTCTAATGTAGAATGGTTTTAATTTCATTGGCCAGTCTGTAAGGAAATAAAACCCTGGATGATTTTTTCCAATAATTCTTAGATGCGAATCAAGTAAATCCTCTCCAAATTCTACTTTCTCTCCTTCTTTTTTTAACTCGTCAATTACCTGAGTGTATGTTATTCTTTCAAAAGGATATTTTGGAATTTCAATTATATGTCCTATGTTTTCTTGTTCTTTTTTACACTTTTCTGATATGTTCTTATAAACTTCAATTACTAATGATTCTAAAATATTCATGACATCATTATAATCCATAAATGCAGCTTCTATGTCTACACTTGTAAATTCACTGAGATGGCGACCCGTGTGCGAATTTTCAGCTCTGTAGAAATTAGAAATTTCATAAACTCTCTCCAACCCTATTGTCATTTGTTCTTTGTATAGTTGTGGGCTTTGAGCAAGATATGCCGTCTTACCAAAATAATCCAATGAAAATAAATTTGCTCCTCCCTCACTTGCACTGCCTATAATTTTTGGAGTTGTAATTTCGATGAATTTCTTCTCTGCTAATGTCTTACGTAATATTTCTAACACATAATGTCGTAATTTGAAAATTGATGCTGTCTTTTGATTTCTCATATCTAATGCACGATGATTTAATCGTGTGTCGATGTTACTCTCTACTCTTCCGATAGGATCCACAGGTAAAGGGTGTACTGCCTTTGCATGCACATCTATTTCCTCTGCTTTTATCTCAAAATTAAAATCTCGTGCTTTTGTTTCTTGCACTATTCCCCTCACACTAATTACGCTTTGACGGTTTAATTCCCCTAAATTGTCATTTAATTCCCCCTTTACTATGATCTGAGAAATTCCTGAGACATCACGCAATGTGATAAATGTCATCTTTCCTAATTTTCTTAGATCTTCAATCCATCCTCCTAAGACGACCTCTTTTCCAATAATTTCTGTATTTAATTCTGAAATGTCATGTGTTTTAACAAATTTCAATTCCTTTTACCTTCTTTTTTCCTCAAATTCTATCTCAATGTCAAGGTTTCGGGTATTTTTGACAATCTGAATAACCTTGTTTGTGTCAATTGGGAATTTAGGGGTCCATTTTCCAGATACCACCGCTTTTGTTTTTTGTACTCCGCCAGGTACCCAAACAGAATTAATTGACAAAATTTTTGTTGGGAATAATAGATCTTCGATGAATTTCTTGTCATTTTCATCATCTTCTACCAACCATATTTTTCCTTTGAATTGCTCTTGAAGTAATTTGTAAAGTGTACGACTCTGTCTTATTATCATTATGTCATTTTTAGCTAATGACAGCACAAAGTTTCCATTGAATTCCTTACATGAATAGAGTGTAAATTTATCAATTATTTGATTTGATTTAGCTAATTGTGCCAATTTGATCGATGCATCAACATCTGCCTTTGTAATAGTTCCAGATTCTACATTTTTCTCGCATTTTGGGCAAAGAACTGCATTTTTTGCATCAAAATTACATATTGGCAATTTCATTTGAATCGATTTCTTACATTCTGTAAAGTTGTTTATATCCCTTAGTGCAAGACAAAAATTCTAGTAGGATCTACTGAATATATGGTCTTAATTGCAAAAGGTCTTTCTTCTCAATATCATACATCAAAGGGTTCTGTGTATGCAGTAGATAACGTAGACTTTGATTTAGCAGACGGTGAATCCATAGGCATCGCAGGAGAAAGTGCATGTGGTAAGAGCACTTTGGGTCTTTCAATTATTAGAATGCTTTTAGGAGGTAACACAAACGGAGAAATAGTTTTTGACGGTGATTCCATATTAACACTCTCTGAATCTGAATTTACTGAGAAATTCAGATGGAAAAAAATCTCAATGATCTTTCAGGGTGCTATGAATTCTCTTGATCCTGTATTTACTATAAAAGAGCAATTTGTTGAAATTCTAAAACAGCACAACTTCAATGGTAATTTTGATGAAGCAATTGTAAATGCAATTCATTCTGTCAGTTTGACTGATATTGTTTTAAAAAAATATCCACATGAGCTTAGTGGTGGAATGAAACAAAGAGTGATAATTGCCATGGCGTTACTGCTTAAACCAAAATTTGTAATTGCAGATGAGCCCACAACTGCACTTGATGTTTTAATTCAGGCTCAAATTGTTAATCTCTTAAAAAAACTCAAAAAAGATGGGATGTTATTTATGCTGATTACTCATGATCTGGCGGTTTTGTCTGAAATTGCTGATAAAATTGGAATTATGTATGGAGGGCATATGGTCGAATTTGGTTCGTCTCAGGAAATTTATCAAAATCCAAAGCACCCATACACCCAAGGACTTTTAGAATCAATACCAAAATTAAAAGGAAATATTCCAAAATACATAAAAGGAATACCTCCAAGTCTTTTAGAATCTGCAACTCAATGTCGTTTCATTGAAAGATGTCCAGCCGCAATAGAAAAATGTAAAACAGTTCCACCGAAATTTAAAACAAAAACTGGTTATGTTAGATGCTGGTTATATGATGAACAATAGCTCACTTTTTATTCGATTTAAGATATTCTTTTTCAATTTTTTTTAAGATGTGTTTCTTGAATTTTTAATATTTTTCTTTCTGTGGTATTTTTGTAAATCATCTTTGCATATTTGATAAAGTCTTCTTGTATTTCCCTCATTTCAAATTCTTCAATGATTTGAAATAGTTCTTGTTGAAATTTGACGGTTTCTTTAATTTCTATACTAAGTTCTTCAATTTTCATTTTTTGATATTCTTTTGAATCGAAAACTTGTGAGTTTATTTTATTGGTGAATTTTTTAATCTCTTTTATTTCATCCATGTTTTTCTTTTAATGATGTATTAAAAAAGTTGAGCCCCTCTGTTCTTTTTATGTTATACAATAGGGCAGCTCATTTACTCTACTTGGAAATTTATGATCATTTTACGTCGATAATGTTTTCAGATTAAATCTTTTTACGCCTGAGCGTATTTCTTAACAATAGGCAAACAGGAATCAATTATTCTTAACATTTCTGAACGAATTACTTTTTTATCAATTGATATCCAAACACGAACTTTTTTAATTGCAAATGATATAGTTTGAACTTTTTTTCTTTCTTCCCAAACAAATTGTATTTCCCCAAGATTTTTATCGAAAAATTCCTCCAAGTCTGTTTTTATTGCAATGTGTGAAAATTGATACTGAGTGTTTTTTACATCCAAAAGCGGTTTTAAATCCGGTCTCCTTTTGTATGCCAAGAGTTCTCCTCCCTTTCCTATTATGCCTACAAATCTAATGTATGGACTTATTGCTGATATTCCATCGCAAATTTTTGGATATTCTTTCTTGATCATCTATTTTACTTGTAAAAAGATGATATTTTAATGATTGCCGAATACTTTTACCAAATCTGGGCGATGTTCGCTTTTATTAAATAGCGCCTGATTCCTGTTTGGTTTGTGGATATTACTGCCCTATTTCCATTTTCAACGGAAGTTGGGTATCTGGGATTGGGTCTGGTTAATTTCTTTGGTTCTTTAATTCCATTTATTCCATTACCAGGGTTTCTTTTACTTGCTACAATGTCTGTTGGTGATCAATTCAATCTTCATGCTATTGCATTACTTTCTGCATTAAGTGCAACTGTTGCAAAACAAATTATTTTTTATGTTAGTTATGAAGGCCGACATATTATAAATGAAAAAACTAGAAAGAGAATGCGTCCTTTTGAAAGATTAGTAAAACGATATGGAGCTGCAGCGGCTTTTGTTGCTGCCGCAACTCCAATTCCTGATGATTTGGTCTATGTTCCATTAGGATTGGCAAAATATAATGCAAAAAGATTTTTTGTTGCTACACTTACTGGTAAGATCGTTCTTAGTTACTCCATTGTTCTTATCTCTCATAATCTGGGACTCTCTTTGATAAATCCACTGCTTGAAAAAATCCCCGATGCAACTACCGTCTATATTGGAATCATAATATTCGGAATTATGATGAGTGCTGTTGTTGTTTTGCTTTTAAGATTGGATTGGGAAAAAATCTTAGGAAAATTTGCACCATGGACATTAGATGAAAATAATGACAAATAATTCCATTTCTATTTTATTAATATTTTAAAATTCCATAGTTTGTCAGTTGCATTTTTTATTCCAATTCTAGGACTGGCAATTATTTTGCCTGGTTTATTTACTCCCTCGGTAATGAATAATTTTGAATTTGTAGTCAAGTCTATTCCGTAATGTTCTTTTGTAATTCTCATTGCTTGAGTCAACTTGGCAGGGCCATTAGCTAGTTTTTTTATATCTTTAATGCCTCTGTTTTTCTCCATTATTTTTATGCCTTTTTCAGGTATGATTGCACGAATTAAAACTGCACCTGCCTCAAATTTTGAATTTCTTGCAACCACGTTAAAACAATAATGCATTCCATAAGTAAAATAGACATATGCCTTTCCTACTTCCTCAAACATTGCTTTGTTTCTCTCGGTAATTTTTCTAAATGCATGGCTTGCTGGATCATCTCTGTGTCTATATGCCTCAGTCTCTACAATTATGCCTGAAATCTCAAATTTGCCTATTTTTCGCACTATTTTTTTACCTAATAGACATTTTGCAACTGTAATAGTATCACGAGAATAAAATGTCTTAGGTAGAGTAGTCAATGTCTGCTAAAATCTGTTTGCCATTTTTTAATTCTCTGATCAAATCAAATAATTTGATAATATCTTGTTTTAGAACTGCCATTAATTCTTGATTGTAAATTGTAGCTGCCGGATGAACTGTCAAAAAATACAATTGGTTATCTTTTTTTACAATTTTGCCTCTGTATTTTGTGATTTCTGATCCACCTAAAATTGAATTAAATGCTGTATTTCCTAAAATACATATTATTTTTGGTTTTATTATGGAAATTTCTTTTTGGAGGTAGTCATGACATGTTTCTCTCTCAGAGATTGTTGGAACTCTATTGTTTGGTGGTCTGCATTTTACGACATTTGTAATGTATATTGATTCTCTTGATATTCCTGCACCCTCTAATGCTAGTGAAAGTTTTTGTCCTGCAATTCCTACAAATGGCTCTCCATTTTTATCCTCATTTCTACCTGGTGCCTCACCCACAAAAATTACATCTGATTGAAAATTTCCTTTTCCTGGCACTGATTTTGTTCTTGTCTTGGAAAGTTCACACTTGGTACATTCTTTTACTTTTTGTCTTATTGTTTCTAGTTCATAGTCCATGTTTTGATTTTCCTCTTTGCCCGTATTTTCACTGATTGTTTACTCATTTGAATTATCATTATTGTGTGGTTTGTTTCTGCAATTTGAATTTGGTTTTTTTCTGGCATCATTACTAATGAAGAGACTTTCTTGTCTGGTTAATTATCTAAGTAATTAGAAAAATCACAGGAAAATTAAGATTAATCGAGATTAATAATGACTCTTATTTTTAATGATTTGATATCGCAGGCATGGTAAAGTAATATTCATCCTCAAAATCATAATCCGTATCTCCTTTTTTACGCAAGAATTCAAAATATAATGCACAATTTACATAAAATTCTGTATTTTTATCCATTTCCAGACTTTCTTGATTCATTAATGTTCATTGCTAAAATTCCATTTTTTCAAGAGAGTGAGTGATTTTAGTTTAAAAAGTTGGTTTTCTTTAATCAATTCTAATTAGGGATTTTCTGAATTATCTTTTTTTACAGTGTAAAAATACCTTTTATTCCTTGATTTAGGAATACTCTTTATCGTATTGACGGATAAATTATTGCACAAATCCCGACTGATAAAGCCATATTGATTATTCTAAGTGATTGTAAGAAAATCACGTGCTGTTTGGATTCAGGCGCTTTTTCTTATATTTTAAAACAATTTGATTTTAGAAATATCTTGAAAGTCGTTTCAGATATTTTGGCAAAGTAATTTAGGGTCTTAATTCATTTAAAAATTGATAGAAATTTTGTCAAAGATTGTTGTTGATACAAGTATTATGATTAATGGACAATTGATTGCCCAAATTGAATCTGGATATATTAAAAATTCTGAAATTATTATACCTCAGGCAGTCCTTGACGAACTACAATCTCAAGCATCTCAGAAGAAAGAACAGGGGTTTATTGGATTAGAAGGGATTAGAAAACTAAGAGAACTGTCAAATAATTATGGTCTAATTGTCTCTATCAAGGGCTCTCATCTCACATCTGAGGATATTCATATGGCAAATACAGGTAGAATTGATACAATAATCAAAGATGTAGCAAAACAAAACGAGGCTGTTCTTTACACATCAGATCATGTTCAACATTTAGTTGCACAAACAGATGGATTAGAATCCGTATTTGTAAAACCAATCTCTAAAAATCTTGCTTTGGAATTTTTGAAATTTTTTGACTCTGAAACAATGAGTGTTCACCTAAAGGAAAACATGCCTCCTATGGCAAAAAAAGGAAAGCCCGGCTCTTTTACTCTAACAAAGTTAGGTGATGAAATTCTAACCAAAGAATATCTACAATTAATATCATCTCAAATTTTGGAGACTACTACCATTTTTGATTCTAGTACTATAGAAATCTCAAAGACCGGTGCAACTGTGATTCAATACACTGATTATAGAATTGCCATTACTTATCCACCATTTTCTGAAGCGTTTGAAATCACCATAGTTCATCCAATTGTGAAATTAACTCTCGATGATTATAATATCACAGATGAACTGATGAAAAGATTTTCTGACAGAGCGGAGGGAATTATAATATCTGGTCCTCCAGGTTCTGGAAAAAGTACACTTGCATCCAGTCTTGCTAATTTTTATCATCACACAGGAAAGATTGTAAAGACATTTGAATCACCGCGTGATTTACAGGTGGATCCTGGAATCACTCAATACACGAAACTAGACGGTAGTTTTGATAACAGTGCCGATATTTTATTATTGGTTCGTCCTGACTATACCATTTTTGATGAAGTGCGAAGACGAGAAGATTTTCGCACATTTGCTGATCTAAGACTAACTGGGGTAGGTATGGTTGGTGTTGTCCATGCAAACTCGCCTTTGGATGCAATTCAACGTTTTATTGGAAAAATCGAGCTAGGAATAATTCCAAATGTAATAGATACCGTAGTTTTTGTAAAAGATGGGCACATTGGTAAAATCTATGACCTGGAACTTGTAGTAAAAGTTCCTACTGGTATGACTGAATCTGACTTGGCAAGACCTGTAATTGAGATTAGAAATTTTGTTGATAATGTACTTGAACATGAAATCTATACTTTTGGTGAAGAAAATGTTATAGTTCCAGTCTCAAAAAAAGTTCAAAAAGTTGGAATTGAGAAACTTGCAGAAGACAAAATACGCGATATCTTTAGAAAATTCGATCCTCGAGTAGAAGTTGAACTATTATCTGACAATAGAGTTAAGGTTCTAGTTGATAAACAATTCATGTCCTCCATAATTGGAAAGGGGGGTTCTAACATAAATGAGATTGAAAAATTGCTTAAAATTCACATCGATGTAGTTGAAAAAAACTCTTATTCTGAAAATAAATCTGATGAACTACCATTTACTTTTTCAGAATCTAAAACTGCCTTATTACTAAATGTTGATAGGGAATTCTCTTCAATGCATGCTGACATCTATGTACGTGATAATTATGTCACATCTGTTAGAATTGGCAAAAAAGGTGAGATAATAATTCCAAAACGCTCTGATGCTTCGAGAACTCTTATGAAACTTTCTTCGTCTAAAAATGACATCGCAATTCATCTTAAAGATTTTTAAAACTTTCTAAAATTTTTGGATTTGATTTTAGAAATGTGATGAATTTTCTTAACTGCTTAATTGTTTTGGGATTTAAATGATGTTCTATTCCCTCTGCATCTTTATTTGCTGTATCGTGGCTTACTCCTAAAATCTCAAAAAATTCTAATAAAATTCCATGATTTTGTCTAATCTCATAAGCCTTCTCCGTACCCTTATTGGTTAGATTAATCCCATGATATTTCTCATATTCTAATAACTTGTTTTCCTCCAATCTTTGCAGCATCTTTGTAACACTTGGTGCGCTTACATTCATGTATCGCGAAATATCTAATGTTGTGGCATATCCTTTTAATTCCACAAGTTCTGAAATCACTTCCAAATAATCCTCCATTCTTGTACTGTAGATTGCTCTTTCTGACTGATGAGCTGCTTTGATTGACTCTAATCTTTTGGAATTTTTTACCTTCAATGCTTTTGTATCTAATCTAAACCCAGTATAATTGGGTGTCTCCTTGTTGTTCTTTATTGACTTCCAAGTGATGGATTTTGATCATTATCTCTTATCTAATTTTTTCTAAACGTCTTTATGTTATGGTTGATCATCTAAAGACACGGCTAGAAAAAGTACGTAAGGTTTCTGATTCTGCCAAACGAAGAGCCACACTATACACGGACATGTCAAAGATAGATGATAAAGGAACTGCCAGATCTATGAGATCTTTACAAAAGGCACCCTCTCCAGGAAAAAAGATGCAAAAAATTGGTCTGGCTCTAGTTTTAGCTCCTGAACCAATGACTACTCCTATAGGAATAGCAATGATGGCAGCTGGAAAAATTATTGAAAAAAAATACAACGGCGCAACTATTCATGATATTGGTCATGAGACAAAGCATACTCTCTCGACTATCAATGATTTCAAAAACACTGTGATGTAGTTACTTTATCTATACAAAAAAATTCTTTGAAATTTATTTTCCAAAAAACTCCCCCCACTGACTTCCTAGTTTTTCTATTATTCTAAATGCCAATCTATCAATATTGACATTTGGTTCTGCAACTATCATTATTACTTTTTCATAAATTGGAAAACTCATTATAACAACATGTTCTCTACGCGATGCAGAATATTTCACACGTCCAAGCTCTACATCGTATTTTTTTCTTTTTTCAACTCTTGCTGCCAACTCTTTACATACAGTATCATGTTGCTCCTCTGTCAATCTGGGGGTGATACCATGCTTGTATCCACCAGCCAGTAGTTTTCCAAATTCATCTAAGAGTCCTGCAAATCTTACTTCCTGATCCTCAAGTAACTCTTGACATCTTTTTTGATATTCTTTGATATTGATCTCTGGCATTTTGTTGTAATTACTAAATTAACTCAGTATTTGTACCATTATGATATATCTAAAAATTATTATTTGATAAACCCCGAGGGTTTAAAAGAATGAATTTACTATTTAATGCAAATTATGAACATGCTATCTAATCTAAAGACTCGTTTAGATTCTTTGTGAAGAAAACTTAGAATAGCAAAAACCCCTAAAATACAATCACTGATTTAGATGAAGACCGTGAAGTAGTGATAATGGATAATGTAGGTATTACTAACTTGGGTATGGGTCAGTTATTCTCAAAACAAATGACGGCAAAGAATTTTCAATCTCTGCATTTTCTCCCGATGTTGCAAAATACATTTTTTATTTTCAAGAGGACAAACATAGTGATGTTTCTTCAACATATCCTATGATTGAGCATATTTGTGAGGAGTCTGGACTATTTCTGGTCAAGGTTAGGATCTATGAAAGCGATGATGCGCTAAGGGCTAATCTGTATTTTACTGGGAAAAACGAACTGATTCTAAGAAATCATAGGGCATCTGATGCAAATAGCACTTGCGACATTTTAGTGTTCCAATATTACTCAAAAAGAGTTTCCTTCAACAATTCCTCAAATCAATTTAAAACAATAGATTTATCTTTTTTAACTATGATTCGTATTGCCTTTTAGATAATTCTAACGTATTTTTTATTCTGATTTTTATGTATTCTTTCTGTTTTTCTGAAACCAATTTAATGTCTTCTCCTTTTGCAAGGAACTTATCTGATAATCTGGATTCATACTGGTTTCTAATTTGCTCTTCCATACCTCCCTCTATAATTTTCCCATCATCAAATAATCGCCCTCTATATTCTAACACATAATTCTCAAGTGAATTCTCCACTCTATCACAAATTTCTTTTACCATATCATCAGTAATCATGTTGATAAGATAGTGTTCATTTCTGAAAAGTCTTTTCTTTTGCATTGCTGAATAGTTTTCCTTGGAGATAAAACATATAGTTGAAAATTTATTTTCTATTTTAAAATCTAAGCCTATATACAACTAGACTGGACATATCTTGTTGAGTTTAACTGTAGCTCAGAAAAAAATTGCTATTGGTTCCTTTCTTGGATGGTCATTAGATGGATACGATATTGTATTGATGCTTTTAGTTGTTCCTTCAATTAGTCAATTATTTTTTCCATCAAAGGATCCGATGTTTAGCATACTTGCAACATTTGCCTCGTATACTGTCACACTTATAATGAGGCCACTAGGTTCTGTGATTTTTGGAATTTATGGTGACAAATTTGGCAGAAAAAAATCCATGATCATCACAATACTGGGATTCTCTGTTGCCACATTTGCAGTTGGACTATTGCCAACATATGCAGTTGTTGGAGTATTAGCACCAGTTTTTTTGATATCTGTTAGGCTAATTCAGGGAATTTTTGCTGGTGGTGAATGGGGTAGCGGTGCGGTACTGACAATCGAAAGTGTTCCAAAACCAAAAAGAGGATTGGTATCTGGGTTTTTACAAAGTGGATTCTCTTTTGGATTTTTCTTAGCTGCTATCTCCTTTCAAATCATAACTATTGCATTTCCTGGAAATCTTTTTGAAGAGTTTGGCTGGAGAATTCTCTTTTTTACAGGCATAATTCCTGGATTTGTGGCACTTTTTGTAAGGTTGAGTATGGATGAATCTCCTTTATGGATAAAAAAAATCAAAGACTCTGGATTTGAAAAGACTCCATTGAGAAGTATTATTTTTGGAAAAATTCACAGAAAAGAGTTTTTGTTGTGTGCCGCAATAATGACTGGTCTTGTATACATGTATCATGGGTCAATTAGCATCTTACCCACATACCTGGCACAATTTGGTAATTATGAAAAATCACAAATAGCACTAATCATGATTTATGCCACTGCATCGTCTTGGGTTGGGATGATTTTTACAGGTTGGTTATCACAAAAAATTGGACGAAGAAAATCAATGCTAATTTTTGTGTCTATATCTATCCTAGTTTCAATACCGCTTGCAAGTGCAATCATGGATAATGTCTATGGATTGGTATTGTATGTTGTAGTGTTTGCATTTGTTGTATCAACTGCATCAGGACCAGTTCCTGCATATTTCTCAGAAAGATTTCCAACACAAATACGCAACAGCGCTGCAGGGTTTTCATACAATGCTGGATTGATTTTTGGTTCTTGGTCTCCATTAATTGCATTATACTTGATGTCTAGTATCCCAAAACAAATGGCACCCGTTGCACTGGGAATTAATATCATTATTGGCGCTACCATCCTCATAATTCCAACACTACTTAGCAAAGAAACAAAAGACGTTGATCTTTGATTTGGGATTTGAATTGGACTAATTTAGGAATGTAATTGTCTTGCTTAGTAATGTCTTCTTTTGTAGGCAACATTACTTGCAAGTAAGATAAAAACAAAACCTACTACTCCTGTTAAAACAGAAGTTACCAATACTGCAAATGCTGTAAAAAACAAGATTCTGCCTACCTTTCTAGGATTTTTTACTACAAAGGTAACTACTATTACTATAACACTTAAGATACTTGAGAGTGTTCCTAAAAACATGAATACTCCTGCCAGTCCTGAAATGTCTCTTTCTGTATAATAGTTGATTGTTTCTAATAATGGATCAATTCTTGACAAAATAAATAATACTGGTATCATTACAGCAAGCCCACCAATTATGGCAAGAATTTGATATGAATTTGGTCTAGATAAAATTTGAAACGGATTGTATTTTTTTACTATTTCTATCATGTTAAATTGGGCAGGTTCTCTTTTTTGACTTGTTCCACACAAAGTGCAAAATTTTGCTGATTTTGGAATGCTTGTACTACAGTTGCGACAATTTATCAATACTGCCGGCTGCTCTACATTTGTCTTTATTTGATTATCTGTGATATATGTTTCTGCAAGACTATTGACATATTGCTTATCACTGGAGTACAATGGTTTGCCTTCTTGAATCATTCTTTTGACATGCTCCAGTCTAGCTGTATCTCCAACTTTGAGATTCAACAAAATATTTACTGTGTCTAAAAATGAATTTGTAAACTTTATCACTACCTTGAATTGTTCTGTGATTATACTTACTATTAAAAAATTCTCCACTCGTTGTATGTGATTTGGAAGCTGACTTTTTGCAGATCAATCTTTGCGGTCTTGCAAGCAGACCTGCAAACTGATGCCAACATTTGACAATAGGATATTATGTCATCTTTCGGACACGCACATTTCTAGAATAAAAATAGATCTGTAATTTCTATAAAAAGTATTTCTAATTATTTAAGAGATTCATGTCATTGTATGCTAGGACGACAAACATACAATTTTTAGACTTGAATCTCGCAAACGATTACGTCATTCTAACATTTAAGACGATCCTTAATTCTTCTGATCTAAATCCCTGAAGTAAATCAAAACATGCATTATTACCAAGAAAACAAAAAGGCGTAACCCTCAATTGCAGAACACAGAGAGATTTCCTCTCGTTGTCAGGACGTTAAACGCCTGATTGCCTTTTTCGTTCTGCAGGGTCACGCAGTTTATTCAGTCGAAACACTTATCGACATAATATTGTAAAGAAGTTCAACTATTTAAGAATTAATCTATATATTAATCTGATTAACGTCTATTTTTTGTAAATTTTACTATGTTTCTTATGATTAATTGTAAATCTTAATAAGTAATATGTACATTACAATTGTTTGATAATTTGATGATGATATTGATATATTTAATGAAATTACTTTGGTTTGCTTAATGTTATTTAGTTACAAATTCTCTAACAAGCAACTGTCAGTAATAGACAGTTAGTTAGAGAAAACCGTAAAAGTGTTAAGGAATTCCCGTTCTGTTTTAGTTTTCAAGTTTGCTTGTGTCTTATTTTGATTTTTGAAATATTTGTATTGCACGGAATCTAAAAAAATTTGTGGATGATGAAATTGGACAATGTCCAAAATGTTTTGGAATTATTTTTAGAGAGCAAGGTGAAGCAGCATCTTGGTTTTGTCCCACCTGTAATTTGAAATTCAAAACAGAATGAAATTATTTTGAAATTAACAATGGTTTTTAAATAAATTATCAAATATTTTTTTTGATTACGATTTACTAATGAGAAAGATTGTTAAATAACTTAGTGTGAAACTTTATGTGGTACACCCAAAAATTCTTGCATTTGCAGGAAGCACTCGCACTGACTCATTCAATAAAAAATTAGTAAAAATTGTAGCTGCTGGTGCAAAAGATGCTGGCGCTGAAGTCACAGTGATTGATCTTCTAGATTTCCCTATGCCACTTTATGATGAAAACTTGGAACAACGTAATGGAATTCCATCTACTACATATAGACTAAAATCACTAATGTCATCACATCAAGGTTTCCTAATTTCTTCTCCAGAATATAACAGTTCAATTTCAGGCGTCCTCAAAAATACAATTGATTGGACATCTAGACAGGGTGATGATGAAGCTCCTATGGATTGTTATAGAGGAAAAGTGGCAGGATTGGTCAGTGCATCGCCAGGAAGATTAGGGGGGTTAAGAGGATTGGTCCATGTTCGTAACATACTGGAAAATATGGGAGTTCTTGTTATTCCAGAGCAGATGGCATTGGCAAAAGCAAATGATTCGTTTAACGCAGATGACACAATGAAAGATCTTGAACAAGAACGTCAAGCAAGGAAGATTGGGGCAAATGTTGCAAAATTACTGGTTAAATTAACTTCATAATTTTTAAAATATTGTTTAAGAAATACATGGGTATTTGATATCTTTTTGTGTTATATACTCAATCTTTTTTAAAAGGAAAAAAACCATAAATTTCATGGCAACCCGATTACAGATTCTAATCCCGATAGCAATAGCCGCAGTTATTGTGGGAGTTGTCGGCATAATGTCTATTCCAAGTGACAGCAAGCTAGAATCCGTAGAGTTTCCAAAAGGCACAATCAAAATAGATAACATTCCATTACAAGTTCAAGTAGCAGATACTGAACCAAGGCGTGTTAGAGGCTTGATGTTTCAGGATCAATTGCCATACAACCAGGGAATGATCTTTGTGTTTGATAAAGCAGGAATTTACTCTCTGTGGATGTTAAACATGCAGTTTTCTCTAGATATGATCTGGTTTGATCATAGCGGCAATATTGTTCATATAGAAAAAAATGTTCCTCCATGTAAGACTGCACTTGAAACTATGGCATGTCAAAGTTTTACTCCTGACGGTGAAGCAATATACATTTTAGAAGTGACTTCTGGGTTTGTAGATAAATTCCACATTACTAAAGACTCAAAGTTGAGCATTATCTCAATTTAGAATTGCAAAACCTTATGTTATAATAATAATTCAGTTAAGAAAATGAACAAGAAAATTATCACACCTGTTATTTTTGGAATTGCAACCGCAATAATTTTGATATCTATCTTAATTCCTCTTAATCAAAAACCAATTACTATAACTGAACCGATAAATACAAAACCATCAACTAAACCAATTCCGATCAGAGAATTTCCAACTAACGCCACAATTCCAACTAACGCCACAATTCCAACTAACGCCACAATTCCAACTAACGCCACAATTCCAACTAACGCCACAATTCCAACTAACGCCACTACACATGTAAAGCCAATTACTGCAATTGATCTTTCTTATGGTTCAAACTCCATTCTGAAATCATCACTTGCTGCAAAAGGAATTTCAATGTCCAACCCGTTAAAGTTTTCAGGTTCATCTATTGCAAAATATTGCACATTTTTTGGTGATGCTGAAAAACAAAAATCAATAGAATACTGTACGTCAACAGAACTAAAAGATTCAAACGGCAAGTTCTTTGGAAATATTCACATGGTTGGCAGTACAGATTCTCCCAATGCTGTATTGGGAATAATTCAGACAGATCCTTTCATGACTGGTCTAGATTCTGTCAAGATAACATATCAAACTATGGTAGAATCACTCGTGTGTGATTGCTGGCAGGACAAAACACCTGGCAATCTAGAATCCGTCTCTGCTTGGATTGATGCTGTAAAGTCTCATCATCTGGAGGCAAAGAAAACTACTAGTAATTCTGATATTAGCGGATTGGCTCAAAAACACCTATTCTTAGAAGTCACTACAAACACTGACGGATATCTTTGGAAATTCATCATAACAAACTAAATTCAAGACGTACACATAATGTGTATGAGTGATACATATCATGATTGATCCGTTATGGCTAATTCCTTTGGGATTTGTAGCTGGAATCCTTGGATCTATGATTGGTCTAGGGGGAGGAATCATAGTTGTACCTGTCTTAACTTTTTTTGGCTTTCCACCAACGTTATCTGCAAGTAACAGTCTCTTTGCAGCTTTTAGTAATGCAGTTGGTTCTACTATTTCTTATTCGCGTCAAAAAAGAATCAATTACTCTCTTGGATTAAAGCTTGGGCTCTTGTGTATTCCTGGAACTATCTTAGGGGCGTATATTTCAAGTGATGTGACATCTGGAATATTTAAAATGTTATTTGGGCTTGTTTTGATATCTTCTGCAGTTTATATATTTTTAAGAAAAAAAATAGAGACAAAAGAAAAAAAACTCACAAAGTTTATGATCATATTTGTAATTGCCTCAAGCTTTTTTGCTGGAATAATTTCATCCTTTTTTGGAATAGGTGGTGGGATAATTTTTGTGCCATTAATGGTAGTGGGAATTGGAATGACTATGAAAAATGCAGCACCAACTTCTCAATTCGTTTTACTCTTTGCATCTATGTCTGGAATTATAACTCATAGCCTATTGGGTCATCCTGATTTTTTACAGGCTGGTCTACTATCTGTTGGTGCTTTCGGTGGAGGAATAATAGGTGCACGACTTTCTTTAGATATCCAAGAGAAATCTTTGCAAATTCTGGTTTCTACAATAATTATAATAGCTGCAATCAAACTATTCTTTGATTCTATATCTGAGAACATGGTGATTGGCAGTTAGAATTATTATGTCTCTAAATCAAGAATATCAAAGTTGAAAATTATGGATTATCTAATATGCTCTGGATTGATATGACTTTCATGATCAAAAAAGAAAAAGAGATTGAAAAAGCATGGAAAAAGTTAGAACAAGAAGAGATGAAAGAAGAGGATCACCAATTAGATCTTAAAGACAATTATGAGCAGGATGAAGAATACGAAAAATCAGAAGAGTAGTAATCAAATTATCTTAAAATATATTATATTTTTAATGTTTTACTGATTTTATTGAATTTTTTATATTGAAATTAAATGGATATTGCAAGAGTTCACCAAAAAGTGATTTTTTTCTACCTTTGTTTTTTAATACCTTGTTTTGTATTTGGCCATTCATTGAGTCAGGGATATCTCGCGGTGTTAGCTGGAAGGCAAAAAGCTCACGTAAACTAGTTAACGCAATTTCTTTACCTCCACTTTTGAGGAGGTAACAATAAAATCAAAAAACACTGGATTTTATTTCATAAAATTTGCTTCTTTATGTTCATCGCATTCTTGGAGTAGTTCTCCGTAATCGCTGATGGAACAGTTACAATCGAGGTTCATGCAGTTACTTCTAATTATAACATTAAACCATTACTACAAAATTATTCGATTGCTAAATTGAATTTTAGTTTCTAGATGTTGATTCCAAATGCTACTTTTGATTGTTGACACGATCTAAAATCTGTCTCAATTTTATATTCTGTGAATACATTATGCCAAGGGGAAATGCAAGAAACAAATCAAATACAAAAAAAGATCCAGTGCTCATGTTTGTCCTGATTCTGGTTGCCGCAACTTAAGTTATACTATCTTTCACCCATACTCCTTGGAATTTAATTCCAACCCTTGTGACTGAGGATGTAACTGTCATAGCCGTACCAGATTATGGTTGTGTTGGAAATCCTTATTGGGACATTCAGTGTTATCTCTGATTGCAACGCCAAACCTAGTGATGTAATTTCTACAACATTTTACATTCCATCAATGGAATTTGATGGATATTGATAGAATTAAAGAAAGATTAGCAGCGATTATTCCATAACTCCATCTTTTTTTATTTACATAGAATCAAAACATGTCTTTCCAAAATTATCTTTTATGCAAGAAATTACCCGTAATCTATTTTCTTTATCCTTACGTTACTTCCTTTGGTTTCTAGATAGTGCCCGATGAAATTGGTCATCTGTTCTCCTATTTTATATCCCAGTGCTCCTTTCATCATGCCTGATTTTTCAATTATCTCGGCCATCTCTTGGCTAATCTGAATATTAAAAAATGTCCAGCCAAATTTTTCAAATGGTTTTTCAATTTTATATCCATTTTGTATATCGCATTCTTTTTCCAGATCTTCAAGTGCTTGTTTTACTAAAATGATCTCAATGTCATAATTTCTGGTGCTGAGTTGAAATAAAGGATTCAAGAGTTTACACTTTTTTTAATTCTATACCAGTTCCTATTTGATAATACTACTGTCTCCCCATCTTGTTTTGTTCCTTCATAGTCTATTGCAATTTTTCCAAATTCATCATCAATGTCTTCTTTTGCAGACAGTGTGAATTTTATTTTCAATACTTCATCTGTAAATAATGGCTTGAGGAATCTTGAACTTCTGTTCTCCCAACTAGAATCACCATCCGTTCCAACAAATACTATATGATTTCCATAAATCTGACTTAATCTTGTAAACTCCCCCTCCATCCTTGATAGTATTGCTCTTCCTGAGACTAGTTTTTGATTTGACTTTTGCATGTCTTCTAAAAATGCATTTTTTATTCTGGAGAATTTTAGGTATTCTTCTAGTTCTTTTTCTGAGATACTACAAGTGGAAAAAAACTTGTCTCCGACTTTGAACTCAGAGAATTTTTTCATCCTTATCTTGATTCATCAACACAAAATGTTACTTCAGATGAAGCAGCCGCATTATCTGACACTAGGAAATTTAATGCCCGAGATATTTTCTCATTGTTTGGTTCTGTACCTGTAACTGAACCTGAAAATATTGTAAATATTCTAATCTTTGAGTCAAGAACATCGCTTAGTTCCTGGTTTACCGTAGTTGTAAACGGTCTTAATGCTCCCCGAAATACTTCTACTTGAGCTCGTTGCAATCCTGTAACTTTGGTTCCTGATGGCAAGTCCGGGCCAATTATCATCATTGCACCCTTTGCATCTTTGTATAATCTTGGATCTTTATCTCCTCCTGGGACAAACTGCTCAAGTGTTCTTTGTCCTACGATGGCAGGTGTCGTGATAAATTTCTCAATTAGTTCTTGCCATTTCTCTCTTGATAGTTCTATTAGTTTAGAAATATTTGGCAGTCTGCCTGTTATGTGAATGACTGCTAAAATCTTTCCTAAATTAGTATCTGCAGTGTTTAGCCATCTCTGTACATCGTCAGGGTTTTTTAGATTTACGATGTGGGAATGGAATTTTGAGCTAATGTATTCTTGTAATTCCTTTGGAGTAGATTCGGAAATAAAACATGCAACCTTGCCTCCATTTTTTATAATGTGTTCTGCCAGATATTCTGCTCTTTGTGCATCTGATTTTTCAGTTGCATCAATTGTAAAGACAATCGATCTTCCCGTAAAGTCTGGTTGATGCACCATTGGTGTGGTGGTGCCAATATGTGGTTTGACTGGATAAAATACCCTGTCTCCTGGAATTATTTTGCCATTTAGAATTCTTGCAATTTGGTCGTCACATAGATTCAAAACAGATTCTGCAACCTGTCCTTGTGATAAGAACTGCTGATCTGCAATCATATGAGATGTGTTGTTTTGAACTTTTTCTGCAATACTCTGAATTTTGTTTAATAGATTGGTTAGTGTGACAGTTAGTTTTGTAACCTCTTTTTTATTTTCTTGGGATAGTTTTTGTGCAGCTTTTGCAATCCCGTCTTTGACAATATTTTGATCTTCACCCAACAACGGCAATACTTCCTTGTTTGCGGCATCAACTTGAACTGGTGTTAAATCCTCAAAACCACTTACTCGTAAAAACTCTGCTGCAGCTTTTGGATATACTGTCTTGTAAATTCTATCTGAATGAACTGGACCTGGATTTGTTCCAATCGATATGATTTTTTTATCTGTCAACTCCCAAGACATTGCTTCTACGAGTCTGTTTTTTGCTCCTTGAGATGCAGTGTATGGACTTCTGAATCTGTACGGTCTTTGTTCAAGCGGTCTTTCTTCTGTGAAAAATGTTGATATTGTAACAATCTTTCCGTTTTCTTTCATTACTTTTAGTGATTGAACTGAGCCCCAAAAGGTTCCAGTCAAATGAATATCTACTGCACTTTTAAATTCATCTATTGGTGCATTTGCAAAACAAGTTACAGGTCCTGAAACACCAGCATTATTAATTACATAATCGACAGTAACATTTTCTTTTTTTAGTGTATCAAACATATCATTAATTCCAATTTCGTCGCTTACATCAACACCTGAGAAAATTCTTACAGTGGCATTACTGTTTACTTTGGAAATTATCTCTTTTAGCATGATCGCTGTCTCTTCTAAGGGCGCTCGTCTTCTACCCAAAATAATTACACTGGCACCATTTTCAATAAATTTTTTAGCGATGGCTTGTCCTATTCCGGTTCCACTGCCTGTTATTAGAGCAATTTTACCATGAAATTTTAGCACATACTTACGAAACTTTTGTATTATTTAATTGGATTGTTCAGGAACTTTTAGGAGAATCTCAAACCCACTGAAAGTTAATCCGATCTAATTTTGTTAATATGGCCTTTTTACTTATTAAAATAGATTCTAATATTACTCGTTGTTCTGCTTATTGAGAACTTAATTTGGGATTATTTACTAAAAGAGATTTAGCCTTTGAGAAATTAAAACTATCAAATTCAAAAACCTATTCAGACAAATTTGTCACGATTACACTTAATCTTAAAAACCATGAAGAAAAATTTGATAATATCTTGGTAACTACAAAGACTGATGATCTAAATAATCAATACTTAAAAATAGATAATCCATCGCTTTTACTTCAATCCTTGAATTTTCCTAATAGGAACACAGGTGACCACAAAATAACAATTACCCCATTTTACATTCCACTTACTAAAATGACATTTAAAATAATGCTAAATGTATTTGCAAATAATAATTCAAAATCAATTTTACAAAAAGAGTTTGATATCACTATAACGAAAAAAACTTGAAAACGAAAAACTATGTGAAGATTTATACCAACTTTATTCTCATATGCCGTAATCTTTATGTTGATTCAACTATTAAAAAAGGTTGAACTTGTTTATTACCAAAATGCTTTTTGTAATAGTACTCATGTTTACTACCTCATTCATTTATTTTGTCTTTGCACAAAGTGACATTGAAAATACGACAAACATACAGGTGGATAAATCTAATCGTCTTGACGATACATTGACTCCAACCATTACTGCAACATTGACTGGTCTTTCACTCACCGGAGGAACATTTCTGGTAAACTTATCTCAACGTACTAATGAAAACATTTCAAACCACATTCACTTAGCAAGAAAATCTTTCATAAGGGCTTTTTTTATGTTCCTCATTTGCACCATAGTTCTATTTGCATTTGATTTTCTTGAGATAGTAGATGAAAAAAATATTTCTTTATACGCCCTAGCTGATGTGGTCGCATCGTATGCACTTTTTGGGATTGGTGCAATGAATCTTGTAATCGCGGCAAAACATCTATACTCCACTTATGGAAAATAATATCTTTTCATACTGATGTGTATAGGAAGAAAATTATTTAATTCAAAATCAAGATCAGTATGCCTAAAATCAGAGTTGTTCTGTAAATGGAATTGAAAATCAACAGATAAAAAGTTAATCTAAGCTAATTTTGCTAATATGACGTTTAATTTCTTAAAATAGATTTTAATATGACAAAGAGAAAATCACGAATTAGATATACATATGTCTGAATCAAATGCAAAAAAATTGGATGCAACTGGATTGTTTTGTCCCGAGCCTGTATTTCGGACAAAAATCGAGATTGAAAAAATGCAGGTAGGGCAAGTGTTGACTGTATCTGCAGATGATCCCGCAGCTGAAGATGATATCTCACGATGGGTATCAAGAAATGGCCATGTGTTATTGGATATGAAAAAAGATGGTAGCACAATCACTTTTCAAATTAAAAAGGTGAAATAAAACAAAATCATGGCATCTGTTACTAGTTCTGATATTCTAAACCGAGTAGGTAACACCCCGCTTGTAAGATTAGATTCTCTTTCAAATCAAAAGGTCACATATTTTGCAAAACTTGAAGGTCATAATCCGTTTGGCTCTGTAAAAGACAGAGCTGCATATTGGATGATTAAAGATGGAGAGGAAAAAGGTAAACTCATAAAAGGAAAAAGTATCATTATCGAACCTACATCTGGAAACACCGGAATTGCATTGACTGGAATTGCAAATTTGCTTGGTTACAAAGTTGAGATTGTAATTCCTGAAAAAGCCAGCAATGAAACTAAGGATATTATTAGAAATCTCGGAGCCAAAGTTTTTGAAACCAGTGATGATCTTTGTCCAAAGGTTGGAGCTGGAACTGATCAAAGCATCGCATTGGCAACATCAATAGCATCATCAAGACCTGACATGTATTATTCTCCAAACCAATATGCAAATGAGGCCAATTTTATGGGTCATTATGTTGGAACTGGTCCAGAAATTTGGAAACAAACTGATGGGAAAGTCACTCATTTCTTTACAGGTGTTGGAACTGGAGGAACAATAACTGGAATTGGAACATTTCTTAAAGAAAAAAATCCACATGTTAAAATTATTGGATGTCAACCACAACAAAATCATTTGATTCAAGGATGGCGAAATTTTGAAGAATCTGCAAAACCCGATTTATTTTTAAAACGAGAAAACGTCGTTGATGACTGGGTGTCAGTAAGTAATGATGAAGCATTTTCTGTTGTAAAAGAAGTACTCCGAAAAGACAAATTATTGATCAGTCCTTCTTCAGCGGCTGTTTATGCATGTATGAAAAAATATCCAATAGATAGAGATGGGTGTGTTGTAGGAATATTCGCTGACGATGGAAGAAAATTCAAGAGTGTATATGCTAAACAAAATATAATGACTGAAAAGGAATTTGAAGATGCTCTTAAAGAAGCAAAACACATGTCCGAATTGGCATATTGACTTTCAAATATTCAAATAATGTTTATTAATTCACTCTAAAATATTTTTCAGATGAGTTTCATAAAACTCTCGAAAAAATTTATTCATAGTAATTTCATGATGCATACACTCATTGCTTGATTCTATTAGTTTTTCTCTTAGTTCTTTACTCCATTTGCTTTGTTGTTTGTCTTTAGATTTAACGACTGATGGGTTTTGTTTTACTTGTTCCATATATGCCATTAATTTTAATCCAAGTTGACGTAATTTGCTTATGCTGAGTAAAAATAATCCTGATTGTTCCTTATTTGCCAAATTTATCAGAGAATTTGCTTGCATATAATATTCGGTTGTTTTTTCATTATATTTTTTAAATTCATTGATACGGTTTTGCCAATATTGTTCTGTAGCATTTTCTAATACTTTATAATTAAATTGAATTTCAGACAGTTCTTTTCCCAACTTGGCTAAATTATCACTATATTCCTTGGCTGATTTTTTTAATTTTTCAAGTTCTTCTGTCATGATATTATCAAGTTTTTCTGCAATAAAGAGTTTGAAATCTATTTCTTACTAAGATTTTTCCATGCATTATTTGACATTTTTGAATAATCTATCATGCATTTTTCACAAAATGAATCCCACTCCCCTATTTCTAAAAATCTGAAAAATTCTTTAGTCCACTCATACGGAGGTACTTTTCTATATTGGAATTGTTGAATTGTGTAAATATCTTTTTCATTAAATTTATTCAAACATTTTTTGCATTGAGCATTTTTCATTAGTTGTTTTATTGATTAAATTGAATATTTAGGAATTTTCTATATGTTGATTTAATTTTTATTGACAGAAAATAGCAACCACGTCAAAATATAATGACATCATCATGTAGCATTGTGTGTCTTATCAGACATATCGTTTAGTTGGCTTGAATTATTCCATTTTCTACCAAAAATTGAATGCCGTTTACAAAGTCTTGATCTGATATTTGTTCATCTGCCCACCATTTTGCATTGTTTTTAATCCATAAAGGGATTTTATTTGATAAATTCTCATCTTTTGTGTCTTTTGAAGATTTGATTATATCTTCTTTGATTAGGTATTGGATTCCTTGAATGAATGATTTGTAGCCAATTTGTTCATCTGCCCACTCTCTGGCATTATTTTTTACCCATGATGGAATTTCTGATTCGAATGCTTGTTTTTTAATGGGAATAGGCAAAGGGGATGATTCTGATTTTAAAATAGAGGGGAAAGCATTTGAGACATTAAACTTGATATTGTTTTTTTGTGATGTATGCTCTAGATAAGATATTTCGATTTCATAACTCCCTAACTTTGAATTTTTGTCAAATGATAATGGAACTTGGAAAAATCCTCTGTTAGTTGTGGTAATTTTTAATATCTCAGTTGAAAAATCTGGTTTTTTAATCAGAATGTAAACTGGAATACCTTCACTGTAATACTCTGGAGATATTTTACCTGAAAGTGATACAAATTTCTGGGAATAACTTTGAACTAGAATGTTTGTTTCTGAGATATCAAAGGATACAAACGTGTCAATTGGAATTATTGGTTCTACCGGGGTTGGAGTTGGACTTGGTAACGGGGCTGTCTCCAAGAATGCCAAAAATCCTTTTTGACCATAAATTGATCTTACTTTTTGTATATCTGCATCAGTAATTTTCATCATGGACGGATCTTCATGCATTGTGGGAATCATAATGGAAGGAGATTCTAATTTTGTGTACCATGATTTGTTTATATCATCATCATCAGAGATATAATGACCAAGTCCGATGGAATGACCAACTTCATGCATTATAATATTCAGAAACATTGAAGGATCAATCCCGACATAATAAATTTCAATTTTCTTTAAGAAAAGAAATGTCTTCCCTATCACTTGAATTCCATCTTGATCTGCTGCAAATGTTTCTTCATTAAATCTAATGGTGTAATCACACCCTTCAAGATCATTTCTGCTCACCGTCTTTAACATCATATTCCATTTTGAAACATCGTCTTTTTCAGAAGACTGTAGTTTGTATTTCCAAGCATTAACTGCATTTTTGGCAGTATTTGTCAAGAATTCCTTTTTTTCAACAGTTAGGTTTTCACTTGAAGGATATTCTATGCAATAAGTAGGAATATTTTCAAAGCGAAATTCATTTGAAGGATAAGATATTTGATATGCAAAAGCAGATGTTGGCATTGCCAAGAAAATCAAAACAGCAAAAATGCATAGACTCATCGTCATGAATAAATTCTTAGATAGCCTCATTGTTTTCATTTTTGGTTGGCAGAATTGCTATTTTTATTTGTAGAATTCTTTTAGGAATTTTCTGTAAAAATAGGCACACTTTTAGTCATAAAACATACGATTTAACTAAAATCATGATATGGTTTTGTTTGTTCAAAACGAACACACTGAAATTTATGCCTCACTATTATGTTCTTAAATTATGAAAATTCTTCACATTGACGATTGTCCTCAAATTAGTGCAATATTTTCAGATGTTTTAAGAATGTCAGATCATGAATTTGAGAGTACAATTGAAGGCAAAAATGGACTAGAACTCGTATTAAAAAATAACTATGATGTAATTTTACTTGATCTGAGATTGCCTTACTATACTGGCTTTGAATTTCTTGCGGATTTAAAAAGTAGCAGACCCTCCGAGATAAGAAAAGTAGTAATTGTTAGTGCACTTGAATTAGAAGAATTTCAAATACAATTCCTCAAGAATCAGGGCGTCTATTCAATACACAAAAAACCCATTTCTATCCAATATCTTATTTCAAAAATGATGCCACAAAACTTATTGTCCAACATAATTCAAAAATGATCCATCCTAGATTTCTGAATTTTGTTGTATTTTAATAAAAATCATATTTTTTGAGAATCTTGAATAATTACTAAGTTTGCAATGTTTTGTATTTTGATTTTTACGTTATAACGAATTTCCAACAAATCAACTCCCAGTCAACTTTTAGATGGACTCACAATTTTGTTCCTAGGCGGGGGGGGCTTTCCCTTTTTAGGAATTTTCTGTTAGGTACTTATCTACGTCTATTGCAGCCATACATCCAAACCCTGCAGCTGTGATTGCTTGTCTATAATTTCTATCATGTACATCTCCTGCTGCAAACACCCCTTCGATATTTGTGTGTGTTTTATTTTTTAAAATGATATACCCCTCATTATCCAAATCGATTTGCTTCTTGAAAAGTTTTGTATTTGGTTCATGCCCTATTGCAACAAAAAGACCTGCAACATCAAGTATTTTTTCTTCACCCGTTTTGATATTTCTTAATACGGCCTGCCTCATCTTTTGATCCCCTTTGATATCTATTACTGCAGAATCCCAATGAAATGTAATTTTGTTATTTTTCATTGCTCTTTCTTGCATTATTTTACTAGCACGTAATGATTCTCTTCTATGTATCAGATGCACTGTTGTTGCAAATTTAGTAAGAAATGTTGCTTCTTCTAATGCCGAATCTCCACCACCAACTACTATCAATTCTTGATTTCTAAAAAATGGACCATCACATGTTGCACAATATGATACACCTTTTCCTGCAAACGTTTGCTCTCCTGGCAATCCAATTTTTCTAGGATTTGCACCTGTAGCAATTATTACTGCTCTTCCTTCATACTCTTCTGACGCTGTTAATACCTTGAATGGTTTATGTCTAAAATCAACATCTACTACTTCATCATCAATGATTGTAGTTCCCATTCTCTGGGTTTGTTTTCGCATCTCTATCATTAAATCTGGACCCATTATTCCTTTTTCAAATCCTGGATAATTCTCAACTTCGGTGGTATTGACTAATTGACCTCCAGGCAATATGCCCGATAAAATAAGTGTGTCATATCCTGCTCTTGAACAATAAATTCCTGCAGTGTATCCGGAAGGACCTGCTCCGATAATTACTACATCAAATTTTGTTTTCTTTTTATCTGGCATCTTTGGTGAATCATCTTTGTTTTCTAATATTGTTGCACCAGAATTTGCAGCCATCATATATGTAATCTTTGATTTTCATTAATTTAAGCTATTGATCCTATGTCAGTCACTAATGATTAGAATGCTTGTTTTTGACAGTATTTTTTAAAATTATCTGAAATTCCTTGTATTAGCAAATATGGAATAATACAACACATACGCTTATTCCACTCAATTAACTTGTTCTTTTGTATGTTTCATGAAAATCCTTGCAAATCGTGTATGCGATATTTTCTACATGAAAAACTTCTGATATGTTTTTTTTACCCTTTGCAATTTCTCTCATTATTGTCATACATTTTGTATTTTTTAGTGCATCTGGCTCCATCTCATCTGTCCAGATCTTAAAACATTCCTCGAAATCCAAACAAAATTTCAAAATAATCACTTCCCAGTCTTCAGTTGTTTTTGGAATGCCGATTGTATCTGCTAATTCTTTAAATTCATTTTTTCTATCTCTAAGTAATAAATTCAGAGTCTCTCTGGCTCTTTTTTCATCATGTCCTACAATTAATCCGATTCTGTTCATATTTACAATTATTTTCCACCCATTATTAAAAAGTGTTCTATTAGATTCATCTTTAAAATCGTGTTAAATTACTCAAGTTTAATTAAATTCAAAAGTTACTGAAAAATTTAATGTACTTGTCTGAAAATCTAATGTGTGACTCCTAGAAATTTTTTCATATTCAAAGCAGATGGAAGCAAAGTTCACTTTAATCCAAATAAAATTCTGAGCACCTGCATGCGGGCAGGAGCAACTAGAGCCACTGCAAATAGAATTTTAAAAAAAGTTCGTTCTGAAGTTTACCATAATATGGGAACTGGTGATATTTACAAATTGGTTTTAAAAGCTATTTCAGAGGAAAAAGATCTATCTGGATTACGTCAAAGATATCAGCTTAAGGATGCAATTATGCGACTTGGGCCTTCTGGATTTGCGTTTGAAAACTATGTTGCTGATTTACTAAAATATTATGATTTTCAAGTTTTTGGAATTAGAGTAGATGTTAAAGGAAAATGTGCATTGCATGAAATTGACCTAATTGGCATGTCTAATTTAGGACAATTTATGATAGAGTGCAAACATAACTCCCACCGCGGTACCTACATTGGACTAAAAGTAGCACTTTATACACATGCAAGATTTTTGGATACATCACCTAGATTTTCAGGCGAAATTATTTTTTGCAATAGCAAAATATCTGAAGATGCAAAAAAATATGCAAACTGTATTGGTCAGCAAGTTTTTACTTGGAGATATCCGTCAGAAAAAAGTCTTGAAAAGATTATCGAACAAAATAAGTTATACCCAATCACTATTTTGAATCTGACTTCAAAAGAATTGGCAATCTTCTTAGGTATTGGTATGATGATTGCAAAAGATCTTCTTGAATATGATGAAATTAAATTATCTAAAAAAACAGGCATTCATACAAAAAGAATTCATAATTTGCAAGCATTGGTAAAACAAATCTTATAGCTGTTTTTCTTACAAGAACTGATATTTTACTGCTAATTTGACTATTTGCTTCAAATTTTTTAGAATCTTAATGTTTTTAACACACCTGTTCTCGTTTATGCTTATGACTAGTGATCCCTTCTGTCATTGTGGCTCTTGCGGTCATGAAACTGTGTCTGAATGTTATACTAAACAATGTACTTGCTGTCTAAATGACCATCAAGGACCTTTTGAAAAAAATAGATAAATCTTAATTTTTATTTTTTTGTTGATTTTTTCCATACTTTCTATTCTTTACTGTTGGTTTTGCTTCATTGTTGTTAATTTCTTTAAAGATTGTTGATGTGTCTCGCATAATTTTCCATTTTCTAACTGTGAATAAAGCAAATCTTTTTGCCAATGTGAATTAAAAAGCCTACATTCTACCTTTTCACAAAATGGTTCTCCCATTTCAAAATAAAATATTGCTTGTAACAGATATCCTTCTATGATTTTTGATAGACGTGTATCATTGTATTCTAGATATGTGCCTTTGTATTTTTGTTTTATTGACTCTACATTTATGCCCTGTGTGAAATTTGATATTAGATCTAAATAATACTCTCTTGGTTTTGCTGGCGCTTCAATTATCCCAGTTGTCGAAATTACTGAAGGGTTGGCGCCAATTAATGCTCTTCCATGATATCTGTAATCATTATAATCATATGTGCATGTGAGTTTGTTTGTAAAAAAAACGTGGAATAAATTCGACGATGTTTCATTATTTGGAATTAACTCCGTTAATACTTTTTGAATTTCAAATCCATCATACATGATAATGTTTTCAGTTTTTGTAGTATCTTCACAATTTGCTTCTTCAAAAAGAATTTCCTCCCTACTTGGAATATGTTTTTCATATGGTTTTCTAGGATTGAAAATTCTACACGATGCAATTTTTACTGCCGTGTCTTTTTTTGAGAATTTTAAAATGCTCTCTCTTGTTTCAACTTGAACTGAAAACGTCTCTTTTAAAAAAACAGCAAGATTCTCAAGCTTAATTTGAGAAACAGCAGGTTCATCATACAAAAATATTTTTGATATCTTCAATGAACTGATAAATCGACTATTGTTTATCTTTCTAACTCTTTGATTTTTTCTGCCGTTATTTCAGCAGCTTTCCTTCCTGAAAAAAGCATTGAACCATAGGTAGGACCCATTCTTGCCAGTCCATACGTTTCAGTTACAGACATTCCTGCTGCAACCAGTCCTGGATACACTTCTCCAGTATTGTGAACTACGTGTTCTTCACCTTCATTTACATACATTGGATTCATTCCTTTCCATTCAACTAATCCCCTGTCTACTAAACGTTTTACTGCTACAGAGTCATGTCCTGATGCATCAATTATCATTTTTGCTTCTAGTGCAATTGGATCAACACATGTAATGTTTCTTGGTAGTGCAGATACTGGCATCCAATTAACAACAATGCCTGTAACTCTACCATTTTTTAATACAAGATCGTCAAACTTTGTAAGATTTAGGAATTTTACTCCGGCATCACATGCGGCTGCAATTAATTTAGAAACTGCATGTGGCCCTGGTGTTAAATACAATCCCTCTGAAACTTTTTTGTATGGTATACCCAACTCATCCCACATTTTCTGAGCTGGTTCTCTAACTGTTACTGGATTCATCATATATCCGCCTAACCAATAACCCCCACCAAGGTAATTGTTTTGTTCAACTACCAAAACTTTGAAACCCATATTTGAAAGATCTCTACTAGCAGTCAATCCTGCTGGTCCAGCTCCTATAATTATTACATCTGACTCTGCTCTGTCAATTAGAACTGCATGAAATTCGTTTGCAATTGCTCGAGTGATCTCGACTTCACGAACATCAGTGAATATTTTTGTTGATTTTTCTGCAACTGTAGCTTTTTGCATGAAAATATTGATTCTTAGAACCCATTAATACTTTCCCACCTTTTTGCCAATTAGGACAAACTAATTCTGAAATACAAAATTGATTATAGCATGAGGAAAATTCACGTATGACCTCGAAACTTTATCTCCTAAAATTTCCCATATCAAAAATTTATATCGTAACTCAAAGAACTTTCTATTGTAATGAAAGTATCTAATCTTAAACAATCACATCCAGACACACCCAAACCTAAAATCAATTGGGCAAGAATTGAGGAGGCTGAGGATTTTGCAAATACTGTAAAGTTATTCCGTCAAGGAAAATACGATGAAGATAGCTTTAGACGATATAGACTTCAACATGGGGCATATGGCACCAGAATGACTAATGATTATGCTATGGTTCGAATTAAGCTGCCTGCAGGAGAAGTTTATCCACATCAACTTGAAAAAATATCTCAACTAAGTGAGCAATTTTCTATAGGCAACGCTCATTTTTCAACAAGAGAAAATATTCAATTACACTGGGTAATCTTAGAAGATGTTTCAGAAATTTTACGCGGGCTGGCTGAAGTTGGTCTTACATCACGTGAAGCATGTGGTAATTCTGTAAGGAATGTCATGTGTAGCCCTTTATCTGGCGTTTGTCCTGATGAAGAATTTGATTCTACGCCATATGCACTCGCAACTGCAAGATTCTTCTTGAGAAATCCGCTATCCCAAAATCTTCCAAGAAAATTCAAATTCAATTTTACATGCTGTGAAAAACATGGAATGGTGAGAATGGTAGATGTTGGATTGATTCCACAAACCAGAGATTTGGATGGAGCCATTCAAAAAGGATTCAAAATTTTTCTTGGTGGCGGATTGGGTAACAAATCTTTTGTAGGTTACCAATTAGAAGAGTTTACTCCAGAAGAAGATCTTTTGTATACCTCAATTGCAGTAATCCGAATTTTTGATAGACTAGGTGATAGAAAAAATATGGCTCGAAATAGAATGCGTTATCTTGTAAATGATATGGGATGGGAAAAATTCCAAAACCTAGTTCTCAAAGAAAGAGCAATAGTTAGAGCAACTCAATCCGTTATCACTCGACTTGATATAGATCACACTCCATCAATAATTAAAAGACCCATTAGAATATCTGATGAAAGTGGGAGTTCCATTCCTGACGGTTACACAAGATGGCTAAAAACAAACACTCTAAAACAAAAACAAGCTGAATACTCTTCTGTATTCATAACCCTCGAGGCAGGAGATATTACCTCCAATCAGATAACTTCACTGGCAGCAATTATTCGAGAATTCTCATCAGAAGGTCATGCCCGAACTGGCTTTTTACAAAACATTGCATTACGTTATGTCCATAAAGATGATTTGCCTCTTCTTTACTCTAAATTGCTTACGGTAGGATTGGCAAAATCTGGTGCCTTGACTATGGCAGCTCCAATAGGCTGTTCAGGTACAACTTCATGTAATCTAGCTTTAACTAATTCTCATAGACTGGCAAAAGAAATTCAAAGAAAATTCCTTGAACTCAAATTAGATCAAGATGATGATTTATGTGATTCTTCAATTAAGATTAGTGGATGCCCAAATGCATGTGCTCAACATGGGATTGCCACAATTGGGTTTTTTGGAGGAGGCGGCAGAGTTGGAAAAGAAATGTATCCAAATTATCAAATGTCTTTGGGAGGACGCTCTGATGGAGAAACAATACTTGGCGCAACATGTCATAGAATTCCTGCAAAAAGAGTAATTCCGGTAATTTTAAAAATTATTGAATTATTCAAACAAAATAAAAAATCTGATGACACTCTTAAAGATTGGATTCATAGAATTATAAACGGAAAAGAAGATTCTGAAATAAAATCTATCCTTGACATAAGAAAGGCTTTGGATTTATTAACAATTCCACCTACAAAAGAGGAAGATCCTGATTTTTACACTGATTATGGAAGTGACTCTAGCTATCACACAAAAACTGGAAAAGGTGAATGTGCAGCATGAGCCAAGAAAAAACAATCAAAACTACAACTGATATTGATTCATTGAGATCTGAAATCAGAGATAAAAGTGTCAGAGTAATTGACGTACGAAGAGAAGATGATTACAAACATAGTCATATTCCAACTGCCGTAAATCTCCCGCTAGCAAATTTGTTATCTGATGATAGTCCTGAACGTGTTCTAAAACTTGTAAATGCAATGGGTATAGATGATGAAACTCGCGTGGTAGTTTATGATGACACATTTGGAGCGCTTGCATCTAGAGTTGCATGGACATTGGAGTATATTGGTCACTCTGGTGTATCTTTGCTTGAAACCACTTTTAGTAACTGGAAATCACTTGGTCTGGAAAATGACAATAACATACCCGAAATACAAAGTAAGGAACACTCTATTCATCTTAAACCTGAAATTTTAGCTACTTCTAATTATTTAGAAACATCAAAAGATAAACCAAATATTATACTCATTGATAATCGGGAGCGATTAAACTATTTAGAGCAACACATTCCAGGAGCAATTAGTCTTCCATATAGAACCCTTGCAACTCCAGATAAAATTTTACGACCAAAAGAGGATATGAAGAGACTATTGGATAATAGAGGAATTTCTGGTAATTCTGAAATTATCACATACTGTGGAAGTGTTGGAACACTCTCTGGTTTGGCTTACTACGCACTAAAATCAGTTGGGTTGCCTAATGTCAAACTGTATGTGCGCTCTTTCAAAGAATGGAAAAGCCTTGAGAAACCAATAGCAAAACAACAAGACGCACACTATTGGGACTTATCTGCAGAATAACTAAGATATTTCGTTTCTAAGTTTTTTGGTAATTGTGACTTCTATGTTGTCAAAAAGATTTAACATTTTGTCTTTGTTCTCAATAAGATAATCTACTCCTCTGTCTTTTAATCTGATTTTCCACAATCTAATTTCTCTATGTTCTTCGAAGAACTGTTCAATCATTTGTTCTCCTGATTTTGTTGGGTCGATAAATTCTTCAAATATGTCAATTGTTTTTTCAACATTTTCTTCTTCTATTGATTCTCTGACTGATTGTATGGCTTGACTGAGCTCTTTTAAGTTCTTGACTGGTTTGGGTAATTGTTTTTTCGTGATTCCAAATAATCCTTTTTTCTCGTTTCCCATTCTTTCTGCAACATCTACTGCAAGATCATATATTGGAATTTTACTTAGACCGTCTCGTTTTTCATGCTGAACAATTAATCCCTTCTCAAGTAATTTTCTTAATGCATCTTCTGCAACTGCTTTATCTAGAAAGGTTGTCCATACAATAGCGCCAAGGGTATGATATCCCTGTCTAATTGATTCTAACACAACTACTTCTACAATTCTCTTGAATCCCTCTTCGATTTTTACATTTGCAAAATCTTTGTCTCTAATTGATTTTCTTGCATTTTTTACATCGATTTCAATTGAGCGTTTTAATGCTTCAAGTGATTCTGGAACTTGATTAACTAAAGATAGAAAACATGCTTTGTTATACCATGCCATTCCATAAGTAGGATCTGATTCTACCGCTTTTTCAATTGCGTCCAACGCTTTGGAATATTTTTTTTGTTCATAATGGACCAATGCTTTCAAATTCCAAGCCTCTGGATTGGTGACGTCTATGTCTAAAATTTTATCATAAATCTTTAGTGCCTCATTATATTCTTCTAAATGAAATCTTGCATAACCTAATTTCATCAAAGTTTCAATGCTGTTTGGATCAATACGTAGAGCCTGCTCAAAAATTTCTACTGCTTCTTCAAGCTTTTCATCTGCCATCAAGTTTACTCCCTTTTTAAATAATTTTTTACGATTATAGTCCGGATCTACTAGACTTGTCTCTTTTGATAGATCTGTGTTTTTAGATTCTATCTCTTTTTCGTTTGATTTTTTTTGAAATGGTTTCTTCACTAGCTCAACCTTGACCTTTAATCTAGATAAATACTATCCTGAATTGAGCCTGGTTCTAATCTGTCTAAATCTATTTAAAATATCAGTTAATGTTCCATAGACGTTATTGTATAACCTACTATGCACAAACAATTACAAAAAGCGGAAAAAATCAAATCAATGAAATAGTTGAAAATTACTGCAAAACATAATGAGTTTTGTAATGAATTGATTTCAGGCAATTATCCTATAGCATAATCTATTTCTCTTCATCAATTTTCCCCAAGAGTGGAACGAAGACATACCCTGGTTGATTTTTAACTTCTATGATTTCCTGAGATATTTTTTTTAGTAAAATAAGCGATTGTGGATATTTGCCTATAGGGGCAATCAACAAACCTCCTTCTGATAGTTGTTCAAGTAATGGCTCTGGAACTTTTTTACATGCGGCAGTAATTATGATCCTATCAAAAGGAGATTCTTCTGGAATTCCTAAATTACCATCACCTAAAATTATTTTAACATTATTTATTCCTAATTTGTCTAGATTTTTTTTGGCAAATTCTACAAGTTCTGAATGTCTTTCAATAGAGTAAACTTTTCCACTTCCTACCAAATAGGAAAGAATAGCTGTTTGCCAACCTGAACCCGTGCCTACTTCTAGAATTTTTTGCCCTTCTCTGATATCTAACCATTCAGTCATTCTTGACACCACTGACGGTTGAGATATTGTTTGATTTTTCATTATTGACAGTGGTGCATTTTCATATGCTTTTTCTTTAACTGACATTGGCACAAATTCATTCCTGGGTATTTTTCTAATTGCCGATTCTACTTTCTCATCATTAAGAAATCCTGATTTTTTCATAATTATGATTAAATCCTCTAATTTTTGTTGATGATTTTTATTCGTTTTCATTTAAATTAAACTATTGTCAAAGTAATTATTATGAAAGTGTTATTATCAAAATTGGAATTTATACTGATTTTATTTTGTATTTTGTAAATTAAATAAGTGTTCTTGAATGCCCTAATGGAATGCATGAATAAGATTAAATCAAAAAAATTTTATTCAATGCAATTTTGATTTGTATGCCAAATTAAGCAACTCGTGTTTATCATAATTGAAAACATACTTGATGCTTTAAGTAATTGAAATAGAATTCAATCGTCATGGCTGAAACAAAAAATCTTCCAAAGAAAAGTACCGGGATTGCGCCATTGTGGGCATCCAGTTGGACAGAAATGGAGAGATCAATTGATAATCTACGCAGAGATATGGAAAAAGCATTCTCATCATTTCCAACCGTTTCTATGCCAAAAATGTCTCATACATCATGTGATGTTATTGACGAAGGGAATCAATTTCGTGTGAAAATGGATGTTCCAGGAATAAAGAAAAGTGAAGTCAATCTGAATGTAACCGATAACTCTATTGAGGTATCAGCAGAACACAAAGAAGAATCTGAAGAAAAGAAAAAGAACTATCTTAGAAAAGAACGAAGTCATGTATCTTATTACCGTTCTTTGCCTCTCTCTGAGAAAATACTTTCAGACAAAGTATCTGCAAAACTTGTCGATGGCGTATTGGAAATTACACTACCAAAATCAAAACCAACCGAAACTCAAAAGAAAAAATCTGTATCTGTAGAGTAGCTTTTTTTAATTTTTCTGACTTATTTTTATCGTGAAAATTTACGTGCTGGTATAAATCCTAGTGTTGAAATTAGAATATGATGAAAAAAATTCTTGTGCCTATTGACGGTTCATCAAATTCTGTTAGAGGATTGGGAAAAGCAATTGAGTTTGCTAAATCTGATAATTCATCAATAACACTTCTCCATATTGCAACACTTCCTCCAGTTCATGTAATAGGACATTCAAAAGATAAAGTCAAAATGTCTTTAGCAAAAAAAGCACAAAAATTTTTACAGGACGCCGAAGATAGGTGTACAAATCAAAATATTTCATTTGCAACTAGAATAATCTATGGTTATGATCCTGCATATGACATAGAACAATTCATAAAAAAATACAAGCATGATATGATTGTAATTGGCGCAAAAGGTAAAAGCTCACTAAAACGTCTTTTCTTGGGAAGTGTGTCTAGTTATCTTGTTCAGACTTCAAAAATTCCAGTAACTGTGATAAAGTAGTTTTTCTCAAAAACATGATTGCAAGAAATTTTAATAATTAAACAAGGTGTGTATCCCATAAAGTGCATTGAATCTTAAAAAATATCTTTCTTCATTTGATCTTACAAATCTTATCATAGGGTCAGTTATTGGCGCTGACATCTACATCACACCGGGATTGACTGCCGCAATGATGGGGCCTGCTTCAATTCTTGTATGGGTTCTCGCTGGAATTTTTGCCCTTGTTATTGCGTTAGTATTTTCTTATACGAGCTATTATGTTCCAATGGTAGGTGGACCATTTGCTTTTGTTACAAAAGCATTTGGAAAATTTTATGGATTTTTGACTGGTTGGCTAATGTTAATTGCTGAAATGATGGCACTTCCATTGTTTGCTATTGTATTTACAAGATATCTTCACTATTTTATAGAACTGGAACCATGGCAAGAAGTTTTAGTTAAAGGATTATTCATTTTTTCATTAACAACAGTGAATATTTTTGGTGTAAAATTAGGGGGAAGAGTAAACGATGTTTTAACTATAATGAAACTTGCACCTCTTGTTCTTGTAATTGTATTAGGATTTGTTTTTCTGACGTACAATCCAGAAAAGATATCTCAGAATTATACCCCTATTGCTCCTTTGGGGTGGGAGAATTTTGGTTCAGCACTTGTTTTGATTTTTTGGGCTTATGCTGGATTTGAGATGGGAACTTTGCCAGCAAGCGAAGTGAAAAATCCAAAACAAGTCATTCCAAAAGCAATAATCATTGGCATGCTGTTGGTGGTTTTATTTTACTTGTCTACAAATTTTGTTTTGTATGGAACAATTAACTGGGTTGAACTCTCACACAGTACATTACCTCTAGTACTAGCAGGAACTCTTGTCATAGGGTATGTTGGTGGAATGATCGTGAGCTTTGGAGCCCTTGCTTCAGTTTCTGGAACTAGCTCCTCTTTTGTCTTAGGTGTTTCCAGACTTTATTATGCAATGTCAGATGAAGGATTACTACCTAAAGTTTTTTCTAAAGTCCACAAAAAATACAACACTCCTTACATGGCATTAATTATTCAGGGAATCATTGCATTTTTTCTTTCAATGTATGCTGGAATAACACAATTAATTTCATTTTCAATCTTTAACATGGCTATCATGTACATCTTTGTATGTCTGTCATTGGTTGTATTAA
This sequence comes from Nitrosarchaeum sp., assembly GCA_023265135.1. Classification (GTDB taxonomy): domain Archaea; phylum Thermoproteota; class Nitrososphaeria; order Nitrososphaerales; family Nitrosopumilaceae; genus Nitrosarchaeum. Next base: position 21,910 of record JAHFUM010000009.1, on the reverse strand, counting down.
AAAAAGAAAAAGAGACTAAATTTATTGGCCAAAATATTCTGCCATTTATTGGAATAGCTATCTGCGGATTTCTTATTTATTATACATCGATTAATGATAAAATTTTTGGAACTCTTTTTGTTCTTTTAGGAATTGGAATTTATTTTTTCTTTTCACGAAAAAACAATCATAATTTATCTAATCCCGGAAAAAAGTCATGATTTATTCCTTTAATCATGGAAAAAATTAGAAAATGTAATGGAAACTGTTCTTAGCAGCATAATCTCACTGCATTCTATTTTTATTTGTATTATGGATGCACAGTTTCCATATCACACATTAGATGCTACCACTGTCATCTAATGTTTCTCTGATGAGTGTATTTCATGTCTTTTTTTGAGGCTAATCCACATACATGGTAGTCAAAAAATGAATACTTTTGCACCAAATACAGAAATACTTGGAATTTACACAAACGATTGTGTCTTCACATCCAAGATTGGAAGTTCAAGGTCAAGCCCCATTCAGACAATCCGGCATCTATGAGGTTCGGATTTTCATTGTTGAATCCAAGCCGTCCACCGACGAAATTAGAAATAAACAATTTTCATCATTATGGAAAGGAAATTTCCATCTTCGAGTAAAAGATGGGATATTCTCTGAGACACTTGGTTCTGTTGAAAATCCAATTCCTCCCTCTGTTTATGATCTTGATACTGTTTGGATTGTTGTCACTGATCTGTTTTCTTCATTGCATTCTGTGTTTGATGTTTCTTTAGGACAATCGCCAAAAGAAACTAAACATGAAAGGACTGAATTCGAATCAAAACCACAACGCATTGTATCTCCAACCCCTGATTCTTTTGGGGGATATGGATATGCAGGTCCTCAAGGTAGCAAAGGTCCAACTGGTCCACAAGGTGTATCTGGTGACAAAGGTCCTCAAGGTATTCAAGGTCCTCAAGGCGATAAAGGTCCAACTGGTCCACAAGGTGTATCTGGTGACAAAGGTCCTCAAGGCGATAAAGGTCCTCAAGGCGATAAAGGTCCTCAAGGTGATAAAGGTCTACAAGGAGAAAAAGGAATTACAGGTGATAAAGGCGATAAAGGCGACAAAGGAATTTCTGGTCCACTTGGTGACAAAGGTCTAACAGGTCCAACCGGTCCACTTGGTGACAAAGGTCCTGACGGACTGAGGGGTCCAATTGGGCCAATAGGTGACAAAGGTTCTACAGGTCCAACTGGTGATAAGGGACAAATTGGATTACGAGGAATTCCTGGAGATAATGGTGACAAAGGTCCACAAGGTGTACAAGGTGACAAAGGTCTAACAGGTCCAACAGGTCCTATCGGTGACAAAGGTACGCAAGGTCCACAAGGTGTACAAGGTGACAAAGGTCTAACAGGTCCAACAGGTTCTATCGGTGACAAAGGTCCTCAAGGTCCTATCGGTGACAAAGGTCCACTTGGGCTACAAGGTGTATCTGGTGACAAAGGTCTAACAGGTCCAACCGGTCCACTTGGTGACAAAGGTCCTCAAGGTCCAGTAGGTCTAATTGGTGAAAGAGGTTTAAGAGGTCCTGAAGGTCCTATCGGTGAAAAAGGTCCACAAGGTCCACAAGGTCCTGCAGGTGCAAAAGGATTAACTGGAGTTCCAGGTCCTCAAGGGGAAAAAGGTGACAAAGGTCCACTTGGTCTTCAAGGTGACAAAGGTCTAACAGGTCCAACAGGTTCTATCGGTGACAAAGGTCCTCAAGGTCCTCAAGGCCCACAAGGTGAAAGGGGCGCATCTGGTTTATCTGGAGATAAAGGTCCACAAGGTCCACAAGGTATTCAAGGTCTACAAGGGGAAAGAGGTCCAACAGGTCCAATTGGTCCTCATGGTGAACATGGTCCAATAGGCGAACAGGGGCCAGTAGGTCCTGCAGGTCCTAGAGGTCCACCTGGTCCACCTGGAGAAAAAGGACCTGCAGGTGGAATGTCAATAGAACAAAAAACATTGTTTAAAGAACTGTTAGAAATTCTGACTAACAAAAATATCATTAGCACTGAAGAACAAATTAAACTAATGAGTTACCTTTACTAATGATTAACAAAGTGAAATACTGATGACTGAAAACCCTGAAAAAATTGAATTTAAAATGTTGGATTACAAACGTCTTGAAAATGATTTTGTATCATTTGAATTAGAAGATGGAACACTTGTAAAAGTTAAAGTTGATCTAGATCGTGTTGGCATAGCTGTTAATTTTAAAAATCCTGATGGTACTCCGCATTATGCAATTAATACCTCTGTAAAATTGTCTATAACTCCTCCCGACAAAAAATTCACTGTTGAAAAAAACACCATTAAAGGAAAAAACCCTCAACCTCCAAGCCAAATGTTTAGCTGATTTTAGAAATTAAAATTAGAAAAAGGAAAAACAAATCGCCATTCAATGACGACTGTTAATTTTTTGACGATCTTATCGTCTTCTTCTCACTGCTTTTCTAACGACAGCTTTTCTAACTGCACGTCTTACAACAGCTCTTCTCACTGCTTTTCTTGCAACAGCTCTTCTCACTGCTTTTCTAACGACAGCTTTTCTAACTGCACGTCTTACAACAGCTCTTCTCACTGCTTTTCTTGCAACAGTTTTTCTCACTGCTTTTCTAACGACAGCTTTTCTAACTGCCTTTCTTCGTACAGCTTTTCTAGCTGCTTTCTTTACGACAATCTTTCTAACAGATCTACGTTTAGAGGCAGCTTTTCTTTTTGTAGCCATTACTGAATCGGCATTTTCGTAGTTTTTCTATAGTTAGACTAAACAAAATTACACAAACTGATTACTATTTGTCAACGAAATTTTTTTATTAAAATTTAATTTTGATCGGAAAAATTCAATAAACACTTTCAGCTGATGGTCTTCTTCCCTGCAACCAACTTTTTTTTCCACAAATAGTGCATTTGTATTGTCTTCTACGCTTGTATGTTGCCATTTCTGGAAGAAAAACAATGATCTGTTTTGTTTTTGCCATGCAATATCGGCACCATCTATGCTCTGTATCTTGATCCATTTTGTTATTTGAAACTAAATATTATGCTCCGCGTGTTTTAATTATTGTTAAAACATCTTCATCTTGCACAATGTGATCTAATCCTACTCTTTGCCCTCCAAATTTTACACTTTTACCCCAAATCAAACCATATCTGAATTGTCTTTTCATGCTTCGATGCAGTTTATTACAAATATCTTCTACTGTGTCTCCTTCTCTGGTAATTAGCGGTTCTTTAAAATCCGTTTCACCGCCTTTTGGTCTCATGTATATTCTAATGAAATTAAGCTTCTCGTAAATTTTCTCTTTTAGCAATTCTATGTTGATTTCTGAATTTGCTGAAACTTCAATTACTTCTGATTTTATTTTTGTTTTTAAATCATCTAGAAACTCTCTGTCCACCAGATCTATTTTATTTAAAATTGTGAGCGATTTTGAATAACTAATATTTCCAGCAATGTGATCTGCTAATTGTTCTGATGTGATGTCTTCTCGAATTACAACTCTGGCACTAATTACTCCGTAAATATGTAAAATGTCTTTTAGATGTTGTTCTGAAATTTTAGTTAATTTTACTTGTTGAGCAATGGCGATTCCTCCCATTGGGGATTTTTCAATAGTGATGTTTGGCGGTAATTTGTTTAGTCTAATTCCTATGTTTCCTAATTCATTGACTAATACGTCTTCATGAAAAGGCTGAAAAACATCCAGCATAAGTAAAACTAAATCAGCTGTTCTTGCGACTGAAAGAATTCTTTTGCCTAGCCCTTTTCCACTTGATGCTCCTTTGATAATTCCTGGTAAATCGAGAACTTGAATTTTAGCTCCTCTATACTCCATCATTCCTGGAACTACTGTTAAAGTTGTAAATTGATAAGCAGCAACTGCTGATTTCGCATCTGTTAATTTATTTAGTAATGTTGATTTTCCAACACTTGGTAATCCGATAAATACAACTGTAGCATCTCCTGCCCGTCTGACATCAAAGCCATCTGTTTTCGCACCCTTTTTTTGAATTTCTTTATCTTCTTGCTCTCGTTTTAATTTTGCAATTTTTGCTTTTAGTAAACCAATATGGTGATTTGTAGCTTTATTGATCTGAGTTTTTGCCATTTCATCTTGAATGGCTTTAATTTTTTCAGGAATTCCCAAATCTATTCAATATTCTTAGTATTCTTTTCAAATAAAATCCTATGATTTTTCTTAATTATCTCTATTCTTGAGATTGGAATGGTTTGAAAATTATTCGATTCTTTGATAAATTCAGGCAATGTTGTTTCCCTTAGATTCTCAAAATCTCTATAGAAAATTTTGTATGAATTTACATTATCAGCAAATCTTGCTTTGCTAAAAATTTCCGCGATGATTCCTTTTTTTGTCATGTTTTAATCTCTTTATTGATAACCTCATTATAGTTGTGACATTTTTGTAAGGGCTCAATCAATTACGTCGGTATTTATCTCTGTAACTTTTAAAGATGTGAATTGGTTACTTGTGACAAATGTTATCATGAACATCATGATCAGTGCATGAAAAAAGCAGAAATGTTTGATTGTGATTGTAAGTGTAATTAAACAATCTTTTCCTGCCTAGGGTTTATCTGGTGTTTTTTGATGATTTCTTTGCTTTAAATAACAATGAACTGTTTATAATGTATGCCTCAATTACAAATCACTGCTGAAACAATGACTAGAATAAAGACTATTACTGGAATAAGCCATGTCCGTGATGGCGATTTCATGGTCAATGAGTTGATAGATATTTTAGAAAAAAAAATCCAAACACGACGATAATCTACCATTTTAGATTTGTCTTGGATTTGAAACTGTTTGGAAAATCTAAAAAAATCACTGTGATAAAATTTATTATTCTTTATAGTGAACTAATAATGTATCATCCATTATAGGATGAACTGAAATTATGTTTTCACCCTTTTGAGCTAAAAACTCATTGACTACATCTTGAAGGAATACTCCTTGAGATAACTTCTTAGCTTCAAAATATTGAATTTTGTGAATCATCATACTATTGTAAACGATGATGCTAATAACTATTGTAACTCCTTGTCAAAACCAAGGATATGCAGAAGGTTCAAAAAACGTCTTTTTTTGATTTTGTTTTTCTGAGTTTGTCCCTTTCTCTTGTATTTCTTTGAAATGTAGTTTGCAGTATCGTTATTTATTTTTTAAAATAATACAATAGTACTTAAGAGGTAAAAACTGCATAAAGTTATGTCCGAAGAAAGAATAATGTATCCTTGCACATGTGCAGATTGTGGTAAGGAAGACAAAGTACCTTTTGAACCAAAACCTGACAGACCTGTATATTGTAAAGCATGTCTGCCAAAACATAGAAAGTAAAAGATTTCAAGTTAATTTCGTTTAAAGTAATTTAAATTCAATTATCTTTTTCTTATTTTTTTACAATATTTTTTTCAATTCTGTTTCTAAACAATGTTTTTTAATCTAGGCAAAGAATCACACGGAGCAAATATTATTTAGTTCAAATAACCACTTACGTGAAGCCCAAAACATTTGCCGTGGATATAGATGGTACTATAACTGAAAATGGTTCTGGCCGAATTAATTTAGATGCCCTTTCAGCTCTGAGGCATATGAAAAACATTGGTCATAATGTGATCTTTGTGACTGGTAGATCCTCTGTTGAGGCATACTTGTTGTCTGTTTTTGGTGGAACTACAAGAATCGCTGTAGGTGAAAATGGTGGGTGTATCACTGTAAATACAAATGAGCATATTCTACTTGGCAAAATACTACAATGCCAACAAGCATTTCAAATTATTAAAAAAGAAATCAATAATGTAATAGAAAAACCAGTTTTTCCACGAATGACTGAAGTTGTATTGGAGCGAACATTTGATTTGGAACTGGCAAAGCAATTAGTTTTAGAGAAAAATTTGGACGTTTTGCTTTCAGACAGTCAATATGCATTCCACATCAATTCATGTGGAATTGACAAGGGTACTGGATTCCAAGAGATCATGAAAAGATTATCTATTTCCAGCCAGGATGTTATTGCAATAGGAGACAGTGCAACTGACATTCCTTTATTCAAAGTTGCAAAAACTAGTATTGCCTTGGGAAATTCTTCTGAATATGTCAAATCTCAGGCAACAATGACCATGTCTGCTAAATCTGGAGATGGAGTTATCGAAGCACTAGATAAATTAGCACCCAAATTATCTGAGGTATAGTATTGTCATTCAAATCATTAATAGATGAAATCGAAAATAATATCCATAAAATATTGGATGACATGTCAATATTTGACATTTCATTTACTGTGGAACCTGCAAAACCAGGATTTGGGGACGTAAGCTCAAATGTTTCATTTTTACTTGCCAAACATCTAAAGAAAAATCCAAAAGAAATCGCAGATTTTATGTCTGAAACATATCAAAAATCTAAAAGCACTCTTGTATCTAAAGTAGAATCTCATCCCTCAGGATATCTTAACTTTTTTGCTAATTGGGAAAAATTAAACCAACTTATTTTATCTGAATCTAATTTAGACGAATTTGGTTCCGTAGATCTGGGGAAAAATTCTACAATAGTAGTAGAGCATACCAGTGTTAATCCCAACAAAGCTCTTCATATTGGTCATATCCGAAATGTTGTTCTTGGCGATACTATTGCAAGAATTTTAAAAAAATCCAATTACAAAGTCAATATACTCAATTATGTCGACGATTCTGGTTTGCAAGTTGCTGATATTATCGTAGGTTTTACCTACTTTGGTTTTTCACAAGATCCTCCTTCAGGAAAAAAATTTGATCATTACTGTGGTGATGATGTCTATGTTAAAACTACTGAAAAATATGAAAAGGATCCTAGTTTGGAAGAGATTAGAAAAAAAACTCTCAAAGATCTAGAGGATGGAAATTCAGAAATTGCCCAGTTTGCTGATAAAATTACACGGCGTGTTTTAGAAAGTCAACTTGAAACTTGTTGGAACTTGGGAATCTATTATGATTGCCTTAATTTTGAATCACAAATAATTCGTTCAGGACTATGGGGTAAAATCTTTGAAAAACTCAAAGAAATGTGTCTCATAGAATTTGAAAATGAGGGTAAGAATGAAGGATGTTGGGTTATTAGAGGAGAAAACAACGAAGAGGACAAGGTTCTTGTTAGAAGTAATGGCACGGCGACATACATTGCAAAGGACATTCCATACGCTGCATGGAAATTAGGATTACTAGAGGATCCTTTTAAATATCAAAAATATGAAAAAACACAACCTGGCAATCATCTTCTATGGCAAACGACTTTGGTATCTAGTAATGAAATAAAACAAAACTTTACTGGTGAAAAAGTAATCACTGTAATTGATTCAAGGCAAGCAAGACTTCAAAAAATCATAACAAATCTAATGTCTAAATTCAAATCTGCCGATGATGCATACGTTCATCTCGGTTATGAATCCGTCACTCTAAGCGCTGATACTGCACAAACTCTGGGGTTAGATACTGATGGTAAACAAACTCAGATGTCCGGAAGAAAAGGTCATTATGTTAATGCAGATTCTGTTTATGACTTGTTAAAAAACAAAACCATTGAGGAAACCCGAAAAAGACACCCTGAAATGTCTGATCCTGAAATTGAAAAAATTTCTCATCATGTTGCAGTTGGAACTTTGCGTTATGAGATGATAAAACAAGATTTGGATAAGATAATTGCATTTGATCTAGCTAAATCTCTTAGTTTAGAAGGTGATACTGCTCCATACATACAATATTCTCATGCTAGAGCATCCAGAATAATTGAAAAATCTATGAGAGTTCCATCTATCGACGTTGACTTTTCTTTATTGAATGATAAATTTGAATTGGATTTGGTAAAAATAATTGGATTGTTTGACATTTATGTTTTGGATGCTGCAAAAAATCTATCTCCTAAAGTAATAGCAAGATATTGCCATGATTTAGCTGTGGCTTTCAGTTCTTTCTATGAACATGTTAAAGTGATAGATCTGGGCAATGAAAAATTAGAAAATTCTCGACTATGTCTTGTAAATTCGTTCAAATTAACTCTAGAAAAAGCACTTGAATTACTTGGTATTGTTTCACCTGATAAAATGTAATTTTATGATATTCTTAGTCTGAAATGTTTCTAATTTTATGTGATAAAAAATACACTTGATTTTACTTGTGAAGATTGTTAAAAAAATGATTTAGTGGCTATGTCCACAGCCACAAGAATCATGACCTGCACTTCCATGAGATTCATTTCCTGCACATCTGGAACACTTGTCTGCCCCTGTTGGGGAAAAGAAACCAATTCCACATGACACACATTTCATATTTGACATACTGTTTTTAGCAAATTGCTGTATTTATTGAATACGGATGTGCTTTTCATCCTTAAATGAAATCAGTTTGTTCAGTTCACACACACTATTGTTCATATTTCTTAAAGATAATTACAGTTATGGTTACTACCATCTTAATGGTAAATAAAATCAGAGAACAAAACAATGAACTGATTAGGAATCTAGAATCAAACAGGACAGAAACTACCGATTGAGAACATCTTAAGTGGGGGCGTTCCCTTTTTATTCTTTATAGATAAATTAGTTAATTCTACCAGTAGATTCTTATCTAAAATTTTAAAAAAAAACACATGACAAAGATCAAGCAAAATTCTCCGGTGTTATTTTACTTTAATCACTCAAAAAAATGGCTTGTTAAAATTTCTAAAAAAGAATCACTTCATACTCATATAGGTGTCATCAAACATGCTGATGCCATAGGAAAAGAATATGGTTCTAGATTACTCACTAACAAAGACAAGTATGTCTATCTCATCGAACCCACAATGTATGACTATGTGATGAAATTGCAACATGGTACACAAATAGTGTATCCAAAAGATATTGGTTACATTATTGCAAGAGCTGGTATTGGAAGCGGCCAAAAAATTCTAGAGATTGGAACTGGTAGTGGTTCTCTTACTTCATTTGTTGCAAGTGTTGTAAAACCACGAGGACATGTCTATACTTTTGATGTAGATGAGAGTTTCATGAAGATAGCTGAAAAAAATATCAAAAAAGCTGGGATGTCAAAATACGTCACACAACAAAATTTGGATTTGAAAACTGCAAAAAAAATGCCCCTTGAAGAAGTTGATGTGGCTTTAATTGATCTGGGTGATCCTTGGACTGTACTTCCACAAGTTCGTAAAATGCTCAAAGGGAGTGGCTCAGTTTTTGCAATTTGTCCTACCATGAATCAGCTAGAAAAATTAACTATTGCACTAGTTGAAAATGAGTTTACCGATATTGAGTCAACTGAACACATTATTAGAACAATTGAAGCACGTGAAGGAAAAACTAGACATTCTTTTCAGGGAATAGGTCATACAACCTATCTTTGCTATGCTAGAAAGGCGTTTTTTGGTAGAGGTTCAACGAAAAAATCTGAAGTCTCATCTTATCCTGAATCTGAGACAATTCATGAATCTGAATCTGATGAAAAAACTATCTGATTTTATGTTTGTTTAGATCAAAACAAGATTTATTCCTCCAATCATTTCACTATCTCGTATTGGTTAGAAAAATACTCAAAATTACAGATGTTAAAAAATTCATATCTGCAAGAAAAGCTAAATCTCGAAAAGGTGATAATGGCACTGTTTTAGTTATTGGCGGCAGCTACATCTACCACGGAGCTCCTATTTTGTCTTCAATTGCAGCATTGAGATGTGGAGTTGATCTTGTGTATACTTCAGTTCCAAAAATTAATGTAACTTCAACTCGTGCAATATCCCCAAATCTTATTGTAATTCCTCTAGTTGATCAAAAATTAACGCGTGGTGCAGTCAACAAACTTCTTGGTGCCTTACCCCACAAACTAGATTCTGCAACAATTGGAATGGGACTTGCAGTTCAAGAAAGAGGTTCTTTGATACTTTTGATTAAATCTCTTTTGGATAGAGATGTGCGACTTTCATTAGATGCAAGCGCTCTTGTTCCAGAAGTATTGCCCCTTTTGCCTAACAAAAATGTTGTAGTGACACCACATGCTGGAGAGTTTAAACGTCTATTTGGTACCTTGCCTCCTGATTCTAAAAAAGACCGAATTTCATTAGTTGAAAAAAATGCTAAAGATAATGGAATTACTATTTTACTTAAAGGAGCAACTGATGTTATTTCTGATGGAACTACGACATATCTTAATGAGAAAAAAACACCTGCAATGACTGTAGGTGGAACAGGAGATGTCTTGTCTGGATTGGTTGCAGGAATGCTGGCAAAAAATCGTAACGCTTTGGAATCTGCGGCAGCTGCAACTTTTATCAATGGATTGGCTGGAAAAGCAACTCAAAAAAAGTTTGGACTACACATGACCTCTATGGATCTATTAGATGCACTTCCAAATGCCATGAAACCATTTGATAGAATTGTGTGAGTTACATGATTCCTTTAAAATATGTTGACATGCATATGGGTAGTCTTATTTCTGAACTACAAACCCTGATTCGGCAACCCAGTGTTTCTGCAAAAAATGAAGGAATTGAAGAATGCGCGCAGTTAGTAAAAAAAATACTGAAAAAATCTGGAATAAAAACTGAAATTTTACGACTAAAAAATGTAGCCCCAATTGTTTATGGCGAAATAAAATCAAAGAAAAACCCAAACAAAACTTTGATGTTTTATAATCACTATGATGTCCAACCTGCAGAACCCTTTGAGTTGTGGGATGATCCTCCGTTCAGTGGAAAAATTATAGGAAATAAAATTTTTGGCAGAGGTTCATCTGACGATAAGGGCGAATTAATCACTAGAATAAAAGCAGTTGAGGCGTATCTGAAAACTACTGGAGATGTTCCATGTAATATCAAATTTGTAATTGAAGGCGAGGAAGAAACAGGTAGCGCACATGTTGAACAATATTTAAAAAAATATCAAAAGAAATTTTCATGTGATGCTGTTATTTGGGAATTTGGATATGTTGATTCACAAAATCGTCCAATTATTGGTCTTGGAATGAAGGGATTGTTATACGTTGAATTGTCTGTAAAAGAATCTATTCGTGATGCACATTCAAGCTTGGCTGTTCTAATAAAAAATCCCGCGTGGAGATTAATTGAAGCTGTACAAACTCTAAGGGATTCAAATGGAAAAATTCTCATAACAGATTGGTATAAGGAAGTAACACCGCTTTCAAAAAATGATTTAGAAATAATCTCAAAAGAACCCTTTGATGAAATATCATTTAAAAAAGAATTTGGAATAAAATCATTTGTAGGCAACATGCACGGATTGAGTGCCAAAAAAGCTCTTGTTGGAGGTGCAACTTGTAATATTGCAGGATTTGTTTCTGGCTATACTGGAAATGGCGCAAAAACAGTTCTTCCTGGAGAAGCACTGGTGAAAATAGATTTTAGACTAGTACCTAAAATGGATCCAGCAAAACAAACTCTTAGATTAAAAAAACATTTGAAATCAAAAGGTTTTGGTGATGTGTCGGTCAAAATTTTTCATGGAGAAGCAGCTGCACGAACAAATCCATCTGACCCATTTGTTTCTCAAGTAAAAGAAGCAGCTGATCAATCCTTTGGAAAATCAATTCTTAACGTTTCAAATGCCGGTACTGGCCCAATGCATTCTTTTGTAACTGTTCTTGCTGCTCCTTGTATCTCAATTGGAAGCACCTACATGTTTTCTCGAATTCACTCCCCAAATGAATTTACAAGAATCGATTTATTGAGAAAAACTACAAAATGTATCTGTCTAATAATGGAAAAATTTGGAAAAGACTAGTGAAGACACCTAGGTAATTTTTTAATAACATGAGCAAGTGATACTCTTCCTGGCCCTGCTGCAATTATCATCAAGGCGCATGCAAGTATTACTAGATCTAATGCATACCCGCCATTTCCTGTGAGATTTGATGCGTGCTTGACATAGAATATAGCTCCCAACATAATGATTGCCATCAATGATGCTGAGATTCTAGTAAGAATGCCAATTATTACTAATGTTCCTGAAATTACTTCTGCAAGCGCAATTGGGATCTGCATTTCTACTGGCAATCCTATTTTTTCTAGCATACTGACAAATCCAAGCCCAAATTTTCCAGATCCTTGTATTATGAAAATTACTCCTACTGAAGCTCTGATGCCCCAATTTGTAATATCATTTAATTTTGTTTTATGGATGCTGGCTTCTGTCAATATGAAATTCAAATTATTACAGTATAAAATATTTTATCAAATTTCTTGTGTCTGAAAGGAGAAAGCCCTTTATTATGCTCTGGAATCATTTTACATATGTCAATGTACATGCCAGGAGCAACGGCTGTAGGAATTACATTTAATGGTGGAATAGTTCTTGCAAGTGAAAAAAGGATCGCATTTGGAAATTTCCTTGTAAGCAAATCTACAAAAAAGACTTTTTCAATCACTTCAAAAGTGGGCGCAGCATGCGCTGGTCTTGTAGCTGATATGCAAATTTTAACATTGCAAATTGCAGCGCTTGCAAAAATTAGAAAAATGGAACTGAAAAGAGATGTTCCACCAAATACTGTAGCTAAAATGATGTCAAATATGATGTATGAAAGAAGATATTTTCCATTGTTGACTCAGGTCATTGTTGGAGGTGTAGTTGACCAACCTATTTTATACACTCTTGATCCATTAGGTTCTGTTCTTCCCGATGAATATGCTGCAGTTGGAACTGGCGCTGAAATGGCATTAGGTGTTTTAGATCCTCAATTCAAACCAAACATGACTCAAGAAGCTGCAATAGATTTAGCAAAAAGGGCTGTTCGTTCCGCCGCACTTAGAGATTCTGCAAGTGGTGACGGACTTGATATTCTTGTCATCACTAAAGATGGCACAAAAGAATACACGGAAAAAATTTAGGGTAAACTAATCCTACTTTCACATTCAGTTCAACATATGACATTTCTTTCGTGATTTTAAGATGAGTGAGTCGTCCAAAATTTTAACTCAGAAAAATGAGATTTTTTTAAATAAATTTTCTGGAGGATTTAACTAAGATGTTTTGATCCTTTCAAATAGTAATTTGCATGGGGTTTTACAGAATCTGGGTGAATCAATGCATAATGAAACAAACAAACTGTATTTGAATTGCAACTGCAATTATTCACATTGCTCACGAGTTATCCGTAACACGTACTCTAATATCCCAAATTGAATCTAGATAATTTTACTTTAAACTAAATTTCATATCACTATTCAGGATGACATTTGAAAAGAGAAATGGTTTCACATAGATCTTTAGAGAATTTGATCATTTACCTGCATAGATTTTAGCAATATAGGATATTCTATTGAATTTTCCAATCAACAATTATTCAAACTAAGTTAATCATGAATTGTTTTTCCGATCTCCCAAAATTTGTCTGAAATGTAATGCATATTTTTTATAACTTCTCCTTTTTCCATACTTTCTAATTCTGAACTTGAAACAAGAGATTTTCCAACTGCAAGAAATTTATGTTGTGATTCCTCAATGACACAAACTATTTTTTCCTTTTCAAATTCATTATGACTTTTAATTCCAGGTCTCATCACATTTGCTCCCTTGCACATGAATTTGACTGCTCCCATATCTACAGTTACATGAGGGAATTTTTCAAGCATCTTTATTTCTGATAAAAATGGTAAATACTCATCATTGAATTTTAAAATCTTTATTCCTTGACCTGTGATTATTTGCGCATCGTCTGCAATCTCATGTACTTTTAGGTTTTTAATTTTTGGAAATTCCATCCTCCACTTTTCTGAAACTGTTTTTAGCAGTATACTTGTTTCACTTTTTGAGATTAAATTAGATTTCAAATTTTTGCTATCTCTTGTCTTATGTCTAACAAGTCTCTGAGAATGGAACTTGCTGTTTCCATTCCACCTGCTCCCTTTCCAATAATTGTTTGAGTGCCAGAATGTTCTGATGTAAATGCTATTGCGTTTAATGTTCCATTGACACACAATGGATCATCTACAGATACTTCCTTTGGTTCTACTGTGAGATCTTTATTGCATGCAGCAATCAATTTTATTGCGCAATTATTTTTCTTTGCTTTTTTAATATCATCTGTTGTTACATTACGAATTCCCTTGCAATTAATATCTGGCATTGTCACTTTCATATCCATAATCCAATTTGCAAGAATCACTAATTTTGCAGCAGCATCTAATCCATCCAAATCTAGCGATTCATCTGCTTCAACATATCCTTTGTCTTTTGCATCTTTTAAAGCAAAATCAAATGACAATCCATTTGCCATATTTGTTAAAATATAATTTGTTGTACCATTTAATATGCCTGAAAAAGATATGATCCTTTCTCCCCTGAGGCTATTTTTTGCATAATCTAAAATTGGAGTTCCTCCCCCCACAGTTCCACTAAATTTGAAAATCACTTGATTATAAGTTGCCAGTTCCAATAATGATGGAAATGCCAATGCTAATGGACCTTTGTTTACTGATATCACATGCATTCCTCTTTTCATTGCAGTTGTTATGTGAGTCATTCCCGGTTCAGCATCTTTGTAATTGCTTGCTGTAGTTTCAATTACTACATCTGCATCTAAATTCTTGATCATGTCTATCCCTGACATGTTATTTTTTGTGTTAGCATAATTTTTTACAGTGCCAAATTTTTTCTTTACTTCTATTAGTCTATCTAATTTTAATCCCGACTTATCTACAGCACTTCCTTTACTATCAAAGACTCCTACAATTCGTGGTTTAAGTCCATATTCTGCATAAAGATCCTCTGATCTTGACTCAAATAATTTTACCAAGCTTTGACCTACAACGCCAAACCCACAAAGTATTATTCTCAAATTCCTTCTATCCTTTCTAATTTGTTATTGTGATTCATTTTTCTTCTTTGATTTTCTTACCATTGATTGTGTTTTATTAATAATTTTTGAATGTTCTTTGAAATAACATCGCTCAAAAGATACAATTACTGACATTTCATTTGTCATTCTTATCAAGATCTAATGAAATTGAGTTAATACAATATCTGAGGTTGGTCGGTTTTGGCCCATCATCAAAAACATGCCCCAAATGTGCACCACATTTCTTACAGTTTACCTCTGTGCGAATCATTCCGTAGGCTGTGTCAGATATATATTCAATTTTTTCTTCTGAAAGAGGTTGCCAAAAACTTGGCCACCCAGAGCCTGAATCGTATTTTGTATCTGATTTGAATAGTGATTCCCCACAACAAATGCACTTGTAAGTGCCTTTTTCTTTACTATTGTGATATTTTCCAGTAAATGGTGGTTCAGTTCCTTTATTGAAGCACACCTCAAATTGGTCAGGTGTCAATACTTCTTTCCATTCTTTGGGTGTTTTTACAATTCTGTCTGTCATAATATGATCTCTTTTTAATAATATTAGAATATTTTCTATCTTTTAAGGTTCTTTCTCTTTTCTTCTATTCTTTTTTCTGATTCGAATCTTTCTAAATCATACTCTTTTAAATCCACGAATTTTATAATTTTACTCAAATTGGGATGCACTCTGTTGACCTCTTTGAACATTTGTTGTGCAACACGTCTATAATCTATGTGTCCTTGTGGAACTGTTCGTAATTCTATTAAATGACATGCTTCTCTAAGATTAAATTTCATAAAATATGGATAATTATAGGCAAAGTTTACTACATACTGTCCTTGCTCTGGATGTTTGATTCTAATTTTATCAAATGTTTGTTTTGTTTTTTTCATGCATTCTACATAGTCTTTTTCAATTCCCAAAATTTTGATTTCAACTGGAATGGTATATCCATGATCTGTAGTAAGTAACTGTCTTTCTAATGTTAGTGCTCTATGCCTATGAAAATCTCTAAACATCCCAAAATTATTGAGCAAGTCAAATGTATAATACACATTTTCAAATGCTCTTGATGGTCTATGCCGTCTATTTTTACGAAGATTTGCAAATTTGTTGATTATCTGTATTTTCTTTTTATTGGATAATTTTTTTATCTGCTGCATTATCATGTTATAAGATGTGCTGTGAGACTGTTCGTAGATAACACTAGTGATGATTTTATCTATAGCTGTTTTTTCTGATTCATATTCAACTAATTGTGTTATGACTCCTGAAATTATTTTTGGTTTTATCTCTTTAGTTATTATTCTTGATGTTTTTTTGACCTTTTTTAGATAATCTTGGAATGCTTTTCCGTATTTGTCATCTGCTCTTCTCACAAAAGCCTTGATAGTAGTATCAAGCTCTTTCTTAATTTTTGAGGCTAAATTCCGTTCTTCTTCAAGTTCTGATGAAGCAAGTATTGTTAGGAGATATTCAAAAGCACGTCCGTTTCCTGTAATTCCCACATTAGTTAATGTCGATGCCGGTAACAGTCCACGAAGAATATCCAAAGCTTTTGCCTTTGTAGAACCATTGTAAATCATATTTGCAGATTTGATATCCTTGTCTTCTTTTAGTTCTGAAAATGGTTTTTCAGTTCCATCTTTTGAATTTTTGAAAGTGTATTTTTCAATAGGATATTTTTCTCGTATGTAATTTATCATTGGTTCTATGTTTTTTGAATACACGTCAAATGAAAAATTGCAAGTCTCTAAATACAAATCACTGAATTTTGATTTCATCAATGTTGGTTCTCGATAGAATCTGTATTCTCCGTTTACTTTTTTATTCCATGCTACGTACCTTGATGATTTTTCTAAATATGATAGTCCTATTCTTCTATCTTCAATTTTTTTGACAGCAATGTTTGACAGTCCCTCAATTGCTATTTGTGCTTCTCCCAATTCAGCAACTGAATCATCGCCATATTCTAAAAGTACACGATTGTAAAATTCCTCGCCTCTATTCTCATTTTGGAGAAATTCGTCCAAAAATATTCTCCTCATACTCTTGTCAGTCCTGCTGTATCTTGACATCAATGCACCACGATCAACTTGTCTTGGCGTAGTTATTGCAAAGACATTTCCATCTGTATTTGAAAAATGGTTGGAGAGAATTTTTTCTTCTTCAATTGAAAATTCTGACAATAAGTTTGTCCAGTTTTACAATTATTAATAGTCTATTTCTTTTTTCCAATTTGTATTAGATCGGGGGCATTGTTTTTCTCCAATCCTTTTGTCTGCCACCTTAGTAGAACCTCTTTGAAAGCATTCGCGTCTGCCTCATTTTCTGTATACATCAACGCAGTTATCCATTTGCCTTTTCCTGCTTTTCCGCCGACAGAATTCATCCAAAAATTACTAGGCAACATTTCCATGACTTTGCTATTTGGATCTTTTGTAATATCCACCCATCTTTTTGCTACAAAATTTAAAATGTGTTCTAATTCTTCTTTTTGGATCATGTTGTCTGTTATTTATTGTTGAATTTTAAAATTTCTAAAATTTATCTATCCAAATACTGCCTAAACTACTGCCTATTTTGCAAAATAGTGTTTAGTTCATACTGATAATTTCTACGCGAGTCTTTTATTCTAATTTAAAGAATCTTTTTCGTAGACGGTTTAGGTTTTCTCGACCATTACCTCATACTGTCTATTTACAAAAAAGATTAGAAGATCTTATCAACTTCTAATTCTTTAATTTATTTAATTATGAAATATCTCCTAATTCTCTTGATTTTGATTGGAACAATAGGAGTGTCTTTTGCATTAGAATCTGACGAAATAATACTTGATGAGCCTTTTCTAATAACCCTTAATCAAACAGCGTATTTTGATAATCATGATCTAGTGTTTTCTAGAGTAGAAGATTTAAGATGTCCTTCTGATGTGACCTGTGTTTGGGCAGGACGAGCTTCAGTTACACTTGTTATTCAAAACCAGACTCAATCTGATACTATAATCCTGACAACAGACGAAAATTCAACTTCATATGTGGATTCATATCAAATTCATCTAATTGATGTTTTACCTTATCCTGTAACTGCAAAGGACATATCAAAATATTATGTTGCCAAAATCAGCATATCTAAAATCAATAATGGAATTATCTTATCTCCTTTGAAACAATTCAAAAGTGGTGTAAAATCTGAATTGGTTTCATGTAAATCTACACTTGTATTAGTAATGAAAAACAGCAATGGTTCACCATCCTGCGTAAAATCAGAAACAAAAGCTCAATTGATTCAAAGAGGTTGGGCAAAAGATACCCATTAGATATATTTCAAGTCTGAAAAATCTCACACCTCGCTAAATTTCAAGATTGATTTATAATCATAACGTACTTGAATTGAATCAATTTGCCAATGGAGTCAGGCGTAATCACTTTAGATCTCTGGGTTCTCTTTTTTCTAATTTTGTCAGTAACGATTGCAATTGATCTTGGTTTATTCCACAAAATTAAAAGGAAACTAAGCAAAACACTGCAACCAGAAATAGAACATGTAATGTCTAGCAAAGAGGCGTTTGGTTGGACACTCACATGGATTTCTCTTGCCGGTGTGTTTGCTGTTGTAATCTATTTCACATTAGGCAATGACAAGATGATTGAATTTGTTACTGGCTATTCACTTGAAAAATCCCTCAGCGTAGATAACATGTTTGTGTTTTTGTTGGTGTTTACTACATTAGGAATCCCGCATAAATATCAACACAGAGTTCTCTCATTTGGAATCCTGAGTGCAATTGCAATGAGAATTGTATTAATTATAATTGGGGCTTCATTACTGGAGAATTTTCATTGGATGATCTATATTTTTGGAGGATTGCTTTGGTATACTTCAATTAGAATGATCATTCAAAAAGAAGAAAAGAAAATTGAATTAGAAAAGAATCTTGCAGTCAGATTTCTAAGAAAATTCTTGCCTGTAAATCTCAGTCTGGTTGGAAACAAGTTCATTGTTCCAATCAATGGAGTAATACATGCTACCCCGTTACTAGTTGGTCTTGCAATAATTGAGTTAACTGATTTGGTATTTGCAATGGACTCTATTCCAGCTGTATTGGCAATAACTAGGGATCCATTTATAGTGATTACCTCAAATGTATTTGCAATTTTAGGTTTGAGAGCACTATACTTTTTAATTGGAGGCATGATGGAAAAATTCCATTACCTAAAACCTGGATTGATTGTTTTGCTGCTATTTATTGGCACAAAAATGATCATTTCTGAACTTTATCCTATCCCAACTGTGACCTCATTGATAATCGTCTTTGTAATTTTGGTAACGGTAATTGTGGGGTCATTACTAAAAAAACCAAAGCCTCAAAAACAGGAATGACTCTCTTCTAATTTCCAAATGAAATTCATATTTATTCAAATGTAAGTGCATCTACGGCGCTTCATTATTTAAAAAATCACTGACGTCAAATGTTAATCTCAGTTGATCAAATGGGTAGTGAAATTTATTATCTCACTTATTAAATTAAAGATTAATTGAATACTTGTACTTTGAATAGAAAACTCTCTCTTAGTTTGTGCATTAGTTTACTGTTGTTAGTTGGTGTTGCCTCTTCACAAATGGCACATGCTGAGCCTGCTTTTTCTTTTAAAATTGGCTCTCTTGGAACTGCCAATAATCAGCTAAAAAACCCAAATGATGTAATTTTGGGTAGTAATGGGAATATCGTATATACTGTAGATACTGATAATCATAGAATTGTCGTGTTTTATAAAAATGGAGATTATGATTTCAAATTTGGTTCGTTTTGTGATATGAGTTCCGTTCAAAATTGTAACCATAGTGCAAATGGGGCAAGTAGTAACGGTGATGGTCAATTCAATAGCCCATCTAGCGGAGTTTTAGATTCATTGGGAAACTTGTTTGTAGTTGATTCTGGTAATGAACGCATTCAACGATTTGATGGTGCTGATGGAAAATTTTCTTTTAAATTTGGTTCGTCGGATAATTCTAAATCTGATTTTCTTGGATCTGCACAAGGAATTGCAATACAAAGTTCTTCAAAAAAAATTTATGTATCCAGTGATGACACTGATTCTGTATCTGTCTTTGATTCTGTAGGAAAATTTCTATTTAATTTTCATTTATTTGATGGAAATGATTCGTTTAACAACCCGTCTAGTATGATAATTGATAATAGTGACGAAACTCTTTATGTTTCAGATACAGGTAATGATAGAATCATAATATTCAAATTGGTTACTGGCACTTCTTGTCCAATTGATACTAGTAAGGTAACCGATGGAGTTTGTTTTGTAAAAAAATTTGGATTCTCTGGTACAACTGATGGCAAATTCAATTCTCCATCAGGACTTGCATTAGACAAAACAAATAATTTGCTATATGTTGCAGACACTGATAACAATCGAATCCAAACATTCAAACTAGTTACAGGTATCACATGTCCAAGTGCTACCAACAAGATAGCAGACGGTGTATGTTTCACAGAAAAATTTGGCTCTTCTGGTACAACTGATGGCAAATTCAATTCTCCATCAGGACTTGCATTAGACAAAACAAATAATTTGCTATATGTTGCAGACACGGGAAATCACAGACTACAGGCATTTTCAATATCTTCTTCGTCTTCATCTGGTTCACTTACTCCAGACTCTCCGAAAAATCTTAAAACATCTCCTATTTCCCAAACATCTGTTGTTCTTACTTGGGAAGAACCCACCCTTAGCAGCGATGTGCCTCCCGTAACAGGCTACAAAATAGAATACACGATTGGTTCTGCCAGTTATACGACTATAACTGCGGATACCAAAAGTAAAGTAACATCATTTATCCACGAAGGTCTTGACTCTAGTAAAACTTACACCTATCAGGTATCTGCAGTAAATTCAAAGGGAACTGGTACCCCGTCATCAAGCTCATCTGTAAAACCTGCTGAAACAACAGTTCCTGGAGGATTAACAGCAACTGCAATATCTCCTACACAAATTAGACTTTCATGGTTCCCACCATCTAACACATTTGGTCAATCAATTGCAGGATATAATGTTGAACAAGTATACGGACCTAAAGTTTATGATACTGTAGGTACCACCAATAGTAAAACCACCAGTTACACTGTAAGTAGTCTGACTACTGACAAGACATATTCATTTGTAGTTTCAGCAACTATTGGATATGGTGCTACTGGACCATCAAACACTGCATCTGCCACTCCTCGAACAAATTCAGTTGATGTACCATACATTCCATCGTCTTCTACTGTACAAACAATCACAATTCCTACAGCACCACTAAAATTAAATGCAACGAGTATTTCTGCAACTCAAATTAATTTATCTTGGGGTACGCCCGGCTCTGATGGAAACTCTCCAATCACCGGTTACAAAATTGAATTTAGAAAAGATACTGGTTCTAATTCCACATTGATAGACAATACAAACAGTACTGCAACATCATATTCTCATACTAATCTTATTGCAAACTCAAAATATACTTACAAAGTTTATGCGATAAACTCTGCTGGTACAAGTGGTGGATCTAACGAAGCTAGCGCAATCCCTATGACCACTCTTAAAATGACTCCATTAGGTAAGATATCTATTGATGAAGGAAAGCCTTTGTCATTTGTTGTCAAGGTAAATGATAACTCATTAGTTGGTCTAGTTTTTAGTTTAGACAAAAATCCGCCAGCAGGTGCAAAAATAAATGCAAACACTGGTTTGTTTACCTGGTCTCCAACTGATTTACAGGGTGGAACACCATATGTATTTGATATAGTTGTAACTACGGGTGCTTTGACTGATAGGCAATCAATTACAATTACAGTAAATGATGTTTTGAATAAACCATCTCCAGAACCAGAACCAGCCCCAACACCAGAACCAGAACCAGCCCCAGAACCTTCTCATGGTTTGGGATTGGCCTCATTTGTTGACCCAACAAAAGATCCCCACTCATATGTTGACCGATACAACAAAGAACCAAATTACAAAAAATGGTTTGATACAAACTTCCCACAATATTCTTCGATTTAT
>JAHFUM010000017.1 GCA_023265135.1 Nitrosarchaeum sp. | reverse complement strand
GAGAGAACTATTGCAGCACATGGAGCCGAATCCGAGAAGACCGGAAAAGGTGACACTTTCAAATATGCTTGGGTTATGGATAATATTAAAGACGAAAGAGAAAGAGGAATCACAATTGATCTTGCTTTCCAAAAGTTTGAAACACCAAAGTTCTTCTTTACTTTAATTGATGCCCCTGGTCATAGAGACTTTATCAAAAACATGATTACCGGTGCTTCTGAAGCAGATGCAGCCATTTTGGTACTTTCTGCAAAAGAAGGTGAAACTGATACTGCAATCGCAGCAGGTGGTCAAGCAAGAGAACATGCATTTTTGCTAAAAACACTAGGTGTTGGTCAACTAATCGTTGCAATTAACAAAATGGATTCAGTCGATTACAAAGAAGCCGCATTCAAGGCAGCAAAAGAAAAAGGCGAAAAACTAGTAAGATCTGTAGGCTACAAATTAGAAAATGTGCCCTTCATTCCACTATCGGGATGGAAAGGAGACAACTTGGTTAAAAAATCTGAAAACATGCCATGGTACACTGGAAAGACACTATTGCAAGCATTTGATGACTTTACAATAGCTGAAAAACCAGTTGGTAAACCATTACGTGTTCCAATTCAAGATGTTTACACCATTACTGGTGTAGGTACTGTACCTGTAGGTAGAGTTGAAACCGGAGTCATGAAAGCAGGACAGAAAATCATTGTAATGCCTTCTGGCGCACTAGGTGAAATCAAATCAATTGAAACTCATCACACAGAAATGCCAACTGCAGAAGCAGGTGACAACATTGGATTCAACCTTAGAGGTATTGAAAAGAAAGATATCAAAAGAGGAGATGTACTTGGAACTCCAGATGCACCACCAAAGGTTGCTAAAGAATTCAAAGCACAAATCATTGTAATTCATCACCCAACAGCAATTGCACCTGGTTACACTCCAGTCATGCACTGCCACACTGCACAAGTTGCAGCAACTGTAACTGAATTCTTACAAAGAATTAATCCAGCTACTGGAGCAGTTGAAGAAGAGAATCCAAAATTCCTCAAAGTTGGTGATGCAGCAATTGTAAAAATCAGACCTGTAAGACCAACTTGTGTGGAAACTTTCCAGGAGTTCCCTGAAATGGGTAGATTTGCACTCAGAGACATGGGTGCAACTATTGCAGCAGGAATTATCAAGGAAATTACTGAAGAGTTCAAACCATAGGTTGAGTTGAGATGACTCAAACCGCTCGTGTCAAACTAACTAGCACCAGTCTTCCTAAACTTGATGGTGTATGTGGTGAAATCATGGGCATTGGTAAAAAAACAGGTGTTAAAGTTAAAGGGCCAACTCCACTACCTGTCAAGAAATTACATGTCGCAACAAGAAAATCTCCATGTGGTAACGGAACTGAAACATATGAAAAATGGGAGATGAAGATGCATAGAAGAATCATCAACATTAGTGCCGATGATAAAGCAATCAGACAATTAATGCGACTAAAGATTCCTGATGACGTTTACATTGAATTATCTCTGACATAATCTGGTATCCTTAAATTATAGAAATTTTGATGATAAACATGGCTGAAGAAAACTTTGAAACTGAAAGTGTTCAAGACTCTGCTGAGACATTTGAAGTAATTTACTCTTGTCTAAGATGCGGAACTAATGTTTCAAATACTGAATTATCAAGACTGCCTGAAATCAAATGTATTTGTGGATTCAGAGTCTTTACCAAGGCAAGACCTCCTGTAGTTAAAACAGTAAAAGCAATCTAGTTACCTGTCTTTTTTGTAACTGTGTTCTCTTTGCAAATGTGTCCGCATATCTTCCATGTTTGAAAAATACTTTTTACACTCTTTGCAATCATACTGCAAATCTTTTCCATGAACTATTTGTTTGTGGTTCATCAGTTCTTCTTGATGGGAAAATTTACTACTGCAAACATCACAAGTAAATTTCTTAAAAAATCCCAATTTACCCCAACTCTGCTTTCTTCTCATCCCAACACTTTCCGCAAAGTTGTCCCTCTATTGCCCATTTGCTTTTTGGATTGTGTCTGATAAATCCCATTGTCGCCCCGCATATTGCACAAAATTTTTTCTTAACCTCAAACGATTCTTCTTTTTTATCAAAACATTCTTTGCACAACAAGCCTTCCATATCCCACTGCCATCTTGGCTCCCATAACTCTGAGATGATCTTTGTTATTCCACACGAGACACATGCTTGTCTTACTTTTCCCTCATAGTATTCCTTTGATTTATCAAAATGGCAATCTCCGCAAAGCATTCCTGTGACATTCCATTCTTTTTTGGGTTTGTGTTTGTGTGTTAATTCTTTGTTGCAAATCGTGCAGTATGTTGGCTTTTTACTAAATAATCCCATATCCAATGTAATAATTGAAATAATTTAAGTCAATACAAAATCAGAAAAACAAATTTTCTGCACATTTTGTTCTCTTAAAATGCCATTATTTGTGCAGCGTAGGTTATTGTCATTTACTGAATTGATTTATGTGATTTTCTCTTGTTGCTTTTTCTAGGAATCTCTGGTTGTTTTTGAATCCCTTTTGAAGGTGGAAATTCCTCATCCGTCTTTTTTTCAACTCTGACTTTTTTCAATTTATTACTAACTGTTTTTTGTCAGTTTTCACAAGTATGTTGAGTGCAGAGTCATAAATAAACAAAACATAACACATTTGGTTGGCTATTTCTATAAATTACAATGTAGAATACTAAATTTAACTTAAAATCATGCAAAAAGAAAAAAACTCGATTAATCAAAAAATAAAATTATTGTTCTTTGTAACTCCTGTGATCATGTTTTTGACGGTCTTTGCAGTACATTTGCTTTTTAATGCTCCAATAGTAATCTCTGATGATTCTACAAATTGGCTTACGTCAGTGATTGAAACTGGAATAGGCACATCAATTACAATTGCAATTTTGATTTATTCAAACAATCAACAACGTAGATCTGAGGAGCAACAAGAAAAAATTGCTGAATTAGTTTTGAACATACAAAACATTGAACAACGACATGAAGAAAGAGAAAGAAAGAGATTGGTTGTATTTAGTCATAGGATCATATCTAATCTGGAGACAATACGACAGAATCATCATGATTTAAGACAAGGCTTGACTACTTATCTAAATAACAATAGCGAAGAAAACAAACAGAACGTAATTTTATCCGCTAAGAAAAATTTGGAATCCATTGTATATTTTTTAATTCCGAACATAAAAAGTGACATTGGATATATTGGAGACCTCTTTGAAGATCCATTACTTGGTAAAAGTATCATAAATCAATGCAATGAATATGGAATCATGTTGAAAAATATTGAAAGTTATAATTGGAATAAAGATTTCCTTTTGATAAAAGTCTCATCAATTGATGATCAAATTAATGTGCTAACCTCTATGATTGATAAAATAAAACAAGAGATCAACGAAAAACTATGATTGTTAGGAACTTGAATTATTTAAAAAATAAATTCAATGATATGGATTGAGAAAATAAAAACAGAAATTAACGAAAATACCTATCTGTTCAAGATCTTTTCAAGAGCTTGACTTGCATTGAGCATGCCGTTTCTCTTGGCAAACTCTTCGATCATTTTGTATTGTTTTTCTGTAAAACAAACTGGCATTGAACGATTTTCCATAGTAATATTGTATTTTATTATCTAATATCCTTTGCGTAAGGAAAGATATTAGATGGCTAATTATTCACTATGTTGTTGTCAAAGAAAGTACAGATTCTGGTAATTGGTCATAATGATAATGGTTGCACCCTGGACCACGAAAAAATTGCATATGAGATCGGCTATGAATTGGCAAAGTCTGGCTGTGTTCTTCTTAATGGGGGATTAGGGGGCGTAATGAAAGCCTCTGCTCATGGGGCACACGATGCAAATGGATTGACTCTTGGAATTATACCTCAGGACGATGCGGCATTTGCAAATGAATTTTGTGACATTGTAATTCCGAGTGGAATGGGGCTTACAAGGGATTTTCTAAATGCTCTTTCTGCTGACGGAGTAATCATAGTTGGCGGTGGCTCTGGAACGCTATCTGAAATATGTGCAGCATACATGTACAAAAAACCAATGGTAGCAATTAGAAATACTGGTGGAGCAGCTGATAGATTTATTGATGGATATGTGGATCATAGAAAAAATGTCAAAATCATTGGAGTTGATTCTCCAAAAGATGCAGTAAAGAAAATTCTTGAATTAATTACTGCATAGATACCAGCAGTGGATCTGGTTCATAAAACTTGCCGTATTTTGAAGATAATTGCTTTAATTCATTTACAATGTTTTTGATTCCTA
Organism: Nitrosarchaeum sp.; assembly: GCA_023265135.1. GTDB lineage: Archaea > Thermoproteota > Nitrososphaeria > Nitrososphaerales > Nitrosopumilaceae > Nitrosarchaeum. The sequence goes on along the minus strand of JAHFUM010000017.1, from coordinate 12,408 downwards.
TCTCTTTTGCCATTTCAAATAACGGTTTTTTTAATCCAAGACCTAACTGCGCTGCTTTTTCAATTTCTTCAATATCACTTGCTTTGTTTGTTACAAGCCAAGCTGCATTGTTTAAAATATTTGCAACAAGTTGGATTGGATTGCATTTGTCTGCCAATTCTTCTGATAATGGAACTCGTTCATATTTTTCATCTGAATATTTGTAAAACCCCTCTCCTGATTTTTGACCAAGTTTTTTTGCATCATACATTTTTTCAATTGTAGGATGAGGAAAAATTACTTTCTTATCTCTCAAATGCATCTCGATAGTTGCTTTATGTATTACATCCATTCCTGTAAAATCCGCCAACTCAAAAATTCCCATTGGAAATCCTAGCTTGAATTTAACCGCAGAATCAATTTCAGTCATTGTTGCTCCTGTTCTGTCCATCATATAACACGCTTCATGAACCATTGGTATGAATAATCTGTTAATAATAAATCCCGGAACGTCTCTTCTACATAGAACTGATTCTTTTTTCACAGATTTGACATAATCTTTAGTCAAATCAATTACCTCCTGTGATGTTTTTTCGCCCGGAATTATTTCGACTAATTTCATTAGTTGTGGTGGATTGAAAAAATGAATCCCGATAAATTTCTCAGGTCGTGATGTCGTATTTGAAATCTCTGTAATGGGAAGTGTGCTTGTATTTGATGCAAAAATAACATCTTTGCCTGCAACTGCATCTAATTCTGCGTACACTTTTTTCTTTAACTCCATAATTTCTGGAACTACTTCAATTACAAGATGTGCATCTTTTACAGCGTCTGCAAGATTTACTATTGGTGTGATTCTTGAATAAATTGAGTTTGCTTCTTGTTGGGATATTTTCTCTTTAGTTACTAATTTATCTAAACTCCATTTTATTTTCTCCATTGCTTTATCTAAAAATCCCTGCTCGATATCTCTGAGAACTACGTTGTATCCTGCAGTAGCTGAAACTTGTGCAATACCATGTCCCATTATTCCAGAACCTAACACTGTGATATTTTTTAGATTCATCCGATCTTCAAAAATCAAGATCCTTTATAATGTATTTGCACATGTGGCCTTGATTCTGTCATTTGAGATGTGTATAATTTGAAAATGATTTTTGTCTTTATCTCTCTAATCTGTTTTTAATTCTAATTTTCAAACTTAAATAACTCACAAAGATGACAACTTTATGCCAAGAATAACTCATTTTGAAGTACCTGCAGATGATCCTGCAAGAGCACAAAAATTCTACAGTCAAGTATTTGGATGGAAGTTTGACAAATGGGATGGACCTATGGAATATTGGATGACAATAACTGGTGATAACAAGGAACCGGGAATAAACGGAGGATTGATGAAAAGAGTGCCTGGGCAATTTGGCATTACAAACTATATCGAGGTATCCTCAATAGATGAATTCTTGAATAAAATCAGATCAAATGGTGGAAATGTAATCGTGCCAAAAACTTCTATTTCAGAAGTAGGTTACTTTGCACAATGTACTGACACAGAAGGGAATATTTTTGGCATTATACAGTTAGATAAAAAATAGGTTAAAACAGAAAAAAAGTAAGATATTATAAACTTGAAAATCGGTTTAAACTGTTCTTATGTCGTTAGAAAAAGAAAAGATTGATCGTTCAGCATGGCTTACACTTGGAACCCTGAGTTGCTTGGGACTTATTGCAATGTATGGAGAAACAATGGTTCTACCTGCAATACCTACGCTCATAGTGGATTTTGAGATGCCATATAGCACATCATCTTGGATTTTATCCTCATACATGATTGCAGGTGCAGTTGCAACCCCAATTGCTGGCAAATTATCTGATGTGTATGGCAGAAAGAAAATTTTGTTAATTGTAATGTCGATTTATTCTGTGGGAATCTTGGCTGGAGGATTTGCAAATAGCTTACCGTTTATGCTTGCCGCCAGAGCAGCTCAAGGCATTGGAATTTCAATGTTCCCTATTGCATTTGGAATAATCCGAGAAGTATTGCCTGTAAAGAAGTTAGCTGTTGGACAGTCAATATTCACTGCAACATTTCCTGCCGGTGCAACAATAGGGTTGTTGGTTGGTGCAAACATAATCCAAAATTATGGATGGCATGCAACATTTTTCACTGTATTTCCTATTGCGGTAATACTTGGACTATTCATACTGAAATTCATTCATGTTGATTCTTTGTCAAAAATTTCCGAACACAAAATGTCAATTGATGTCAAAGGATCTATGTTTCTTGCCATAACAATAATTTCATTTCTAGTAGGTATCTCTAATCTTGAAAATAATATTGGACACGTGTACGAGTCTTTTATTTTCTTTGCAGTTACAATAATTTCACTGATTGTATTTATCATTATGGAAAAAAGAACAGAATCCCCATTAATTGACTTTAAGATGCTGACAAACAAAATGTTGCTCTTTGGAATATTGATTCTACTTATAGTTGGATTATGTACCTTCATGGTGTATCAAACAATTCCAATTATGATACAAAGTCCTCAACCGCTAGGATTTGGAGGGACAGAGCTCACAACGGCAACAGTTCAGCTCCCTTTCATGCTCATTTTTCTTGTTGGCAGTATCACATCAGGCTTTACCCTAGATAGAATTGGAAACAAAAGACTTACTATAATTGGAACCATTGTAGGAACTGTCGGATTTTTCACTCTTCTTTTATTCCACTCAACTGATTATATGGTTACCATCACACTTGCAATAGTTGCTGCTGGTCTATCACTTGCATTCATTGGAGGGTTTAACATTGTTTTACTGTCCACCCCAATTCAGTTTGCAGGAATTGCACTTGGTATGACATTGCTTCTTAATTTAATTGGCCAATCAATAGGACCGTCAATAGCTGGAATGTTTCAACAGATGCACAGATCCACAATAGAAGGCATTACGGGTAGCTTTCCAACCCCAGATGCATACAATTTGATTTTTCTTACTGCGTTTGTAATTTCGTTAACGTCCGTTGTTTTTGCAATATCGTTAAACAGAAAAGTTCTAGCCTAGATTGTGAAATGTTATTGTAAATTAGATGATATTGTATTTTTATTTGATGTTCATGTGCAAAATCAAAAAGACAATACACCCTATTGATTATAAATGAAATTTCGTATCATTTTTAATGTATTTCACAAATTTACTAATCATGGGTTTATTCAAACGAAATAAAGACAAAGAAGATGAAACCAAATGTAATGTGTGTGGTTTAGAATTACATGATCCAGAGCGCCTCAAAAGACACACAAAAAAGGCACATGGGAACCTCCCTGAAAAAAAACTTGATCCAAATTCTGGTGCAGGCGGCACTTGGTAGTGGAATTCACCTCTAGTCAGAAAATGGGCATAGTATTTGGAGGCGCATTTGCAGTTGCAGCCATAGTGTTATCTACAATAGTTTTTCCATTCTGGAATTTAATAAGAGAAGATGTCTTTGAAGATGTAGTCATTTTAACTAATAATAAAGGCACTTGCTATGTCGAAACAAAAGATTCCATCCCAAAAATTATTCAAAACTGTGATTTACAATCAGGCGATAAAACAACAATAAAGTTTGGCAAAGGTCTTGCTTGGGCTACGATAATTAAACCGTAGCAGTTATTATTTGATTATTTGTTAAAGTGATATGGATTGCATCTTTTGCAAAATAGTTTCTGGTCAAATTCCTACTAAGACAATCAAAGAAACTCTGCACTCTATGGCATTTTTGGACGCATTTCCACTTTCCAAAGGTCATACTTTGGTAATTCCAAAAAACCACCATGTAAAAATTCAAGATATGAGCGATGAAGAAAATTCTGACTTGTTTTCATTGGTTCACAAAGTTCTCACAAAAATAGACAAATTAACTGGTGCCACACTTGTTGCAATTCATAATGGAAAAGAAGCAGGACAAGAAATTCCACACATTCATGTACATCTAGTTCCTCGCACCTCTGGTGATTCTGCAGGTGCAATTCATAGCATGTTTAAGCATGTAAAATTTTCTGATTTAGAGATTGAAGAAATTTATAACAAATTAAAATAATTTTCAGTAAGGAAACAATCTTTCTTTTGTATCTATATTTTCTACAATAATTGCTTTGGTGGGACATGTTTCTGCTGCATTCATTATTTTATTTACTCCGGCACCTTTTGGATTTATGACTCCTGATTTTGGATTTGATCTTGAGTTTTTGTTGACTAAGAAAACATCTGGTGCAATCATCTCGCAACTGCAACATCCAATGCATCTACTCTTGTCTACGTCAACGAAGAGATTGGGTTGTATTTTAGGTTCTTTTGCTTTTTCATACTCTCCATTTCTTCCATCTGACCTTACACGTGCATTGTACTCTTCCCAGAATCTTTTTTCATACTCTCTCCAAAAAGTGGGATCCCCCTCTTCAAACTCCCGTGTGTATCTACTCCAATCCTCCTCTGGTATCTTTGCTCCTGATGGAGCGCCCCATTGAGGCTTTTTTTCAAAAATAGTTTCATTATTTGCATCAGTAAACTTTTGTTTTGACTCCTCACTAATTTGATTGAAATTTTTCTTCAAGTGGTTATACGCTTCTGTGACCTTTTTGAATTCGTTACCTTCTTTTTCACTAGTATTTTTATCCGGGTGAAACTCAAGTGCCAATTTCCTATATGCTATTTTTATTTCATCCCATGATGAATCAGGTTTTACATTCAATGCATTGAGGGCTTGATATGTATTCACTAATGCTAGAGATTTCTCATATTTTAAAAACAATTACATAAGATTTGACGTGGTTATTGGTTTATTCTAACAGGATCTCATCTTCTGGTTTCCATGCGGGTTCTACTATGCACAAAAATCGTAGATTTGTTATACCTGTGTTTTCTATGAATTGTTCTGACATTGGTGGAACATAAATCGAATCGTCTTTTTTTAATTGGTGTATTTCTTCATTTATCTTCAAAGATGCATCCCCTTCTAAAATATAGTAAATCTCAGATGATTTTATCTTGTGAAGCAGGGATTTCTTTCTTGGCTCTAATGTGAATTGTGCTAGGCTGTAACTAATCCCATTTAATGTGTTGTGAGGATGAAAGTATTGTTTAATCTGTGTTCCCTCATTTCCTGAAATTGTTTCTATTTCAGAGCTTCTACGAACTAACATTTCGTTTAATCATATTTTTTTGGTGACGTTTGTTTTGAAATCTGATTCATACCAAGTTGTTTTATATTCTGAATTTTTAGACGGTAAAATATTGATGGCAATATGAGAAAATGTTTTTTTGTTTGTTGAGCCGTGTGTGTGCAGTGTGTTAGATGGAATGTAAACAATATCTCCTTCTTTGAGGCTGATTTTTTCAGTTCTCTTGATTTTGAAATTTGTCTTGTTTGTACCATATTTTCTGAATATTTCAAGGCTGCCTATTCCTTTTGTAACTATTAGAATTTGATTGCCGTTATGCAAATGAATTTTTGTTTTTGCCCCATTTTCAAAGTAAACATGATAGATGTCCTGTTCTTTTGATTTTATTTTAGATGAAATATCTTTCATTCGTACTTTGTTTGTAAACCAGTCTGGATTGATCTTTCTTTTGTCTCCGGGGGTGTGGATGTTTGATTTTTGCATTTCAGTCGCTGTATTGTATAAAATTCCATCTGTTGTATTATGTTTTTCCAAATCCATCTTAATTTTAATTTGAAACTAATCTTTATAATTTAACTAATTTTCTGAACTCATTATTGCTGTGTAATGTCTCAAATACTTTTTCCTCTTTTGCCCATGCTCTGATTGTTTTGGGGCTCAACTTGACTGCTTTTTTTAATAGATCTAATGACTCTGTAAATTCTCCTAACGCTGTTTTACTTCTTGATTTTGCATAGATGATATTTACATTGTCTTTGTATTTTGCAAGTATTTGATCAAAAATTTCTATTGCTTTTTTGTGGTTTCCCAATTCTGCCAATTCTATTCCCATGTGAAAAAATGCATCCATGTGACTGGGGTGTATTTTGTGAACATTTTCAAAACAATTCAGTGCTTCTTCATGTTTTTTTAATTTTCCTAAAATGATTCCTTTGTAAAACTGGGCATTTGGTTTTCTAGGTTCTATGGTTATTGCTTTGTTGAGGTAATTTAGCGCCTCTTCATGATCTTGTAATCTATCAAGCAAAACACCTTTGTTAAAATATGACGGTCCATATTTTGGGTCTGCCTTGATTGCCAAATCGTAACACTCTGATGCACCTTGGATATTTCCCATTTCTGCCATTGCGATTCCTTTGTTGTTAAATGCAGCCGCATCATTAGGGTTTATTTCTAATAATTGGTAAAAACATGTAATGGCATCACTATATTTTTTGATTTGATTTAGTGCAAGTCCTTTATTGTATAATGCTGATGTGTTTTTAGGATCTTGTTTTAGTATTTTGTTAAATAATGCGATTGCTCCTTTTGGTTGATTTTTTTCCATTAGGGACATTGCATGATACATCAGATCTTCGGAATCTTTTGAGTCCAAACCGCCCATGGTTAGTTACAAAATGTTATAGGTAATGAAAGTTTAGTTTGTTGACTTTTTTTTCGATGTTTTTAAATGCACTGAAAATTAATTTATTGCTGAAAATTCTCAGTTGCTATAATCATCTTCTTTATGTCGTCTTTGGTATGTGTATTGGATATAGCACCTAATTTTCCAGGCAAAAAGAATATTCCATCTTGTGCAATCATTTTAAAGTGATATTTGTGGAGTGACTCTGTATCACATTTTGCGGCTTGCGCAGAATTTACAATCTCAGTTATTCCGTCTTTTGCAAAATGTGTCATAAATAAAGAGCCTTGACCCGTAATGATTACTTTGTCTCCAAACACTTTGCCTAGCTCATCTCTTGTAAATTTTCCCAACGAATTAATCTTTGAGTAAATCTCTTTAGATTTTTTTAATTCAGTTAATGTTGCAAATCCCGAAGTCATTGACATGGGATTTGCAGAAAATGTTCCACCTCCAATGTATGATCTTTCTGATTTTTTCTTTCCTGTAGTGTCTGCATGTTTCATTATCTCTTTTTTACCACACATTACACCAATTGCCATTCCACCACCTACAATTTTTCCCAATGTTACAATATCTGGATCAAGTTTCATGGTAGGATAAAGACATCCAAATCTGAATCTAAATCCGGTTACGATCTCATCTAGTATGAACAGAGAGTTATTTTTGTGAGCAAACTCTTGTATTCCTTTTAGATACTCCTCTGTTGCTGGTATGCATCCTCCTCCTCCTAATATTGGTTCAATTATTATTCCTGCCAAATCATTTGAAACTTTATTGAGAATCTCCAGTGATTTTTCTAAATCATTAAATGGTATTGAAATTATTTTTTCTTCATTTACAACTCCACTGCTTTCTGATTCTGTAAATGGCCAGTTCACACTCTTTAGCAAATCAGATGTATATCCATGCCATCCCCCATCTATCTTTGCAATAATTTTTTTACCAGTTACAGAACGTGCTAATCTTACTGCATACATTGTGGCTTCTGTACCTGATGTGACATAACGAATCTTCTCGGCTACTGGGACTGCCTTTGAAATTAATTCAGATAACTTGATAGTTTGCTCATTTACTGTACCGTACATCCAACTCTTTTCGATCTGTTTTTTCAGTGAATCTTTGACTTGTTTTGGGCCATGTCCTAAAATCAAACTCCAATGACCCATCCAATAATCTGTATACTTGTTATCATCCACATCTACCAAATTTTTTCCTGATGAAGATTTTACGACAAATGGATATGGTTCAAAAAATCGTATGTTATGGCTTACACCGTTTACATGAAATTTAGTTGATAACGAAAATAATTTGGCTGACTCTTTTGTCTTTTTTTTATAATCTGAAATAATACTCATTTTGTTTACTATTTGTTAAAATGTTGATGATTATTTAATCGATGATCGCCAATTTTAGACATGGTTTATATGTATTTGAAAAGTTTTGGCTTCTGCATACGTAAAGCAATAGGCGGCGCTTGTGATGAAAGTATGGTAATGCACCATTTTATGATTCATGGGCCTCCATTTACGCATACAAAATGAGGATCTGATCAACTGATCAAATCTGAAATGTGAAGATTATGTGCATCCGTCAATTCCAATTTAGTACAATGTGTACTTCAATAATCAAGTAAAAACAGAATCCGGTTGATCCTGCCGGACCTGACTGCTATCGGATTGATACTAAGCCATGCGAGTCATTGTAGCAATACAAGGCAGACGGCTCAGTAACGCGTAGTCAATCTACCCTATGGACGGGAATAACCTCGGGAAACTGAGAATAATGCCCGATAGAACATTATGCCTGGAATGGTTTATGTTTCAAATGATTTATCGCCATAGGATGGGACTGCGGCCTATCAGTTTGTTGGTGAGGTAATGGCCCACCAAGACTATTACAGGTACGGGCTCTGAGAGGAGTAGCCCGGAGATGGGTACTGAGACACGGACCCAGGCCCTATGGGGCGCAGCAGGCGAGAAAACTTTGCAATGTGCGAAAGCACGACAAGGTTAATCCGAGTGGTTTCTGCTAAAGAAACCTTTTGTCAGTCCTAGAAACACTAACGAATAAGGGGTGGGCAAGTTCTGGTGTCAGCCGCCGCGGTAAAACCAGCACCTCAAGTGGTCAGGATGATTATTGGGCCTAAAGCATCCGTAGCTCGTTTTGTAAGTTTTCGGTTAAATCCATGCGCTTAACGTATGGGCTGCCGGGAATACTGCATAACTAGGAAGTGGGAGAGGTAGACGGTACTCGGTAGGAAGGGGTAAAATCCTTTGATCTATTGATGACCACCTGTGGCGAAGGCGGTCTACCAGAACACGTTCGACGGTGAGGGATGAAAGCTGGGGGAGCAAACCGGATTAGATACCCGGGTAGTCCCAGCTGTAAACGATGCAGACTCGGTGATGCACTGGCTTGTGGCCAGTGCAGTGCCGCAGGGAAGCCGTTAAGTTTGCCGCCTGGGAAGTACGTACGCAAGTATGAAACTTAAAGGAATTGGCGGGGGAGCACCACAAGGGGTGAAGCCTGCGGTTCAATTGGAGTCAACGCCAGAAATCTTACCCGGAGAGACAGCAGAATGAAGGTCAAGCTGAAGACTTTACCAGACAAGCTGAGAGGTGGTGCATGGCCGTCGCCAGCTCGTGCCGTGAGATGTCCTGTTAAGTCAGGTAACGAGCGAGATCCCTGCCTCTAGTTGCCACCATTACTCTCAGGAGTAGTGGGGCGAATTAGCGGGACCGCCGCAGTTAATGCGGAGGAAGGAAGGGGCCACGGCAGGTCAGTATGCCCCGAAACTCTGGGGCCACACGCGGGCTGCAATGGTAGTGACAATTGGTTCCGAATCCGAAAGGAGGAGGTAATCCTCAAACGCTACCACAGTTATGACTGAGGGCTGCAACTCGCCCTCACGAATATGGAATCCCTAGTAACTGCGTGTCATTATCGCGCGGTGAATACGTCCCTGCTCCTTGCACACACCGCCCGTCGTTTCATTGAAGTTTGCTTTTAGCGAGGTGACGTCTGATTGGCGTTATCGAACTTGAGGTAAGTGACAAGGGAAAAGTCGTAACAAGGTGACCGTAGGGGAACCTGCGGTCGGATCACCTCCTTAGACAAGTGAATGTGCCGGGTGCACATAATCTTCACAAAATCATCGATGCAATGCATCACGAAAGTGATGTATGAAGGATGTAGTGGGTCCTCTTACCGGGGGACTTGCAATGATCGTCGTGCATAGTCGTGTAATATGTGGCTGAATTTGCCGGTGTAAAGACGCCAATAGGTGGATTGCTAGGCTTGAGGAGAGAAGAAGGACGTGGCAAGCTGCGATAAGCTCGGGGTAGGCGCACGCATCCTATGATCCCGAGATGTCCGAATGAGAATCTTACACATAGTGTATTCCGTTACAATGGTGATGGAAGTCGAACCGTGGGAATTGAAGCATCTTAGTACCACGTGGAAAAGAAATCAATTGAGATTTCCCAAGTAGAGGCGATCGAAAAGGAAAGAGCCCAAACTGAATCCTTCGGGAGATGTGGTGTTTTGGTATGATAATATGGAATCCTGGAACACAGCTGAAATGATCTGAAAAGTTCTGGCACAGAGGGTGATACCCCCTTAAGCGAAGTGGAAAAGGTCCTATTCATACCCGAGTAATTGTCCTTGGTAGTGGGCAATGAATATGGGTGAAAGTAGCATCCGAGGCTAAATATCTCTCAAGACCGATAGTGTACTAGTACCGTGAGGGAAAGCTGAAAAGTACCCCGGAAGGGGGATGAAAAGTGCATGAAACCTATTGGTTACAGACGTGCGTGGCGTGAAAGGTGATTTTTTCAGACTAGAGGTTCTAGCAATAGAACTGAAGGTTTGATGTTTTAATCATCAGTGTCACGCGTTCCGTCTCGAAACACGGGCCAGGGAGCTAACTGTCATGGCAAGCTTAAACCTTTAATGGTGGAGGCGAAGGGAAACCGAGTTCTCGCAACTTCGCAAGAAGTGAGGAGAAGCGTGTGAAAGTGCGTTGAGTCATGGCAGCTAGGCTAGAAGCCAGACGATCTATTCCTGAGCTAGACGAAGGTGGGCGAAAGCCCACTGGAGGTCTTAAGACGTTCTGACGTGCAAATCGTTGTTGTGACTTGGGAATAGGGGTCAAAAACCAATCTAGTCTGGCGCTCGCTAGTTCCAACCGAAGCGTCTCGCAGGGCGTGCTTTGTGGAGATGGTGTTTCCGGTAGAGCACTGATAGGGGGGCACGGGGAAGAAATTCCTCACCCTCCATTCAAACTCCGAACGGATACACATCGTAGAAGCAAGGACACGGGTTCGTGTGGCGTAAGGCTCACGACCGAAAGGGGTTTAACCCAAACTGAAGTTAAGGTCCCCAAATTTTTGCTAAGTGTCAAGCCAAAGAGCGTGTTCTCGCCAAGACAGCAGGGAGGTATGCTCAGAAGCAGCAATCCTTTAAAAAGTGTGTAACAACTTACCTGCCGAGGGGGGATGCCTCAAAAATGGACGGGGCTAAAGCAAAGTACCGATACTTTAGATAATTATCATTAGATGATTCATGGTAGGTTGGCGTAGTGATTGGGTCGAAGCAGGGCGGTGACGTCCTGTGGACCGATTTCTATTGCAGATCCTGGTGGCAGTAACAGCATAGTATAGTGAGAATCTATACCACCGCAAGCGCAAGGGTTTCCAGGCAATGCGTTATCAGCCTGGAGGTAGTCGATCCTAAGGTTTGCCTCAACAGAGTAAATCGAATGGGAAACTGGTTAATATTCCAGTACCTTGCACAAAACGTTTGAGCTATATGGTTAGCTTTCGGATAAGGGGTGTACAACTATCGTTGTATCTAAGTGTTCGAGGGTTAGGGAGTGTCGTAATGACGAGAACTAATCCGAGGCATGAATGGCTTCGCGTTAGCGGAGTTTTCTTGATTCCAAGAGACCATGAAAGACTGTGTAGTTAGTAATGTGCAAGCTCGTACCGAGAACCGACACAGGTGCGCTAGCTTAGAAAGCTAAGGTGCTACGAGTATACCGTATGGCGAGGGAATTCGGCAAATTAGTCCTGTAGCTTAGGTATAAGGGATGCCTGCAATCTTCATGAGGAATGGGGATCGCAGGTTACAATGACAAGGGGGTTCCGACTGTTTAATAAAAACACAGGCGACTGCTAGTCCGAAAGGATTTGTATAGTCGCTGAATCCTGGCCGGTGCCGGTACCTAAAACTTGGGTTCAACCGAGCTAAGGGCCGGTTAACGCCGGGAGTAACTCTGACTCTCTTAAGGTAGCCAAATGCCTTGTCGGGTAAGTTCCGACGCGCATGAATGGAACAACGAGAGCCCCACTGTCCCCGCCTACAACTCGGTGAAGCCACATAAGGAGGACGAACAGTCCTTCATCTTCCATCGGGGAGAGAAGACCCCGTGGAGTTTTACTGCAGCTTGTGCTTGTGGTATAGTAAAAATTGCACAGGGTATCTGGGAGCCATGCTTAACATTCTCCGGGATGTTAAGAAGCAACGATGTAACACCAGACTCTTTTTGCAGTACCACTTATCCAGAGAAGACTGGAGACACGTGCAGGTGGGCAGTTCGGCTGGGGCGGCACCCCTTTGAAAAGATATCAAAGGGGCCCAAAGTTTAGTTCAAACGGGGCAGAAATCCGTTGAAGAGGGCAAAGCCAAAAACTAGACTGAATGGATTTCCAAACGCACGGAATTCATAGACGAAAGTCTGGCTTAGCGATCCTTCGTGTGCCCACTATTGGGGCCCGGAGGTGACAGAAAAATTACCCCAGGGATAACAGGCTCGTCGCGGGCGAGAGCTCCTATCGACCCCGCGGTTTGGTACCTCGA
>JAHFUM010000023.1 GCA_023265135.1 Nitrosarchaeum sp. | reverse complement strand
AATTTTGTACTGCTCTATGTTTGGTCTACCGCTTGTTTGTGAGCTGGTAAAGTAACCTTGTGCGAATGAAAAAATCAATGCACCGCCCACCACAGCAATAGCTACTAGCAATAGAGTAGCAATAATTGGATCTACTGCTCTTCTGTTCTTCGTTTTTCGAAGTATGTACACTAAGCAATATATTTTGTTACAAGATAATATAGGGTAGGTATACATTGTACACATGGTACATCTCTAAATTTTGTATAAACTTAAAATGGCGTAAATAAAACACACCGTCATTAAAAATCTATTTAGTACAAGATATTTACTTAAGTATGCCTGAAATTAATTCGGATAAAAAAAGTCAAGTTTCCACATTAAGGCTTCCAATAGAATTAATTGCAGAACTCAAAAAAGAGGCAGATTATGAAAAAGTAAATTTCAACTCTCTTGTGACAAAAATATTGTCAACCCATGTATTGTGGGGCAGATATGAACGAAAAGTGGGATTGCTACCAATGACTAAACCATTTGTAAATGCTGCAATACATCGACTTGATGACAAAGAGATCATCATATTAGCAAAGGTAATCGAAAGAGAAACTTTCTCAAACATATTACGTTTTATGAAAAGAGAATACAGTATTAATGATTTTATAGAAATTGTACGTGCATGGATCAATGTAGCATGGATGCAACATAATGTAGAACAAAACCAAGACTCATACATTTTTACTATTCAGCATGATCTTGGGGAAAAATGGTCATTATATGTAGAAACACTGATCACGGAATTATTTTATGACATCATTGGCAAAGCACTTAAAGTTGAATCAAAAAGAGGAAACATTACATTGATTTTCCCTATTGAGTAAATGTATACATTGTAATGCTACTAGTATAAGTGGAATAAATCAGATTAATTTTTTGTGAGAGAAGCAAATCATCATACAATTATTTTATCACATGCACATTCCATGTTTTGTTATCTCAGTTTTTTCCCCAAATTTGTTTATTATGGAATTGATTGGAATGGTACGTGCTAACAAATTTTGTACATCCATTAGCTGTATGGATGGAAGAATTCAACTACCAATAATACATTGGGTGAAAGAAAAATACCATATTAGTTATATAGACACCGTAACAGAGCCGGGGATTGATAAAATATTTTCAAATACTGAGAAGATACAAGAAATCAAATCAAAGGTTTCAATTTCGGTAAACGTTCATGGTTCAAAACTAATTATAATTTCTGGACATCATGATTGTGCAGGAAATCCTGTTTCAAAGAAAGAACATATCATCCAGATCAAAAACGCTACATCTACTATCCAATCTTGGAAGATGCCAGTCAAAGTAATCGGAGTATGGGTTAACAAAGATTGGGAATTAGAAATCATTGAGAATTGAATTAAATTACAAAGAACTTTATTATTTGTGCTTAAATTTAATGAATTTCAATGTTTGTTATAAAAATAACATGCAGAAGATTAATGTTTACAAGAATAAACAACATAGTATGAATGGTTCAGTTCTTCTAGTTGACGACGACGAAGCAATTCTAGGCTTGTTGTCTGAATACCTTGCACTCGAAGATTTTGAGGTTGTAGGGTGTGGAACTAATGGCTTGGAGGGAGTTAATTTGTATGCCCAATACAAGCCTAATTTTGTAATTATGGATATTGGAATGCCAAATTATGATGGTGTATATGGATTGGAGCACATAAAAAAGATCAACCCTGATTCCATTGTAATCATACTTACTGGAAACAATGACAAACTCATTACTCAAAAAATTATTCAATTAAAGGCTACTAAAATACTCGAAAAGCCATATCCTGTAGAAAAATTGGTCTCTATCCTAAAATCTTTTAACAATCCATTAGAAATTCACGCGGTGTGAAACAAAGGGTTCAAAATGTTTCAAACATGTATAACTCAATGGGAATTCTTTTTTATGGGTAATCGTTATAATTCTATACTGTGGCTACCACAAAAACAGACAGATCTAATTGGAGTCGTATTTTGATGTTTCGTAAGAAAAATTTACAAAATATGAATGATATAGTAAAAAGTGATAGTACCAATATTGAAAAAAATGTTAGTACTAATATTGAAAAAATTGATCAGATAAACGTCCCAAAGACAATTTCAGATAAACCTCATAGTATGCTTGATGAGTCAAAATACACCCCTGATGTACTTGTAGATATGATCAAAAAACTTGATGGTCATACGATAAAACCTTTCTTTGATACTTCAAAAAACAAGATCACATATCCATTTTTAGCAAATATTGGTTTAGATGTCACAGATGAAAAATCTTTGGCAAATTTTGTCCAAGAAGGGATTTTAGAAAAACAACTTCATGAAAAATTCATAGTTTGCTCAGAGCATCCAAATTCACTTGTAACAAGTGTGCGAGTTTATTGTCCTTCATGCAATTCAATGAATGTCGAAAAATTAAGTCTATATGAACACAAAAAATGTGGAAATATAATAGAAAGCGCACTTTTAACTTCTGATATCAAGTCATGTCCTTTTTGTACACATGAAATCATAAATTTTGAAAAAGAGTGTCGTATTCCTGCAATGTGGTACAAATGTGAAGATTGTTCTGAAAAATTCGATAATGCAACCATTAAACTTTACTGCCGAGAACACAATCATGATTTTGATCTGAGCGCCCCTAAATTTTTTAGATCATTTTCTTATGTGCTAAAGGATTCTCTTGTAACTGGAAAAATGGCATCAATTTTGATAAAAAAAGATGTCTCAAAAATTCTTGAACGATTTAAGATTACCCCAAAAATCAACGAAACACTGCAGGGAAAAAGTGGAAACTATCATGAAATTCCGCTTTATGGAAAAAGTGTTGATGGAAAAACTGACTTTATGATGTTTATTTTTGAAAAGCCAGAAGGAATTGATGACACTGATATAAATAAAATCTTGATTACAATTTTAGATTTGGAGCCAATGATTACAATAGCTGTTACAACATCTGAAATCAAACCTGGAACAAAGACAATTATGGAAAAATACAACATTAAACTAGTCCAGGGTGATGAAATGTCTATAATTAAAAGCAAGGTTGAAAAAATCCTTTCAGCTCCTTGATATCATGACTACTCGATATCTTAGAAAAAGACGTGCTCTAAGTCAAATTATTGTTAGCCTTATTCTTGTGGCAATTGTTGCATCTGTAGGTTCTACTGTATTATTTAGAGGGCTGGGCGAAATCAATACTTTCTCATTGGGTTTAAACAACTATGGAGATGTACGCCTTGATTCATTACGTGAGAATCTACTTTTTGAAAATATTCATTTTAACTCAACTACTGGCAATGTTCAAATTTATGTTGCAAACACTGGAACCTCTCCAATTATAGTGTCTACTGTGACCATTGTCAAAGCCGATACTCAGGAATTGATTGTTTCGTGGCAAGATGTAAGTAAAACAATTCAGATAGATTCTTCTACTTTGGTTGACATTAGTAATCCTCTTCCTGGAATCAGCAAATGGAGTGACAGTTACTATCTAAATGGCAATTATAAAATAGCAATAACTACTTCAAAGGGAAACTTTTTCACAACTGTCGCAAAACCATATGATACATAGAGACAAAATGAAAAAAAGATTTACTAAAAAACACCGTGCAGTTTCTGAAGTAATTAGCACAATGCTTCTTTTGGCAATCGCAGTTGTAGGTGCATCATTGTTGACAGTGTTTGTAAATAATTTTTTCCAATCAAGCAACATAGGGCATATGGAGAGTAGCCCTGCAAAATCATTGTATCTCTTATCATATGATACTCGAGATAATGGAAATTTGATGAGTATTACAAATCTGAACAACACCCACGTTACAGTGTCTGGCAATTATTTATTGTGTGCCCAATCCTGCAATGCTAATTATTATAAAATGCCCCTTAATGGGGGAACCGAATTTATTATTGTTCAACTAGTAAACAAAAATGCTGTATCTGTGTATCCTGACAAAATATATGTAAATAATATCGCATATACATGGGATGAAAAAACTGCGAATCACATTCTTACTCTTTCAGATGATTCATCAAGTGGAACAGGAAAATATCCTTTAGCAGGAAAATTTTCAATACTTCCTACAAATAGTCTGACTCAAACAGGAAGAGAGATCCAAAGTGGAAAAACAGTTAACATTCTAATCAAACTCAGTAACACTGTCAATGATATCTATCTTGACAAATCTTTTCAGATAAGAGTGAATATAGGAGAATTAAATTCTAAGGACTTTGTAATAGCGAGCGGGGCTGCACAATAATGCAAACTAAAGCAAGAGGAATTTCAACTGTAATTGGAGGATTGATATTTGTCATTTTGCTTGTAGCCGGATTGTCTGCTTTGGCAATCGCATTAGATTCTCAAAAAAATATGGTAACCACGCAGCAGAATTTGTTTGATACTGGTTTGCAAAAACAGCAAGAGAATTTTCAAATCCAAG
>JAHFUM010000008.1 GCA_023265135.1 Nitrosarchaeum sp. | reverse complement strand
GGATTGGCCTCATTTGTTGACCCAACAAAAGATCCCCACTCATATGTTGACCGATACAACAAAGAACCAAATTACAAAAAATGGTTTGATACAAACTTCCCACAATATTCTTCGATTTATGAGGCCGTTGGATTAGAGAAACCAAAAACTGATACACCAAATGATGATACACCAAAAGTCGAGAAAAAATTCGGAATATGTGGTACTGGAACAAAACTAATTGATGGAGTCTGCACCGTGATTAAAATACAAAAAGTTAAGCCTTGGTGGCAATTTTGGTAGAGAGTATTTTTAGATTATCAAAATAATTGCAATTAAAATTTTGTTTTGCCAAATATCAATAACACACTAGAAAAGGTTTTCATTAAAATGAATTTGAAGTAATCCCTAAATAGATACAAATGTGATGAATTTGTAGATATTATAATGAATAATAAAATTTTAGCAGGAATAATTGTAGGGATTATCCTAATTGGTACTGCGTCATTTTACTTTGCATTAAACTCTGATTCTAGACATTCTCAACCACTTAACGTTGTAGAAAATACATCTGTGAAAGAAAATGCAACAAACCTACTTACAGAAAATATATCTGTGAAAGAAAATGCAACAATTACAGAGAAAGAAGGATTAATCAAATTTACATCCTATGACGAAATTAAAGAATTTTTAAAAAATAATCAAAACCAACAATATGGGTTTGACTATCCGGTTCGTCGTGATGGTATGTTGATCAGTGCTGATAGTGGACCAATGTATGGCGGTCCTGTGCCCTCTGTATCGGAACCTTCTCCAGAAACAATGCCTACTTCTCCTTCATATGGTGGAACTGGAGATAAAGTACCTAGTTCTGATTCTCCCGATTTTTCTGGTACTAACGTTCAAGTAAAAAATGTAGACGAACCTGATTACCTCAAAAATGACGGAAAATACCTCTATATTGTAAATCAAAATTGGCTTACAATTATTGATGCGTATCCTGCAGATAATGCCAAAGTTGTTCTAAAAATTGCTCTAGATATTGATCAACAAAATCTCGAAAACATGTTTTTAAACGGTGACAAACTTGTGATTTTCTATTCTGGTTCTAGTCAAACATATGGAATTGCACAATATGATTATACGCCATATCCAATATACTCTCCAAAGACAATTTCTACTATAATTGATGTGTCTAACAAAGAGAATCCAAATATTGTTACAAAATATGAAGTTGATGGAAGTTATGTAGATTCAAGAATGATTGAGGACATTGTATATCTTGTAACAACCTCTGGCGTTGATTATGCTAATCCAATAATTCCACAAGTCTTGGAAGGTTCTGTTCATATTTTCCCCGATGTTTATCGCTTCCCAAATCCTGAACCATCATACACGTTTAACACAGTAACTGCATTTGATGTATCTGGAAAGCTACACACTTCTGAGACCTTCTTGATGGGATATTCTAATACAATTTACGTTTCAGAAGACAACCTATACATCACATATCAGAAAAATAACCCATACCGATATTATGACACTATGAGTAAAGATAGATTTTTTGATGTCGTTGTTCCACTCTTACCAAAAGATGCTCAAGATAAAATCAAAGATATTCAAAATGATCCTAGTCTTGACGCATATGCAAAATGGAATCAAATTTCAAACTCGTTACAGGACACATACAACAATCTACCAAAAGATGATAAAGAAAAATTGTTTTCACTAATTCAAACTTCATTAGAAGAATATGATGCAAGAATACAATCAGATACATCCAGAACTGTGATTCACAAGATTGCTTTAGATAAAGGCAATCTCAAATATGTCACAAATTCTGAAGTTCCAGGATATCTCTTAAACCAGTTCTCAATGGATGAAAGCGGTAATAGATTTAGAATTGCTACTACATCTGATTCTTATTCAAGAATTGGATCTTCGCAATCAAGTAATGTGTATGTGTTAGACGAGAATCTGAAATCGATTGGTAGTTTAACAAAGATAGCTCCAGATGAACACATATACTCTGCAAGATTCATGGGAGACAAACTATATCTTGTAACATTCAAACAAATTGATCCGTTTTTTGTAATTGACCTTTCTATGGATTCTCCAAAAATTCTAGGGACATTAAAGATTCCAGGATTTTCAAATTATTTGCAAGCATATGATGAGACGCACATTATTGGAATCGGCAAAGGCACTAAACAAAATGAGTGGGGTGGCGTTCAGACCACTGGAGTGAAGATATCCATGTTTGACGTGTCTAATTTTGAGAATCCAAAGGAAACTGACAGTATAGTAATTGGTGATAATTCTGTTGATTCTGAGGCTCTATACAATCACAAATCATTGCTTTTAGACAAGCAAAAAAATGTAATGTCTTTTCCTATCAAAGGTCAACTCAAGGCAATTTTTAATGATGCCAAGCCAGATTTACAATATACTCAATGGAGTGGATTCTTTGTTTATGGATTTGATAATGATAAATTTGTGAAAAAAGGAATTATCACTCATTATTCAGGCAGCAATTATAATTCAATTTACATGCCTGCAAGATCTCTGTACATCGGAGATACATTGTATACTATAATGGATGGAAGCATCAAAATGAATGATCTTTCAAACATCTCAAATGAGATAAACCACATCAATATTGGAAGTACTGGTGGTCTTATTCCATATTTGGATAAACCATCCAAGTAATTTTGATTTAATTATTTCATTATGCCAAAATGAAACTAAAATATAATTATTAAATTCTACAAGAAACTCAAATTATGATTTACCATTACATGCAGCAAATATCTCATGTTTTATTTAATCCGCTTGGAAATTGTTTGAAATTTTCATAAAAAATAACTTTTATGATATCTTAATTAAAATTTATTTTGCTAAACAAAAATTTCTGCAATTATTTTATGTCTGTAGTCTAATAAATCAATTTTGTATCGTATGTACTTTATACAAAATTAATTTCATCCGATACAATTAACATCCCAATATTTTGAGATTATGACAATATTTTACCAATTAATAAAATTCATTATGTCAAAGTAATATTGTTCCAATTTTCCTAACATAAATTAGAAATTATTTTCTCCAAGATCAATACGATATTTTTTTATCTTAAACTCATATTTTTAAAAAATATCAATTCTCATAGATTTGTCTTTTAATGTCTAATACATGATCATTAAAAATCTCAATTCCCTCATCAAATAACTCCATAGTATCTTCAACTGTGTTTGGTTGCTTCTCATCTATTCTTTTGTTTGTTAGATATTGACCCGAATCATGAATATATTTTTCAAATACCATCCCAAAAATACACTCGTGCATGTTCTTAATTTCCCATCTTTCTTTTGATGAATTAATCAGGTTGAAATATTTAGGAATTTGGCTTGTTGCTACTTTGAGCAAATTTTCTAATTCTGCCTTATCAACATCTTTGAGTTTCATGATTTATGAATAATCTGATATTGTCTCTAAAATTAAGAGTTTTGATTATGTAAATCCATTTTTTCTTGAGGCTATTTTGTTTTTCAGAAATTTTTCTTACCTTGATTGCTGTCAAAATAATCTTACCAAAACTAGTAACCTTTCTCACACTTTGCCGGTTATACAAATCTCTTAATCTTAATCCATGACACATGGCGATATCGATATTATCGGTAAAAATGTCAAAGACATGTACGGAACATTCATGGGTAAAGTCATTGGAACAATAACTGACATTGATGGAAGCATCCAATCAGTTGGCGTTGACTGCGGTTCTCAAGGATTACAGCAAATCCAATACGAGCAACTAGTAGTTCAAGGCAATGTTGTTATCTTTATTCCCAAATGGAGACTAGACTCACAAAGACTTCTTCGCGAAAAACAACTAACTCTACGTCGTCTAAAAGCCTTGATTGATATTGTTTCTGAAAATGATGACATGAAAGCAGACGCAGAAATAATTCATGAAAAATATAAATCAAAACTTGCATCATTAGATGAAGCAGAACGACAGATCAAAGCTAAACTTGAAGAGAGATTGACAGAGTTAGATGAGCAATTAAAATCCGCAAAGATGTTGCTATTTGATGCAAAAGTACAATACAAGAGCAACGAGATCTCTGATAACACATTTGAGACAGTCAAGACATGCTCTGCAGAATTAATTGGGCATGTTACTAGCGAAACTGCAGAAATCTCAAACGTAAAAAGAAGAATCGCAGATCTTGATGCAGAAGTACTAAACATCACAGCTCCTCCACAAAAACCTCTCCAAGAATCAGCCGTTTCATATCTGGGTAATTCTGAATCACGACAAATTCAGAGCATACTTCCAGAGGCACCAACAGAACCAGTCACATACTCTTCAGCAGTACCCTTTACAGCTGAATCTCTACCAATTCCAGAACCACCCAAACAGGTGAAAACAGCAACATCTAACAACGAAGACGACTGGCTTGCCAGAATGGAAGCACAATAATTTTTTTAAATTATTTTTTCTTTAACATTTACAAACCTGACCTCCTACACAATTTTGATGTCAGAGATTAACATAGGCCTTGGAAATAATGACACTAAAACTAGAAGAGAGGCCGAGACTGATTTTGTTGCCTTTTGGGCAAAACAAGCAAAAAATCTATCTTGGTTTTCAAATTGGGAGAAAACTCTTGACTGGCATCCTCCTTTTGCCAGATGGTTTATGGGAGGTACAATTAACGCCTCTTACAATACGCTGGATGTACATCAGCAAAACAAAGCTAACAAGCCTAGCATTTTATGGGAGGGAGAAAACGGTGAATCTCAAATTCTCACTTACAAAGATATGTGGATACAGGTTCAAAAATTTGCAAATTCACTCAAATCACTTGGCGTTAAGAAAGGCGATAGGGTAACTATCTATCTTCCAATGATTCCCGAATTACCAATATCGATGCTTGCATGTGCTCGAATTGGAGCAACACATACTGTGATATTTTCTGGATTCAGTGCAGCATCAATTAAAGACAGAATAAATGACTCAAAATCAAGAATTGTGATAACTTCTGATGGCGGATATAGACGAGGCAATATAATTCATCTCAAGGAAATAATTGATGAATCAATAAAAGATCTTGATTTTGTTCAAAACGTAATTGTAGTCGAGAGAACAAAAAACAAAATACATCTCTCTTCAAAAGATATACTTTGGAATGAATTGATGCATAATGTTTCTGATACATGTCCAGCTGAACCACTAGACAGTAATCATCCTCTTTACATCTTGTATACTTCGGGAACAACTGGAAAACCAAAAGGTGTCTTGCATGGAACTGGCGGTTACCTGACACATCTGCATTCTACATTCAAGTGGGCATTCGACATTAAAGATTCTGATGTGTTTTTTTGTACTGCTGATATTGGATGGGTTACAGGACACAGCTATGTAGTTTACGGTCCATTATTACATGGTGCAACTTTAGTAATGTATGAAGGTGCACCAGATTTTCCTGATGAGTCACGAATGTGGCAAATTATTCAAAAATATAAGGTCACAATTTTTTACACTACACCTACTGCATTACGAATGTTAATGAAATTTGGTGATGACATTCCAAATTCATTTGATCTCTTATCTCTTAGATTGTTAGGAAGTGTTGGTGAACCTATTAATCCTGAAGTATGGAAATGGTATTTCAAAATTATTGGAAAAGAAAAATGTCCAATAATTGATACTTGGTGGCAAACTGAAACTGGCGGTTTGATGATATCTGCTTTGCCAGGATTGGAAACAATTCCACTAAAACCCGGTTCTGGAACTAGACCAATTCCTGGCGTGATTATTGCTATTGTAGATGAAGTTGGAAATGATGTACCTCCAAACACAAAGGGATATCTAGTTATTAGAAATCCTTGGCCTGGAATGCTTTTGACTTTATGGGGTGATGATCAAAAATATCGTGATGTGTACTGGTCAAAATACCCAAATTCCTACTATGCAGGTGATTATGCCCTACAAGACGCAGATGGATATTTTTGGTTATTGGGAAGAACAGATGATGTACTCAAAGTATCTGGCCACAGAATAGGAACTGCAGAACTTGAAAGTTGTATTGTATCTCATCATAATGTTGCAGAATCTGCAGTATGCGGAATTCCAGATGTGATCAAAGGTGAGGCAATCATTGCGTTTGTAGTTCTAAAACAAAGCGTGACTAGTAATAATATGGATAAAGAACTGTTACAAAAAATAAGAGACGATATTGGTGCAATAGCCACTCCAAAGCAAATCTATTTTGTAACAAAATTACCTAAAACTCGCAGCGGGAAAATCATGCGAAGATTGCTAAAAGCGATAGCTAACGGTGAAACTATTGGCGATGTCACTACATTAGAAGATGGTGCTGCAGTAACAGAAATTCAATCCGCATTTAAGGAATTACAAAAATCAATCCAAAAAAAATCTGATCTGACATGACAAATTATTTTAATGTGTTATCTATCTGATGTTTTTAAGTTTTTTTAGATCAATTGTCAATAGCATATCGAACATTTTCTTCACCCCTTCGTATTCTGACTTGGAATTTTCATCTAGTTTTTTGTACTCTGTATTTTTAATTTCATCTAGTTTGTTTTTTGCATCTCTGAAAAATTTTTCAAATTCTCTGATTTTTTCTTCACTCATTTCTGAAAGATCGAAAATCACAGTATTGCTTCCAAGTAAATTCTTTTTTTCATCGTAAAGACTTACTGCCTGTAATAATCCTGGAAATATTGTACCATCTTGTTTTTTAAATGTAATTTTTCTGTCTGTTACATTTCCTGTTTCAAACCAATCTTTTAGTGAATCATTCATGTCTTCCAATGATTCTTTTGGCACATGCTCAAATACTGACTTGCCTAAAATCTCTGATTTTGCATATCCTACCTTGTATGCATATGTAGAATTACAGTCTAGGATTATCCCTATGGAGTTGATTCTTCGCCACATTATTGGTGCATCTTTGAGAATTTTTCTTGCCTCGGTCTGGAGCATTTTTTGATTTACTTTTGACTAGTTATTAAATTAAAAAATAATCAACCTTTGGGATACAACTCATCGATACAAACAGATGAAATACTACCTCTAATGAAGATCATTTACATCATATTGGCATAGACACTTTTGGTTCAGAATTAGTTGTAAATGTAAATATTGTATGTAATTCAATAAACATACTTCCACTTATGTTCATACAAAATTAAAATCGACTATGAAAGATATACGTACCGTGAACTCTGAATATAAAGAAACACTTGCTGATTCACAAAAGTATCAGAATCAGAATTTGCGAAATTACAAAACCAAAAAGTATGAAGAAAGACGGCTAAAACTTGCGCTGGACCGTAAATTCTAAACTCTATTCCTAAATCCTTAAGTTCCTTATTTTTGTAAAAATCTGTAATTGGAAGAAATTGAAGAGTATCGTGAAGAAATGATAAAGCAAAAAGAAGAATATGAAAAATGGAAAAAGAAACAAGGTGATTCTGATCTTATGTTTAATGAAAAAGATAACGAGAAAAATATCTAGTTTCTAAACTCTTTTTGTGCCTAGATTATTTTTTCATATGAAGCGATTAATAACGAAATTCTCAAATTAAATTAAAAACTAACTAAACCACTGATCTAAATTATGACTCTTTTTTTCTAGCGCTTTTTTAAGTCGATTCAATGACGACTGTATTCTGTCTTCTGAAAAACTTCTTTCCTTTACTAGAAAATTAGTCATCCCTTCATAATCTACATTTCCAAATACTATCTCATCTACATCTGCTACAATTGGCTCAAGAAATATTTTCCGTATCTGTTCGTAATTAATTTCATTTAGCTGTTCTTGAATTTGAGGAATGTTCTCTAATCGCAAATACTGTTTGATCATTTTTAGTGCCGTTTTTGGTCCAATTCTGTCAAAACCATTTGGATTAAAATCTGTACCAATCAAAATTCCAACATCAACTAATTGTTCTCTTGTAATTCCCAAAAAATCTAGTGTTTTTTGGGTCTCAATTATTTCTGGTTCAATTTCCACATATGTGTTTCTGTTGGGAATTTTTCTTCTTCCACTGTTTGTGAAATTTCTTATCAATCTTTTTGCTCCACATAATATTGAATCAAAATCTTGACTTGCTGAAGCATAAGCTTGTCCTGTATTTGTCAGATGAGCTGCAGTTGCTTCTCCCTCAGACGGCGCATCGATATATGGAATTCCAAAATAAGTTAAAATTTGCTTTGATTCTTTTACCATACCATCTTTCATGCTAGTTGTCTGCTGTGCAAATTTTCTCGCATCTTCCATGTTTCCTTCCGCTATTGCTTTCTCATATTTTACAGTGGCATCTTTTTTGATTTGTTTTCGTCTTTCAATTTCTGCGGTTTTTAATGAAGGTGGTTTTCCATCAAAAACGTATACTGGTTTTATGCCCAAAGATAGAAAGTTGATGTTTCTGTAAAGCAAACCACTAAGATGACTAGTTATCCTTCCTTCTGAATCTGACAATTGTAATCCATCAGGGCCTCTTATACTTGCCAGGAATTGGTAAATTGCATTATATGCATCAATTGCTATGACTTTGGATGAAAATGATTCCAGTGTTGTTTTATCTTTGACTACCAGTTCTTTTAGATTTAGTCCCATTGTCAGATGTATGTTTTTTACGCTATTTTGTGTTTATCTTTTGAATTATGATTAGTACAAATATCTGATTTTACTAATATTTTTATAAATCATGAAAAGTTGGTTATTTTGGGCAGGTATCAGTTTTATTGTCGGTGGAGTAGTTAGTCTTGCACTAAATCTAGGTGCAACACAAACCCCTAGTTTTTCTGAAGATTTGTCTGGATACGCCATAGGTTGGATGCTTGTAGGTGCTATTTTGATTGTAATTGGATCTATGAAAAAGAAAAATCCTACTGAGAAATGAATTTGAATCTGCCTGAAAATTTAAAAGATAAAATATATCAAATAAAGGAAAATTCTCAAAATCATCTTAAAATCGTTTCTTATTTTCCATTATCAGAAGATGAAAAACTAATGATTTCCACTTTGAATAATTCGCAATCCCTTGATGTGTATTGTTCTATTTTTTCTGATAATATCTCTGAGCAAGAATGGAATAAATCCAAATTTCAGATACTCAAGCGCTTTAAAGATGAATTATTTGATATTGACTAATTTTTTTAAAATTATTTAATTAATTTTAGTCTGATTTGCTTTATTATGTGGTAGTTACAAGATTTCTTGCCAGGTTAGCCAAGTGGTACGGCGGCCGTCTCGAAAACGGCTACGCGCAAGCGTGCAGGGGTTCAAGTCCCTTACCTGGCGCGTTTGTTTTTTCAATCAAATTTTGTAAAATTTTGTGCGTAAATTTGATCAGAAAGTTGGAGAATTAAACTAAAAATTCGTTACTACCTTATGGTGAACTAGTTTTCAAAATCTAGTGGGTTTTGAACTATGAACAAAATACTCATCAAAGGTATATGGATTAAAAAATACGCATGTGGCACCTTGAAAAATATTAAATCATTTTCTCTTTACTTTAGTGATATCGAACGGCCTTGATGTTAGCCATAGCTCCTCAAATAGATCTTTACACCATTCAACGAAATTATTATCATCTCCAACCAAAAGTGATGTCAAGTCAATCGCTCCTTTTTTGTTTGGAAAAGAGATAGCTGCTACTTTATCGTCGATTATAAAAACAGAAACATCGATTTTCTTGATCATTCTTTGTTCTACGATTCCATTTTTTGAATGAGAATCAATTCTCTTTTTTAACAAGTCAACTTCTGCTGGAAGTATTGAATTGTATCCAAAAATAGTCTTGATTCGAATTCCTTTTTTTGCCTTTTCAAGAAGGATTTTCCCTTCACTTTCCCAAGCTTGTGCAACAAGAATCTTGATCTGTTTTTCTGCATTTGTCTCTAGTTTTTTCAGTGTTTCCATCACAGTTGTTACATTATGGATTTCCTTACAATTTTTCAGAGAACCTAATCTCAGGATGAATTTTGATGGAAGACTAACTGAGTGAACTGCAAAAAATTGTTTGTGCTCATCAATAAACTGAAAGTATGATATTTGCTTGAAGATTAACTTACCATAGTCAGTTAGTGAGAATAATCCATCATGGTTTTTTTCTATAAACCCAGAGTTTACTAGTCTTGTAATGTTACGATGAGTTTCTTGAATGGTGAGGTGTATCTTTTTTGAAAAATCCGACATTTTGAAGCTTTTTTCTGTAAGCATTGACAGAATTTGACATCTGGTATCGCTTGCAAGTTCCAAAAACGTATCTATTGGAAATTCAGAGGTTGGCACAATTCTAGACTATCAATACCTCCCTAAAACATTACCATTTGGCTAGTATCAGCTAAATATCTGACTTTATACTTCAACATAACTGTTTAATTTTAAAGAATTTTCTTGATAAAAGTATAAAGCAAATTGAGCGTCATTGTGTGTAATGACAAAACCACAAAGATTTACAACAGAAAACGCCGCAATGCTTTTGATTGATCATCAGGTAGGCACAATCAAGCTTGCAGTTAGTACTCCTCACGATGAGATTATTCGTAATACACGAGCTCTAGCAAGAACCGCCATCGAGACTCACATGCCGCTTGTCTTAAGCTCCAGCCAAGAAGATCATTTTCAGGGTTTACTTATAGAGGATCTTCGTGGCATTGCTCCAACTGCTTATGAAGAACGAATTAAACGTCCGGGAGTTGTTGATGCTTGGCTTTACGAGCCGTTCAGAAAAGCAGTAGAAAAAACAGGACGCAAGAAGATCATAATGGCAGGACTAACAAATGATGTATGTGTTGTTTATCCCGCAATAAGCTCGCTTCATGATGGATATCAAATCCAAGTAGTGGTCGACGCTGGCGGATCACCAACAAAAATAGCTAACGATGTAGCATTGCGCCGTATGGAATCTGAGGGCGTCACTCTTACATCGACGAATCAAATCATGGCTGAGCTAGCAATAGATTGGGCCAATCCCAAGGGACAAACCATTCAACGCATCATGTACGAAGAGATCCTTCGCAGGTTTATAGAACCATGAATTATTGGGGGTCAGTTAATTGAATTCCATAATATCTACAAACAACAAGTTACTTACAGTCTTGGTTTATTTTAAAATCGAACCACAATATCAAATGGAACAGTTGAAACTGATTAAAGGGTTTGTTGAAAAAGCAGTCAAAAAACAAAATGGCTTTATTTCTGCGAATTTTCACACTAGTCTTGATGGTACGAGAATAGCCAACTATGCACAATGGAGATCAGAAAAAGACTACAACGATGGTTTTTCTAGTCTTGATGTTAATGTTGCAAGTCAAGACGTCTTCAAATACGCACAAGGTGAAGCAAGATACTATGATCTAGTGTATTCAAACAAGGATACTGAAATCAAAGAAAACAGAAATATTGCAACAGTAATTAATTATTTTTCTACAACTCCTCATAACCAACAAAAAAT
The DNA here is from genome assembly GCA_023265135.1 of Nitrosarchaeum sp. Lineage (GTDB taxonomy): Archaea > Thermoproteota > Nitrososphaeria > Nitrososphaerales > Nitrosopumilaceae > Nitrosarchaeum. The sequence continues at coordinate 59,979 of JAHFUM010000008.1, read as the reverse complement.
GATTGACGCTTGGATAGAATTTGTTGAAAACTATGTAAAGAAATTACCAGGTTTTATCTCGGCAAACTTGCACAGAAGTAGAGACGGAACAAGGGTCTTCAATTACGCACAATGGGAAAGCAAAGAAGATGTAGAATCTATGATGAGCAACCCAAAAGCCAAAAAATCTATAGATGCAATAGATAAAATCGCAAAGCCTGATTGGCACCTTTACAGTGTACCATATATTGCAAGACAATAACTAAAATTCGATCATATTCTTTTTTTACAGATTTTAAATTGCTTATTTGCACTAAAATGAGGGATATTAAACTAATTTAGCTAAACTCCCCCATCTTCAATGTTTTTACACTCTAGGCATAGGGTGTCAAACTTTTCACACCATTCTCTTACCTGGTGCTCATATGTTCCTAATATCATGTTAATTTTTGAATCTTTGATTTATTTGTAAATATGATGAATTTAAAATCACATTATTTCCCTACTATTCTTCTAAAAGTTCCTTAATTTTTTTTAAAACAATACTCCATCCCTTATCCGAATGTTCTTGTGATGATTTGTCCCCAAAACCTTTTTGGGAAACTGTTAATTTTGTTATTTTACCGTCTCCACTTAATTCAAAGGTAACTAAAGAATAATTTTCCTCCTTATCTTCCAAGCCTGAAAATACACTCCAGTAAGTATATTGAAATAATTTTTCAATCTCAAATTTTTTTATTATTCCTTTATCTCTGAATTTCTTTCCTTCCCAACTTCCTTGAAAAATTATTTCACTGTCAATTTTCCATGATGTTATTACTTGAGTTCCAAAAAGATATTTTTTAATCATTTTAGGGTTTGTTATTGCATCCCAAACTTTAGATGCATTGACATTGATCTTTACCGTTTTTCTTACCGATAGATCATTTTTCACAATGAAATTTTTATCATTTCATATATGAATTGAATGAACCTTTTGACGTTTATTTTTTTGAAACAATTATCAATTTAAGGAAAGTTTATTTTTTAATCTCTTTTTGATTTCCAATATAATATAAATACGCCAAGTGAAATATTGCCCAATCCTATGGATAGAATCACTTTAACATAGATATCAAATTGCACTAGAATTGTATCTGACAATGCAATTCCATAAAATAATGACATCATTGCCAATCCCAAAATAATAATTATTGCTCCTAATGCTACTAAACCGGTAGCAGCAATTTGTATCCATACTAACTCTTTTTGAAAATTCTCGCCACTCATATTTGGAAATGAAATCATTAAATCTTAAGCATTACTTCTATAGTTTCTATTACTAAATCCTTAAGTTATTAGAAAAATTGGAGAGTTATTGAAAATTGGAATTAATGTAATAATCGCTGGAATTATACTGTTATTTGCGGGAATATTCTACATACTTATCACTGGGCGCGGTTTTGGAATTTATTCTCTTGATGGAATAACAATTAGTGCCATCGGAACCATTCTAATTGTGATAGGTGCACTTTTACGAAATATGAAAAAAGTAAACCCAATCAAACAGGCATATGATGAACTTGACAGTGAAGAAAAAGATTCAAAAGATTAGATTCCTAAATACTTGACATTATTCATTCATAAAGTATTCATCTTTTCACCTTCACATATACTGTCTAATACATTTTCATAACCCGGGCATCTTGAACATAGATGATTAGTTTGTTTTACAATTATTCTATAGTACATTCTTTAATAGTCAAATTATTGATACTGTCTTCGATAATCCTCTGTAAAATTATGGATTCCAATGGCAGTCGCAGTTACAACCTTTAGTGCATTTCATTCTTTTACAGTCAGAACAAATTTTACTTCCCATGTGTACCCCTAATCATAATTATGTTACTTCATTCAACCTAATTAACACATACTAGAATTTCAGAAACACCGTATTAATGACAAACCAATTTTATAAATTATATATCTATTAAGACCGAATCAAATCAGTAATAATTAAAGATTTTAGACGATTTTTTTACATTTAGATTTTATAGATATTCAAAATAAATTTTATGGACTAATTTAATGTAACAACACAGCCATTAACGTCAAGTAGATTTCCACAAGATTGACATTCCCAATTAACGCTCGAGTTTATTGGCTCATTACATTGAATCTTTGATGCATTACAGACTTTACAGCGAATTGACATATTTTATTCCACTAAAAGTATATCTTCTTTTTTCCACACATTGCATGCAGGACAACGGCTCATTATCTTATCTCCTACTTTTCTCAGAAATACGTTGCCGCAATTTTCACACGATTTCAAATCATTTATTGAGATCATAGTTTTATTTTTCATGTTTATCTTTCTTCTCAGAGATATATATACTAACATCGAATTCTCTATAGAATTTAATAAAATATATAATTATAAAAAAAACATATAGAAAATTCATGTCTTTATAAGTGACAATACGCCTAAACTATTATGTTAAAAAAAATAATTGCAAAATTAAAGAATGTGACTTGTAACACAAATACCTCTGATGTTAATACGTCAAAACTATCTGAAACAACAAATTCAGAACAGGAATAAAATAAATGAAGTATAACTGCAAAATTTGTGACTTTCATTGGGAAGGAACAGTAGACACTTTTGACAAGGTTCGTATTCATGAAAAAATACATGAAAAAAATGAGACAAAATGATTATGGATTTACCTCGTACATTTATCCAATCATTACAGGTGAATTTTCCAGATGTTTTAAACAATATAAAAAAACAAGAGACTGGAAAACAATTTTGACATATTAATAGATCAAAGTAATTGTTTTCATAATGCCAAAGTCAAAATTGCAGAATTCAAGGGCAGGTACGAATATGCCCGATGTCATAAATTCATCATTCATAATAGCATCCGATGAAAAAAAGTTCAAACAAATTGTAGAATGCTTTATGAACTTCTAATTATTTAATTAAATGATGAAATATTTTATTTTACTTTTAATTTTGATTGGATTTGCAGGAACTGCATTTGGACAATATATGGAAAATACCCCTGATCAAAATTTAGAGCAAAGTCAAACTATAAAATTCTCTGAAGAAAATATAATTCCTTCACCTTTTAAGCAGTTCAAATCTGGTATTCCAATAGATGCCATTCAGTGTAAAGATGATCTTCAGTTAGTAATTAAAACAAAAGATGGGTCTCCATCATGTGTAAAACCTCGAAGTATTGCAAGGCTCTTGTTACAGGGATGGGCTGTTACAGATAATGAATTAACAATAACTTTGAGTGTAGGACAGCGAGCAGGATCTTTGCTAGTTAAAGATATTTTTTCTGATCATGTATCTGGGCTGAACTTTATGGATTATCCCGTGGCAAGAGAAGATGGATTTCCAGTAACTATTCATATTGGAGAAAGTGCAAGCAATGGTTGTACTATAGAACTGACTCTTCTCAAGATAAGTGGCAATACGGCAACATTTCTAAAAAAAGAATATACTAACAGACCATGCCCTATTTGTCTTTCCGGCAACACTGTAATTGAGACTCCAAACGGTCCTGTAAATATCAAAGAGTTAAAGAAAGGAATGACGCTTTTCACACAGGATGCATCTGGCAATAGAACCATTGGAACCATATTGGAGACTGGAAAGACCGTGGTTCTACCAAGTCATAAGATGGCCCACATTGTTTTAGATGACAATAGAAGTTTGTACGGTTCTCCAAATCACCCCACAACAGATGGACGACATTTGGGAGATTTGAAAGTTGGAGATACTCTTGATGGTGTAAAGATAAGAATTGCAGAGTTAGTATCATACAATGATACTCATACATATGATATATTGCCTTCTGGCCAAACTGGCTTTTACTGGGCAAATGGAATTTTAATTGATAGTACTATGAAATAATCTTTTGATTTTACAAACTATAGTTAAAATAGTAATTTGAGGAGTAATGTTATGAAAATAACCGAAATTAAAATAGACGACAGTCAAACAGGCTATTATTGGCTCCAAATTTATGTCAAAAATCAAAAAGAAGCATTCTCCCTAAGGAAGCAAATCCTAGAAGATCAAGAAATTAGAGAAAGACTAGAAAAAACAATTAAAGACAATCAAGAAATAGTAACTAATTCATCAATTCAAATGGAAATAATAATCCACAATATCATAATAGAACAACTTCAATCAATACTGGATGGAAAAAAATTTCCAGGCTAGTATTTTTTGTGTATGAAATAATCCTTCTAAGTGCTATGATATATTTTTACATTTTTTGTTTTGAAAATAAAGCATATGTGCCGCCTATGGCATAGGAAATTGAAATCAAAATTCTAGATAATACCACGGCAATATCTTGATGTGATACAAACAAGGCCGTATCAATTTGAATGGCCACTGGAATTGCAAGTAGCGAAATAAACCCCACTAAAAATTGCTCTTTGTTATTTTGATGACTAAAAATTCTCATAAATAAATAAGTTGAAAAATTTCCCAACCCAATTCCTAACAAAATTAAATATTGAAAATACTGTGGAAAAACCCCAATCACAAGAAAAGGCAATGCCCAACAGCTACCATTAATTACTTTAATGTATACTGGCCATGACAAACTGTTTTTCATACGATTTCGTATTAGAGGAATTTTTTGTTTAAAACGCATAAAATAAGCACCAAAAATTATTCCAAATGTTCCAAACCAAACAACTGCATAGAAATAACTAGGTAAGTGATTTAGGAACAAAACTTCACTTGAAATTGATGCTATTGCAACTGCAGCTGCCACACAAATAAATAAAAATCCAAAAATTCGTCTAATCTCAAACTGAATAGACTCCATAATTTCTAATCCTGAGAGCATAATTTATGGTTGATGTTCTAAAATTTTGATTCCTTTTCTTGTAGAATATTATAGTCTCGCATTATTTTTGGAAGTCTGTCGTCTGGATTTGGAGTTATTCTATATTTTTGACAATACAGAAAATAATTGGGCCAATTTTTCCTGGCTGTCTGATTAAAATCTTCCCCTACCATTTGATCATACCAATTAATTATAATTAATCCATATGCAAAGAATCTGTTGAGATAGGTGGCAATTCCAGTAGGGAGTTTTTTGTGTATATCTAGAAAAGCAATCTGATCTATTGTATTCAAATAGTCATTTGCATATCTTTGACAATCTTCTGTAGTTCTAAGAATTGAATTTTTGTCTAATCTATTTGTGAGATCTTCATGAAATCCTCGCAATAGCTGAGAATACGTTGCCTTTGTATTTTCCCTAACATTTTTCCAAGTTATGAATAAAGTGATAATGAAAATTGTTGCAGTTATAGAACTAATTACTATCGCCAGTGTTGGAGTTTCAATTTTGGGTGTTGTTTGCAAAAAAATGTCTGCAAGATTTAGTAACATGCTGTCAATTCACTTATCACTTATTATAATATGTCTATGACATGTTATTTTACAATAAAAAATAAATAAAAATATTTGTTCTGTTAGGATCTTTTTCCTAAATGAGTAAAAAATTAATCCAAATGAATTTGATACATGTTTATGTCTTTTTCCCCTTAGTTTTCAAAGAAACATGTAATACTATTATCTCTAAATACTGTCTTCAATTATGGCATTTGAGCATATGTTGAGACTAAATTCGGGCTAAAATCGCTCACACTCCATTCGTTTTCATATGTAATTGAAAAGTTGAAATTATCAAAGATTTTTGTAATTATTACGTTACAAAACATGATATCCAAATTATGCCTATTTTCCATAATTCTGACACTTACCATTACCTTTCCATTATCTTTTGCCCAACATCATGGTGGTCAGCAAGCTCCACCAATTAGTTTTGGGGAAGGCGAAGTTACCGTTAGCACGTTTTTAATTCCAGAAGATTTTACTATGGAGAAATATTCTGATGCAAATTTGAAAATTCGATTTTTTGATCCTATGACAAATATGAATATTGAAAGCGTAAGTTACAGAGTTCAAATATTTTTTGGCACACAATTAGTTGCAAATCAGATGTTCTTTGATAAAGATGGGGAATTAGATATCAAAATACAACCAAAATCCGAGTGTCAGCAGGAGGAATTATGGAAATGCACAAAATATTTTGGAGATGTTGACCCAATTGTACCAAATGCTTTGTCTTCAACGCCGTCTAGTATTCCTGTGATTTCTGGACCTGTGTTTGTTCATAGTGGACAATATACTGTAAAAACTGACATTATCGGAGCAAAAAACCCCAAAACACAAACTACGCAGGATATCCATTTTGAAACTAATCTCATCATACCTTCTGAGCAACAGTTCAAGATAACTGCATCTGGAGTTGAATATTCTATTCCTGTAAAAAATTTTCAAGACACAATTACAGAATTACACTATGATGAATCTTCACAGTCGGTACTCTTTCAAATGCCTTTTAATTGGGAACACATTGAACACATACCTTTTGTGAAAAATTATTTTGAAATTCCAAAACACTTTCTTCCTTTTCAAAACGTATCAAGCTTTTATGGAAAAGCTAATGATGTTTTGATTTTACCGAAAGATTTGCATTATGACAAATATTCAAACAAAAATGCTGACATTATACATTTTATGATAAACAACGATGAACTAAAAAAATTAAAAAATTCTGATTCTACCATAAATGTTATAATTACTCCTGAATCTAAATCATCAGTAATTACGGAAGACCTTTTCTTTGATAATGGATTTAAGGCCCTTGTCTCGTATGATTCTCGGTATTCTGAAAGTAATGATTTTCTTTTTTCTATCGTATTTTTTGATCCTAAAGGAAATCTGGCATCTGACGTACGATACGGATATGGTCTGAAGGACACCTCTGGAAAAGAAATTGTAAACACAGGCCCAAATAATTTGGGAATTACTTTACCAAATGGTATTGATACAAGAATCCTAAATGCAACAAAGATGGGCAAATATTCAATGCAAATAGTGCTTCTAGGAATTGGTTCTAATGACCTTGAAAACCCACTCTTTAAAAAATTTGAACTTGAAATGGTCAAATCTGAAATGCCAAAAACTGAATTATCACAAACATTCACCCCCTCTGCAATTCCACAATGGATTAAGAATAATGCCGGGTGGTGGGCAGACGGCAAGATAGACGACAATTCATTTGTACAAGGAATTCAATTTTTGATCAAAGAAAAAATAATGAACATTCCATCCACTCAAAGTTCTGGTACTAGCTCAAATGAAATCCCGGCATGGATCAAAAACAATGCAAAATGGTGGGCAGACGGCAAGATAGACGACAATTCATTTGTACAAGGAATTCAATTTTTGATCAAAGAAGGAATAGTCAAACCCTAAAATTAAATCATATGTTGGATAAAGATGTATTCCATTTGTCATTCTAAATATTTCATGGGTTGACTTGTTGGCCTTTTGTTCTGTTGATTATCTCTGATCTTAATGTAGCAAAATCAGATGTGATTTTTGTGTTTGCCTTAATTTCAACTAGTTCAATTAGGATGTTTTCTAGTAACTCTATTATCTTTTGTTGGTTAACTTGGTCATTTGACATATAGTTTGATCTTTTTTTCACTTTTTAAGTTTGATGTTGTATCTCTTTGATGCTAACTTGTTTAATTTTGAAATACTGTTCAATATGAATAGAGGTGTTTTTTTAAGCTGATTTTGTTTTATCGTCCACTAATTTGAATCTGGATAATACTTTGTACATGATAAACACAATCAATGCTATTATTACAAAATCTATTATATTTGCAATAAAATCACCATACTTGAATTCAGAAATTGCACCTGTTACACTATTAGTCACTGTAGTCATTAGGGATTTAAGGTCGCCCGAGGGCATTGCCAAACCCACCAGTGGAGTAATAAGATCGTTTACTAGCGCTGTAACTAACTTTGATGCTGCAGCACCTATGACAAATGCAATTGCTAAACCAATAATTCCAAAAGTCTTTAGAAAACCCATGAATTCTTGAATAAAACTTTGTTTTACAGGTGGCGTTTCACTCATAAATCTTCAAAAATTTATTATCGTAAAAAAAACATGATCAAAAATATTGATTCATAGAAGTAAATATTTTCGCTATTTGTCCATGTGGTTTTTAAAATAAATAGTTCAGTCATTTGGATTCTTGGGTGGAGTTTTTGAAAATCTCTAGAAAATAAACGACTTTGAATAGTTTGATCTATTCTAAGATTTTGTTTCTTTCTTTGCTTTTTGTTTGTTGCACATAGAACAATTTTCTATTATTGATTTAATTTTTTGTTTTAATCCCATATTGACATGCGTTTTGTTTTGAATATAATTCACAACTATTTCCCCAATTTGACTAAAAATGCCTAAATTTCTTAAATCCAAAAAAGTTTGTTCTAAACTTTGAAATATGATGTCAGATTAGGTATATCATGACTGTTTCATATGTCTTGATAAATTGTGAAATTGGTGAAGAGACTGTTACGGAGAAATTAAAAGAAATAGAACCGGTGAAAGTGTTTGGAACTATTGAGTTTCATGATATGATGCTAAAATTAGATACTGAAAATTTTGAAAAAATCAGAGAGGTTGTATCTAAAAACATTCAAAAAACAGAAAAAACAAGAACGATTTCATCACTCATAAGAAAAGACAATTAAAATCATGGATCTGATAAATTAAATGTCAAATGAAAAAAATGAAATTGAAAAATTAATTGATAGTATGATAGATTCTGGGAATGATTTTGTTCAAAAACTCAAGATTGTTCTACCTGATTCCTTGACTGAATCTGTATTGATGTTTCACGAATCTCATGTTTCAAATCTTAAAAAAATTAAAGAATTTCTAAATAAATGAGTATTTTCACTAAGAATTTGAACTATAGGCTTTTTAATCCTTAACTGGTTATTCCATCATGATTCACTCCCGCACAATTTCCATTCGTGTTAATCGAAAAACAGGTGATACTTTTGACGCCATTTTGAACTGTCCGATGAAAATGAATCCTGAAGCTAAAATGAATAGTGATGGTTGGTGGTCATTTACAACCCCTAGAGGTAATGCTAAATTAAAATTCAATGAAAATAAATTGCTTGGAATTTTAGATCACACGTATGTTGATTCTGAATCAAAATGGAATGTCCCTATGCGTGTTATTCCAAATGGCGATGAATCTGAAGTAATAATTACTTTGATAAAACCATCTGAACTAACTGATGAGCAATTCAATGAAAGAATGTTTGAAATAGAGCAAGTCTTTGCAAATATGAAAAAAATCATTGAGATTCAATAATACAAATTCTGCCTGGAATTTGTTATGTAATTTTTAATGGTGTTGAATATTTCATTTTTTATTCACTGATGACATTTGAAAGAATTTTAGATATTTTGGATTTAATTTTAGGCATGATTTAAGAATGAAATCTACATCAAGGTTAAATACAATTTTTGTAATAAACTATAGAGATAATGCCATACGAAGAAATCTATTTTCAGCGATTAAAAGATGAGAATACAGATGAGTTAGAAACACAATCATCGCTCAAAAGTAATTGATTTTATCATAATTGATTTTATTTTCTGTCTGATCTTTCTCTAATTTTTACTGCCGCCGGGTCCTACCATGTCTTCTGGTTTTACATTATTATCCCATTTTCCTCTAACTCCTTTAATCAAAAACATGATCCCAATTGCAATCAAGATTAGAACAATTACAAAAAACAAAGTTCGTTCAAATATTTTATCTGAACAACTAATTTCAACTGGTTTTTTGTCGGCGTGGTACTCAAAACATTTGTCAAATTCACTGGCTTCTATGTTTACAACTTGATAGTTATGCCCAAACACTCCTACTATCAAAAACCCTGAAAAAATAAACACTATACCGATAATGATATAGCGCATATCACTCATAATCCTATTTTTTCGATATGGTATTTACACTTTAATTCAGTTGTCTTCTGATGCTATTTTTCTAATGATTTTTTTAGATTTTTCAAGGATGTTGCATAAAATATTCCCATATTTATGACGAATTTCATGAATTGATCTTTTACCATCTTTTTACTATTGAAATAAGATTGCCAAGTTAATTGAATGCTCTTTTTGTTTTTTGATTTAATTGACAATGTTGCAATGTATGCTCTTAGTGGCAATCCATCTGTTGCAATATATGTAAAATATTCCCCCTCCTTCCAAGCTACCACGTGTTCCTCGATGATATTTCCATCCGTAAAGGCAATCTTACGAATTGCTCCCACATTTCTTCTTTTTTTAGAAAGATATGTGGTTTTTTTAACATCTATTACCCATGATGAAAGACTTGTAATGTCACTTATTTTCCGCCAAACTTTTTCTTTTGATGCTTTGATTGTTATGGTTTTCTTTATAGAATCTGTATGAAATGATTTTTTTTCATTTCTTACCATGACTGTTTGTGTTTTCATGTATGCTTTAAATTTTATTTCTCTAACACATTTAATCCCCAGAGTTCAAAGATAAACAAATGGTATTTGGGTGGGGTAAAAAGAAAGAAGAAAAAAATGATGAAATCTCTCCCCAAAAACAGATTCGTTTATCTGACGTATCTGATATTACACGACAAACACTTGAATTGAAAACCTCGCAGATTCTTGCTGATATAAAATCTCTCAGAAACAATACTGAACCACTGATTAAAGAACTCGTAATAATTGGCAATACTCTGGAAAAAGATGATCTCCAGGTTGATGCAATTGATAAACACCTCAGAATAATTGTAGTTAGAGGCAAACAACAAGTAATCGACATGATAAAAAAAGATGCAGTGCATTTACCTAATATTGTCTCTTATAATGATGCTGAAAATCTAAATATTGTATTAAATCAGATGTTAAAAAAAATTGGTGACGTTCTTGGACGACAAACGAGAGTTATACACATTTTTGCCAAAAAATACGCAGAAAAACTAAAAGAAATTTTGTTTCAAATGAATTCTAATCATGTTAAAATCCAACACCTTTTAAGAAATCACGAACAAACAAAATCCACTTCTGATGAAATTTTAAAATCCTTACAAGAAATAATTGATTTAGAACATGATCTTAGTAAGAAAGAACAAAGAATTGTAGAAATTCACGAGGCTATGAATCAGCTTGATAAAAAAATTATTTCCTTAGATGACTCTATTAAAAAAATAAAAACTTCAGACCAACATGAAAAATTTTTAGATCTGAAAAAAGTTCTGGATGATTTCAGTATCAAAAAAAATCAAATTAAAAATGAAATTGATTCTCAATTTGCAAAAATTTCTAGACCCCTTAGCAGATATGAATACGTTTCATCGTTGGATAAGGAACAAAAAAATCTACTATCCAAATTGATTGTAGATCCTATCGATGTATTGCTTTCTAGAAATAAAGATTCGATAATACTTATTTTGGAAAATATACGAAAAGGAATTTCATCAGGCTCAATTTCCGTCAAAGACGCTGAAAAATCCCTCTTTCAAATAACTGAAATTGAGGAATCCCTAGATGGATTTATCAAACAAGTTCATGATTTTGTAGATAAAAGACAAACCATTGAAAATCAAATGCTAGCACTTGAATCTACTGAACTGTCTTCTCTTACTAAAGAACTCAATCGTGGTCTTTCTGACAAAGAAGATTATGAATTAAAAATCAAAACACTTCATGATGAAATTGCTGAAATTCATTCTAATACTCCAAAATTAATCTCTGACATTGAATCAAAACTAAAGTTTTTTTCTAACACTGTTTATGTTATTTCATATTGATCCCAACCTAATCTATTTTTCAACATTAAATCCTTCATGTGATAAAATTTTCAACATTCAAATGAATTTTAGACTCTAAATTCCCTATTATCATCAATTCCGAAAAGTTCTTTTTGAAGTTGATTACGATGTTTCATCAATTCCTGAATCTCTAGTTTTATTGTGTTTGAATCCCATTTTACGCTAATCAAATTATCAACACAATCTAAAAGCTCTTGTTCGACTGCCATTAATTCATCAAATAATTCAGATTCTTGTTTATTCAATAACTATGCTGAATTTTGTATCAAACTTAAGGATTTAGGAATGAGTTTGAACTCTGGATATAATTTAGGATTTATAAACTCGGTGATTGCTGGAAATACTCAAAATCCCACATAATACAATCCTAAATTTAATTAGTTCTAAACTGCATATCTTGATATGTTATTCAAAAAGAAAAAACTTGAAAGACTGGTTTCTTTACAAAAAAACGTGCTTGATAGTATTTTGTCTTATTGCCAAATGAAGCATCCTAACGAAGGTATTCTTATTTTAAAAGGTAAGTCAAAACAAGGACATATCATGATTGATGGGTTGGTGATTCCGCCTTTTAATTATTCTGGGCCAACGTTTGCAGGATTTCCTCACTCTTTTTTACCTTTTGATATGAGTTATGTTGGAATTGTTCATTCTCACCCAAGTGGATCTGCTAATCCCTCTGTTACTGATCTCCATAATTTTTTTGGGTTGGTGTCTTTGATTGTAAAATCTCCATATGGGGATAATGACATCTTTGCTTGGGATAGTAACGGCGATTCCATCACATTATCAATTGTTTAGATTAAAATTCCATTAAATCCTATAGAGGGAAAATGTGAAATGCTGACAAAACTTTATAAGTATTTTGAGTATAATTTCATTGAATTGTTTAATTATAGAAGTTATTTGATATTTTTGTTTGCTTCATTGGCAATTAGTATTGGGTTGCAGATTATTCTTCCATTTCCATATGGTCTTGCTGCCGCTTTGGCTATTTTTATAGCATTTCCAATGTTGTTAAGAAAGCGATACATGAGCCGTATGAGAGGATACGGTGATTCTGGTTCTGGTGGTGGGTTCTTTGGAATGAACTCTGGAGGCACTGGAGTGCGTTATGTGTGTCTGGTTTGTAGTAACAAACACAAAGGTGGCACTTGCCCTCGATGTGGTTCTAAAATGCAACGTGCAGATTTTTAGATGAAATGTCGTTAGATGAAATCCGTAAAAAAGTAATCTTTCATAATTCCATTGATGTCTGGATTGCTACATGCACTGAAAAAAATATTGGCTGGTCAGATACAGAAAATTATAAAAAATTCATTTCATATTTGCTAAAAAATAATCTGAATCTGAAAGTATTTTCCTTATGTGCTCATGAAGCAGGTGCAACCGAAGAAGAGAAAACAAAATTTGCCGATGCCTTATCTGAGTCAAAGGATCCAAATGCTTCAACATATACAATAAAACTAAATGATGCCACACTGGATATAATTCGAAAATTTAATTTCCAAAATTAATTATCTTTTAAGTTTAGGATTTACAATTGCATCTAATGCATTTCCTATAAAGACAAAAGCTAGTCCTGTTATGGCTATCATTATTCCTGGCGGCATAATCCACCACCATAATCCTCTTGAAGCTGCACCATATACATTGGAATCATGTAGAATTTGACCCCATGTAGGAAATGATGGATCGCCTAGTCCTAAGAAACTAAGTCCTGCCTCTGTTGTAATTGCAGCTGGCACTGATATGGCTATGCTGGCAAACGCATATGGTAGTAACTGTGGCAAAATATGTCTAAGCACGATCTTTGAATCTTTTTGCCCCATCATATTTGCTGCATCAACATACCCTCTAGTTTTGATTTGTAAAGACATGCTTCTTGCAACTTTTGCAACTCCAACCCAACCAAATACCATTAAAAAACCAATCATCACAAAAATACTATTGCTAATTGTTACTGATAAAATAATCAAAAATGGGAGTACTGGAAGTGCATAGATTACATCATTGAATCTCATTAGCAATTCGTCTGTTTTTTTACCCTTGTAACCTGCATACACCCCATACAACAATCCCATTAGTACGGATGCAATTGCTACTACCAATCCTATGAAAAGTGCCAAAGGTGTTCCCCATAGCAGCCCTACAGCTAAATCTCTTCGTAATTCATCTGTTCCCATCATTCCAAATGCTTTACCTCCTATGATTAGTTTGGATTCTGGAATTTGATTTTCCTGATTGTCATTGTATACCTTAATTAGAAAAACATAATTTCCTTTCAGTGGTTCATGTTTTTCTGTTTTAGAAAAAATAATATCCTCTGCAGATAAATTATTTAAAGGAAATAAAAATTTGTCTGATTGCAGATACAGGTTTTTTCTAATTGTGTCATCGGTGGAAAATATTTTTTCACTATGTATTGAATTTGAATCTGAATGGGGCAATGATGTTGATATTAATTTTAATTGTAATCCGTCTGGACGTATTACATCCATTTGAAATAATGGTGTTCCTGAATATTTTGCAGAAAACTGGTAAATGAAATCATTTGGATAATCATCATAGCCAAAATTTACTCCAAACTGATGTGTTGTTATTGATGTATCCCCTGATACATCATAATTGACAGTAGGGGTAGTCAAAATTTTATGTTCAGGAATTTTTTCACTCAAAAATAAATTAACCCATACAGGTATGGCAACTTTAGGATATGAAATCCAGTTTCCTGGATTGTTCCATTGTTTAAAAGTATTAACTGGAACTAGAACAACCACTGTAATTGACGTCAAAATCAAAATCAATAAAATGCCAATACCTGCAATGCCTATCTTGCTTTTAAGAAATTCAGCTTTGATTTCTTGGGGTGTGACGCTACTCATTACCCTGTTCTCACTCTCGGATCAAAATATCCGTATAGCAAATCGGCAACAAATATGCTAACCAAAAAAAACACCGTCAAAACATATGTGGCCCCAATAATTACGGGAAGATCCATCACTGAAATTGCCTCAAAATACAATCTTCCCATTCCCGGCCAATCAAATACAGCTTCTGTGATTATTGCTCCTCCTAATGAGCCTGAAAGACTCAATGCTAGAATGGTGATTATTGGCGGGGCTGCATTTTTTAGAGCATGAATATAGACAATTTTTTTCTGATTGATCCCCATAGTTTTTTTTGCAATTATGAAATCTTCTTGCATTATCCCTACAATGAAATTTCTAACTAAATATGCCCATGATCCAAAACCTATGATTACAATTGTGATCAAAGGTAATGTCATATGGTATAACAATGATCCGATGTAACCTGGGTCTGATGATGGAATTAACGGCGTTGCTCTTGCAGGAAAAATTTGGTACACAAATGAAAATAGAAATATCATTAACATCCCAATCCACCAAACAGGAAAACTAGAACTGATTATTGCAAAACTAGATGTTACTCTGTCTACTATTGAGCCAACTTTACTTCCTGATAATGCTCCGAGAAAAATACCTATTACTGATATTATTATTGTTGCAGTTGTAAATAGAAGGATTGTTTTTGGTAATTTTTCTAAAATAATTTCTTTTACATCTGACGAACCTGAATCACTGGTCAAAAATGTAGCGTGACCGAAATCCAAAAATAATATTTTATACATTGTTAAACCTATTCTTTGTGGAGAATACCACGGTTCATCCAACCCCAAAGTTTTGATTCTCTGATCAATTTGAGTTTGAATAAATGATTCGAATTCATCTGTCGACGAAAAACTTTCTGCGATTTTGGGATTATCTGTAATTTCAGATCTTACTTGAAACGCAACACCTTGCTTTAAGATACTGTCCATATTTGATCCAACTAACGCAATTGTGATGAGTAATGTGATCATCAAAACTGCAAACATTGTGATTAATCGTGTGGCAATAAATCTCTTCAAACTCAATAGAGGAAATTAGTGAACTCAGTTTATAATAATTACAGTATGACCCTGCATTTAGTCAATTCTGGACATATCTGTGAAATTTGGACTTACATGTATTTGTGCCTACTTTAGGCTCTGAAGTGGGAATTACTTTTCATTTGAGATTTCATGTGGATTTGACATACACTCTGACTCTGAAAAATTCTAATTTAGTATGACTTTCTATACCGTATATGGCAAAAAGTATCCCATTTGACCCCGATAATCTTGTATTGACAAAAAATGAACTTCTTGATTTTTGTGACAAAGTCCTAGAAAAATGGAATAAGCATCCTAGCAAAAACGCTAACAATATTTTGGCAATGACTGCAGTCAAGGCAAGTATAGTTTGGACTGATGAGGATGCACTTAAAGCAATCTGGAGTGAAATTATTAGTTGGGTTTTTGAATTACTTTATGAAAATGCTTTATCTCAAGGCAAAAATGACGATGTTGATTGGTCTAACGTTATGAAAAAATTAAAAAATAAAAAATAACTGTATTATGTTGATATTATGAGTGCAAGTACTATACGGAAGGCCAAAAAACTAGTTGAGAATGGCAGTATTGTTAAAATTGATGATGATCTATATCAAATAAAATCTTCTTCCAATCCTGACAAATCATATTTTGTGACATCTGATAGTTGTGAATGTACTGGATTCAAAAATTTCTACAAATTTCATCACGGTAAAGGACTAAAAGCAAATTGTTCTCATTTAGAAGCAATAAGAATTTTCAAAGTAAAGTCATAGATTTCACTTGTTTAATTGTTGTTTTGTCGACTCAATACACTGTCAAAATTTTAAAATTATGCACCTTCTAAAATAAATTCGAGATATTTCTCTGAAGCATTTTTCTAATTCCCTCAGATGATTCATTTATGATCTTTTTTGTTTATGTATCTTTGTTAATACCAGTCTGATTCTAAATTCTGTTTTTGTAGATATATATTTTTAATAAATTACATGAGAAGTAACATCGGGCATTAGAAAAATCCGATGGTCTCTCTCATTTTTCAACTACCAAATTCATGAGGAATAACTGATAGTAATAGTTTTTCTGTGTATTAAGATATATTTCCCAGTATGTGTTTTTTGAATACATCTCGTTCTAATTTGATAATAGAGGACTAATTAGGGATGAAATTCATCTTTCATAATTTAATTGATGGATTTTTTAATACATTCTAAAAATTTTATTATTTATCGGTTATTTGAAAAAAGAATCATTTCTTAAAAATCTATAAATATTATGATCTTTGGGTTATGTGGTGTATCTATCTTTTTTAATTGTCTTATTGCTGTTTTTTGCAGTCTCTTTATCTAGTGCATCCTACGCAGAATCTCAATTCCCTTGTGTAAACTGCGTCCAAATCCCCTCTTATGAAATTGATCTTTACAAAGAAATGTTTCCATTGACTGTCTGGACTGATTCACAAATTTATGATCACTATTCAACTATCAAGGTAAATGGACATTTGAAACCCGAAAATAGCATTGCTCCTATACTGGGTGTGGTGACTAATCCTGTTGGAAACATAGTAACTATTCAACAACTTTCACCTGATGCCAATGGGAATTTTTCTTTTGAACTAAATACCCATAGCTCTCTCTGGACACAAAACGGTAATTATATTCTAAAAGTTCAAAGTGGTTCTGTAACAAGACAATTCAAAACTATGTTTACTCTAGTTCCATCTCTTATTGGAAGTGTTGATAAATGCACTTTTGAGGAAATCTCTGTTTTGGCAAACAATGAACGTATTTACTGTATTCCATTTAAAATCACAAATGGTGTGATAACTAATACTGAAGGCAAATTGAATTCTGATACAAATGAAATTATTCTCAGCATGAATGGGCATGATGTTAAATCTGTAATATTTGATATTCCAAGATATGTTTTAGATTCAAAGTCTTCTACTAACACTGATTCTGTTTTTACTGTAATGTCTAATGATAAAATGATAGAATACCAAGAGGTAGAACACGATTCTGATTCTAGACAAATTAAACTAGATTATCCCAATACTACAAAGGCTACATTTGAAATTATTGGAACGCACGCAATACCTGAATTTGGTTCTATCTCAATTTTGATTCTAGTTGTAACCCTCATGTCTATTTTGCTTATTGGTAAGTCCTTTTCCAATGGATTTGTCAAGTTCTAATGCTCTGACACGTTCTTAAACCCCAATATCAAAGTGATTATGAATACATGGATTTAGAAAAATTCCGTAACGATGTTTATGAAATAACTGATAAATTATCTAAAAATTTGAAAGAAAGTGATTTACCTAAACTCAACTATGTGCGTCAACAATTAATAGAAATGTATCAAAAAAATCTGGTAAAAATCAATCACTCTGTTTTAGAGCTAATCTGCGCATCTAATTTAATTGCTCGCGGTCATTCAGTGGAAGTAGAAAAACAAATTTCTGATATTTTGGTGTGCGACATTTATGCAAAAAAAGGAGATGGAAATACAATTGTTGAAATCGAAACTGGTTTTACTCCACCTGATCATGCAATGGACACTATTGATTACTTCACTGCGAGAATCATGAGTAAAATTGCCAGATATAGTAATCACTGCTCAAAGTTTTCCTTGGCAACTCCAGTGATCGGACTTATTCCTATTCCAAAAACTTTTCTCATTCCTCCAAATGCACGAAATGAATCTGATGTAAAAAAAATAAAAGATCTCTGTGATCGATATTACAAAAATCCTCCAATATCTTATGCCGATATCTTACATTCTCATTTGCACTCAATTTATCTGATAAACATAGATAAGGGATTTGCAAAAGAGCTCGATCCTCAAGGATATGTAGATCTTACTGAGAAACTACTTCAAAGAAGCGAAGTCGAGTACTAATAGAAAAAATACAAATTCATCTTCATTTTATTGATAATCAAGTATGATTTGTGCTGCCTGTGAAAGTAGAAAACACTATGAATGCATTGATTGTGCAAACAACCATGAAACTCATCTTTGCCACTGTGACTGTCATGATGAAAACACAATGCCTCATCCCATCGATAAGCCTCATTAATCTAAAAACACGCCTACGTCTACTTGAAATTTTAGTGTTAATATCATAGTATTCATTCCTATTTTAACTATTGCAGATTTTCAAAGATCACTGCCTGATCGTAAAAAACATCAAGATTCATAAGGCAAAAAAACATTTTACCGACAAATTATGGCGACCTCCATGGAAAACTTTGGAACATTAGAGTATGTTTTGGACAAGTACTCCAAAGTTTGGAGTTGGAAGATTACGGGTCAACGTGCAGTAAGTATGATCTCAAGGCTTGTCCCCGAAGCATGGTATGGTGAAAATATCGATGAGGTAATAATTCCAGATAGCACTGAAAGTGTAAAACAGATTAAATTAATTATGGATAGATATCCTCTTGAAATTCTATCAAAATCTGCATGGCAAAGAAAAATTGTAAAAACTTATACTCCAAAACCTGCACTTCCACCAATCAAATATCATCTAAATCGTGCAAAATCCGGAGAACAATTTAGAGGAAAATTGATGAATTTTCAAAAAGAAGGATTGGATTTCTTGTTAAAATCTTCTGGCAATGCATTACTTGCAGACGAAATGGGTCTTGGTAAAACTGTGCAAACTTTATCTTATGTTGCAACTGAAAAACAAACTTTTCCTGTATTAGTTGTGGCTCCGTTAGTGACGCTCAATAACTGGGAAAGAGAAATTTCTAAATTCATGAAGAAAAAAAGTAGAAATGGAAGAATAATTGAATCTGAATCTCCATCTTCGACTATTATTAGAACTGGAAAGTCTCAAGAACTTCCTGTAACTGATTTTTACATAATAAATTATGAATTGCTTTACAAACGTCTTTCTGATTTGTCAAAGCTTAACATTAGAACAATTGTATGTGATGAAGTTCATAACCTTAGATCAAAGACAACTCAAAAATACAAGGCTGTAAAAAAACTTGCGGCACTACCCTCCATTTCATACAGAATCGGTCTTTCAGGTACTCCGATTTATAACCGAGGCTCTGAAATTTGGCCAATAGTGGATATTCTAAGACCTGGCTTGCTTGGTAGTTTTAAGGAATTTTGTGAGTACTTTTGCTATGTTAATGAAAAAGGAAAGGCAATTGTACTTGAAAATAAGAGAGCTTCTCTCCGAAATGAATTACAAAAGCATGTAATGCTAAGAAGAAAAAAATCTGATGTTCTCAAGGAATTAAAAGATAAAGTTCGTTACAAAGAGGTAATTGATGCTGATACTGATTATTACTTTGATGAGTTGGGAAAAATATGGACTAAATTAGAGGCAGAACAAAAGGATGCCGAAACCGCTTTTGATAAATCTGCTTCATATCAAAGAGCAATTCAAAGTGAAAGACAGATTGCAGGTGTTGCAAAATTGCCACACGTAATTAATTTTGTTAAAAACATTATGGAAATTGAAGAAAGTGTTGTAGTATTTTGTCACCATAAAGTTATTCACAAATTACTACATGAGAGTCTTGAAGAATTCTCTCCTGTTTCTATTATTGGTGGTCAAACTGATAAACATCGTCAAGAACAAATTGACAAATTCCAAAGAGGGGAATCAAAATTAATGATTGCTGGTCTAAGAGCTGGAAATGTAGGAATTAATCTGACTCGAGCTAAATATGTAATTTTTGCAGAACTGGACTGGAGTCCTGCAATTCATAGACAAGCAGAAGATAGATTGCATAGAATAGGTCAAAAGAACACTGTTTTTGCATACTATCTCATTGGAAATGGAACTCTAGATGATCACGTTGCAAATATTTTGGTGGATAAAAGCTATGAAATTGATTCTATTATGGATGAAACTGCTGATACATATGAAAACAAAGACAAGGCAGAATTAATTCTTGCACAAATTCATGATAAAATACGTTCGAAATAACTAATTTTTTAATTTTTCTTTAATTTCTTCTAGTTTTTCTATAATGTTTATTTTGTTAAATTCTGTCTCTTTTCTAATTTCTTTAATGACCGCATCTATTAATTCGATGGTTTCTGTTGATAATTTCTTTTCTTCTAAAATATTATTCTGAAATCCACTATCTTCTATTTTTTTAATTTTTTCAATTCCGTCAGGAAGAATTTCATACATTTTGATAATTTTTGATTCCAGTCTTAATGGTGACATTAAAATTAACTGGTTTTTTCTTAATCTCTCAATTTCATCATTTAGTGTGATTTCTGGGATTTTTAAAAAATATGACACATCTTCAATACTATATGGTTTGATTTCTAAAACACGTAAAATTTTGACCCATGTTGGAATTTGATCACTCCATAACGAATCTTTTGCTAAATCTGTGATAGAAAATGAACCATCTTTATTCAAATTGATTAATTTTCTGTCTTTTAATGATGCTAGCGAGTCAAGTATTTTACCAACTCCTAATTTCTTTAAATCCGAATTTTCAATGTCTGCCTCATTAAATCTTCCACTTCCTTTTATTCCCAGATGTATTATTTCTAAATCAATTATTCCTAATTTTGTCATTGTTGTTATCCGCTGCTAATGGTTATCATCTTTTCCACTTGAAAAATATATGTGGACTTTATTTAATCAGATTATGGTCAAATATGAATTGCCTAGATTGCCTTATGCATACGATGAACTTGAACCGTATATTGATAAGCAAACCATGGAGATTCATCACAAAAAACATCATCAGGCATATGTAGATGGTTTAAACAGGGCACTAGCTAAAATCTCAAGCGAATTTCATCCTAAATACATTACTTCAATCTTATCTGATCTAAATGCTATTCCTGAATCTGCAAGAAGTGAGATTAATTTTTTTGGCGGAGGCTTTGAAAATCATAAATTATTTTGGGAAATCATGACTCCAAAAAATAATGGACGTCCTGATGGTAAGTTGTCTGATTCGATTGATGTGTATTTTGATAATTTTGAAAATTTTAAAAAAGAGTTTTCAAACAAAGCCATGTCTATTGAGGGAAGTGGATGGTGTTGGCTTGTATTCAATCAAACTTTTAACAAAATAGAAATAGTTACTACGACTAATCAAGACAGTCCTTGGTCCATAAGAAAAATCCCTCTCTTGGGATTAGATTTATGGGAGCATGCTTACTATCTAAAATATCAAAATAGAAGACTTGATTATATTGCAGCATGGTGGAATGTGTTAAATTGGGATTATGTTGAAAATCGTTTCTCCGAATTAATTGACTAATATTTCAAATTTACTGAAATTTAATAAACAAAAAATAACAAGAAACTAATGAAACCTTATCTGCCATAATCATGTTCCATTGATCTTCTTTTATGCTCATTAACATTAAGGTAAAATAATAGTTATAGTTACTTTTTTCTTACGATCACAATCTAAAATTAATCACTTACAATATCTTCAAGTTCTTTTAAAAGACTGTTTAATATTATATTTTCTTGTTTTGCTTCTTTAAGGTTGAATATTTGTTTGTATTCGGGTTCCATCATAAAGGTTGTAGATTGCGGCTCTTTTTTAAAATCATTGGCGTCCATCATTTTTATTGGTTTTGATTCTGCCCATAGATGTTCACATAAATTTTGAACATTATTTACCATGGCAGGAGAATCTGTATAAAGAGAAAAGTCTGATTTGGCATTAATTTGCTCACCTTCATTTGACTTGGTATCTGACATTATCATCTGTTTTCCTTTTTCTAAAACAATTCTGCCTTTCAAAGAAGACTTGCTAATTCTTGTTTCAGTTGCTCCAAATCTAATTACAAATGAAGATAACTTGGGATCATTCAGATCTACTAAAAGTCTAACTTGACCGCCACTTTTTTCACAAATCGATATTTTGTCTGGTATGTTACTATGATACATTTTTGAAATATCTTCCAAAGTTGTAATTATGTAAACTACGTCTGAAGAATTCTCAATCATATGTTCAATGTTGAGAAAAATGTTTTCTCTTCCATTTATAACGCGAAACGTTGGAATATTACTGCGAAAATTCGACGTGGTATATTTTTCAATTTTTTGTATTGTTCCTTTCCAACTCTTTTTAATCGTATTAATCGAGTCTTCTTTTTTTTGTATGATTATCTTTGAGACCTCTTCTGGTGGTAATGGAATGCAAAGTTTTGGTGAAGATAAAGTCATTGAAACAATTCCTATCTTTGCCATTTTGTCTACAGTTCGATACATTTTAGCACGATCTATATCTAATTCCTTTGCTACTGCGCTAGCTGTATTAGGTCCTGTTTTTAAAAGACGAAGATAAACTTTAGCATCTAATTCATCCAATTCTAGAATTGTAGAAATATCTTTTGCCAAATTATGAAATTGATCTTCAAAATCAGTGTATTTTTTATCAAAGACACTTTCTTTAATTAGTGATTTTACATCCTTTTCAACATCTATACTGTGATTATCCACTCAGGTTACCTATGTTTTAATTACAAGGTACAGGTTATTAGCTTTTTTAATATTAACGTAAATATTCTCTACGGTTATTCTAAAAAATTAAAAAATTTCCTAGAGTGATTTATTGAAAAGCATTCCAAATTTGAGCCTGAAATTGTTGTTTTTTTTAAAAAACACCATCTTTTATTATAAATCCATCTAACAGAATGTATGCCTATTGGTAATGTACTGATCATCGATGACAATAAAAGTATACTAAAACTCATATCGAAATTCTTAGAATCTAAAGGATTTGCGTGTATAGCGACCCATGACGGTAGAAATGGTTTTAATTTAATCAAGACTGGAAATCACGATGTAGTACTTTTAGATGTCTCCATGCCTGACTTTAGTGGAATTGATGTATTAGAAAAACTAGCAAAAGAAGATAAGCTAAAATCAGAAAAAATCATACTGTTTACTGCCTCATCTATTACTGAAGAAGAAATAGATGAATTTACAAAAAAAGGAGTCTATGCATGCCTTAGGAAACCCGCAAACACTGAAGAGCTTTTACGAGTTATTACGCAGTCAATCCAAAACAAGGAGATAATGAATCATGAATAATAAATATCGTGGAGAAAGAGATTCAAAACATGAAATGAAAGAGATTGAGCAAGAAAATATATTTCTTGACGATCACGCAAAGCATCTTGATCAAAAGATCTTTAATCTCGAAAAATCTGAAAGAAGTCTTAAAGAAAAATTAGACCAAGTTTCACATCAGTACAAAAACGAAAAACAAGAAAAAATATTTTTAGAAGATGAAGCAAAATATCTTGATAAACAGGTATCTAAACTGGAAAACTCTGAACAAGTTTTAAAAAACAAAATTCAAGAAGAACATGGACAAAGAATAGAACTTGAACAAGAAAGATTAGCTTTTGATGGTATTATGAAATCAGAGGAAATTAAGGCAATATCTGTTAATAAAAAATATTATCTCTCATTAGCTATGGCAGGAATTATAATTACAGGAATTTTTGTACCGTATTCCATGAATCTATCATCTTTCATGGGCCCAGACTACAAAATATCTCCAAATGCCCCACTCAATACCGGGTATGAGATTCAGAATCTAAAAGGAGACACAATTAACACTTGGCTATCGTGGCGACTAGTTTCTGGGTCCGTATTGCATGTGGGAATAGTTAATGCTGAAAAGTATCCAGATAAAGTACCTTTGATAAAAGAGATTGTTCTATCTAATGAAACTATTCAGATTGATGATTCCCTATTACAAAAAGGTCCAAAGGGAACCTCTTCTACATATTATACTGGGTGGGCAGGTGCATTAAATTCAGCTTCCAAAGAATCTTCAGAATTTTATATTCCAACCCATCTTGAAGTGGCAGAATCTGCAAAAGGAGAAGGAGAGATCACAATTATCTTAAGTGATCAGCAAAGTGGTGATGGCTATTCTGGGTACACAAGAAATATTGCAGATGAATCACAAAATCAAATACTAAAATCATCCATTACCATCTATGGTGTAGATAAACTAAGTGATACGCAGTTCAAGACTGTTTTACGACATGAGCTTGGTCATGCATTTGGACTAGCACACACTACAGCTACTGAAGATCTCATGCATCCAACAATTGAAACAAACTATCCTTATGTTTCTGAATGTGATGTTGCAGCTATAAAATCTCTTTATGATGGAGGAAAGAAAAGCGAAGTGACATGTGAGAA
Organism: Nitrosarchaeum sp.; assembly: GCA_023265135.1. GTDB lineage: Archaea > Thermoproteota > Nitrososphaeria > Nitrososphaerales > Nitrosopumilaceae > Nitrosarchaeum. The sequence goes on along the minus strand of JAHFUM010000008.1, from coordinate 35,104 downwards.
ATAAAATAAGTTTATGTCATAAAAGTTTTATCTACATTTTTTAAATTAATTGGTTTTTGAATAAATGATTATTCCCCGTCTAAAATGATTTGTTTTGAGTTTTTGTTTACATATGTGACGATGTTCAAACAAACTTTTTTGGCTAATCTTTATTTTCTGGTTTAATTATCCTATCACATTCGGAATAACATGACCAAGTGATTCATTGAACATTTGGCCACTAACAAAAAAGTCACTTAAATGTGCTAGATGAAACTTTGATTGAAATAAAGGAAAAACACATATCTTATTTTGATAAAATAACTTATTGTAAAAGTACAAATATCATTAAATTATTAAAAGAATCATGAAGATACTTTTGATTGATGACAATGTTAACATAACAAGTATGTTGTCAAAATATCTGAAATTGAAAGAAATTGATTGTGACATATCCAACGATGGTAGAAATGGTCTTGAGTTAATTAAACACGGAAAGTATGATGCCATATTGTTAGACATATCCATGCCTGAAGTAAGCGGTCATGATGTAATTAATGAATTAGAAAAAGCCGGTAAATTAAAATCAAATAAAATCATACTGTTTACAGCTTCATCAATCACAAATGATGAAATTGAAAAACTTAAAGTACGAGGGATCAATGCATGCTTGAAAAAACCAGTTCAATTACAAAACTTATTGGACGTCCTAAAAAATTAATATCCGTTAATCTTAAGTTTGTAGAACAATTATTTACGTTTAATGAAAGATAACTTGGCGACTTGTGAGATTTACAATGAACAAGTTTATGCTGTCTTTCATTTTTATTTCTTCATCATTAAGACTATGTACAATTAATAAATCTAAATGTATTAATTGTATTCTTCTAGGTTGTTTTTCTAAATGTATAAAATTCAATATGTAATATTGGTTTAAATCAGTAACGTACCTCATTAAATTAATGGACTTTATGCTTGAAGTCAATTAAAATAATGTACTTCACACGCTTAATCCTTTAATCCGCGAGTACGTACTGGTTTAGTCCTCTGATAGTTTAGAACAAAAAGAGTTTAAAATTAAGCTATTAATTTCATGAATTTCAAATTTGGGTTCAAATTGCTTTCACTGCTTATGACGTGGAGGTATAGTTAGGTGGATAGATTTTGCACTATTTCCTTCTGTAACTATAGGCAAGGTAATTCCAAATTCTTTCCACATCTAACAAATTCTTTTTATAGAAAGTGTTATGTTCTTAACTTATTGATCACAGCAATTGTTATTGATGATGATAAAAATACCGTCGATGCTTTTGTTAAATATCTGGAGATGATTGGTGTTAAAGTTGTTTCAGTTGGACATAATGGAAAAGAAGCTGTGAAGTTATACAAAAAATACAGACCTGATATTTTGTTTTCAGATCTAAATATGCCTCAATATGACGGCATCTATGCACTAAAAGAAATTCGAGATTTGGATTCAAATGCAAAGATAGTAATCATAACTGCAAACCAGGATTTAGAAATATTGGAAAAACTCTATCGTTTCAAACCAACTGAGGTCTTCTTTAAGCCGTTGGATATGAAAAAAATAACAACACTGCTTGAGAAAATAACCCAAACAAAAGACATGGGCAAAATTGATAATGAAAAAAAAGCCCTTGTGATCTTCGTAATAACAGAGGCGCTTTTAAAAATCAGCCCATCTACTATCAATGAAGTAGGAAACCGACTATATGCAAAATACAATTGTTATTTTTCTGATTGCCTTGAGCACCCAGAGTATCTCAAAGACATTCTTCAAGAGATATTTGGTAATGGTTCTACTGCAATACTAAAAACAATCAGGGAACATTTAGCAGAATTTGAGGGTCAACAATACATAAGTGACTTTCTATTTGTGATAAGCAAGTAATTTGCAAACTAGTTTTTTGTCTACAAGTAGAACTTTCTTTGTATTGATACTTGCCTTAACTGCATTGGCAATAATGAGTGCTAATTATTTTGGAGAAAATTATGCAACTTTGACATCCCATCTTTTGAATTTGGCAATCACAGCACCACTAGTTGTAGTTTCAATATTGTTGATAATCAATGAAAGAGCTCATGGCAACTTTGGAAGAGCCTGGGTTTTTTTTACCACATTTGTTATTTTATGGTTCATTGCAGAAAGAATATGGTCAGTTTATGAATTAATATACAAAGTAAATCCTTGGCCATCTGAGGCAGACATTTTATGGTTAGCCGGATATCCACTTTATTTTATATTTACAATTTATTATCTAAAGCCTTTCAGAAATGTGATCTCTGCCAAGATGGTGACCCTAGTTATTGGAATCCTCATAACAATTACTGCATTTTTGATATATTATACAATCTTGCAAAAATCAGACCTTTCTGAATTTGAGACAATGCTAGGTCTTGCATATCCCATGGGAGATACAATTGCTCTTGCACCTATCATTATTGGTCTGGTCTTGTTTTTTAGAGGTCAAGTAAATTTTCTTTGGTCCTGTTTGTTAATTGGAATGCTTTGCTTTGTTGTATCTGATTATGGTTTTCTCTTTCTCTCACTAGACGAAACATATTACACTGGACATCCTATTGATATTCTCTATCTTTGGGCTTATCTTTTTTTGTTGTTTGGAGTTAATGATCACATCAAAATATTTAGGAAGCAAAATCAAGAAAACAGATTCAATGATCAAGAAGGATTTCGTTGAGTTTATTCTTCTGCAAAAAATAAAAAGGAAAAATGATTGTGAATTAGATTCTTGGCAGTATTGTCAAGTTCTTGATTTTTGATACCAGGACTAACGTGCTAATTATTCCGACAACTAGAATCATTATGGCAATAGTATTAAATTCTGGAATAATTGCAGTCTTATGATTTCAATATTTGAATCCCCTTTTTCAAAATTGATTGTAATTGTTCTTGAATTTGAATTCTTTATTATCTCTGTCTATGCCCTTGCATATGACGTGAGGAATACCGTTAGAAGTCAGATTAATCCAATTCAATGTATTTTTTATATTCTTGCAATCGATTACGAATAGTCACACTGGTTATTCCAGAAATTTTTGTAATCTCTTGCTGTGTTATACTCATGTTAGTTTTGATACCTGCCATGTAGATTACAGATGCAGCAACAGCATTTGGATTTTTTCCAGCAATCAGTTCTTTTTCTTTTAGAGTATCAAAAATTTTTATGGCTTCTCGTTTAGTGATTTCAGGCAATTGTAAATTATTTGCAAATTTTATGATGCAATTGATTGGATCCGTTATAGAAACAGTTAGTTGAAGATTTTGAAACAATATTCTATAGGATTTTGCAATTAATTTGCGCTTTTCTTGAAGATGATTTGAAATATCGATAATTGTTCTGGTAGTCTCCATATCTCTGCATGCTGCATACATACATGCTCCAACTATGGATTTGATAGTTCTGCCACGCACTAGCTGTGCCTTTGCAGCTTTTCTGTAAAGATACGCTGCCCTGTCAATTACGGCATCAGAAAGACCTAGTTTTTCTTTTAGTTTGACTATCTCATACAATGCAATTCTTAGATTTCTATCTGAAGATGTTTTTGCTTGGCTCCTAGAATCCCATATTCTCATTCTTTTCATGGATTGCTTCATTTCATAACTCAATTGTTTTCCCACAAAATCATGATTGGATTTTCCGATAATTGTTGAAAGCCCCATGTCATGCAATGTTAATGATGTTGGCATGTGCTCGTCTTGTCTAAATGATCTTCCGTCTTTTCTTTCATCTGTGGTATTTTGTTGTAAAATCCTTCCACAACTCTGACATAAAATTTCACCTGTTTCAAAATCAGTAATTACAATACTTTCATGGCATGAGAGAACGTCTCCTTTGTGTATGACAAGTTTTTGGACCATAGATGATTATCTTTAAATTCAAATTATTTTACAAAACTTAGAATGTCAACCCGTCTTTCATCATCATAGACAAATCATTTCGTAGTGGATCATAGCTAAGCAAAAAATTCAGATCGTCTAAAAGGGAGTCTGTCAACGCGCATTTGTTTTTTGCAAATTGGTAATACCTATCAAACGCCATATCAAATGAATTACATTTTTTAAATTGGCTCCAAAAGTCATCACGTATTATGATATACTCTTGCAAAAAGTGACGTACGGGTACTTCGACACAAGGGGACAAATTATACCGTAAAAGTTTGATCAGTATTGTCTCAAATTCTCGATCTAGGTTTGCATCATAGATTTGTTGGTAAATACCTACTGTCATATTTTTTCAGGTAAATACCATAACTTCGTCTTTGGCTATTTGTGCTCTGAATTTTTCTCTATCTGGTTCTTTCTTATCTTTCATGGGTTATAATTGTCAGCATGGAATTTATTGTATGTTGTATAAAATATGAACAAATACATGATAATAATTGGAAATAGTAAACAATTTTAAAGATTTTTAGTTTAAAATTATAATATCATTATTGCATGTGACTAACATGGATGATGTTTTACAATGCCAATGTTCCCCAGGTTCAGAAAGTTATGAAAATGACAAAGGAATGCAGATTTGTCTTTCATGTGGGGGTTGGATTGAAGAAGAATGGATAGAAGAATATGAGTGACAGTATACAGTTTATTCCACCAAAAAAGATTGATCTTTATACTGATTGCAATAAATGTCACAACTCCCTGGCACATTGTCATTGCAGATGTCCTTACTGTGGAGAACGTGATAATTGTGAATGTGTATTATTTGATACAGTCACAGGAGGTTAGATGGTATTTGAATATTTATGATACTAAAACCATTAGGTGTTCAATTTGTCAAAAAGCAATTGGTGAAGTGGATTTTGATGCGGAGATAATTCGTCCAAAATGTGCACAGTGCTCAAATCCAATTCCAGACATCAATGACAAAATACCTTATTTGATTTATCAATAAATTTCTTACATAATAAACTCATAAAATCATTTGCTGAACCCCTGATTTCCAATCACATTTAGTGTGATTGTAGATTTGATGTGTGGGATCCTTCAAATTTTTTTGCTGATGATGTCTGAAATATCATTATATGTTGGAGCACAAGTTTGCAAACAATCTCAAAAGATACAATCAGATTATCATCTTCCAATACCTCCGTTATTTTTTCTAGTTTTTGCAAGATTGAGATTCTTGTGATCTATTGCAATGAATTATGACAAAAGCTTGTGCTGTATTTTTTTCTAAAACTTCTCCTTTTTTGTTATTTTTCTAAAACTTCTTCATTTAACAATAATGTCAATGTTGAATTATTCTTCTTGATTTTTCTAATTCCATTGGATATGTCATTTTGAATTTTTTGTTCGTCACTTGATTCAAACATTGTTAGAATATCATATAGGCTAAATATTCCATGTACCTCATTTACACTTTCAATTTTACTAAGATTTGATATGACTGAATCCTCAGTTCCGGATTCATTTGCTATTAGAACATATGCCTTTGACATCTCACTAGTTTTGTCCTTCTATCCCCATGAGAGTAAGAGTAGATCTAATGTGTTCAATTTTTCGAATGCTCCAAATAATAATTTCACGCAGCTTCTCTTTTTCTACGTGCTCAATCTTTGCAATAATATCATATGCACCAAACGTACCATGCACTTCCTTGACAGAATCTATGTGTTTCAGATTTTCAATTATTGTTTCTTCTTTTCCTAACTCGCAATTAATTAGGACGTAGGCTGTAACCATAACGTTCAATTTACATGAGATAATTATTTAAGATGATTTGTCAATTTTTAAATATTTGTTTGATTATACTAAATATATATAAATATATTTACATATATTGAATAAAATACTTTATTATTGTGTAACGCGTTATCTATACATGAGCTATTGCATAAAGTGCTTCGCACCAGCAGAAGTGTGCTTCTGTGAGCTAAAGAAGGTTCCACTCGATGAGTATACCCATGAAATGAAAGAATGTACTGACTTGAAATGCTATTGTAAGGAACACGTACCCAAGATAGAAAAGTAGTTTATGTAAAATTTTATTTTAATTAGTAACCTAACTCATTACGTATGATCGGCATAAGTGTACATCTACAATTGTCTCTTTTTCCACATTTAGGACAGTTACAAGAGCACAATAACAATGAAGTGCTACATCCAACACATCTAGTATATTCTGCAAAATCTTCCTTCAAGTTTCTCAATGTACATTCAACATCATGGAAAATAAATTTATAAAAAATTTTCTTAAAATTTGTTTAGTTTTCAACATTAATTCAAATGAATTTTTATGTTTCATTCATGAGAGAACTCAACCAAAATAATGTATTTCATATGCTTAATCTTTGTTCTGAGAGTACGTTATGGTAGCACTGATACTTTATAGCATCAAGAATGTAGAATTTCTAAATTTTGTATTACCTTAAGAATTTACACATAAAAAGAGAACTTGCCTAGATATTATATACAAAAATTACAAAAAAAGATCAATCAAGAATATCCTACTCAAAACCATACTTTCTAATTGTAAAAATGTAACTGCAAAAATTTTAAAGCAAAAAGAGTTTAGAAACTAGGACATTATTTTAACGGCATTAAAAATTTCATAATATCCATTAATCTCTTAACGATATCAAGAATTTGACAATGCTAGTAGATTCTAATTCGATTATCTTTTTCCTTATTGACCGTTTCATCTTTTTTAGTCATGATTACCTTTGCATATGGATTAAATTTTTTGATGTGTTCCAATCCATAAACTCCATCATAGTTAGGTCGAGTCTTTCATTATCACAATATTAGGTTTGAATTGTTCAGTTATCCAATTTTATGATGTTAGGTTAGTTTGAACATTATCCTCTAACTACCATGACAGGACATTTTGCATGATGTATAACTTTCGTCGATACACTGCCCAGAAATAACTCTTTAAAGGTACTCATACCGCGAGTTCCAAGTACCACAAGATCATAATCTTTGGAATTAGCAATTTCTGTAATCATGTTTGCAGGATTCCCTATCTCCATCATGAATATTGGTTGAATGCCTTTTTCTAAAGCCTCATTTTTGTATTGTTCTAACATCGAATCTGCTTTGATTTTAAGATCTTCAACTAATTCAAAACTTGCATCACTATCTCCACCAAATTCACATGCAACCACATGAATTACATCCAATCTGCATTTGGATATTGATGCAAGATAAATTGCATATGTGAATGCTTTTTTTGCAGATTCTGAACCATCAATCGCAACTAGTATCTTTGAAAACATCCGTTTCTCAACTATTGCTAAAGTCTAATACTAATTCCTTATTTCTTACGTAAAGTGTAGATGTGTTTGGAATAGTCATAATTACCAAAGTGTTTATTTTTACTTAAGGATTTATCAATAGAGTTTAGAAACTAATCAAACATTTGTTTACTTTTTTTTAAGAAAGTTGATAAATATTCAATATCTATGCAGGTTGATTTATCTTTCTTGATTATTATAATATTTTATGAGTATTACTGGTCTGTATTATTTAAAAAAACCAGGATTAGATTATGAGAAAACAACCCAAGCATTGGAGATGTTGTTAATAGATAGAAAAAATGAGTTTCGTGAATTATCTGAAGTACTTTTGAAAATCCCTAATTCTATGGAGATTGTTCCTAACTTTGAACATTTCATTTTAAATTTCTGTTTGGAGGTCGACGAATCATTCAAGACTTGGTCAGGACAAATGGAACTATCCGTAAATTCCCCTCTAAAGGCATTAACTATCATGCGACAGCTATCCAGAGATAAAACTACAATGAATCAATTAGCACATCTTTTGAATCTATCATATACACTTGCAGATGAATTCAAAGAAATCTATAGACGCTTGAGTTAGAGTTCTTTATCATGACTAAAAATCTGTGTAATGACTAATGATTGTAGTTTGTTTGTTGGAAAGATCTTAAATCATAATTATTATTGATAACTAACATTGACGAGTCCATACAACTTGTATAATTTCTGTGTTAAATGTGAAATCAAATATCCAAAATTAATTACAAAATGTTCTCAATGTGGCAATAAAATTAGAACAATTGCACGAAAATCATGGGAAAATAAAACAAAAATGAAATTTCTTTGTTCTAATTGCAGTCATATTTATGGAGTTTGTGCCTGTATCTGTTGTAGAGCAGACGAAGAGGATCCAGAATGAAACCGACAATTTAAAGACATCTTGTTTTTCAAATTTTCTTTTTTAATTCTTGAATCTTGTTAATTATGTCAAGTATATCGCATTCTATATCGGTACTTACTAAAATCAGATTGTTGTCATCTAGAGGTAATGTAACTCTAAACACTTTGTCATATTGAGCTAAAGCAAATTTTGGTTCTCCTAATTTTCTGCCAAGCACTTTTCTTGAAGTCCAGCGTATCACTGCACCATTAAGACTCATCTTTGTTTCTTCTCTGTTTAGTAAAGGTTCTAGTCCATCTCTTATCTTGCTGATTAAATCACCTTGAAAATAAACACCTGCAAAACGAATTTTTGGATCTAATCTCAAGATATCTTTGCAAAAATCAGTGAGATCATTCATGAGGTATTTAGATAAACATGATATTTGAATATGTTATGAAACAAGAATCACGGTTATAATACCTAACAAAGGTTCAGAGTTTGTAGTCCTGGATTCTGATCTGAGAGTATGACCTTGAGAATATTTTAGAACAAGTGAGTTTAGAAAACTGATGAAGAAATTGTAAATTGTACTATTTTTAATTATTTATGAGTCAGAAAAAATGAGCAAAAATATGCAAATCCATGACTCGAATGTAATATATTGATGGAATAATATTGTATGACGATTTAACATGCCTGATAAAAATTTTACTTTGGATGTTCATATTTTAAGAAATTTATATGAAACATCACCCCTCATGTTACGAACCGTGGATTTGAATGGAATCATTTTGTTTTGTAACCCACAATATGCAAACAAACTTGGTTACCCCATTGAAGAGATAATTGGAAAGTCAATTTTTGAGAGTGTGGCTCTAAAAAGCCAATCTGATTTTCTTGTATTACATAAAAATTGGAAAAAAACAGGATTCATTAGTCCTCAAGAAATATGGTTACAAAAAAAAGATGGAACCGTATTTCCTACGTTATTTAGCGTTTCAAATCTATATGCTTCAGATGGTAAACTCATTGGAAGTAATACTTCAATTCAAGATATTTCAGAGATTTATAAGTTCAAAAATGAAATTGTTACTTTGAAAAAACAGCGAATGGACATTTTAGGAGAACTTTGTATAAAAATTGCACATGATTTTAAAAATCCGATTCAGACAATTCAAAGCGCTATCTCCTTAATGGAACACAAAGAAAATCTAGATGAGGATACCATCAAAATTCACGAGATGATCAAAAAGGCAACTTTCCGATTGTCTCATCAGATAAACGATGTGCTTGACTTTGTCAATCCCCCCACATTAGAAATTCAAAATCATTCCATCTTAGCAATATTGAAAAAAATGATCTCAAATGTAATCATTCCAGAGACAATTACACTTGCTATTCCGGAAAACGACATACGTATAGATTGTGATCAGTATCAGATTGAAGCTGTTTTCGCAAATTTATTTCTAAATGCAATGCAGGCCATGAACAATGTTGGTACAATAGACATTCAAATAAAAGATGAAAACTATTTTGTGCTAATCGAAATACAAGATAGCGGGCCCGGAATTCCATCTGATCTCTTGGATAAAATCTTTGATCCACTATTTACTACACGACAAATTGGAACAGGTCTTGGATTGCCGAGTTGCAGGAACATTGTTGAAAATCATGGTGGAATGTTAGATGTTAGCACAGTCTTGGGGATGAGTACGACATTTTCTATTCGCTTACCAAAAAAACAGCATTTTGATCGATGAGGAATTCTATACCCCCCGGTTTGATCTTATAGCATTTTACGATAGTTTACATATTTTTGTGCCTAAAGTAAGGATTCTATTTTTACTAATTTGTAAAAAGGATCTCCTGCATACTGATACAAAAAGCAGTGTTTGGTTAGGTTACAATGTAAGTTTGTGTGTTCAAATGCACACACATTAATTTATACTACTTTGTGTAGTTCATATATTATGAAAATCCTTCACATTGAAGATTGTCCTCAAATCAGTGCAATATTTTCAGATGTTTTAAAAATGTCAGATCATGAATTTGAGAGCACAGTTGATGGCAAAAATGGACTGGAACTTGTATTAAAAAATAACTATGATATAGTTTTACTTGACTTGGGATTGCCTTACTATAGCGGTTTTGAATTTCTTGCGGATCTAAAGATTAACAGACCATCTGAGATTAGAAAAGTGCTAATTGTAACCTCACTTGATCTAGAAGAATTTCAAATACAATTTCTCAAAAATCAAGGTGTCTATTCAATACACAAAAAACCTATTTCTGTCCAATATATTATTTCAAAAATGTTGCCACAAAACTTATTGTCCAACATAATTCACAAGTAATATTTCCTATTCACATCCTACTTTTCGTAGTTTTTTGAGCTCCTTAGAATGTTTAATTTTTACAAAAATTATGCTATTTTCAAAGTTTCTAACTGAAATTTGATCTAGTATCTTTTGCAAACACTTGCAACTTCCTTAATCAATGGATTTTCATCCTCCATGTATCGGGTTTGACTAGTGTCCCATGTAGAACTATTTTCTTTTTTGTAGTATGGAAATTTTTTGAGATATTTTGTTTTAACTCCTTGATTGCTTGTTTTGTATATCCTGAAAATCTAAATTCAATTAAATATTTCTGAGTTCTATCTGTTTTTTTCTTGAATAAATCAAAATGTCCAAAATTTTCTAAATATTGTATTGGCTTAAAGCTGTAACTTTATTTGATCTTATTTGTTTATACTTTTTTTAACTACCTCGTTAATCACTTTTGAATAGCTGTACGAAGTCTGGTTTTGCTGAATCATTTTTGCTTGTAAAATTCTCAGTTTTTTGTCCAAATCTTCATCAATCATTATCGTGACTCTTTTTGCCATACTCATACTACCTTAACTTAAGTAAAAAATAATACTTATATAAGAATATCATCCCACTTGCGGTATGGTTATTCTTAATGACAAAAAAACTCTAGGTTTTTTATCGTACAAATATCATATCCGACCCACAGCTCATAGACTATATGGCGCCCCAAATTCCACATCCAAGCACCATCAAAATGTCCAAAGAATTCTCAGAATACTTGCCTTAGAAGGAATTATGACGACTTGGGACATGGCAAAAATTAGATTTGCACCAGATTCTGATAAATTACGTACTAAAGAAAAAGAATACCGACGATTGATAAATGGAAGAAATGACAGAGGTCGTTATTCAGAGGGAATAATTGATCTTGGTCTTATTTTAATCGATAGCAAGTCTACTAAGAGAAATCCTGGAAACCGATACCGACTATCCCTTTTTGGAATTTTATATTGTTTAGATGTATTGAATTTTAGTAACAAAGAGATAGATACACTTGCAAAAAACTATAAAAATCTACTTCCATTAATTTTTGGAAAATGGGGTTTTTTAAAATCATTAATTGGAGAAGAAGTCTATAATATTTCATTTCTTGGGAAAGGACTATTATTTGATAATCCAAACATTATACGAATTGAAAATATTAAATTTTATGAATTAATTTCTTTTTTTAATATAAAATCCAATAGTGTTTCTCAATCATTAAATGAACAGAAAATAGGAGAACTTATTTCCATATGGTTTTATGTTACATTGTTGTTTTTTCCAAATTTAAGAGTAAAAACAAAGAAAAATGAAGATGCCCATCTAAGAAAAATCCTTAGAAAAGACACTGAACTCAAAAATTGGTTTTCAAATTTCATTACAGAAGCACGTACATTCTACGAAGAGCGGTACAAAATTTTAGAAAGTATTTCGTTTATATGATATTTATTGCATATGTTATTAAAATGATTCTGACATGAGTAAAAAAGGAATAATCCTTGTAGCTGATGACGATGAAGCACTTTTAGATACTACATCTACTCTTCTAGAATTTTTTGGGTATATTGTAATTCAAGCCAAAGATGGCTTTGATGCCATCTCAAAATATAAAAAATACCTCCCAGAATTGGTATTTCTTGATATAAAAATGCCAAAAATGGATGGATACGAAACATTTTTTGAGATTGAAAAATATTTTCCAAAGGCAAAAGTGATCTTTATGACTGCACATGCAGATTATTCAGAATGGGAAAAAATAAAAAACAACTATGCCATAGAATTAATAGAAAAGCCATATTCTGCAGAAGAACTAAAGAGATTAGTAGAAAAATTTATCTGAAAAAAATATTTTTTAATTTATTTTTTTGGAATTGATATGGTGAATGTTGTTGGGTTGTTTTGTACAGTTATATTTCCCTTATGTTCTTCCACTATGTATTTACAACTTGCTAATCCTAGTCCTGTGCCCATTCTTTTTGTAGTAAATAACGGCTCAAATATTTTTAAAAGAATTTCAGAGGGTATGCCAGAACCGGAATCCTCTATTTGTATGGTGGATTGATTCTTATCTTCATTTGCTTTTATTGATATTTTCCCCTTAGTGTCTATTGCTTGAATTGAATTATTAATCAGATTTGTTAAAACCACTGTTAATTTACTTGGATTACAGTACAGCGAAATATCTTTTCTAGGTACATCAATTGTGATGTTTTCTGGAATTTTGATTGTATTTAGTGTATTTTCTATTAGTTTTAACAATGAAACACTTTCTAATTTGAACGGAGATAACCTTGAAAAATCTAAAGTGTTCTCTATTTGATTTTGTATGTGTAGAATAGATCTTTCCATGAGGGCAATTTTAGATGAAGCTTCTTCGTCAAGATTGGGAGAATATTTGTATTTTAAAATTTCAAGTGTCATTTTTATTGTACCCAAATCATTTTTTATATTATGTCCAAGTGTTGATGATAGTAATCCGATGGTGGATAATCGCTCTGATTTTATGACATTGTCTACCATTTGATTGAATGTTTTTGATAATTCACTAATCTCATCATTGCCTGATTCATTTGCTTTAATGGAATAATTTCCTTTTGAGATTTGCATGGCTATATTTTTTAGAGAAGTAATTGGTTTTGAGATGGGTTTTGATATTGATAATGAAAATATGATAGCTGTAATTGCTGTTACTATGCTTATAATGATCATGCTAATCTTTATTGATTCATTGTTTGGGAAATCCTCAAGAATGTTAAAATTTAATCCTACTACAAATATTATTGGAATTAGTGAAGATGCTAGAAATAGAGAGGTTATTTTTGGATAAATTTTTACAGATTCAATACGTTGTGGAATTTCGTTGTTGCCTGCAAGAATTATTGCAATACCAAGTATTGTAAATAAAATTGAAGTATGAATTGCCATTCCTGAGCTTATGCCAACGATGTAATAATACAAACTTGGTTGATTTATTACATACCCAACAATAGATATAATTCCAATTGTTGAAACGATGTATCCTATAGGTGTGATTATTTTTCTTAATTTAGATTCAGAGAAAGTAAGCACACCTGTAATAATAATTAAAATAAAATTCACCATTGTAAGTAAAGACGGCATTCCTGGAATGGATGTCTTTATTGCATCCTGATTTTCTCTTATAAATAATTGCTCGATCCCACTTGAAATGCCAAGAATATTTGCAGCCAAAAGCGTCGCCATAAATAGGAATATGACAAAGCCCGATACCGGTACTGCAATTTGTGCAATGCCTGTTTTTCCTTCATTATATTTTGAAATAAAATAGACTGTGATTCCACTGAAAATAAAAGATATCGCGGTACTGAATTTCATTGTAACTGCATTTGGAATAAATGATTCCAAAGTTGGAATATCTAGTATCCATCCTATGCAAACAATCAGAGATACGCAAATTGACACACATGCAATAATCCGCGATAATTTTCTACGAGATAATAATTTCATGCTATGATATTATTTAAGTTACAATTATTATAATGTAGTAAAAACACACTTGAATTAATCGTAAAAATAATGATCTACAGTACAAGTAACGAGTGTTTTAGACTATTTTTTTGCATTTTCCTTCCAAAACTAAATAATGTAAACTGATAATCTAACGTTGGCTTTCATATTTTGGATTGTATTCGTTTTGAATTGAGGATTTGTCAGAAATTAGTTAAAGCATAATTTTAATCATAGTTGAGATTGAGAGCAAAAAATGAAAACTAGATGTTGAATTAAAAATAATGCTATGCATTATTTTTGATAATTGACTTGTGGCCATGATTGTACTTGTTTTTCAATACACTGTGATCTTTTCGTTATTACGCACTTTATATGAAAAAATCATTTACGCACAAAAAGAGTTCAGAGTATAATTTTAAAATTAACATCCAAGTGCAATTTTAATTGCAGTTGATTTTTGAATTAGTGTATCTTTAAGCGATGATGAAATCTTTTTATCTGCTTTTAGATGATTAACGAATGCAGTTAGTTTTCCACAAACACTTTTGTCATTTGATTTATTTTTATCATTGAGAATTTTTACTGCACTGTCAATAGGGCTGGTCTTTACTTTATTGTCATGTGCAAATAATATGAGATCATTTATTGCTTGAACTGGTGTTTTGTCTCCGTCCTTGCAGTCCTGATCAATACCATCTCCTATAATCTCCGTTGCACCTGGATGTATTGCAGGGTTAGTATCGTTACAGTCTGGTGTACCGCCTACATCTTGATTAGATGCATAAGTATCTCCATCCACATCAGTTAGGTCAGATGAATTACAGTCTTGGTCTATTCCATCATATGGAATCTCTGTTGCACCTGGGTGTATTGCAACATTACCATCATCGCAATCAAGTCCAAGACCAGTACCGTCAGTTGTATAACCATCACCGTCCACATCAATTGATATCTCTGCGTGGGTATTAGGAATTATTGCTACTGATAATGTAAAAATTAAAACTGCAAGTGTAAATAGATAGACGAAACTTTTCAAGTGTCATAATTTGAAAAAACTGTTACTTAAATGAATCGTCAATTAGACTCATTTTGTATAGTGTAATTTATAAAATTTCTAAATACCACGATCATTTTTGTGTTACATTGTGTGCATTTCTCATATTTGCATCTTTATTCTTTCCTTCATTTTTTGAATTCATCCAAAGGGATTCAAAGAGCAACTTCATTGAATATATCATTGATTTGGAATTTGTCCACATTGCAAATGGCTCTTTAGGTGAATTTGCATTTTTTGTAAAGAACAACAATTCCGTGTCGTCCTTTAGTATAAAGCACAAATGATTTGGGATGTCTTTATCCAGTTTTTTGATGTTCTTTCTTTCCAAATCATCAAATATGTAGGCAGTCTTTTCAGAACATGCACTTAGGAATCTGAATTTCTTTTTGGATTTTAAAGACTCAAAGAGTTCCCCGTGATACAACTTGACATAATCCTTCTCAGAACCAAGTATCAAAAATTCATCTGTAAAGGTATCAGCCAACTCTGTAATCTTTGATTGTATCTGGTTTGCACCTTGCAGCATTTGGAATTTCTCTTCAACCTCATCGTGTTGTGAGTCAAAAGTTGGAACATTATCCCATAGTTCAGATAGTCCTTTTCCCATCTGCTCAAGGGACTTTACTCGTTCCTTTTCAGAGTTTACTAGAATCCATATTGCCTTGTTTAATGGCAATGCGACAAATTGAATCGGATGCTCAAATGTAGCTGAAACAATTCCTCTATTTTGTAGTGCTGAAAGCAAGTGATATGTCTCTGTTCTAGGTAATTTGAGGGCCTTGCATACCTCGGTGGCAGTCTTTGCACCATACTTTCCAAGAAAAATAAACACCCTACTTTGATTGGATGTCAGACCGTATTGCAAAAGTTCTGCCTGAACTTTTTCTAGAGATAATCTGTACTCGTACATTTGAGTATTAGGCTCAGAGTCAAATAGAGGAGTTGTTTGCTGTACCATCATTTTGCTTCACATTCCCCACAAATCCCTAAATTTTCCATGATGTATGTACTATAAAGTTACACTAAAGGAGAAGGCTGTTCAAAATGCACACACCCTCATTTATGCCTGATTCATATAGTTCTTGATTTATGAAGATTCTTCACATTGAAGATTGCCCTCAAATAAGTGCAGTATATTCAGATATTTTAAAAATTTCAGGACATGATTATGAGAGTACAGTTGACAGCAGAGAAGGACTGGAACTGGTATTGAAGAGTAATTACGATGTAATTTTACTTGATCTGGGACTGCCTTACTATACGGGCTTTGAATTTCTTGCTGATTTAAAAAGTAACAAGCCATCTGAGATTAGAAAAATAGTAATTGTCAGCGGATCTGAATTAGAAGAATTTCAGATACAATTTCTCAAGAATCAAGGTGTATATGCAATACACCAAAAACCCATTTCTATTCAATCTCTTATTTCAAAAATGATGCCACAAAATGTGTTGTCCAACATTATTCAAAAATGATACCACGTGTATATCATGAATTTTTGTATTTGCTTAAATTTAGTATGATGCGATTGTAAATATACGATATTCAACAGTAGACTGTAGGGTAATACCGATGTATTATTGCGTAATACAGCACATTCGGTAATACTGCGTAATCCATATTCATGTTGATATCAATCGGTAATACCGCACATCTTTGCAACACTACATTTGCATACCTAAATTAAAATCAGAATCATCTGCAAATGAAAAGATTGTTCCACTAACATGAGTTAGCGTGACATAGAGTATGCCTAATGCATTTTAAAACAAAAATTAAAATTAATTCTCTGGATTTGTTAAATTCCTAAATTGTTTGACCTGAAATCTTCACATGTCGCATTTTTGCACTAGTAGATTTAGAAACAAAACACGATAAAAGTATATAATATAAGGTAGTAACTCGTGCCTAAAAATGAGTATTATGAACATCTATACTTGATATGTTTGATATTTTTTAGAAATGATTTACTAATAGTAATTAGTATTACTATTAGTAGATTATACATGAAAAAAGACATGTAAGAGAATAGACATGTGTGGTTTTACTCATTTTTAGGCATGTTATTTGAGCTACTATTATATCATTTGTACGTAAATTATTCTCAATTACAATAATATCTAAATTCACCATTACAGATTCAAGCCTAAAAGATTTAGCAAAATATCAAAGATCTAAGAATTATTTTCAAAATTATTTAAGAACATATCCATCTAGAATTTTTATTTTTAAAACCGAATTTCTTTTTTTTGTTTTGCTTCTTTCTCAAGTTTTTTTATGTGTAGTAATTCACACTTAATTATACTAACTAATACTAATTGATATTAGTTTTCAATTAGTTTCTTTCAATTTAATTTTAAGAAAATTATGATTTGTTATTTGTCCTGTTCTATTGTTTCCCTGATTTTTTGATTGATAAATTGGGCAAGTTTTGGATTTTGAAGTAATTCCAAAATCGCATTCTCAGAATCGCTTTCTACTGTTTCTAGTTGTTTTAACCTCTTTTCAAGTTGGTTAATCTGCGTGTTCTTTTGTTCTAATTCTGCAATTTTCCCATTCTGTTCTTTGATTGTGAATTTCTGTCTTTCCTCATCATTAATGGTTAATTCGGGTTCGAGCTTCAAGAACCACTCTAATCTTTTTTCATCATTCATTCTGTCATATTGTGGAAGATACCCTCCATGTCCTGTCATTCTGTGTGCATATCCTTCTCTATGCACGTCCGAAGCCCTGCCAAAAAAGAAAGACCTGAAAGAGTAAAGTGTAATCGTTCTGAAATTATTTGACTTGTATTTTTGGGTAAAGCCCGCCTCGGATGTATATTTGTTAAACATTGATGCCTCTGCCTTTTCTGCATGAGCAGGGTTTTCATTTGTGGCCCAAACCAAGTCATTATCCTTCAAATCCTTTAAACGAACCATTAGAAGACGTGATGCCTCTTTAGTAAGCCACACGGATCGACCTGACCTTGTCTTTACATTCTCAGCTTCTATTCTAATCTTGACTCTCTTTTGTGTTGTGTCAATGTCTTTCTTTCTTATCTGCAATAGTTCGCCTGGTCTTGCACCTGTGGATATCAATGCAAGGTAGAAACCCGTTTTTCTTGGTAATGACACTGCAAAAATTTTCTGTATTTCTTCTAATGTTAATTCGTGTAATTCCTCTTTTATTGTGGGCTTGTATTCCAACGGCTCATCAAAATCATCAAAGTGAATCTTGATTCCATTATGAGAAAACACCCTACCTATTTTCGATATGTATTGCTTGATTGAATTTGTCAATGATCCTTTTTGGTACTGCCAATCTATCCAAGACTGAAGTGTGTCTCTTATTGCTTCTGTCTGTTCTTCTCTGAGGGTTCTCAGTTCTCTGAATATGTCATCTATTGTTCTGCCATCATAGTATTCTCGGCAGAACCTGTCAAAGGAATTTTTAGAGGCTTCAATATTTTGTCGTGTTCTAATGGATAGTTTGCTAATCTTATCCTCGAAGGATTTTGCATTTTTCTTTTCCACTAAGAATGATGTCATGCACACTAATACTTATTATCGCCTATAAAGTAGAACTTATCAATGGACTTCATGCTTGAAGAAGAATTAATGGATTTGATGACATTTTGTTTACAAAATCCTGAATCTTTAGAAGTAAAAGAAAAGAAAAAAAGAATTACGGAAATAGGTCAAGAACTTTTTTTGGATGGTGGTATTGATGCTCTTGAAAATTTCTTTTTTGCATTAAAAAATAGAATTATTCAAGAAATAGAAAAAGATCCATCCTCATTGCGTTCGCTATGGAATGGACTAACTCCTGAATGGCACTACTAGTTTCTCACTGAGAATTTCTAGCCTCTACCAATTCTAAAAATGGCTGTCTTGCATTTTGGACAACTGCCTTTTAGAGCTGGTTTGCCATTTTTCATGGTGTATGGTTTAGCGCCTTCGATGTCTCTTTTATCTCGACACTTTACACAATATCCTATTGTCATAATTATCTTAGCCACGAGGTTCTATTAGCGAGATCTTGTTAAATTTTTTTTACTATGAGGCAAATCACTGATCTTAATTTTACGCTTGGAATGCATTTTTTTCTATCTAATATTTCTTAAAGTCACGATGTGTTCTAAATCTAAAGTAATATGAAGATGAAAATAATTTCTATTAGCTAGTTATTTTCAAAGTAATGTGTTCTGTCAATGCATCTAATCTTTGCCATGAACTGGTACTTCCTTGTTCTGATACATCCCACACAAAAATTTCAGCGGTATACACATCTGATACTTTTGGTGTCCATGACAGAGCAGGACTAAAAGTTTGCCCAGGATTAAGTACACCTCCTATCCACCCTAATGATATGATGATCCCATCTTGATTTTTTACTTGAACAATATACACAAACTTTTGCGATTTTTCTTGATTATTTTTTATGTCTGCAGAAATCTGAACTTGTTGATTTACATTGACCTGATCTGATATTTTTGTTCCAAATGCATTCACAAGTCGTGGATTTGTTATCTCCACTCTATCTAATGGTGCGATTGCAAATACTGGATTAATTAAAACTGTAAAAACTAATAACATGCCAAAAATACTGCCAACTAATTTGTTCATAATTTTCTGGCATTTTTTTGTTAATAAAGCGTTTCTATACTTTCTTTTGATTACTTTGAGTTAATTCTTGTTATATGTTTAATATTTTATCGTGTCTGCTAACATTATACTTTACTTTTAATCTGTTTTTAATTACTGATTAAATCTTAACTCTGTAATAGTCCCATCGTTCTGGATCAAATTTTGTCACAAATTCGGCATCTTCTCTATCGACTCTGGATTTTATTACATCTCTTAATGCAAAACTAGTCAAATATTTGTATTTTTTAGCATGTGCCTGCATGATAAACATATGACGCATTTCACTACCTCCTTTGAGTCCCCAATACCCCATTTTCAATGCTAAGGGTTCTAAAAATATTGTATTGTTAAGACCGTAATTCTCATCTCTGATCTCTGGTCTTAGTCTGTAATTTTCCAAAGGTCCCCCTTTAGCAAATCCTACTATCTCTCCCTTACAGTCGTTTAGTCTAATTGTGTTGATAATTATATTTTGATCCTTGACTGACTCTTCAAAACTATCGTTTGCAAATTGAAGTGGTTTTGGCAACTCTAAAAATATTGAGTATAATGATTTGATAAATTCTGGATCTTTACGTGTTTCTATTTTTTCAATTGTTGGAACCAACTTCAAGTTATCAAATGTGTAATTTGCCTGTATGGCAATCTCTTGTTGTCTGATACTCATAAATGATAACACCGTATCAAAAAAATTCTTTCTCATATGTTTTGGTAATGATTTTAAAATAAATTGGCACATTTCAGTTTCTTTGTTTAACAATTCTTCAAAATATGCCACAGAACTTCTCACAATCAGTGATGGTCTCCATGCTAAAGCATGTGCGTTCATTTTTGCCATTTCCATAGCTTTTGAAAAATCACCTAAAGCATAACCACTAATTCTATCTATTACTGAAAGATACCATCCCAAATTTAAATAATGTTCTTGTTTTACCTCATCATTTTTTGTCACTTCTGATTTTTTAAAACATTCATTAATTTGTTGTTCAGCATTTTCCTTAAGCTGACCACTCCATGGATATGTTGTTCTGAGTATCAATGCTTTAATTATTTCAATGTCTAATTTTGCAATATCCAAAAGTTGTCTTAATCTCTTATCCATCGAAATAAATTTTAAAACATTTTCTTCATGTGGTTTATCTACACTTTTTTGTGGATCAAAATCATGAAATAATGCTGATACATACAAATATTTCAAATCACTCTCTGAAAATCTGTTTAAGGTATTGTTCAAATTTGCAGATAACAGCGTTACATATGTTACTTCTAATTCATGATTGATATTGTGATATCCATAATAATCATTTCCCAGCCCCTGAGTTTCAAATAATTCAATAGTATAGTCTAACATTTCTGTATAACAATCATCATCCATGCCACTTTCGACAATTAGACTCATGATCTCATTTCGTATATTTTGTCTATTCGCAAATTTTTGCAATACTTATGGTTTCTAATTGTTATTTTTAAAGATGTTCTCTATTTGTGAAAAATATTTTCTAATAATGAGTAATATTTGTAAAATTATTATATGTTGATTGGAAAGACTCAATAGAATTGTCATTTTTCTAATTTTATTGCCTATTGACTTGGGTTTGCTTGAATTACTAATGAACATTAATAAAAAAAATCCTCTGGTGTATGTCATACATCTGGATGGCCAGGAATATCCTTTATCTGATGTCTCAGTTGTCAATTCCCCAACTCCTGTTAATTCACCTACTACCAGAGGAGGTGTGTATTTTTCTGATACATTTGCATACAAAATAAAAGGAATAATTAACGATCTATCTGTTGTTCCTTTATTATCAAAAACTATGTTGGGTCCAAATACTGAATTTGGTGAAATTAAAATCACAACAGATATTACTTCTGACGATAAAAAAATAACACTATCTATATTCACAAACTTAACAAACAGTGTACAAAGTTCATCCAAAATTGAATTAAATATGATTTTAGTGAGACTGGAACTGATTAATCTTTGTTAAGATATATGTCGTATTTTTTACGCAATTCCTCATTTGACAATATTTCGTATGCTTTGTTGATCTGAACCATTATCTCTTCTGATTTTTTACCTTTGTTTTTATCTGGGTGTTTTTTTTTCGCTAAATGTCTGTACTGTTTTTTTATTTCATCATGTGTTGCATTTTGTGGAATTTCTAAAATTTTATAATAATCTGGCAATGAGGAATTTTGAGATTTGATTTTAAATTCGTTTTCCTCTTTCAAATTTTTCCTAGTTCCTAACTCTTCATAATCGTCTGACCAGTCTGAATGATATTTTTCATATGTTTTATCAGTTTTGGAATCAAATTCTGTAGAATCATATGATGTTTTTCTCCTTAAAATTATGTCTCTTGCAAGGTATGCAAAAAGACCCATGACAGCTATTATAAAACCAGAAAATAAAATAATTTTTTGCTCATCTGTTACAACTAAATCCATTTGTAATTTTTTTCCAGGAACATCTGATTGTCCAAAAACACCTTGAATCATACTTATGAAAATTATACCTATTATGATGATGCTAAAATTTTTCATCTTGTTTATGTTAATCTAAAATCTTCTTTGGCTGTATTTAGAACTAAATGCGTAATTGTATTTTCTATATTTTGAATTGATGCCAGTCCTTTTACAAATTCGCTTAATTCGCCACGAGATTTGAATTTTGCAATGACTAGTGTATCTGTATTTCCTGTAATGTCATAAACCCCACACACATTCTCCATTTTTGATAATTCGGCTTCGATATCTACAATTTTATCTTTTTTTGCTATTATCTCAATTATTGCGGTCAAATTATAACCTAATTTTTCATGATCTACTATTGTTGTATATCCCTTGATTATTTTTTCTTTTTCTAATTTTTTTATTCTTGATAATATTGTAACTGTTGACATTCCAAGTCGTAATGCAAGTTGTCTTGCAGATAGCCTTGCATCGACCATCAAATTTTTAAGAATTCTTTCGTCTGTTTTATCTAAATCCATGTATTTTGCACATACTGAAAATACATTCAAATTTTATATGTTTTACTAAATATGTGTTTAATTTTATTTGATTCTGATGAATTTTGTGCCTTTTGTCATTGTTCAAACTTAAAACAAACAATCATCAAAATTCTATGTGGATCAAATTAAAGAATTAGTCTTAAAAGGCCAATCATTTTTAAAATCTGGTAATTTTGAAGACGCATTAGGGTGTTTTGAACAAGCGTTACTTTTGAATCAAAACGATCCTGACCTGTGGAATTTTAAGGCTGTATCTTTACGTAGTTTAGGCAGGTACGAGGAAGCTTTGGAATGCTTTAACAAATCATTGGAGATAGATCCGAGGGATAGACATGCATCATAGTTTAGCCTTTTCCTGATTTGGTTGTTTTCCACAAAAACTTGGTTTTTGGGCATTATGTTTACAAATAAACCTCGTTAAATAATTCAAATATTTCCTACTAGTTATTATAAAGTGACCAATAAATGATGTTATTATGGTTTTACAATCCCTGAATGCCGATAATTGCCCTCGCTGTGCAAAAAATTCGTTATTAACTGATGATGTTACTGGAGAGAGATTTTGTGGAAAATGTGGTTATGTTATTTCTGAAAAATCCCAAGAATCTGGTCCAGAATGGAGATCTTTTACTCAAGATGAACATGGTAACAAAGCAAGAGCTGGTGCTCCGACATCATTGACTATGCATGACATGGGACTGTCCACAATCATCAATCCTATGAATAAAGATGCATCTGGAAAACCACTTACTGCATCAATGAAAAGTACAATTGAAAGATTAAGGACTTGGGACAGTCGAAGTCAAGTTCATGAATCTGTTGATAGAAATCTTAGACAGGCATTAAGTGAATTAAACAGACTAAAAGACAAACTTGCACTTTCTGACGCAGTAATTGAAAAGGCAGCTTATATTTATCGAAAAGCAATTGAAAAAAAATTAGTTCGTGGCAGATCTATTTCTGCAATGATTGCATCTGCCCTTTATGCTGCATGTAGAGATACAGAAACACCGCGAACCCTAAATGATGTAGGAGAAGCTGCAAATCTGAAGAAAAAAGACATTGCAAGATGTTATCGATTATTACATCGAGAACTTGATCTTAAGATGCCTGTGGTCGATCCAATTCAATGTGTAGCACGCATTGCAAGTAGAATTGGAATTACAGAAAAAACAAAACGATATGCCGCAAAGGTTCTAAAAATATCTCAGGAGCATGAAGAATCAGCTGGCAAGGATCCAATGGGTCTTGCTGCTGCTGCACTATATCTGGCATGTGTTAAAAATGGAGAAGATATCACTCAGCGTGACATTGCCGAAGCTGCAAGTGTTACAGAAGTTACAATAAGAAATAGATACAAAGGTCTAAAATTAGATCAAAACATGGAACTGTAAAATAATCTTTCTAAGATTCAATCATGAATCCATATTAAAGTAAAATTTGTTTTTAGATTATCATGTTTTAATTTGGATGATATATTGATTTAAGAAATAAAAAAGAGCACGTTCTACTCTGGATTGAATTTATCACAACCAGAATTGCATGGTTTATTCATCACTCCATCACATTTTCCCAATTCATCATGTGTAATTCTTTGATGACCACAGTTACTGCACTTTACTCTAAAATACTCCGTGAGATCACTCATTGAAATGTCTAATTTTGAAATTTTATTGTGCAATGATATGTAATTGGATTTTTTTAACATGTTTTTCCTAGATTTTATATTGACTTAAGGATTTAGGAGTGAAAAAGAGTTTAAAATCTAATGTACACTCATGCACATTTGAAACAAATTCAATACTCGTATGTTGTTCACTATGAAAAAACAAGTTTCCATATATGACGATTATTTTGTATCAATATGGTAAAAATATGTACTTGCGGCTTGTGTAATTATCTAATTCATTATGAACATGAAGATGATTCAAAATACGATTCAAATTAAATGATGGTTTTACAGACTAGTAAAAATTGATTTTTAAATAAATCAATTTAGTCGTCAAATTAGATTAGAATCTATATTATTGATAATATATTATCAAAAACAAGTTGAGTAAAGTAGGCAAAATATTGTCAGAGGCTTATGATCTCTGTGAGGATGGTAATTTTTTAGATGCATTGGTGCTATATGATTTAGTATTGAACCAAGAACCTGAAAATATTAATGCGCTAATTGACAAAGGTGTAACACTACAAAATCTAGGTAAGATAAAACAGGCTATAAAATATTATGATAAGGCTCTTTGTATTGATCCAAAAAATCTTTATGCATTAGTGAACAAGGGTGCATCATTGCATACCGGAAAAAAATACAAAGATGCAATCAAGTGTTATGATCTAGCCCTTAAAGTAGATAAAAAATGTACCATGGCATTAGCTTACAAAGGACTATCGTTAGGCGAATTAGGAAATCTTAGTGATGCATTAAAACATTTTAAAAAAGCATTGGCAATTGATCATGATTATGATCTTGCAAGTATTAGTAAAGAAATGGTCAAAGAATTACTAAAATCTATCCAAAAACAGAAATCTAAAATACACTAACGTCGCCTGGCACTGGTTCTCGTTTAGTGTTTTTTTCATGGGATTCAAAAAATTCTTTATGTTCATTATTTTGATGCACTCTTAGCTTTTCAATGCTCTCAAATCCTATGTGACACAAGTAACATTTTGGTTTATGCTCATCAACAAGTGGTAATACCATACAGTTTGTGATTTGTTTGCCTACTTATTTCTTGAGACTAACAGTTAAGGAATATATCCTTTAAAGATTGACATGCTTTATGTTAGAACAGTTAATAGGCGAATCTAAGGCATTAGACCGAGCCATTGCTGGAGAAGAATTATCTTATGATGATGGACTGGAATTGATGAATTATGACAATTTACATATGTTAAGTGCTGTTGCTGATATTTCTAGAAAAAAACTAGTTGGCGATACTGTCACTTTTGCTGCATCTTATTACATGAATTATACAAATGTCTGTGCAGCAAGTTGTCAGATGTGTGCATTTTACAGAAAAGACGGTGCTGAAGATGCATATACCCTCACTCCAGAACAAATTGAACAACGTGTTGGCATTGCAAAAAACATGGGTGCCACCGAAGTTCACATTGTAGGAGGATTTCATCCAAAACTTCCTCTGGAATATTATGAAGACATGATGAGAATCATAAAGAAAAATCACCCTCAATTAAAAATTAAGGCACTTACTGCAGCTGAAATTTTTTATCTGTCTAAATTGACAAAAAATTCTGTCAAAGAGATTCTTTCTAGACTTAAGGCTGCAGGTCTTGATTCTATGCCTGGTGGTGGGGCTGAATTATTTCATCCCGAAATAAGAACAAAAATAGTTAGAGGGAAATGTTCCGGACAGGAATGGTTAGACACAATTGAACAAGCCCATAACCTTGGAATCAAAAGTAACGTTACAATGTTGTATGGTCATATTGAAAAACCATCTCATATTATTGATCATTTAATAAAAATTCGTGAATTACAAAAAAAGACTGGAGGCTTTATTACATTAATTCCTCTTAAATTTAGTCTTGATAATACTGAACTTGAACAAGAACATTTAGTCCACAATGAATGTTCATCTGTATATGATTTAAGAATTATCGCATTATCTAGGTTAATGCTTGCAAATGTTTTGAATAATATTTCTGTTTATTGGGTAGCATATGGTAAAAAACTTGCACAAGTTGCTTTATCAAATGGTGGAAATGATTTGGTAGGAACTGCGTTTTCTGAAGAGATTTATCGTGCTGCGGGAAAACCTACTGCTTCATCTATAGAAGAGTTATCAATCATGGTAAAAGAAATTGGACGTCAACCAGCGCAACGTGATACGTTTTTTAATATTATAAAGCGATTCTAAATTTTATTTTTGTTTAGATGTTTTTTTATGGATTCTAATTTGCCTTCCATCTTAACCTGTTTGTCGTTTCTTGAGTCTATTTTTAATATTACTTCTACTCTGTTTACTCCCAAATTGTGAATTACATTCATCATTGTTTTGGAGGCCTCGTAAATTTTGTCAATATTGTCTGATTCTAAAATTGTTCCCATCGAATTAATATCATATCTTATATCTTTGATGTTTTGAATTGCCTCTATTCCTTTAGCAATATAGAAGCTCACACTTGTGTCTCCAGTTCCAATTGGATATATGCTGATTTCTGCATGAATCAATACTGTTCAATCATAATTTTAGAATTAAAACGTTTGAAGTCTATGAGATCGGTTTTTTTTCTTCTTTTTTTGGACTATCTTTTCTTCTCCTTCTAGCACCAAAACTAATCAAAATTAACATAAATCCAATTCCAATTAGTATTCCTGAAAGTGTGTTCATGTCTTTGTGTTCTTGCTGCTTTGTCATCAAATCAATGATTTCTTCGTCTGTCATTCCAGATTGACCAACAGGCATCGTGGCATTAAGATTGATCATAATGATTATGCCTATTGTCAACATGACAATTCCACAGACAAACATTTTTTTATCTACTAACATTACTTTCTCATTGAAATCTGAACTATGTCTTATATTAGATATTATCTACAAATCTATCTCTAGTAAATACAAATATTTTTTAATGTTTTTAGTTTACATACTAGACAATTGCTTTGAATTTGAATTTTAATAAACAGAAATTATAATTTAGTTTTTTCTGAATCTTTTTTTTCTATTGTTTTAATACATATGTGACATATCATTGATTTATCTGACATATTACGCAAGATGTCATTATTTTGAAATTCTGAATCATATATCATACCTATGACTAATTTATTCCACCATACTTCATAATCTTCTTTCTTTTTTCCACAAACAAAACAATTAATCATATTTTTCTAAATTTATAATTGTGGCCAAGAGTTTTGTGAGATCTGGTCATTTTATATTCCACGTTTACACGCATTATAATCTGCTATTGAATCATTGAGTTTTTTTAAAGTAATTTTATTATCAAAATCTTCTGCCTGCAATTCATTAAAACAAATTAAAATGTATTCTTTTAAAACTGCCAAAGTTCTTTTGTCATCACAGTGCATGCTCTTTTTTAGTGTTGATGAATTTATGCTTGTTTATTCTTGTATATTACAAAAATAAATCTAGACTAAACCTAATCAAAACATCAATGTTACGATGATTAGAATTATGCTTTCAATGAGGCATATTGCAAGTTTGCTATTTTTACTCCGCCCTTTTTTACTGATATGGTTTCAATTTTATTTTCTTTGATTTTATGTGAATTAAATCTTAGTTCTGTTGGACCTTAATTATCATACATGCACATGTTTTGTCTTCCTACGATTTACTCTTTTTAAAGATAATTTTGGAACTATGATATTTTTGTACTTTAATAATTTAATTGAATTGCTAATCTATACGACGCACTTTCGATGATGCTTTCAAAGTTTCACCAAAAGAATACGGTGGTTTTGGAATAATAGGCAATATGGAAACATTATCCCCTACCATTTTTTGAATTTCTTCATCATACACGGATAGAGTTTTACACTTTGGACAAAACCAACCCCGTCCTTTTATAAAACTACAACATTCAATGATGATGTTAAATCCACAAGCAGGACACTTACCTGGTTCTTTGTGTATATATTTTACAAATTCAAAAACTATCCTTTCTACACTCATCATTCTAAATCAAAAACTCTGATTTTTTAAATTATGTATTTGTTAATTTGCTTCGGAATGCGTAATTTCTAATATTTTGGCATGAATTGCTGTCTAAATTTATTAATGTCTGATCTTAGGTGTTCTGCCCTGCTTTTTTGGCTTACATAATTTTCCAAAACACACGCTGTTTATGACCAAATCTATACATGTTTTATGTTTCACTAGAAACACGAATCTAGAGAAATTCATTCTTGTACACATGATGAATATTATTTATTTTTTAAAATCTTTATTGTTCATTTAAAATTTAGAAAGAATCGTATTTTTAATGATGCAAAATCAATTAGCACGCATGTTTGTTCAATATGAACACACTATAGTTGATATTTTTAAATGATAATCTAAATCATGGCAACAACAGTCTTTATGGTAAACAAGACAAGAAATCAAAATAATCAGTCTAGAGTAAATTATGATTTGATTAAATGCCCTAACTGTTATAATGAAATCCAACTACATGAAAAATCTATTAGAAAAAATAACTATTGGTTTCACGAAAACTGTTTAGAGTGAAAAGAATTTACAATCACTTTAGAAATTTATTTTTTATTTGATCCAACAAATTAATTTTCCATATGTTCTAATTATGGCAAGTACTGATTCAAGAAACAAAATATAGTTTAATCTATAGATAATAATTCTACTTTTGTTATGATTTATAAAAGAAGGTTGCACTCATTAATGATATCAAATATTCAGGAAGAGTATTATCAGGCAAGTAAAAATCATTATTTTAATTGACTTAATTATGAAAGCAATATATAAAAAAGAAACAGTTAAGGATCCAGAATCTGAAAATAACACATATTTCAATTTTACATTAAAGCGAGATAGTGAATTTTGTTGTGAAAAATTCAAAAATTTTTGTAAAAAATTTACTGCCTGGAGTTATGATCAAGGCAAATTTTCAATAGTGGACCAAATAACCTATGAAGGACATTCCACACAATCTATAGATTTTTGTCCTTTCTGTGGTGAAAAAATAGAATACGAAGATGAAAACGGCTCCCAGAAAATAAGAAAAAAGAAAGTCAAAACATTCTAAGGATTTTGATGAATTCTGTGAAAATTAGAATCGTTTTAAAAATTTGTTGAACATGATGATTTTTGACTCATGCTAAAATCGGGTTCAAGTATTGAGAAAAGATAAAACGTGTTTTCTCTAGTTCTGCTTTTAGAAACATTTTCTTTCCAGGTTTGATTTATCATCCATATGTTATTTTCAATTATACTCTCTTCAAAGATGTTTACATGAGTATCAACCACTTAAAATTATCTAACTGTTAGAATGTAATTTTTTTCTTAGTTTGGGTTTTTCTAACATTTTAAAAATTATATCTAGCAACAAATTTGTGTTTGTCTTGACATAGTTTAATTTTTTGTGGTGTATTTCATCAAGTTTTCCAAAATGTCCTTTCAGAAGTATGCCTGAATATACTTTGACTGAGGCTATCAGAGTTCTCAAATCCTGATTCATAGAATCAAAAATTTCTTGATCTATTGTATCTTTATTAGATAAAACTTCTAGGCATCCTTCAAGCAGTAGTTTCTCTTGCTTTAGTTCTTTTATTTGATGATTCTTAGATGTATGCGATACTCTCAACACTAAATTCACATGATTGATACTTAAAAAGATCATTTTATTTTAAAAAACAACATCATTTGCTTTGATTAATTTCAACATGATATGGTCAAATAATATACTTTGAAATTTATTCTCAACATGTATTTTCTTCAAAACCCTTCATAGATACAAGAACTATCAATTTCTATATTTGATCTTTGTATATTGTTTTTGTTTCTTAATTTATTCAAGGAAAAAGAGATTCAAATCTATTTATTTGAATCATTCAATCAGATTACTATCTTCAACATCTATCAACTCGAGAAGTAGTTGTAGTTTGATAGGCTTTTTTATGATCTCTTTAACGCCCAACTTTTTGAGAGAATTTATTGCATATGGGTTCATGTCAATGGCTGTAAACATAAAAATATTTAATTTTGATACATCTGTTTTTTTTGCTAAATCATATAGTAAATCTATGCCTGAATAACCTGGCATCATATAATCAAGTAAAATCACATCGTAATTGTTTTTTAGAATAAACTCTAATCCGCTTTTTCCATCATTTATTGATATGAGAGTAATATTATGTAAATTTGAAAATTTTTGCAGGAGATTGTGGATTCTAATATCGTCATCTACAAGTAATACTTTCTTTCTCTTTGAAACTGGCATGAACAATCTTCATAACATCTTACCTTACATAATCTGTTAGTAAAAATTATTTATCTATCGATGTAAATTTTTTGTATGTTGCATTCTGGCATGTTTTTATTCTACCTAGGATTTTTAAAATAATTCAAAATTTTTGATATGATTATTTTTTTGTGCAATCATGTGATTATAGATTTTTTTTAAATTGCTTAACTTTGATTTAATGGGATTTTATAGGTATAAATTATTCAATCAGATGGTGATATTTGAGGATTTTACCCAAATCCCTCTGGAGGCTTTTGAACAAAGACATTACAAACAAGAGCATCCGTTTTAGAATCTCTGTATTGTACATTACATGATACAAATTTTCCTTTCAGTGCCACTTCTAGATCTGTCTGTGCTGTCTCTTGATACTGAGGTTCATCAGGATTGTCAATTTTTGCAATGATTATTCTTTCTGTTTTAGCATATTCATCTTTGTTGTCTTTACGAAAGTGAGTTACTAGAATCTCAAATGTGTTATTTGACAAACAACCTATCACAGGTCCTCCTATCCCATCTCCCATGACGTTCTAAATTTTTTTGCAATATAATTACTTGATGGCTATGCTAAGTGTGAATTCTGGTACTAGGTTTTTTTGTTTTGCCATCTCAAAAACTCTTCTTATGGACTCTTCACCTTTATCATCCATATTTACAGTAATTTCATTAACATACATTTTTACAAATTTTTCAATCAAATCTCTTGGTTTTCCTCTGCTGTATTTCATTGCATAATCCATTGCATCATTTAGATTATCTAATCCGTATTTGATAGATGCTTGCAGGTATTGATCAAATTTGTGAATTGTATCCATTCCTAAACTTGTCTTCATAACATTGATTCCTAATGGAACTGGCAATCCGTTTGTTTCTTTATCCCACCATTTTCCAACATCTAAAATTTTGACATTTCCTTCTTGTTCATATGATAATTGAGTTTCATGAATGACCAATCCTGCATCTACTTTTCCATTTCTTACTGCCTCCGGAATCTCACTGAAATTCATTTCAACATAATCAAATTTTCCAATCATTAACTGAAGCAATAAAAACGCAGATGTCATTTTGCCTGGTATTGCAATTTTGCATTTTCTAATTTCGTCAACAGTCATTTGTTTTTTTGCCGTAACAATTGGACCATAACCTATTCCAAAACTTCCACCACTTCTCAAAATGGTGTATCCTGGAATGTACGCACAAGCATGAACTGATACGGCTGTAACATCCAATTTTGGATTTGTTGCTTTTCTGTTCAACTTTTCAATGTCTTCAATCACATGATTGACAGTAAAATCTGAAGATGTTACTTTTCCTGTAAACATTCCGTAAAACATGAATGCATCATCTGAATCAGGCGTATGTCCTACAGAAATTTCCACAAATTATTCCACAATATTCGTTATAAAAATCAAAACTAGACCGTTTTTCTAATATGTGTGATAATTCTATGATTTTTATGCAAACATTGGAGGCATATGAAAAAGACGTTTTTGCTCAACCAAAATTTTTTGATACATTTCATACACAAAAACCTCTCTCTAAAGCAGTGCAAAAAAATGTGATCTTTACAGGCACTGGCGACTCGTTTGTATCTGCAATGTTGGCCGAAGTATTTTCTAATTATGCAGTAAAATCAATTGATCCACTTGACCTACTAAAAACAAGGGCAATTACAAAAAATAAAACTATCTATCTTGTTTCAGTATCTGGAAATACCATATCTAATATCAAAGTTGCAAAAATGACTAAAACCTCAATTGCTATTACTTCAAAACCTCAAAGCAGATTGGTAAATGTATGCGACAAATCCATCCTCTTGAATTTTCCAAATTCTGGTGTATTTACAGCTGGTAGCATTGGATTTTTAGAAAGTGCACTAACTTGTATTTCACTAGTAACACCAATTTCTATTCCAAAAAATCATGGAATCTTTAAAAAAGCTCTGGCTGATGCAAAAAAATCCAAATTTGGAAAGAGGCTTTTTATTTTAGGGTCTGCACAAACATTTCCAATCGCAATGTACTGTGCCGCAAAATTTTATGAACTTCTTGGATATGATGTTCATTTTGAGAGGATAGAGCAGTTTTCCCATATGGAGTTGTTTTCTGTAGAAAAAGGAGATACTATAATAATTTTTGAAGGAAAAAATTCTCATAACAAACTGCTTGTAAAGAATTTGAAGAATATTGGATTAAATGTAATTCATCCTGTGTTTGAATCAAAAAACAAGATTTCACAATTACTTTATTATGTATATTTTTCCCAACTACTGCCACTTTTTGAGGCTAAAAAAAGGGGACAAACGGATTGTCATTTTATTCTATCAAAAAATCTTCGAAATATTAGTAATCAAATGATCTACTGATCTATTTTCTCATAAGATTTAATAGCTGAATTATTGGATTTGCGAATATGGTAAAATTCAAGTCAACAACTGAAGTACTAAAGATTATTAAAAATAAAGAACAAATTCGAAACTTTAGTGTAATTGCACATGTTGATCACGGAAAAACCACAATGAGTGATAGTCTTTTAGCTGCATCTGGAATTATTGCTCCATCTGCTGCTGGGAAGGCATTGGCAATGGACTTTGATAAAGAAGAACAGGCACGAGGAATTACAATTTATCAAGCAAATGTAACTTTACACTTTACACAAAAAGACAAAGAATATGTCATTAACATGATTGACACTCCTGGACACGTTGATTTTAGTGGAAGAGTAATTCGAAGCCTCAGAGCAATTGATGGAGCAACCGTTGTATGTGATGCAGTTGAAGGAATCATGACACAAACTGAAACTGTAACCAGAATGGCACTAGAAGAGAGAGTACGACCAGTTCTATTTATCAACAAAGTGGATAGACTAATCAAAGAACTCCGCTTAACTCCAGAAAAAATGCAAGAGACGCTTGCAGGCGTGGTGTCTAGCTTTAACCAGTTAATTGATACTTATGCAGAACCCGAGTACAAAGAAAAATGGAAGGTATCAATCCAAGACGCTAGTGTAACATTTGGTTCTGCTAAAGACAAGTGGGCATTTAATGTAGATATTATGAAAGAAAAAGGAATCACCTTCAAAGATGTTATTGATGCATATAAAAATGAAAAAGTTGATGATCTAGTAGCTAGAGCACCTCTCGCTGACGCTGTATTGGGAATGGTAGTTAAACATGTTCCACCGCCTAACGTTGCTCAAAAATATAGAATTCCTCAAATTTGGAAAGGAGATCTAGAATCAGATATAGGAAAAGCACTTTTGGCATGTAGTGATGATGGGCCAACAATTATGATGGTTGTTAATATGGTGTTGGATCCTGCTGCTGGACCTGTTGCAATTGGCAGATTATTTTCGGGTACAATAAAGGATGGACAAACAGTTAACATTATTGATTCAAAACGAGAAGGCAGAGTTCAATCTGTAAATTTTTTCATGGGTAACCAAAGAGAACAAGTCGGTGAATTAGGTGCTGGAAATATTCCTGCATTATTGGGATTAACAGAAGCCCGAGCTGGTAATACAATTTCATCTGTTAAAGGCATCCCGATGTTTGAAGGTGTAAAATATGTTTCAGAACCTGTAGTTCAAATTGCAATTGAGCCAAAACATCCAAAAGATTTACCTAAACTAGTTGAGGTTCTCAAACAACTGACAATTGAAGATCCTAACCTTGTAGTAAAAATCGATGAAGAAACAGGTGAAACCCTTGTTGCCGGAATGGGTGTACTTCATCTTGATGTTGCTACACATCGTATTCAAGATACTAAATTGGAAATTATTACCTCTGAACCTCTTATCAATTATCGAGAAACTGTAAAAGGCAAATGTGAGCCAATCATGTCAAAATCCCCCAATAGACATAACAAGATTTTCATGAAAGTAGAACCGCTAGAACCTGCTATTGCACATATGCTTAGAACTGGTGAAGTCAGTGATATGAAAGACAAAAAAGTTGTATCAGATCTTCTCAAGGGTGCCGGTTGGGACACTGATACTATTAAAAGAATTATGATATTAGATCCACGTGGAAATGTTATGATTAATGGAACAAAAGGTGTTCAATTCATTCAAGAATCAACAGACTCTATTAATTCTGGATTTGAAGAAGTTATGAAAGAAGGTCCTTTATGCAAAGAACAAATGAGGGATTGCAAGTTTACTTTTACTCATTTTGTTCCTCATGAAGATACAGCTCATAGAGGTTTGTCTCAATTAGGACCTGCTTCCAGACGTGCTTGCATGGGTGCACTTTTGACAGCAGGAACTACAATACTGGAACCAATGCTTGCAATTGAAGTCAGAGTTCCAACAGATCTAGTTGGTAACGTTGCCACTGTATTATCTGGAAAACGTGGAAAGGTACTAGATATGTCTCAAAAAGGAGCTGCTAGCATTATTGTTGGCGAAATTCCAGCAGCTGAAACATTTACACTTTCTGAAGCAATGAGAGGTCAAACAGCTGGAC
>JAHFUM010000022.1 GCA_023265135.1 Nitrosarchaeum sp. | reverse complement strand
GTTATCAATTTTCCTTGTGGATTATTTATTTGATAGTGCAATCCGCGAAGAACGTTGTGATATGAACCAGAGTGATCTTCTTCAACAAATTTGAGGGGTGCAATATATTCTTCAAAGAATTTTTCGTTGAAAATTTTCATAAAAAATCCCCTATGATCAACGAATGGCTCTGGCTCAAGGATTTTCACTTCTGGTAATTCCGTATCTACAATCTTCATTTTTCTCCCTTCAATATCTTGTTAAACTTTTCTGGTGTAATTATACTGTAGTTCGTAAGCCACCATTGAGGTTCTCCGCTTGGGTCTTCCACATATTTTCCGTCCACAAATTTTATAGGATTCTTTTTCTCGAAAGATTTGCAGTATAGCAATTCGCCTCCGCCAAATGGGTTGGAATCGTATGTTTTTCTATAAATTTTTAAGGATGTTTGTTTTCCATTTGCTAAACAGTACGATTGTATTCTAGGGGCGTATTTTGTTTCAAGAGAAGAAACATAAATATACCTTTTATCAATTTGAGGAATGGTCAATTGCATATAGCCTAAAATTTCTTCTTCTGTGATTATTTGGTCTATAAATGGAATTCTGTCATTGGGAAAACTGTTGAATATTTCTTTCAATTCCAAAATTCTTTTTTCTTTTGTGGTATCTTTTAAATTTTTACCATATCTATTTTTACCAGACTTGAACTCATTGTATGCTGATAATAACTTTTTATTATTTCCAAATTGACTAAAATAGTCAATTTTAATTAGTGATTCGAACTTTGATGAAAACATTGAGGATTCTTCGGCAAAAACCATCAAGTCAATAAAATCTTTGCCCTGAAAGTTATTAGCAAGAACAAACATATTATCACCAATTTCACCTCCAAATCCCTTTATGCTTTTTAGGCTGGATGTAATTTCTTTTGTTTCTGAATTTCCAACAATGTTTCTATTATCTTGACCAAAAGAAAACTTTGGAAAAACAATATGATATGCTCTTTCTGCCTCTTCCTTGGTTGCAGACAACCTATCTTTATCGCCACCATCTTCTAAAATTTTCATAAAAACTTCATAAAATTCGAGAGGATAATGACTTTTCAGATAAGCACCATATAATGAATCAAGCGCAACACAATAACTATGCGAATTACAAGTTACCAACCCAGAAATAGTAACAAAATTGTGCGCAGGAGATTGCATTTCAATATCGTATACTTTTTCTTTTCCAATATATTCTATAGAAATAATTTTACTTAAATTTGTAGGTATTCCTTTTTCAAAAACTTTTATACGATTCATTTTATAGTGTTCCTTTTTGTGGCAAGAAACACAGCACCATGCATAATTTTCAATATTATTATTGGTTTCATCGCCATCCCTATGATGCAATTCAAATCTAGTTTTCCCATCATATGGTTTGTTACAAATCTCACAAGGAGACATCTCTAATTTATTTTTAAGCTGATATCCTTTTAAAATTACACTTGCTCCACTGGGAATGGATTGGAAACCTCTTTGACCCTTTTTAGGTACATTAGATTCATAAATTCCATTTGTGTATGCATGAGATTTTTTATTTTTCTCATATTTTCCTTTAGTATATAAATAATCATTTATTTTCAAGTCAGATAAATATTTTATTCCATTTGGAGTTGGAAATTTATGATTGATGGTACAAGTTACATTAGACCCATTTTCTAATAAAACATTATATACATCTCTTATTCCAGAATCAAAAATATTTATTATTTTATTTTTTCTTATTTTCCCATCTTCAAACATGGATAATGCATTGCCATATCCATTTGATTTATATTTTTTATGTAATGCAAGATGACCTGTTTTATTAGCATATTCCTCATCGTTCATTATCATAAACATTTCTTCAATGGTTGGGTTATATCTATTGTTTAATCCTGCTTTATCAATAAAAGTTGATCCAATCACGCAGGCATTAAAACTATAATTAGAAGAATCTTCAAGAATTTGCCACGTTTTTCCAGAAAGTTCTTTTGCCTCTTTTGCAGTTTTTCCTTCTTCTTCGACAATCTTTTTAGTAAAACCTTTAATGAAAGTTTCTTTATATTTGAGAACCTTTTCCACTCTTTTCTTTGCAATATTTTTTATAATTTCATAACATTCTGTCATTGGAATGCCCGCATAATTTAAAGTTGCCATTGATTGTTCCTGGTAAAGCATAAAAGACATTGGCATTTCTGGTGTTTGAATTAATTTATCGAATGATTCAATTCCGTACGAAAATGGTTCTCTGCTTTCAAATACTTTATACATTGATGCAAAACCAGGTCTGACAGCAGCCACAAAAGCACTTAATTCTGATATGTTAGTAGGAGCATATTTTGTTGCCCTGGATCGAGTACCATGCTGTTCTACTTGGTTGATTCCCATCGTCCAGCCATTTTTATAAACTTCCCAAACCCTTCTATCCCCCTCGCAAATTTTAAGAAGTTCATTTACCGTATGAGGTTTTACACCAATTCTCTTATATACATTATCAATTAATTCAACCACAGAAACTTTTAACAAATCATTTTTCAAAAACTTGTAATTTTCTGCCCAAAGTCCGTCCATAATTGCACAAACATGCTGCGTTCCATTAGCAGAATTTAGTCTAATTAATCCAATTTCTCTTCTAATATTTCCGCTATATAGCAAGTATCCACATGGCGCTATTTTAATATCGCTTACAATTCCAAGATATTTTTTACTTTCTAAAAATAATTTATGATATTGTTTGTCAATATAATCTAAAACATTGATAGATTCTTTTTCATCTTCTTCTGCGTGCTTGAGATCATCTTCATATTTTCCAATTTGATCAGAAATAGTATTGGCAATTTCAAATTCAATATTCTTTGCTCTAGCATACATCTTAAAAGCTGCTTTTGGCTTCATGGTTCCAAATGCAATCATAGGATAAGAACATTCTTCTCCTAACACATCTTTTTGTGCTTGGGCAAAAACTTCTGGATTAGCTAAATTCATATCAAAATCGGCAAGCGATTTGGTTTCAAGAATCCTTGTTTTTGACATAAATCTTTCTGGATATAATTTGATCGAAGCAGATATTCTATCTACTTCCGTAAAACCCAACAATTTGTTGATATAGAAACTAACACCAGAACCACGACCTGACAATGTAATTACACCACCAAGTTCTTTGCCTTTCTCAATAATCTTTTGATTCAATAAAAAATAATCAGCATGTTTTGTGGCTACAACAATATCAACTTCTTTCTCAATTTCTTTATTATAATGTTCCCACTGATCTTGTGGAATATTGTTTTTCTCTTTATCCCATTGGCTACAAACTAAATCCGTAAATATTTTATCTTTTTCTTCTTGGGTTTTGTCAGGATATAGTGTGGGCATTTTAATA
The DNA here is from genome assembly GCA_023265135.1 of Nitrosarchaeum sp. GTDB lineage: Archaea > Thermoproteota > Nitrososphaeria > Nitrososphaerales > Nitrosopumilaceae > Nitrosarchaeum. The sequence goes on along the minus strand of JAHFUM010000022.1, from coordinate 1,289 downwards.
TCTTTGTTAAAAATATTTCCATTATATTTTTCAACATCTAAAAATACATTAGTATTTTCCATTGCTTCTTTAATTTGATTTTTGCTCAAAACGCCCTGATTAATAAATCTTTGATAGGCCTCTTCATCAGTAGGATAATCTAAATTCCATTCTTGTTCATCCTCATAAACAATTTTTTTAGATAAAAGAAAGTCCTCACGATCCTTTGCTTGTTCTAGTTTAATAATATGGCTATCGCATCCAAATATTATATTTAGATTGTTCTGATTTGCAAGATTTATAATTCTAGAATTTAAAGCAATTTGGCTAGGAGTATTGTGGTTCTGGACTTCCAAGAAGAAATTTCTTCCAAAATGTTCTGCGATTTGTAATGCAATATCATCTGCATCTTCGTATTTCCAAATACCTGCAATACAACCAGTAGTTACCCACACATCATTTTTTGGTAATGAATAAAGCAATGGCAAATCTATTCTAGCTCTATAATAATAGCCAGTTAGATTTGCTTCTGATATAATATCATTGATTGCTTGACGACCATTTTCATTTTTAGCTAAAAGAAGGATATGAGCATTCGTTTTATCTTTTTCAAAACGATCTTTGACCATATATGATTCAAGACCTGAAATAAATTTCAAGCCGTATTTTTCAGCAAGTTCATACCCTTCTACATACCTTCCTGTCCAGCCATGCTCAACACCTGACAATAAACTATGCCCAAGTTCCACTGCACGTTTGGCATAATCTTCGTTAGATACTACCGAATCTGGAGTAATTATATTTGAAAATGAACTATGCCGATGATAGTTTTGATAAGTCATTTATTTTTATTCCTTCAATTAATATGAAAATTACGCCAATATGTATTTTTATTAACGTAATTCTACCATACTTATTACAATTTGTCAAGAGTTAAATCTTTCGATATCTATTCCTCTTCATTTGCCCATGGTGGTACAACCTCATGTTTGTTAGGATCATTTTTAGGAAGGTTATCATTACCTCTTTTGTCCCAACGATATCTTTTCCAGAGTTCTTCTGGGGTACTATAAAATTTGTATGAAAGGTAATCAAAATATTGATTAATTTCTTTATTAGCATGACCAGTAATACGATTTTTAAATAGATCAATTACGCAATCATATTTTTGTGGTTCCATTCCAGACTTAAAATTTCCTCTTCCATCTCTAGTTCCTTCTTTTTCCTTTTTTGTATAACGATGAATGGATAAAACATAGTGAGCTAAATTTGAGAATGCTCCAGGGCCTCCAATATCATCAGATGTTAAT
>JAHFUM010000016.1 GCA_023265135.1 Nitrosarchaeum sp. | reverse complement strand
TATGACAAAATATTGAAAGACAATAAATCATGGAACATGCTCAGAGCTGTCAAAAACAAAAAAGTTTTTGCAGTAGATGCAAATTCTTATTTTAGCAAACCAAGCATAAGAACCATCACAGGATTAGAAATACTAGCAAAAATTATCCAGCCAGAGAACTTTTTGAATCTAAACGTTCCTAAAAACTCATTTTTACAGTTAAAGTAAGGAAATAATTATTCAGTATCGTCTAATTCATCATATTCGGCATTTCTTCTACCGGGTCTAATTGGGATGTAAATTATGGACATGTGGTTTGTTGATTTCCACCCAAGATAGATTCCAAGGTTCTAAAAATTTGTCCTTTTAGTGTATATTGTGTCGAACATTTCAGGCAAAGAAAATATCAGACAGTACCAGAAACATAACACTGAACAAAAGCAGTATCAAAGAGGGTTACCAGACAGGTTCATCAACCATCTGCAATCCTTTTTCAGTAACCTCAAATCCCATAATTTTCAATGTCTCTTTTGCAGAGAGAGAATTTTTCTTCAGTATTTTTTCTGCCAAATCAATTCTATGCTCTGCATGTATGTGTTGTCCAATTTTGTATTTTCCATAAAGTATATCTGGAATAACTTTGATTACTGCAACACCATCCAATACTCTCATTGTAGACTGGATTGGTTCATACCCTCCCTCTGGTTGATATTTTTTCATAAGACCGTTTAGTGCAAGTGTTTTTTCTTCTTTATCAGTAACTAAAAAAGCCCTTCCTTTGATCACAATACTGATGTACAATGTGTCAGCAAGTGACGCATCATTTGGATCTTCAAAATAGGAAGGTAGAAACTCCAATTCCCTATCAACTTCAAAACCAACTTTGTTGTTTCTTTTGATGTTATCAATTTTCTCACCTTTGACATGAGAATGCATGTATACAGAATCATTCAGATAAACAAAATTCATCGGAATTATTTGCGGGTACCCATTTTCATCAATGCTGGAAACTCGTCCGACATGCTCTTGATTCAAAAATTCCTGGATTTTTTTATATGATTTGATTTGTAAAATTCCAACTAGTTGCAACAAAGTTATTTTCATCAATAATATTATAAATCCAGATCCTTAATCTCTAAAATACTGGAGAATTAAAGAAAAATCATGAATGATCCTTATCTAAATGATCTAAAAAACGAATTTAGAAAATATTCATCAGAACTAAAAATACTAAGAAAAAATCTTGTAAAATCAAATTCATCTGAAGAACAATCAAGAATTATTAAAAAAATAGACAGTATTGCAAAAAATATGGAAAAAAATCAAAAACAATCAGTCAGGGTAACAAAATCAAGATTAAAAGAAAAAAGAAAAACAAAGTAATCCCAATCTTGATCAAAATTCCTAAAATAAGGGACGAGTGTAGAGAAAGTATTGGACGAAAGAGAGTTAGACGCAAGAGAGGAAGAATGGGAAAGGGCGATGTATTTGACACTTAAAACTCTGGAGGAGTGGGGAACTGATTCAAGATTCATTTGGTTTAGAGAACTGCACAGGGTTACAGATATCGACAAAGGGCTATTAAGAAACATCCTAAATGAGTTGAAGAAAACAAAAGAAGTTAAAGAGATGCATGGTACAAATAATAGGATATTTTTTTGCCTGAAAAAATACTATACAAAATGTCATGATATAGAATTTAGATTTAAAGGCAAACCAATAATGCTCAGAGACGGAAGTAAAGTCAAAATAATTCAAGGTGAGACCAATTCCACAGCACGTACTAGAAAAAGATTAGAAAAGCAACAAAAGAGAAGACAAGTAAAATCATACACTAGGATGAAAAGCAGAAACAGACGACCGCATAAATCATAAATTAATTCTCAAGCATCTTCTGCTTTTCGGCGCATAAGATTGAATTCGGCGCGTTTTAGTTTTGCAGATTCTGCTACGTCTTCAGTCATATCATATAGTTGGTGGAGATTCAAATCAGATGTTAACTCATCTTCTTTTTGACTTTCCAAGTCCAATTCAAGATTAGATAAAATGTCAATATTCTCTTCTAGAATCTTCAGGCATTTTTTTATCTCTTCTTGAAGTTCATCATCCATTACAACTGTGTAGAATTAGTATAGTAAATGATTTTCGATGTACGATGGACTTATTTTTTGAGTTTTTCTCGCAGGTAAGGCATTACATGGCTGGCAAATTTATCAATTGAGCCAAAGTAGTTCTTACCCCAGAATCTAATTACAAAGTGGTTTACGCCTGCTTTCATGAATCGCTCAAATGTTGGAATGATATCGTCAGGTGTACCAACAGCAGTTGATGAACGAGCAATTTTATCAGGAATTTTTGTTGCTGCCTCTCTCATCTTGACAATCCAAGATTGATCAGACATGGAATATTCTGTAAAGTATTTTACAAAATCAAATCCTTCAATTTCTTTGATACCATGAACACGTAACACTTCAGGTTTGAACAAACTTACCTTTACTGCTTCCTTCATTTTTGCCCAGGATTCTTCTGCGTCTTCTGAAAAGTAAACATCAATATCTAATGCATACTGGAAACTGTCTTTTTCTTTTTGAGTTCTGTTGTTATTATTCATAGATACTTGAATTTGTTTTGCATGATCTTCAAATAATTCAGGAGTATAACCTATTGGCAACCAACCATCCCCAAGTTTTCCAGTAAGTTCCAAAGTGCGTGTACCACCTGACGCCATGTATGTTGGAGGATGTGGTTTTCTAATAGGCGGTGCTTGTAGACATGCACCTTCTAATTTGTAATATTTGCCGTTATAATTTACAGTGTTATCAGGAGTGGAACCATACAAAATTTTTATGACTTCAATTTGTTCTTCCCATTTAGATACTGGTTTTTCAAATGGAATGCAAAATTCTTTTAAATTTTGGGCTTCACCAGCACCAATTCCTAAAATTGCTCTCCCTTTTGAAACTCTATCAAGCGTAATTGCAGCTAGTGCAATGTTTGAAGGATGTCTTCTAATTGCGTCAGTTACACAAGTTCCCAATTCAACATTATTTGTAACTGCGGCAATTGCAGATAACATAACCCAAGGGTCCAAAACAATTGCATTTTTCCATTGTGGAACATTTGTGTGGTCCATATAGAAAATAGAGTCATATCCTGTTTTATCGGCAAGCATGCAAGCAGTTAAAATTTGATCTTCTGAATACCCTGCACGGGCAACATTTAATCCATTTTGAATACCGAACTTTAATGGTTTTTCAGTAATCATACACTTAGAGAATAATATTAGCATAAATAAGTTTAGTCAAAGCAACGAAATTGGCAGTTTTTCAATAAAATAGAAAGAATGTAAAAAATATTGAAATTTTTTACAGATTTCCTGATTTAATATCTTGTAGACACTTGATGACGTCCTCCTTGGAGATTGGAATTGGGTTTGGATCCAAATGTCCCTTGTCAGTCATTACTGTGTCAGCCGCAGATGAAAGATCAGCTTTTAGATCAAGTTTTTCAAATCCTAGCTTTTTCATGGCTTCCTTGAATCTATCATAGAAGATGGATTTGTTATGCTTGTGTGCAACGGTAGTGCAAGAAGATAAAGAGTATCCATGTGGAACTCCTTCATTTGAAAAGACATATGATAATGCATGTCCAAGTGTGGTTGAACAGTTACCGAATCCAATGCCAGACAACATTGAGCCGTATGGATAGTTTTCTGGTTTGTTGTTCATTATTGCATCGTATAGAATTTCAAATGCTTGTTTACACATTGTTCTGGTAAAGTCATTACCGAGTTTGCTGTCATATCCCTCTGTTGCTTGAGCACATGCATCGCAAACAGAATTTTTGATGACTTGTTCTGGGGTACCATCCATAAAATATGAATCCACTACAGCCATGTCAGCAAGAAATCTGTCTTCTCGTAGCAATTTCTTTTTTCCATCAAATTTCAAAACGCAATACGTTGTCATTTCAGCTCCGGTTCCAAATGTTGTTGGAATCAAGATTTTTTCTTTTTTCATCTCAGGTGCAGCATATTTTACTACATCCATAGAACTTCCTCCACCTAATCCAATTAGAGCGGATGGATTCTTGTTTTTGAATTGTGAAATCACAGCATTGACATCATCAATTGATGGTTCAGGTTTTACTTGGTCATACAGCATATAGTCCTTAATTCCCATTTTGGTTAACCATTTGTCAGAAAGTTCTGGAGGAACGGTAGTAACCACTAGGGCATTTTTTGGGTATTCTGCTTCACCAAGTGCATTTTTTCCAAAATGTATAACTTTTGGAATACGTACTGTGTACATGAATCAAATGCATCATTGATTATTATTATATCTTGCAGTAAGAGAAATTAGCATATGATTATTCAAAATTATGAAGATTTAGCAACGACTGAAAAGAAAAGAGAATGTCTGGACATTTTAGACGCTGGACTAAAGGCTGCAGACCCGGAGAATATAATTCCAAAATTTGTCACCCCAGAAGAAATCAAGATCAATGGAAAAGTTCTCAAAATAAAAGAATTTTCTAGCATCCACACAGTGGCATTTGGAAAAGCGGGGGATTCAATGACACGGGCATTAAATGAATTAATTCCAATTAAAAGTGGAATTATAGTAATCCCAAAAGGTTCCAAATCAAAAATCAAAGGCAAAAAATTTCAAATTTTTAATTCGGGGCACCCAAAACCAGATCAAACAAGCGTAAAGGCTGCAAAAGAAGTGACAAAATTTCTTCAAAATAGGAGAAGCAGCGAATTGGTGATTTTTTTGGTTTCAGGCGGAGGTTCGGCACTTCTTGCCATTCCAGACGATATAACATTAGATGATAAAATCTATGTTACCAATCTGTTGTTAAAATCAGGAGCCAGTATTCAAGAATTCAATTGCATCAGAAAGCATTTGTCCAAAATTAAAGGAGGTAGACTTGTTGAAAATATGAAATGCCAAGGAATCGGACTTGTGATGTCAGACGTCGAAGGAGACGATCTTTCATCTATTGCGTCAGGAACAACATACATGGACAATACAACTTTTCTCGATGCACTAAATATAATCAACAAATACAAATTAAAAAACAAAATACCATTAGAAATTATTCAGAGATTAGAAGACGGGTTTAAAGGAAAAATTCTAGAGACACCAAAAAAAGCAAAGATAGAAAATTACATTATTGCAAATAACAAAGATTGTCTAAAAGCAATGGAATCCAAAGCTAAAGAACTTGGATATAAAGCAAAAACAATTCAAGTTTTTGGCAACATAAAAGATGCTACAAAAACAATTATGGAAAATATTTCAGCAGAACAAAAAAGTTGTCTTATTTTTGGTGGTGAGACTACGGTAGAAGTGATTGGGAAAGGAACTGGTGGAAGAAATCATGAATTAGTATTGCGTATTTTAAAGAATGCACAGAATTTAAAAAAAATGGTAATTTCGTCAATGGGTACAGATGGAATAGACGGCAACACATTTTTTGCTGGTGCAATAACAGAAAACGTCAAAATAGATGAATCAATAATCAAAGATTTCTTAAAAAACAGTGACTCGGGAAGATTTTTTCAAAAACAAAAAAATAACATTAGAACAGACTCTACTCATACAAATTTGATGGATATAGGCGTAATATTGAAATAAATTTTTAGTTGCACATGACTTCTTGGTTTTCCATTTTTGCTTTTTCTCTTCTCATTTTAGCTATAACTGTTGCAAGTTGTGCATCATGAATTTCATCGAGTGTTTCGCACATGACAAAATAACATCTTTGAGGTACTTAAACAATGACTAAAAATATGTAAGATTCATTCTATGATTTTTTATGATTGTTCAAAATACAGATAAAAAACAAACAAATTTTCAATTGAAAATAGGCTTTCTTGAAATACCGTAATCGTGAAATTGTATTATGAACAAGAGAAATGCTAGTGAATGTGAAGAACCAAAATGTGCATGTCAATGTCATGAAGAAACAGATTATAGACGGAAAAGAATTAGAGGATAATACATGGAAATTGCATATATCTTGATACAATGTGATTTGGGCGCAGAAGAGCAGATCATAAAAGAGATAATGCAAATTCCGGAGGTAAAAGAAGTCAGAGGAACATATGGAATCTATGATGTTTTTTGTAAGATACAAGCAGATACTAAGGAATCACTTGATCATGTAATTACTAGCAAGATAAGAAAGATTCAAAAAATTCGCTCTACTATAACATTGCATTATATTCCATCGCAAGGCGGCAAGTAATTATCAGAAATAGTTCCAATTTCAAGAATCTAGGTTCATTTTCTTTTTATTTCCAATAAAATACCAACGTGTAATACATTGAATCATTATGACATGTATTTGCTAGAATGCTGATGAAAAATAAATTAGAAAACATTGATTCTAATTAATTTCAATTATTTTTCCGGTCGTAAGTATACTAAAAGAGCGAATCATCACTTCTTTTACGGTTTTGCAGTCTGTGGTACATTCGTTAAGGGATAATGTGTTTTTTGGAAATTCTTTACGATTTGGAAAAAATAAATTGGAAATTCCATATTTTATCAATTGTTTCAAACCTTCTCGTCCTCCATAGGCTCGTTTTTCTGTAATAAACCAGGACATTTCCAATCCGTCATAATCTTCAGGGAAGATTGTTTGCTTGAATTCTTTACCTTGGACGGTGTAATGTCCAACCATGATTACTTTTCCTCCAAGTAATGTATTGGCAAATTTAGCATATGAGGTACATGAAGTGCATAAATTATCATAAATTACGATTGGATAAATCATGATGTTACTAACTGATTGAGTGATTTTTAGATTGCTAATCACGCATCGGGATGCAATTACTCCAGAAAAAAGATAACATTATGATCTTTGTCAGAGTTTTAAATCATTTCTAAGAACATGCCTGTTCTCAGAAAAGTATGTGAAGAGAGGCAGACATGTTTTGTTACATATTATTTTTATACAATAATGACGTATATTATCCAGATATTATCATGTTAGAAAAACCATTTAACCCAGATTTATTGTATAACAGAGTTGTTCACTATTACATGGATAAAAAAGGATATTCAAAAGAAAAAGCAAATTCAATTGCACAAGCAGTTGTAAAAAGAGAATCTCAAAGAAGAATTTGTAAAAACGAAAAGTGCAAGCATTTTTCACATGATCATATTAGAAATTCTGAAACATGTTTGGTGTTAGATTGCAGTTGCGGAAAATTTTCAAACTAGATAAAATCATCTAATGAATTTTCACGTAATGGTTGAGCACTGACTCCAATTTTTCTCAGATGTTCAGCAAATTCTTCAACAAATCCATGAATTGTATAAACTTGTTCTGCACCGGAACGCACCACCATATCTACTAATTCATTAAAATCACAATGGTCACTTATCGGGATTGAATAATCTGATCTTCTTCCAAATGGAAACCTAGATGATTGTGCCCAGCCACTAAAACCAATAGTTACTGCACCGTATTTCGATTTCATATCTTTGAGAAATTGATTCTTTTCAGACATCATTGGAGCAACCATCACCCATGGTTTTTTTGAAAGCAATCCGTCTCTTTCTGCCTCAGTGTGTCCAATTCCATCTTGGAGTGAGACGCCAAGTTTCCGATGTAGTGTGTTCATTTGTTTTACCGAATCATGAAAGTAAAGAGGTCCCCAATGTCCAAAGAGTTGAGTGAGAGTTTGAGCTTTTCCTAGCTGATATCCTAACAGTATGACAGGAATGCCTTTTCCATAAAGCTCTGAAATTAATTCATTGACTTGTTTTTGCATTTCTTCTAATTTGGGAAAAACAAATTCGGGTAGACCGAAAGTGCACTCGGTGATCAGTGTTTTACATTTTGGAATAATTGCGCCTTTTAGGAATCCACGATTTCTTGTACAAATATCACCTGTGTAGAATACATCGTCAAAAAGTAATCCCTTTGCTCCCAAAATATGACCACTGTCAATTAATGAAAAATCATCAATGCTCTGAACATGGTTTTCCATCTTAAAGCCTCTAAGATGGGCAATCTCGCTTGTCTCAATTGATGAAAGTATAATGCCGCCGTTTTTTGATGGAAGATGATCAGAGTGTGCATGAGATACAAAATTCACTCCAGCAGAATCAGTATTTTTTGGATCAAGGTGAACCCGCCTTCCATTAATCTCACACAAGATACCATTTTTTGTCATTCTAATAGAGGAAGGCAATGTCAAACAAAATAATTAGATTTGATATAAATTGCAGGTTTGATCTACTATTGACTAGTTGCTAAATCTAGGAATTTTAATTTCAGGTCGTGGGAGTAACATGGAGTCCATTCTAAAATCAATTAAAGACAAAAAAATTCCCATAAATCCAGCTATAGTAATATCAAACAAACCAGACGCAAAAGGCTTAAAGATCGCTCAAAAACTCGGTATCAAAACAGAAATAATCGAAAGCAAAGTTTTCAAAGGCAGTCGGTGGGAATACGATAAAAAAATAATATCGACACTGGAAAAATATGGAGTCACACACAAAAATGGGCTTGTGTGTTTGGCAGGATTCATGAGAATCATCAGCCCCGAATTTGTTAAAAAATACAAAAATAGGATCATCAACATTCATCCAGCTTTGCTTCCGTCTTTTCCGGGACTTGATGCCCAGAAGCAGGCAATAGATTACGGTTCAAAATATTCAGGGTGTACGGTACATTTTGTAGATTCAGGTATGGATACAGGACCTATAATTTTGCAGTCTATAGTTGAGATAAGAAAAGGGGACACAGAAAAAACATTATCTAAACGTATTTTGGAAAAAGAACATCAAGCATATCCTGAAGCCATCAGGTTATTTGCGGAAAAAAAAATAAAAATTTCAGGCAGAAAAACAATAATCAGCTAAGAATCAGGTCCGCCAAAAAAATACAGTGCGATTAATTCCTTTGAATTTCCATGAAAAAAATGATGTATTTGTTTCCCCACATAATACATTTTATTTTCAGAAATAGGATAATCATTGTCATTAATTTTTAAAAACCCGTTACCTTTTAGAATGAAATATACTTCATCACTTTCATGAGGCTCTTGTGTGTCTTCCTCACCTGGTTGCAAGACTAACACGCCGGCAGCAAGATTTTCATTATTGATAAAAGTATGAAAATAATTGTCGCTGTTTTTTATTTTTTCAATGTATTCGTTTACGTCAAAAACCAATTTCATTTTATTGTGACGCCACAGTATAAAATCTTGGTTCTGGTAGTTTTTCCATATATGATGCAGCCACGGAATGAAGTTTTTCATGTTCTGGGCTCTGGTGCATTTTACTGAATTTTTCAAGATTTTCAAATTCAACTAACACACGGTGTTTCCCGTCTTTAGTTTCCAAGAGACGTCTACTTACAAACCCATCAAATTTTGACACGATTTTGTTTGATTCAGAAAACCATTTTTTAAACTCGTCAACAAGATCGTACTTTATTTGAATGTCAGAGATTACTATAAACATGATATTGCCCCAACATAGTCACATAATTTCTTTTCTCAGATTTTCAAATTAAGATTAAACTATTTCAAGGATTAAATATCATCAGAACAGAATTATTCGTAATGACAGGTATCAAAATAGATGGAAAGGAGATTGCCCAGTCGGTAAAGGACAGGGTCAGAAAAGCAGTCAGTGAATTAAAAAATATTGGAATAAACCCTTGTTTGGCAACGGTTCTAGTTGGAGACAATCCGGCATCAGCCACTTATGTTAAAAACAAACACAGTGCCTGCGAAGAAGTAGGAATAATCACTAAAGATTTCAAGCTTAAAACAGAAACCACGCAATCAGAATTAAATAAAATAATTGATGAATTAAATAAAGACAGATCAATTCACGGTATTTTAGTTCAATTGCCATTGCCTGGACAATTAGATGAGTTTGCTACGACATCGAGAATTTTTCCGTTAAAAGATGTGGATGGTCTAACACCACACAATGCGGGCTTGCTTGCTATGAAAAAAGCAGCACTTGTGGCGTGTACACCACTTGGTGTGATGGAGATGTTTGATTATCACAACATAGAGTTGGGTGGGAAAAACATTGTGCTGATTAATAGAAGCAATTTGATAGGAAAGCCGTTATACCATTTACTTTTGGCAAGAGATGCGACAGTAATTACATGTCATTCTAAAACAAAAAACATCAAAGAATGGTGTAAGATGGCAGACATCATAATTACTGCAGTTGGAGACAGAAACAAGTTCACATTAACACCAGACATGATAAAACAGGGTGCAATCATAATTGATGTTGCAATCTCAAAACACAATGAAAAACTTGTAGGTGATGCAGATTATGAACAGATTATCCAAAAAGCATCGTATGCAACACCTGTTCCAGGAGGGGTTGGTCCCATGACAGTCGCAATGCTATTGAAAAATACAATAACAGCCGCATCATTAAGTAGTCAGATTGAAAGATAATTCAGAAAAAACATCATTGCGAAAATTACTCCTTGAGAAAAGAGATGGGACATCTTTTGATTTAATGAAGATTGCAAGCAAGTCAATTCAAAAGAAGTTAAAGAAAATAGAATCGTTTAGTAATGCACAAAAAATTGGTGCATACTATCCAATAGGCAGCGAGATGCTGACACAGGACATAATGCAAGAAGCTCTAAGTGAAGGAAAGGAGATATTTTTACCAAAAGTTGTAGGAAAAAACATAGAATTTAGAAAAATTCAGAATTTTAGCAATCTAGAGAAGGGGAGTTTTGACATAATGGAGCCTCGCGATGAATGCGCTGTCAATAACAAACTGGATGTGATACTTGTTCCAACCGTAGGAATATCGCCAAAAGGAGTTAGACTTGGATACGGTTTTGGGTTTTACGACAGGTTTTTAGCTGAAAATAAAATAGATACGATTTCGTTGACATTGGAAAAACAGATAATAAAAAATATTCCACGTTCAGATCATGATGTGATCATAAATTGGATTGTTACTGAAGACAAAATAATCGATACATCAAAGATAAGATAGTCCTTTTTTGCCGATATCTTTTCTATAGTATTTGTGGGACCAAGAAATTTTTTCTGCCGCAATGTATGCATTTGAAATTGCAGATTTCAACGTATCACCAAGTGCAGTGACTCCTAAAACTCTTCCACCGCTTGAAAAGATTTTTCCATCTTGTTTTTTTGTTCCTGCATGAAAGACCATTGTATTTTTAGGAACTAAATCAAATCCAGTAATCACTTCATCTTTTGGATATGATTCAGGATATCCTTCCGATGCCAAAACAATGCAGACAGATGATTGATTTTTCCAAGTAATTTTTGGCATCGTTGATAAAGTTCCATTTATACTTGCAACTAAATAATCATACAAATCAAAATCCATCCTCATGGTAATTGGCTGACATTCAGGATCACCCATTCTAACGTTATACTCTAAGACATATGGTTCGTTATCTCTGATCATCACACCTGCATAGAGAAATCCTTTGAAAACAATACCTTCATTTTTCATTGATTGTATTGTTTTATTGATTATTTTATTTTGGATTTTTTCAGCGAGAACATTGTCAATTACAGGTGTTGGAGAATACGCACCCATTCCACCAGTATTTGGACCTTTATCATCATCAAAGATTCTTTTGTGGTCCTGACTTGATGCCATAGGTATTGCAGTCATACCGTCACATAATGCAATGTAAGATGCTTCTATTCCATCAATTCTTTCTTCTACAAGAATGCGGTTTCCAGCATTGCCAAATGTCTTTTTTACCAATATTGTATTAATTGCAGCAATAGCATCATCAGCATCGTTACAAACAATCACTCCTTTTCCAGAGGCAAGACCGTCTGCTTTGACTACAACGTTGTAATCAAGAGAGCGGACATACTCTTCTGCCTTTTTTGCATCGTCAAAGATTTCAAATTTTGCAGTTTGTATTCCGTTTCTTTTCATGAAATTTTTTGCCCATATTTTGCTTGATTCTAGTTGTGCTGCTTTTTGTGATGGTCCAAAAATTTTGAGATTCAATTGATTGAATTTATCCACTATTCCTGCAGCAAGAGGAGCTTCAGGACCAACTACAGTAAAGCAATTATTTTTCTTTGCAAATTCTGCTAGCGCATTGAGATCATCAATGTCAATCGGGATATTATTTTCAGTTCCTCCATTTCCAGGCGCTGAGAAAACTTTGTCAACTTTGGAGCTCTGAGATAGTTTCCAAGACAATGCATGCTCTCGTCCACCAGACCCAATTACTAGAACATTAACCAACAAAAATTATCGCTTACTCAATTATATAATCCAAGATATCAAAATGGAAAAAGGAAGTATTTTATTCAAATACGTGTTTCCACATTTTTGCCAATTTTGTCTGGTAGTATTCACAATTTTCTAGATGCGCAAACTTTTTTGTATTTTGTGCATATGATTTTACATCCATTCTTGGATTTTGTCGAACATGAGATTGAGGAAGGATATAAAATCAAATTCAGTATTGCCAAAAAATCAATTTAGCTTTATAATGCCACACCAATATCAAAATCTAAGATGGAACTTTCATCAAAATTTGATGCAAAAGCGATTGAATCTCAAATAAGAGAATACATCAAAACAATCGAGGTTGAAAGGCTGATCTTTGAATCAGACAAACCTGAGAAAATATTGTTTATCGAAGGTCCACCCACTATGAATGGGGTTCCACATGCAGGTCACCTCAGAGGGCGTGTGATTAAAGATCTATGGTACAGATTCAACACATTACAAGGGAAAAAAATTGTTTTCAATGGCGGATGGGACACACAGGGACTCCCAGTGGAATTACAGGCAGAAAAAGAGTTGGAGGTGACTGGGGGTAAGTCAGAAGTTATTGAAAAAGTAGGAATTGAAAAACTAGTTGAGGAATGCAAGCGCATTGTAAAAAAATTCAATGTAAAATGGATTGAAGTAGATAATTTACTTGGAATGTCATTTAATCACAATAAGGCATATTGGACTTATCGCGATGAATTTATTGAAAGAGAATGGCAGGTTCTCAAAAAAGCTCATGAAAATGGGATATTAGAAGAAGACTTTACAGTTATTGCATATTGCCCGAGTTGCCAGACATCACTTAGTCATGCAGAAGTTAATCAAGGATATGAAGAAGTAAAAGATCCATCACTATTCTATAAAGTTAAACTTAGAGACGAAGATGTTTATCTGATTGTTTGGACAACAATGCCATTCACTCTAGTTACAGATGCAATGGTAGGATTGAATCCTGAAGAAGATTATGCATATGTCAAAGTGGAAAATGAAACATGGGTTGTTGGAAAAACAAGATTAGAAGAATTTTTCAAAGAAGTAAACATAGAAGAGCATGAAATTGTAAAAGCAGTAAAAGGTTCAGAATTTGAAGGAAAAAAATACATCCATCCACTTTTGAATTTGATTCCAGGGCTTGACCAATGTGCAAAGGAAGATAATTTTCATGTTGCTGTGTCAGAAGAATTTGTTGATGCCACAACAGGCAGTGGCTTGGTTCATTTGTCTCCTGCCAATGGTGAAGAAGATATTAAAATTGCAAACAAGAGAAAAGTCAAAGTATTCAGTCCAATAAATGATCAGGTAAAGTTTACCGATTTAGCTGGAAAGTACCAAGGAATGTTTGTAAGAGATGCAGACAGAGTAATTGTAGAAGATCTGAAGGAATGCAATGCGCTGGTAAAAATTGGAAAAATTAAGCATAAATATCCATTATGCTGGAGATCTCACCATCCAATTGTGTGGTTGGCACGAAAAGGCTGGTTTTACAAACTAGACAGATTGGGAGACAAGGCGATTAATGCAGCAGAAAGTGTCGAATACTTTTTTGAGCAACCAAAAAACAGATTTTTAGGAATTATCAAAGAAAGACACCCGTGGTGCATATCCAGAGAAAGAATTTGGGGGTGTCCATTGCCAGTTTGGATATGTAGTGATTGCAAAAAACAAAATTGGTTTTTTACAAGAAAAGAGATCATAGATTCTGCGGCAAACCTGCCAGACGGACCAAATTTTGAATTACATCGACCTTGGATTGACAACATTACAATAAAATGCAAACAATGTGGCAGTACAAATACAAAAAGAGAAGAATATGTTTTAGACACTTGGCACAATAGTGGTTCTGCCCCATATTCATCTCTGACAGATGAAGAGTATTCCAAAGGAATACCTGCGCCATTTTTCACAGAAGGTATTGATCAGACAAGAGGATGGGCGTACACTCTTTTGATAGAAAATGTGATCTTAAACAACGGACCTATTCCACCATTCAAGTCATTTTTGTTCCAAGGTCATGTACTTGATGAAAAAGGAGGCAAGATGAGTAAAAGTTTAGGAAATGTGATAGACGGTGCAGAATTACTTGAAAAGTATCCCGTTGATTTGATCAGATTTTATTTTATCTGGAAGGCAAGTCCAATAGAACCGCTAAGTTTCAGCACTGACGAGTTGATGTCAAGACCATATCAGGTACTCAATACTCTGTTTAATTTGCATCTGTATTTTAAACAAAACAGCGAGTATGATAATTTTGACATAACAAAAACAATCTCATGGGCTAAAGAAAATCAGTTATTGACATCTGCAGACATATGGCTTTTATCAAAATTACAAAAATTGATTAAAAAAATTACAGAACGCAACGAAGTATGCAAGTTCCACGAGGCAGCAAAAGCAGTGGATGATTTTATCATAAACAATCTAAGTCAAATATACATTCCAATCACCAGGATAGAATTATGGGATGATGATGAGTCAAAAAAGAATAGAAGACTTGCAATTTATGCAACCTTAAGGGAAGTACTCAAAAAACTGGACATTCTGATTCATCCTCTTTGCCCATTTACCAGTGAGTATCTCTATCAGACAGTGTTTGACGGAAAAAAGAGCATTTTGCTAGATAAATGGCCACAGTATCAAGAGGCATTGGTCAATGAAGAAATCGAAGAGTCATTTGATATCATGAAAGACATTGTTTCAATTTCGTCTGCCGCAAGAATGAAGGGAAAACTAAAACGAAGATGGCCATTAAATGAAGCATTAATTTGTGTTGGTAAGGATCAGAAACAAAAACTAGAATCACTTTCTTCTTTGCTAATGTCTCAGCTCAATGTAGAAAAATTTACAATTTTTGAAACAAAAAAAGAACCAGGGTTAGAACAAATCTTAGAATTAAAACAACTGGGATTACCTATGAAATCAGTTGTCGAGTTGGAAAGAAAACGAATAGGTCCAAAAGCAAAACAACACATGGGAAAACTAGTCAATGCGTTTTCAGAAACAAACAAAGAGGAGATCATTGCATCTCTCCAAAAAGAAGGACAATACAATTATGAAATTGACGGTGAAAAAATTTCATTAGATAAAGAAGACTTTGTAATAGATTTTGATGCAAGCAAAGAATTTGCTTTATCAAAACGAGATAACTACATTGTATTCATATCTACTTCAAGAAACAAAGAGATGATGGCAAGAGGTTTGATAAAAGATATTGCCAGAAGACTTCAAACATTAAGAAAGGAAAGAGGATACAATCCAACGGACATTCTGAATGTTGCATCAGTATTGGATTTAGATGAAGAGTCATTGGAAATGATAAAAGAGAAATCAGAAGACCTGGCATTTTTAGTCAGGGTAAAGCAGGTGGATTTTACAGAATCATGCAAGGAATACAAAGATGATGACATTGACGGTCAAAAGATACGAATTTCAGTAGAATGAACATCACACCATCAGAGAGAAGAACTTTGTAATTTTGGCTTTTATCTGAAATTATTTTTTTTAAAATGTAATATTTTTATTAGAACCAAATGTTCAAGCAGATATGCCCGAATCAAAAAGCCCAACTGTTGTTGGAATCAATGTTCTAAAACAAAATGGCTTGGACGTAGAGGAAGTGAAGAGACTATTGATTTACAATGCTTCAGTAGAATTTACCGCCTACTACTATTTCACCAATTTGAGAGCACATTGTACAGGCTTGGAGGGAGAAGGACTCAAAGGAATCATAGAAGATGCCAGACTGGAAGATCTCAGCCACTTTGAATCGTGTCTTGAGAGAATATACCAATTAGGTGGTTCTCTTCCAAATGATGCAACAGAATTCATAAAAATGTCAGGATGTGAGTTCTTACAGCTTCCTGCAAATCCAACAGACCACAAGGCAATATTAGAGAAATGTCTCAAAGCTGAACAAGGCGCAATTGTCAACTGGGATAAAGTCTGCAAGATGACTTTTGGAAAAGATCCTACAACATACGACATTGCAAAAGATATTTTGGCAGAAGAGATCGAGCATGAGTCGTGGTTCCTAGAATTAATCTATGGAAGACCATCAGGACACATGAGAAGAAAATATTCTGGAGAAAGACCGCACACCAGGAAACATTCTAGAGCACTTGATATGGCATAAAAGCCAAATCACATTCTTTTATTTTAATTAAAAATGAACCAACTGGTTAGCTTTTAGTTGATCAGGCATAATAAATAGAAAAAACGCATAGTAGTTGTATGGTAAAACAGATCAGTCTGGATACTTGGCAGATTCAACATCTAACAGAGCTGCTAAAAAAAGGCTCAGAAATTGCTGCAAAAACCAACAAACCAATTGTTCTGTATAGACAAACATTGGAAGAAGAGGATCAGTCCTATGAAGAAATTGTATGCACATTAACCAAAGATTACGTAATTGAACAACTAGTTACATCTGGCGGCGTGTTAGTTCCAAGCTTTCATCAGCAATTTGTTTTTACAATCGATGAATATCCGCAAGAATTGTCAAGAAAAAGTCGTGATCGATTTTTACAATTAATAGAGTTTCTCGAAGAGCAGATAAGTTAAGGTCATAATTAATAAAGACGGTAAAAAAAACGGTCTTTGCATGCAATTACTAGAGTTTCAAGCAAAAGAGTTATTCAGAGAATATGGGATTAATCTTCTTCCAAGTATTGCATCAACTACTATTGAAGAAGGCAGAAAACATGCAAAAGAGTTAGGATATCCATTCGTAATTAAAATTCAAGTCCCAGTAGGAGGCAGAGGTAAGGCTGGAGGGATTCAAAAATGCCAAAATGATGACGAGTTCGAGTTAAAGTATCCCCAAGTTTTAGGCTTGACAATCAAAGGTGAAAAGGCACGAGCGATTTTACTTGAGAAGATGGCAGATATCAAAAAGGAACTGTACCTGTCGTTGTTTTTGAATCGTTCAAAGAGATGCTATACCATCATTGCATCACCTGAAGGAGGAATGGAAATTGAATCAGTTAAAAATCAAATTATTAGAGAGGTCGGTCTCGGAGATGTTTCAGAACAAGTAGCAAGAGAAGTTGCTAAAGAGATGAAACTGGAAGGAAAGGCAGCTGACTACTTTGTAGATATTTTACAAAAACTAGCAAAACTTACAGTTGAAAAAGAAGCAGAGTTGGCAGAGATTAATCCACTTGCAATTATGCAGGATGGTTCTTTGATGGCATTGGATGGAAAATTTGTGACAGATGACAATAGTAACTTTAGACATGACGAATTACAAAAGTATCAAGAAAAAACAGAGATTGAAGAAAGAGCAGAAAAGAGCGGGTTCTCGCTAGTAGAATTAGATGGAGACATTGCTGTTGTTGGAAACGGTGCAGGACTTGTTATGTCTACACTAGACATGTTGACGGATAACGGTGGCAAACCAGCATGTTTCTTAGATGTCGGAGGTGGTGCAACAACTGATTCAGTTTATGAGGCACTTACGTTGATCAGTAAAATGAACAGAGTCAAAGGAATTTTGGTTAACCTGTATGGTGGAATTGTAAAGACAACAGTAGTTGCAGAAGCATTTCTCAAGGCATATGATGACAAGCTGATCAACCTTCCTGTTTTTGCAAGACTGAAAGGAACTGAATCTGAAAAAGCAAAAGAGATGCTAAAAGGTTCCAGAACCAAAATTTATGATTCAATAGAAGAGGCAATAAATTCAGCAGTAATGGGGATTAAAAAATGACGGACATTTTCAAACTATTAAGAGGTGATCCTCAAGATTCTGATTACAAGAAAAAAGGAGTGATTGTTCAGGGAATCACAGGAGCATATGGTTCATTGCATGCAAAAAATATGATGACATATGGGACAAACATTGTTGCAGGTGTAACTCCTGGAAAAGGAGGTCAGAAATTTGAAGGCAAGGTTCCAATTTTCAACACAGTCAAAGATGCAGTAGATGCAACTGGTGCAAAAATTTCAATTGTTTTTGTGCCAGCAAAATTCTTTTTGGGAGCTGCAAAAGAAGCACTTGAAGCAGGAATTAAACTGCTAGTGGCAATTCCAGAACACGTCCCAGTTAGAGATACTATGGAAGTTATAGATTTGGCAAACAAAAAGGGCGCCGTGGTTATCGGGCCAAATACTCCTGGAATAATGATTCCAGAATTGATAAAAATTGGAATTATGCCAGCTACCCCATTTAAGGCAGGAAAGATTGCAGTATTATCAAAAAGCGGCACATTGCTTTATGAAATTTCAGATGCACTTACAAACTCTGGGTTTGGACAATCAATTACTATAGGAGTAGGAGGAGATCCCATCAATGGAACACGAATGATTGATGCATTTGATATGGTCAAAGATATTCCAGACATGGAAGGATTAGTTGTGATAGGAGAAATTGGAGGAGATTCAGAAGAGATGTTAGCTCAACGTATCATAGACATAGGATTCAAAAAACCAACGGTCGCATACATTGCAGGAAGATCAGCGCCAAAAGAAAAGAGAATGGGTCATGCAGGAGCAATAGTAATGGGAACGTATGGGTCTGCGGAATCCAAGGTATCGATGTTTAACAAAGCAAACATTCCTGTAGCAAAGAGACCTTCTCAAGTACCTGTACTATTAGCAGGAAAAATGCAACAATCCGATTAGAATAAAAGAGAGAGATTAAGGAGAAAATTAAATGCCTATTACTGATCCAGAGAAAAAACGTATTGCTCAAACTGCTCGTCTAGTTATGAAAATATGCTTTAACTGTGGATGCAGAAACGACATTAATGCAACCAGATGCAGAAAATGCAGAAATCCATACTTGAGACTAAAGAACCGAGCCCTCGGCGTCAAAAAGTAGAATTAAAAATTCATCAGTCTTTGCCTATATCCAACAATTGCAGATTTTATCTTGGGCTGGTATTCGTGAATAAATGATCTTACAACTGTTTCATTTTCCATTTCCTCAAGACTTAACTGCAAGTCATCTGGTAACTGGTCATTCATTTGATAAAGCACTTTGGCAGCTTCAATGTATTGACCCAAATTTGCAGCATAGTCAAATGCCAACTGCATTCGTTCAACTAGAGCATCAAATTCATGTAAAGACATGTTTGATTTTTCGATTTTTAGTAGAAAAGGTCAAGGTTATCATGATATCAGAGTCAAACCTAAAGACAAAAAAGATGCTTGTATTGTAAATTTATTGGACCGGTTGTCTAGTGGTTAGGATGACGCACTCACACTGCGTAAGGAAAAATTCCCGCAAAGGTCGTGGGTTCAAATCCCTCCCGGTCCACCCCTATAATGTCCTTTTTTAAGTTCCAAAACCATATGAGAAAAAGATGAAGATAACAAAAGAAGGATTTCAAAGGATGCTCACATATCAAGTTTCAATTCTGAATGTGGCATCATTGCCCTAATTAATCTTGGATATAAAATCAAAAGCAGAAAAGACAAAAAACTCTACTTAAAATTAGATAAGACCAATGCAAAGCCATGAAAGCAAGATTTAACGGAAAATGCGTAGAATGCGGTCAAGAGATTAAGACAGGAAAAGAGATTGTCAAAAACTCTAAAGAAAAATGGGTTCACAAGGCATGCTCTGATGT
>JAHFUM010000007.1 GCA_023265135.1 Nitrosarchaeum sp. | reverse complement strand
TTCCAAGATGGACGACAATTTTGTACTAATAAAGATTATACATTAAAGTTCTTTATCAACGGAAAGCAAGTTAATGATATTAGAAATTATGAATCAATGGATAATGACAGAATTCTCATTGTATATGGTGCAGAAACTCCAGAAGAAATACAAACCCTGTTAATACAATTGAATAATCAAGAGATTAAGAGAAACGGATAGTTTTTCAGTATTTTAATTTATGATTCATCAGAAGAGGGTTCTTTTGTTGTAAATTGTGCCATTTTATCAAAAAACATGTAATAGCCACATCGAGTACATCGTAAAACTGTTAATGGAGTAGTAAGAAATGCCTTGTCTTGGAATTGTCCACTTATCTTTACATCTTCTCCAGCAATTTCTGCTTTATTGCTTTGACAAACAGGACAGGCAAGAGCTTTTTGTTCCAATATTTTCAGTAGATATGTTTGGAATTTAAACGCTTTATGATCAATTGTATTTTTTAACGAATAACATCAATAAAGTCTAAAAGAGAGTCAAATAGTGTGCATTTTTTAAACAATGTGAAAATTCTAATGCTATAATTTAACAACAAGCAGCTAATCTCAAAAACCTCAACTATGGTCCATGCCTTTTAAGAAATAAAGTTTAAAATTTAATTTTCAGAAAATAAAAAAGAAAAAAAGAATGTGGATCGTCTGAATGATATTCTTTGCTAATCCTATACGTATCCATATTCAATTAGCTTTAGAGTATTGCTCTTGACTAATCCTATGTTGGGGGCATACCATTTGAAATCTTCAGATGTTGGTTCAAGCTGCGATGTTTCGATTGTTTCTAAAGAATTTCCAAAAACACCTGCGGGGGTTTTTACTCTTTCATCAAGGCTTTCGATGACTGCTCTATCCAAAGCTGTACCAGGTGCAATTTCCTGATAATATGCATAATCTTCAACTGGCGAACCTGGCATGATCAATCCTGCTTTTGCATGGTCCTTTCCATGTAACCATGAACTATCGTGGCTTATTACTTGCCCATCTTGGTAAATATCTACTGATTCACCAAAGTAAAAGATGTTTTTGTTCTCATTACAGATTGCAAAATAATTCCTTGAAATTTCTACCAATTTGCCATCATGGGTTTCTCTTTCTTCTATAATCCTTGTTTGAATACCATCTATAATTTTTGTTTCATCTAAAACGGTGATTGTTAGCTGGACTAGTTGACTGCCTTCTTTTCCTTTCAATACAAGTTGGTATCCGGGATCTAAGATAAAGTAGAGATTGCTACCAGTGGATGACCATGTGCACTGTTCCAAGTTAAAAGAGTCTATAAATTCGGGGGGGTCATCTTTTTCTGCATTTGCTTTATTGATTTGGCTGTATGTTCCTGTTATTGCAACTATTGCCATTATTGTAACTATTGCAATTATCAATGTCGGTTTTGAATTCATTATAATCTCTTTAGTAGTGGATATTAAAGCACTTGAGGGACAAGAGCCTAAATTAAAAATTAGTAGCAATATCTTTTTGACTAGGATTTTACAAACAATCAGAAATTCATTTAGAGGAGTGCACCCAAACCGTAAATAGTATTTATTCAGACATACACAAGGAGAAGACTGATTGCACAATGCAGAAGATGAGGGTGTCCCAGAAAATAGAAAAAGAATATACGAGTACATACAAAATAATCCAGGCACTCATCTCAGAAAAATCAGTAAAGAAATGAGATTGGCAATGGGGAACACACAATATCATCTTTATGCACTAGAAAATGCAGGTCAGATAAGATCCAGAAGAATCTATCTGTACCGACATTATTACCCATTGACAATACATAAGCAAGATGAGATAGTAATCGCATTTCTCAGAAAGGAGACATCAAGAGATATTCTTATTTACTTATTGGAGAATCCAGGTGCAACACAAAACGATATTGCAAATTTTAAGAATTTCTCAGTTCCGACAATTAGCTGGCATATGTCTAGACTTGTAGAGGCCAGAATAGTTACCAGCAGAAAGGAGGGAAAATTCATGAGTTATTACATTAGACAAGATCTTGGAAACATTATAGATCTTTTGAAGATACATCATCCAAGTATTTGGAACAAACTTGCAGATAGGTTAGCGGAGCTGGTTTTGGAGCTTTCTTCTAGAATCGATGAGGAGAAGGATTAATGCTAGAGAATACATTATCTTTACTTAACTATGCTGGAGAAATTGGAATACAGATCTCAAACATTTCTGATTTCTTTGACTTTGGGAGTGGGATATTTGCAGCATTTCTTGTGATACTTTCCTTAATGGCATATAGAAGTATAAAGATGAAAAGATTACTCTTTGTTTCTGCTGCTTTTGGACTTTATTCAATTCGAGCAATAATAGATAACTTGGATATCTTTGTCCCAGAAATTGAATCAGATATAATTGATATTGCAACTGCAGTAATTGGATTTATCATATTGGGATTATTTTTTATTGCAATAGTTAAGAAACAAGCTCAAAAGGAGAAATAAATCATCAATCTGAATTAGATGTATAATTTAATTTTCTGAACTCTTTTCACTCCTATCCATGTCCATTTTATTGCCCAAAATAGCAGTCGAGTTCCTGTGATGTGGAACATCAAATTAGATATACTGAAAGAATTTCAAAGTAAAATTAATGAATATTCGATAAAGTCTAAATTATAGCAAACTACATTTATCGCATTATGGAAATTTCTAGTAGAAATGTTGTAGAGGGAACTGCTAGAGCACCCCATAGAGCAATGTACAAAGCTATGGGATTAACAGATGATGACTTAGGTAAGCCATTTGTTGGTGTGTGTCATACTGGAAATGAAGCAACTCCTTGTAACATTCATCTTCCACGATTAGCTCTAAAAGCAAAAGAAGGAGTAAGTGATGGTGGAGCAACACCTAGAGAATTTTCAACCATAGCAGTAAGCGACGGAATTGCAATGGGTCATGAAGGTATGAAGTCATCATTAATTTCAAGAGAGGTAATTGCAGATTCTATTGAATTAATGGTTCGTGCACATCAGTATGATGCACTAGTTGGAATTGCAGGATGTGATAAAAGTTTACCTGGAACGATGATGGCAATGGCTCGACTAAATTTACCGTCTATCTTTGTTTACGGAGGAACCATCATGCCAGGAATACTAAACGGTCAAGAATTAACAGTAGTTGATGTGTATGAAGCAGTTGGAGCATATGATGCAGGGCAATTATCATTAGAGGGGTTAAAAAATATAGAAAACACTGCATGCCCCAATGCAGGATCATGCGGAGGAATGTTTACAGCAAATACAATGGCATCTATTTCTGAAGCTATTGGTCTTGCGTTACCTGGCAGTGCTAGTCCTCCAGCAGAAGATGACCGAAGAGAGAAAATAGTATACGATACAGGCAAAGCATGTGTCAGATTACTAGAACAAAATATCAAACCACGTGAGATTCTCACATTTGAGGCATTTGAAAATGCAATTACAATGTTAAATGCAGTTGGCGGTTCCACAAATGGAATTTTACACTTACTAGCACTGTCAAATGAGGTGGGGATAAAATTAACATATGATGATTTTGAGAGAGTTAGAAAAAAAACACCCCATTTGGCAGATATGAAACCTGGCGGAAATTATGTAATGAATTCATTGGATAAAATTGGTGGCATTCCATTTGTGTTAAAAAAATTGGCAGAAAGAAAACTAATTCATGATAACTGCATGACAGTAACTGGAAGAACAATCAGAGAGAATCTTGCATCAATGAACATACCAGAACCAGTACAACAGATTGTCAGATCAGTAGACAACCCAATTCATTCTGTTGGAACAGCAGTTGTATTGAAAGGAAGCTTGGCTCCAGATGGTGCAGTTATTAAAACAGCAGGTGTTGAGATGACAAAATTTACAGGCAGAGCCCGAGTTTATGATAGAGAAGAATATGCATTTGATGCAGTAGCTAAAGGTGAAATTGAAGAAGGACATGTTGTAGTTATTAGATATGAAGGTCCAAAAGGAGGACCCGGAATGAGAGAAATGCTAGCTACCACTGCAGCACTTGTTGGTCAAGGTTTAGGTAAGAAAGTTGCAATGGTAACAGATGGGAGATTTTCAGGTGGCACGCGTGGATTCATGGTTGGACATGTTGCTCCAGAAGCATATGTTGGAGGTCCTATTGCACTAGTAAAAGATGATGACGAAATTACAATAGATACTGAAACTAACATAATTGATCTTCATGTGTCTAATGAAGAACTTGAAAAAAGAAGAAGAGTATGGAGCCCACCTAAACCAAACTATACCACTGGTGCACTAGCAAAATATGCAACATTGGTCGGTTCTGCAGCACAAGGGGCAATTACGAGTGCAAATCTATAATTTTAGTTTTTTAAACAATATAGCCCAGTCAATTTTTTCTTGTTCTGCTACATAGATTTTCAATAGATTTTCCCATGCTTTCTCTAGTTCAGTACTAAATTTTTTAAAACCATCTGCACTTGATAACGAAATTGAGTTTTTTGGATTATATTTTACCTCATCAATTGATATACAGTGAACAGTATCATTTCTAACCTCAAATAGTCGGGACATGTCTCTAGTATACTCTGGTCCAAAAATATTCCAATCAAGAAATGTTCTAATTTTACGATTTATTGGAACTAGATTAAGAAGATAGAGTAATTCTTTACTATCATTTTGATTGGAATAAACTACTATTCTCAATCTAATTATCTCATCAAATAAAAATGCCATTTTTGAGAATGCAGATAAAACACTATCTCTGTTTTTTATGATGGATAATTTTGAATCAAAACCATTTTTCAAAATTCCATTATTTAGAAAATAGTGTTTATTTTTATCTATAATGTATATTCGTACGTTCTGTGAGATTTTTTTTTGTTTCTTTATATTTTCAAGAAAATCAGAAACATTCATGCTCAATAAATAACGCGTAATCAATTAAGGATTTGTACAATTTTCAACTTATCCCAAATGAACAAATTGCTCACAAGGTTTATAGATCGCCGATCAATAACATATCATAGAGATAACAGGAAAAAAATCACATTATCGTTATTAAGTTACTGTTGTCTACTACAGATTTTCTATGCCTAAAACATCGCGATATGCACGTGGAATCATTTTTTGAGCCTTGAAAAATACATTGTTAACTGCAGTATCAAGCACATATGTTTTTGCCCAATCATCTTCGCTTCTAATTGAGCGTCCAAATCCTTGAAGCAATTTAGTCAGAGTCTGGGAAGTATACCATAAAGGAAATTTGTCCATTTTTGCTTTTGTTCTTTTTTCTTTGTAATTGGGATATGGAACTTTGGCAACAATTTGAAATCTAGATAAATCATCTTTGAGATCTACTCCTTCCCACAATGAAGAAGAGAGTAAAACACTAGTAGGATCTGCAGCATGTTCTGAAATAATTTCATCTTGTGTTTTTCCGTCTTTGTTATAGCTATGACAAATTCTTATTCGTCTAGTATTTTTAGGTGAGAGGAATCTTAGAATTTTTTGGCATCGTGGTACAGAGGATGTCAAAATTAACCCTCTTTCAGTAGAATGCTCATCCATTATTCTATCAATTGCTTTTATCACTTCAAGTTCATCGTCTTCGGTAGAACTATAGCTTAATCGTTTAATATTTAGAAGTTCAATTCTTCTATGTTCAATAGGAAACGGGGATTTTGGCGTATCAATAAATGCGATATCATCTTGAGGCAACCCCATATTTTCACAAAAACTGAATTTATCGACAGTTGCAGACATGAATATTTGATATTCCGTCGTGAAAAAAGAATTGGCAAATGTTGAAACATCAATAGGCTTTACCGAGATTGTTCTAAAATTTCCATTCAAATCTTGAACTGGATCATTTACTATAAAATTATCTTTGTTAGTAAGAATATCGATTTTAGCCTGAGCGGCTTTATCATATCTTCGCTCTAGCCTTGTAAGTGATTCATAATCAGGCTCTTTTTGATATGAATCACTTTCTTTGATATCTTTAATTTTTTTAGCATATGAATATGCAATATCATCGATTAATTGTACCATGGAATCTAAATCAGTAAAATCATATTTTGTGGCATTTAGATTACACTCTTCTACCTGACCACTGAATATATCGAATCCAATAAACTGCATTATTTGA
The DNA here is from genome assembly GCA_023265135.1 of Nitrosarchaeum sp. Lineage (GTDB taxonomy): Archaea > Thermoproteota > Nitrososphaeria > Nitrososphaerales > Nitrosopumilaceae > Nitrosarchaeum. The sequence goes on along the minus strand of JAHFUM010000007.1, from coordinate 71,878 downwards.
TCCTCGATTTTATGGGCCTCATCAAATATCGAGACTTTTCTATTGAGATAATTTTCAAAGAGTTTTTTGTTAAATTTCATAATTTGAAAAAATGCATGGTAATTCCAAAGAGAGTGTTTTGAAACAAGCGCATTGTATTTTTGAAGATAGTAATGGCAAGATTCAGCATCTTGTGTGTGTTCTTCTACTTGTTTTATTGTAGGCTTGAATTTACAAATCTCAATAATCTCCTTGCCATTTTTGTTTATTTTTTCCTGACACACACCCTTATCACATGTCAATCCCCATCGCATAGCCCTTCGTGTATTGTCTACTTTTTCCGATTCCATCATTTTTAGACATGCAAAATTTTGTTTTCCTTTAACAGGCTTAAGAAATGTGATGTCTTTGATGTATTGATCCTGAAGATGTTTGGATGCAGTTATAGTAAATGAACTATCAAAGTAACTTGAGACAGTAGCTCCTACTAGTGATTTTCCTACTCCGGTAGGTGCACATAAAATGATTTTCTTGTAACCCGTTTTCAATTTTTCTTCAATTTCAGATATGATCTGTTTTTGAATATTTCGCGGTGAAAATTGTTCTGGAAATTTTTCTAAAAGAGACAGGATTGAGTTTATTTTTCTTTAATATTAAAAGCATGAAGGTTCTAATATTATCATATGTGTCGTAACGTAGTTTAATATCTAGTAATTACATAATAGATCATGGAATTACTAGAAGACAAAATGAGAGTATGGTTAGAAAGCGCTAAATTTGTTAAGGCAATTCCAGGCGTTTATGTTTTCTATAATAGAAACAAGGAAGTGATATACATAGGTGAGAGCAGTGATTTGGAAGAAACGTTCACAAGATACGTAGACACTAGATTTGAGGGAAATGAATGTAAACAAAAAACTCAGACATATCAACGAGAATTTACAAGCAATCCAAAAGAACGTCAAATCCAGTTAATTGAAGAGTTCAAAAAAGAGTCAGGAAAACTTCCATCTTGTAATACAGAAATAAAATTAGAAACCCATTAATTTTCACATTAATCCTCGCTGTAAATTCCCTCAATTATCAGTATTTTAGTTAGGCATGAGTACAGAGAAAGTATTTAATTTGAGAACGATGTAAATAAAAAATGCATCAGTGTTATTATTGTGAACAGATTTTTGATTCAAAAGAAGAGTTGTATGATCATGTGGAAATCCATTCAGATATTGAACGAAATCAAGAGATAATGGATAGAAAAAAGAAGGCAAAAAAAGACTAGTTAGATATCAGTCCAAGATCAATCACTAAACAAAATTAGAGTAAAGGTTAGAAAATATACATTCAGGAATAGAAATAACAATTTTGAAATAAATAATATGGAATGGGTCGATGCTTTACTAAAGAGGTCATGTGATAAGACACTAACAAAAGGAGAAGTATTACATAGTTTATTTCACATGATTGAAATAAATGAAAACACATTAAATCACATACAATCAGATAAACGAAATTTTGGGCCGGAGTTAGAAGAATTAAAACAAACAGAAATTAATGATTTGGATTTTCATCTAAAATATTATCGAAGTCTTGTTAATTACATTAGTTTAATTCCTGAAAATAAAATAATTAAACAAGAGTAAACAAAGACATCTATAGAAACAATCCAAACAATTAACCACAGATCATTACAAATAAAAAATTTTAAATTTCCGCATATTCTAAAAAAAATCAACATTAAAAATCCAGGTAATGCAGACACGCATATTATTTGAAAAGAAAGTTTTAAACAATTCAGATTACTTTATGCAACGTAATTTTTTGAACATATCATCATATTCTTGTTGTTTTTCTATTATTTGACCATAATTGGTCTGTTTGTCATATTCTTCTCGTTTTTCAAAAAGATATTGTTCCCATTTTTCAACTTCATTTGCAATCATTAAACCGGAATCTTCACGAGCAAATTGTTTTTGCTGTTCCTGATTTTGCCCTCTAGTCGGAAATTTTTTTCCATCAAAGACACTTTGAATCTGTTCTGTAATTTTTGGTCTAAGTAGTTCTGCTAGATCAAAATATCCTTGTTCATGTTTCAAAAGATTAGATGTAGCTTGGGTTCGTCTTATCCAAGAGAGTAATGGGTGAAAATTAACCGTCAAATCAATTTTTTCGATAAAAAATCTGATTTGATTATCAATGTTATCAGAATTCACAATCCACGTATAGTGATATTTTATGATGCTATGAATATCCTCAAATGCTGAAGGGTTAGATTCAGCTTGAAAGTCAGACCAATTCAGAAAATAATCATTAGACCAAGGAATTACATTGTTTTGATTCACATAATGGTTTATCATTACAAGAATAAAATTATTGATTTTTGAACATGAAAATCAGGCACATGTGGCATTAGTTTTAAAAATATTAAACATTAGACTCTTTTTCCATCACGACCACTATATTTTCCAAATGATTGAGGCATGTCAAATCCCAACCATAAACAATTATCATCTTCCAATAATTGATGATTTTTCTGATGTTCCACAAGTTGAGCATCACCCCAAGTTCCATCATAGATAAAACTGCATTTTTCAACTTTGTTTATTTTTTTTATCCCTTTGCAAATTATAATCAAGATTATTTCAATACATTTTATGTTAGAAAAGTTTTTGGTTTTAAATAAAGTGTGTTTGACGACCAAAATGTCCTAAGGAATGGGCGGTAAAACAAACATAGTGATGCCGTCAAACATGATGACTCAGTAATATTAGCTTATGATAGAATAAAAGAGATAATGTGTTTATTTGAAAACACATGTTAAATTAATTGCCTAGATTTGATAATACTTTGAAATATAACTGAGCAGGCATAAGATGAATTAAAATGGATCATTTTTTCGAACCGTTTTGATCAATTAAGAAGACACGGTTAGTTTTAAGAATTTTTTATAAATTAGAACATACAAAAAAGAAAAGCAAGACTGTTTGCATATTTGATGCCTTTAACGTATCCTCCAAAAGGACTGAAGCAAAAAAAGACATCAATTATGCTTGCTCTTCTTTAAAACCTATTAATTTCAAAGAGAGCCAGAACAATGCATGAATCTAAAATTTATGATTTCCATGGGGATTTCAATAGTTGCATTAATTGTAGGTTTTGTTTTATTGTATGATGTTTAATGATAATTGAAAACCACATAAAGAAGAGCTGCTAAACAAATCTAATTCAAACATGGATACATTTATTCAAATATAGGGGGTAAAGGAATTATATGACCAAAATAATTGATGAAAAAAGACATCAGGAATTACTTAGGCAAAAAGACGACCTGGAAAAAAACAGACCGCATGATGTAGATTCTATGAGGAGGTGGAAACATTCCATGGGCAAAATTCTAGAAGAATTAGAGTTATTTAAAAAATAACAAAATAAATTTTATAACTTTGAAACTAAAGTCATTAAATTGTAAATTCATGTGTTTTTAATCAGTATGGATGAGATGTAGATAAATAGTCAGATTTCTCCTTTTGATTTAATAGATCAGAATTTAATTCATCCAAATCCAAAATACTTGAAAATGCAGGACAACTATGATCAATGGAAAACAGTTCCTGGCAATTGGGGCATTGTATCACATGATGCAAACCCCAGTCACATTCTATAACATCAATTAAATCAAAAGTTACCTTAACATTACAAGAACTACATTGCAATAGACGATTTTCAAATTTATTCATTTTTTTGAAATTCACTAATTTCTTATCAATTCTATTAGATATAATATAATTTGTCAGTGAATCGATATAAAATAATTTTATCTAGAATGATGACAGATTCTAAAATTTGAAAAAAATGAGAAAATACTCATAAAAACAGGCATGAATATCAAACAATTCACTCATATTTTGTCAAAATTTATGCAGGTATAAATTTTTGACAAATTCATTAACTCTAATTTTATTAACCGAATAAAAAATAAAAATACAAGAATAAAGAGATATGAAACAGCATATTAATTTTAAATGTAATCGAAGTATTTTGTTAAAATCGTGCACGGTGTGGACTTTAATTAATAGGTAAAAAACTTGACTGAATGTCCTACTTGTAAACTAGCTATGGAATCACACTCTACTGCAGAATTAATGGAATGTTGTATGAAACAAGTTGGCGATGATTTCACTGAGGAAGATAAAGGGGTATGTCCTAATTGTAAGCATGTGATTAAAAAACATTCAGACAAAGAACTTGCAGAATGTACATTGGCATTTTTTAAATCAAATATCAAAAACTAGAAAAGACTTGATTGAATAAGCAGCAGTTTTTAAAAAACAGTAATAAACACAAATTAAAATTCAAAAACTCATCAGTTTACAAGATATACATAAACAATAGTTAAAATAATTTAAAATATTGGATCAATTGACTAAAAAAATTATTGAAAAGTATTCACCAATGTGGACAAACAAGCAGATATGGGAATATAAGCAAATTCACAATAAGAGATTTGATGTCATGTATGCAAAACCCGGAAGTAAAGATGAAACATCATGGAAATCAAAACTAGCATATCCAGACAACGACATTAGAGAAATTTTAGTCAGAACTTTTGATTATCTTACAGACGGTTATGACCTATGGATAGCAAATTTTAAGGATAGTCAAAGAAAACTAGAGAAATCATCAATTCCATATCTCATGGCAGTGATAGTAGATACAATGATTGATGAAGAAATTTGTTTGAAATTTAGAGAAGAGAGTAATTGTCTAGTAGTGTCAATTGATTCAAAAGCAGACATAATAGATTGTAAAGAATTTTTTGAGGAATTTTATCATCTAGCTACTGGTTTCAATTATAATGTAAATACAGGAATCCCAGATGACGAAACAGAGGCAGCGATCTATCTTACAAGATTACAAGAAGAATTTGATGAAAAAATGAAGATAAAGTTAGGAGATGTGTATCTACCAGGAAACCAGGATCCGGATTCAATCAATTCAAAATAATGTTTGATTAATTTCTAAATATTTTCGATAAAATTTCAATGGTTTTCAATTTTTAATTATCAAAATTGTGTTCCGATCAATATTCATTTTGTCTAATTATTTTACATCGATGTTAGAAATTCAAGTAAAACAGCATTACTAATTATGGCAAAAGCCGCAGCAAAAAAACCAGCAGCAAAAAAAGCTTCAAAAAAGAAATAATCGTCTGAAGCAAAATTTTTTTCTTTTAAATTCCATTTAATATTTTTTGAATAATTCAACAATAATAACTCCAATCAGAGATAAGCCATAACATGGACTTGTCAATCCTTAAGTGTATAAAAACCAAAAATGATACGATATGAAGCATACAAAAGAGTGCGAATATAGAAATGCCCATGATATGATTCATGCCGGCTGCTTTTGCAAATGCCATAAAATCATCACCGTAAATATGTAGAAAAGAGACAGTAATCATTTTAATCACATATTCAAGATAAAAATAACAAATATTCAGAATCTTAGCTTAGCACTGATGAAAAATAATCTATTTGCAAATTAGATAGATTTGGAAACAATCAATGATTTTGACCTCGTTTAAATTATAGATGTGAAGATTGTTTTTCAGCACTAATACATGTATCTTAGATACAAATTATCTTTTCAAATGACAACTGCACTGGCAACTATCAACAATACATCGATGTTTTTTACAATCAAGACAACGCTTGCTTCTGCCTGTTTTCATTCTTAATTCTTCTATTCGTCTTGCCTTTTCACTCATAAAAAACAATACATGCCGTGTTCAAAAAGTCTTTAGGTTTTAAGCACCAAGTCCTAAAATACCAGCAGCACATGAAAAAGAATATTGACAGAAAATAGACCTTTTAGAAGATTTGGCGACAGAACATCACAATCAAAAACACAAACAATAGAAGATAGAGTCAGAGGTTTTATTTTACGTAATTCAAAAAACGGCTACTATACCAAAGTTTCAACACTTTCTTACAAATTCGAAATCCCAGAAGACAAAGCATGGGAAATTGTAGGTGAACTTTTGTCAGATGGAGCCATAGAATCAATTCATGATGAATTTACTGGTGAAATGAAGTTGTGTGAAGCAGGAAAAACATATCTAATTATGAATTTAGAGCAACAAAGAAAAAGACAAAGATCACAAGAATTTAAAAGAAATAGAAAAAAATCAAAATAACGAGGGTCGTTATCTTTTTAGAATATGCTCTGATTGCAAAAGAACGAAATATCAAAATGGATCTATATGGGATTGCCGTCAATTAAGAGATAGAATAAATTAGAACAACTTTTAATTCAATACAATTTAAAATTAGCTATGGAAAACGAAGATAATCTTCCTGATCAGTGTTACCCAATTATCAAGCCAAAAAAGAATGCAGAGTCAGACAGTGAACAATGATGACAAGACTTACACAGTAGGATAAAATCTGGATTAATAGAATTCCAGCATCATTTGAAAGGAGATTAAATAAAAAACTGGTCAAATTGACAATGGATTTGATTTTATAGACAACCTGGACTAAAAACGTGGTAATTGGTTTGTATAAAAATAATCCTGAGAATATTCCAGATAAATCATTAAATGCGTTTGTAGCAGGTAGACATTTTGGATAGATATGCCAAATATCTCTGGATTTTGCCAAAAAATTAGAATTATCTCTATCACCTAATCAAAAAAATATCCTAAGAGAATGGGTATTCTTTCTAGTTTACTCAGTATAGAAAATCAAGTGAATCAAAAGTAAACAAACAGCAAAACCCTTAATTTTATATCAATCTACAAAAATTTGTGATACAGTGCAAAATTTGTGGAATTCCTTTAGGAAAAGAACCAACAACTAAACAACTAGAAGAACATTGGAAGAAACATCACAATTGGCATTGGGAAATTAATCAAGATAAAACTCCTGAAGATGCACTGTTAAAGAAGAGAGATGATAAAGAAGCGTCTTTATTTAGATAACATCCCAAAATTGTATGGAGTTTGTAATTACTATATTTCATTATCATAAAGGTAATGACATAGACAAGATAATTTTTGGAAAAAAACTTCATGAAAACAAAATTAATGAAGATATTCGAATTTTTCCATCAGGAGGATTAACAAAAGATGGAGGCATACAAGAAAAATATTTGAAAATAAATCTAAAAAATGACAATGATTTTAATTTAGAGTTATTATCGGATTTTCTATCTCATAGATTGTCACCAATTGATGATGCAGACAGTCTAAAAATTGGAAATAACAAAGTTGCATTAAAAAAAGATGAAATTAAAAAAGCATTACAAATTCATTTGAGTGAAATTTAAAATCGACATCTTGGAATAGTGGTCGTTTATAGCATGCCTAGACCACTAAACGAAGGTGCCAAAATAGCATCCCTTTAGCAGTATAAAACAAAGTAGTATGAAATTTCAAACGTTTGTTTAATTCAAATCAAAAAATAAAACTAATTTTTAATAATTAACTCCTAACTATAAAATTAATGAAATATTATCACAGGCTCTAATTTTATAACAGTTTTTGAGCTTGTTAATGTGAAAAAATTTACTCTGGAATAGTAATACAAATTTTGAGATAATTTAGTCATGTCAGAAATTGAAGCATATGATATCAAGGCACATAAAAAAGTGACCATGAAAAATCCAAAACCATATCTAATGAAGAATGGCTCGTGGGCACTCAAAGGAACTAGTTCCCTTACTGGGATAAATTTATTCAAAATTGTTGGCAAAAAACCTTCAGTGTCTTACTCAAAATTAGACATATTGAAATCCGTATTTACCAGCAGAAAATGTGAATGTGATAGATTCTGCTAGTATTTTTCTAAAGTAACAAGCCTTAACTTTAGTTGCAATAAGATAATGTATAATGAATAAAAAACTTGAAGAGGAAATTCAAGCCATAGTTTTAGAAACTTTTCTGGATGAAAAAAGAGAGTGGATAAGCTATTTTCAACATAAAGCAAAGCAGATGAATTTAGATCAAAAATCCTTCTTTATTGGTATGATGTATCCAAAGATCATACATAATCTTGAGGAAAATAACATACACATTCGCATAAAATCAGATTCTTGGGGAGACAATGAAATTGAAAAAATCAATTCGATGCTTGGTGAATTGTATGAAAAATACGTATAGAAAAACCAAAATTATTGTTAGATGTAATTCGAAAGTGTTAATTTGATAAATTTGTAGAAATACAACATGTCTTTTGATATAGAATGGCACGGGAATTTTTATGGGATATCATGGGCATATGAAAAAGACAGGCTAGTAGTATCTACAGTTTTTGAGGATAAAAAAGAGGCAATGGAGATTGCAAAAGAGATCAAAGAATGGAGTGATAAATTTACAAGATTAACCATAATTGAAAAAGAAAACGGAGAGTATTCAATTTGCTGTTATCAGGATCCACAGATTTCAAAGAGTAGAAAAAATATCGGATTGTATCGCACAGGTATGCGCCAAAGCGGTGGATATGAGCAAGTAAAGCCAATGATTGAAGAAAAATCACCATTATTACAAATTGCATATGCTGCAGATGTAAGGGATATGAATACGTATGAGCAAATATCACGTCTAGTTCCCATGAGAAAATGTAAAATAATTTCAGAAAAAGATTTAAAAAAACAAGAATTCTTTTATGAAAAGGATGCAGAAAAGCGTAATCAAAATTAAGTGAATTTTAGGAACACATTTAGAAACTCAACAAGATGGCATTAAAAGTAGAGTGAATTTGCTAATTGAACATAATGTGAATAATAGAAGTAATTTAAAAGAAGATGTAAATACGCATCATAATTTCACAGTCCAAAATAAAGAGATTATTTCATTAATGTTCGAATTCTTTGATCATATATCTTTAAGTTTCAAGAAAATTTAGAAAATAGATGAAATTTGTAAAAGTCATTATAATTATAGGAATCATTGCAGGAATTGTCGGGTATTTTGGATTTTATCAAAGTTCAATTCCAATAACTCAATCATTCAAAGATAGACTTTCTGAAATTAACGAGCAATTTAACGAGACAAAAATAAAATTTGACAAAGGGGCATTAGATGAAAAAACATACAAAAAATCTCTAGAGGATCTTCTAGCAAAGCAAGAAAAATTATATTCGGATGTTAAAAATCATATTTGGAGTGAATCGCAGATTACTGAATATGATAGTTGGGTCAGAGGGATAATGAAAATTCCAAGCAACATAGAGCAAGAGTATCAGAAACATTTCAAATGAAATAAAAATCACAACACAAACCCCATTCTAAATCCTTAAGTAAATACAAAATTTAGAAAAACATTGAAAATAATCGAACTCAAATGTCCTAGTATTTTGTTGATTATTTTAGGAATTGTCTCGACGTTTATTGGGTTTACAATACTGTTAAATCCACCAGGTGGCATTGCAAATATGGTTTTTCTGAGCATGTTTGGCTTTGGTTTATTTATCGCAGGATTAGGTTTTTCATTACTCTATCAAATAAGAAAATCAAAAACAAAACAATAAGCCAATTTTCAAAGACATGGTATTTTAAGGTCAGAATAAATAGAAATGCAAATGGCAGAATTCAAGTTGCAGGGCTCAGGTGGATATGTTATAGCTGATTTGACTGAAGACCAAGCAAAAAAAGCTGATTTAGGAGTTGGAAAACTATTTTTAGCACCAGTAGGCAAACTTGAAGAACAAAAAATGTCAAAGCATTACTGTAAAACATGTGAAGTAGAATTCAACAACCCGCCAAAGATACATCTGGAAGAAAATACAAATGAACAAGTTGCAGATAATTTGATTCTTGTAGAAAGAGGGCAATACACATGCCAACAATGCAATTCAGTCATTGGAGAATACAGGGTATTCAAAAAGCAAGACGAATCAAGCGATGCAGGTAATGCAATTTCAAGCCAATAAATTGCTCTATTAGTTTTAAAACAACATATTTAAGTTCAGAAAAAAATTAGAAAGACCAATTATGACAAGCATGTTATTTAAAATTAAATGTGATAAGGGTCACAAAGCAAATGCTTTGATCTGGGAGGGTCAAACTATCCAAAATTATATTGAAAGTAAAAAATGCAATAGTTGTGGTTCCACTTTACATCAAGTGTATAAATAAAAAATATTCAAATCAAGCATAAAAAATTCATCCCTATGTGAATACATAGTACATTTAGACAAGAGCAAAGATCACTATTACCATTGCTATAACAATTCCAATGAATAATAGTGATCTTCTTTTTGCCTGTTAAATTGATATTTGTGTCATAGTACAATTTACTCAGTTTTTTTATATAAAATATCGGTAAAAAATTTTCTAATGCCATAATATAATTTGAAACAACGCATTTTTTCACTAATAATTCTAACATTGTTTTAAACAAATTTTGTAATTAACGGATATGAATAATATGATCATAGATTATCTTAGAAACAATCAGATAGTATTTGAGGTAGAAACAATATAAAATTAAAAATTTTAACCAGTGTAATTCAAAGTGTGGGTGTAAAACAAACAAGCAAATCAGAGGCTAAAATTGAGTTTGCCGATTTATTCTCATTCTATAGAACAAGACCAACTCATATCAAAAATTAGAACAAGCTAATTAATGTAGCCTAATTTTCACAGGGTTTAAATGAAATGTAGAATAACACTCAATATGAGATTTGATTCATGCAGAAGATGTGGAAAAGAATTAGAAGCAGAGAAGAAATGTAGCACTTGCAATTTACCAATTACTTTTAGTTGTCATGCATGTGGAAATATTACTGAAAAACAATATCATCCTCAATGCGTATCAATAGAATCTGCTTACATACCAAATATCAATAAAAAATAAAAACATTTAATCAAAACATAGAGATAGCATCAAAACAAACACATTAAGAATTATTTAATAAGATATTTTTTTATCACTTATCATGGACTCTAAAGACAATCCTGAAAAAATATATCCATCAGGATATGAGCCAAAAGAGACCCATACTGAAGGTAATGTTAGAAATCTATTGCTCAGCGAGATACTGAAATCATCTCCAACCGAATTTATCAACACTGATTTATTTACAGTAATGTCAAAAAGACGTTCAACTAGAAAATTTACAGATAGAATAGTAGAGACAGTAAAAATAGACAAAATCATAGCAGCCGCAGATACTGCACCTACTGCAGGAAACTTTCAGGGCTTTGAGATATTTTATGTCAAGAGTCCTGAAAAAAAACAGCAATTAGTAGAGGCATGTAACAATCAACCATACGTAAATGCACCCGTTGTACTAGTTTTTTGTAAAAATCCTGCAAGAGTAAAATTTGATTTCCCTGAAGAGGTGTTGAAAAAATTTGCTATACAAGATGCGACACTAGCTGCTGCATACTCTCAGCTTGCGGCTCAGGCTTTGGGATTAAGTTCCATATGGATTGGAATGTTTGATGAGCAAAAAATAATGAAGATATTAAATATCGAGTTGATTCCGTCATCAGTATTATGCATAGGATATCCTAAACAAGAAAAATTTCCAAAGCCCAGAAGAAATCTTAAAGAATTAGTTCACCCTGTATGGTAATCAAGAAACCAGAATAATTTAGAAATTATTTGGTGGGATATTTCAAATTATTTAATTTAAAACAAGTCGTTTATTTTCTTCTTTTCTTATCTCTGCATATGCCGCAGAGATAATTTTTCTTGAAATTATCGATTTCTGCTTTAAATAAGTCTGAGCCAAAATATTTCTCAGATGCATGCATTCCTCCAGGTACTGTTTTCCCACATTTTGTACAATTGATATCTAGATGAAATTTGATTTTTTTCTCATTTTTCTCTATCTTACCGATAATCATTAACAAAACATTTAATTTTTTCATTATATACAAATCTTAAGGAAGAAAGTTTAACTAAATTCTATGCTTTGATCTGGTTTTTTCCTAAGAATAAAACACTAATTCGCCTAAACAAAGAAAGTAAAAAAAGATAACTAGAAGAGATAGAACAGTAAGAAAGAGCATGAATGAAAATCATCAAATATCAATAACATCGGAACTAATAGATGAGATACATAGACAGGTAGGAGATATAGACAATATAGTATATCGTTGTGGCCAGTGTAAGAATATCTTAGATTCAACATGGTTCTGTGAAGTATGCAAGTATCAACACAACATCATCACTTCAACTCGTGACTAAAATCGCTCAAGTTTTTTTGTCGACAAAGACCGTCCGTAGTTTTTAAATAAGTAAAATCTAGAGAAAATAATGGAATTTTTTCAAACTGAAGAACCAGTGATTGAAAAACCGATAGTCATTGCGGCAATGCAAGACATGGGAAATGTAGGGAGTATCGTGGTGAATTTTATCAACAATAGTTTGAAAACAAAAAATTTCAGAATTGCAAAGACCCCATATCCAACATATGTTGTGGATGTAGGAGGTCATATTGACTTGCCAAATGAAAGTTGGGAGTACAAATATGCTGAGGGGCTAATTATTTTTGGTGGCGGAACAGGTCAACCACAAGACAGTCAAGAACTATATTCACTTTGTCAAGACGTCATAGATGTTTCTAAAAAATACTCTGCTAAATTCATCTACACACTTGGGGGATTTCATACAAACAGAGTACTGGACAAAAATCCAAAAACGTTTGTCACAACCACATCAATAGAATTAACAAAACAAATGCAAGGGTTGGGAGTTTTAACAACCCCACAAAGATCAATAATTACAGGGTTTAACGGCTTGATCTTAGGTTTTGCAAAACAAAACGGCATTCAGGGAATGGGAATGTATGGAGAATTGAATCATCCAGATATTCCACAATATAGAGCAGCGATTAGCATAATCAAGACACTAGAAAAATTGACTTACAGAAATCTAGGAGATATGACTAAGTTAGAATCATTTGCACAAGAAATTGAAAAAAGCTTTGAAAATTAATTAGCATAAAATCTATAAAAAGCAACGAGTGTTTTCTTAAACGCTTGATTTTTTTATTGCCTTGATACATTATGAATAATTGCAATTCGTCCACCACAATACAACCATTCCACTAGCACTTCAAACAGAAATAAATGGGGTCAGATACTATGAAACCCCGGAAGGAAAACTATACCCGTCAATTACCACGATATTATCAAAGACATCAGATATGTCGGGTCTTGATGACTGGAGAGAAAGAGTAGGAATCGAAGTTGCAGAGCAGACAATCAAAGAAGCACAAATCCATGGAACGATGACCCATAAATTATGTGAAAATTACCTTAACAATAAAGAATCTAACGGAGATTTTTTAGATATTCCAATCAATCATTTTAAAAATCTAAAGCCATACCTGCACAAAATTAACAACATACGAGGAATCGAGATTCCACTATATAGTGATGAGTTTGAAATAGCAGGAACTTGTGATTGTATTGCAGAGTATAATGGAGATTTCTCAATTATTGATTTTAAGACTAGCAAGAACAAACTAATGGAACATTATGACAAAGTTCAGAAATATTTCATGCAAGCAACAGCGTATTCTCTTATGTGGAAGGAAAGAACTGGGATGGAAATAGATCAAATTGTAATTATTGGCTCTGAAGAAACAGGGAATATAGCAGAATTTATCAAAATAGCATTTGATTTTAAAGAGAAATTAATTGAAAAGATAGAAAAATTCCATGAAAATGAGACGGCAATCAATAAATTTTAGATTTTAGACTAGGATTAATAAAGTCAAAAAAATTCATAATTGGATATACTATGACCGAATTTATTCACGAGCCATACAAAACCGTCTATGTGAGAGATTTGATTAAACTGAGTCTAGATGATCTGCTAAGCATGATGGCATCACTTGAATCAGGTAGTGCGTATTGGGTTGGCGGAGTTCTCTTTGCATGTTTTGCCATGACAGAATCTGAGGAATTAGCAAAAAAAGAAATTCAAGGTCAGACATATCTTGACAAAGTCATATTTGCAAAATATGACAACTATACCAAGACAGCAAAATTATCGACTAATATGGAAATCAATGTATTAAATGTACAAAAAAGCCATCTTTACAGAGATTTGATATCCTGGTTGAAAAAACAACCAATATGGAACGAATAAATTAAAATATTTCCAGCCCATACAATTCTTTTGTAACCACTATTATTTTATATTCCAAACACTTTTTATTCGTAATTTATTTTTTTATAGACGTGATTTAATGATGAAAAAATATGTTATAACTATGATTTAATTTCGTAAATAATTTTTTATAAAAATAAACAAATGTAAAGAATTTACAAAGATGTCCTTTTATTTCATTATAAGGTAATAAATCAGGTAGTAATCAAATAATTCCAAACATCAATGGAATGTAAAAATGGAATTGATGCTCAGTTGTCAATGGATAACTGATTGGTTTTGATTACTATCTAGTTTTTACCATATTTTTTAAAAATATTGACTGTATTATTGTATATTCTAATGTACAGAATTTTACATGTATTCATAGGATTCAAAACGATTGTTCTTACCGAGTTATAGAATTTTTATACAAGTTACGAGTTTCTAGAAGATACTATCTATACTCGTCTCCACAATCCCCAATTGTAGCAAAAAGATCATTTGATTTTCCAGTAACTGAATTTATCATGGAGTGATCTTCAGAGTCCAATTGCAAATCAAAGACTCTGGCATTGTCTTTTCTATGTTCTGATAATCCAAGTCTTGCACCAATTATTACCCCCGCAACTGCAGGTTTATCTAAAATAAATTTTGTAGATATATTTGCTATACTAGAGTCATGTTTTTTTGCTATTTGAGATAAGATGAGCAGTAATTCTTGGAATAATTTCCAACCGCCCCATGCATTAATTATGTTATAATATTTTTGGAGACTGTAATTAGTCAAGTCTGCTCTATGAGGTTCTGCAGAGTTTAGATATTTTTCAGATAAGAATCCACCAAGTAATGTGCCATATGTGAGAAGGTGAATTCCATATTTTTGACAGAATGGAGCCATTAACTTTTCCGGTCTTTGATCTAAAATGGAGTATTGTATTTGGTTTGATATTAAGTTGAATCCTTTTTCCACCATTATTTTGACTCGTGGGGTATCAAAATTTGTCAACCCAATATGCTTGATTTTTCCACAATCTTGTAGTTTCGATAAATTGGTAAGGGCATCAAGATAGCTTGCATTATTGTAATCCCACCAATGAAACTGGACCAAATCAAGTGAGTCAGTGTTCATTTTGTGAAGGGATTGATCAATGTGATATTCTACAATAGACATTGTCATAGGACCGGGATTTGGTACAAATTTAGTCAGTGCTTGTGATTTTGATAATTCTTCAGATGACAATCGTTTTCTAAATTCTCCAACATATGATTCAGCAGGACCATAGATATCAGCCAAATCCCACGTAGTAAAACTAGATTTGTGATATTCTAACATCTCCAAAATGGCAGATTCACGATTTATTTGTCCGTGTCCACCAGATATCTGCCACATTCCATTTAAGATTCTGCATATGGACAAATCGTCAGCTAGAGCGATTTTTGAATTTGACATTAAATCATATTAATTGAACTGTATTTTATGAGTATGCAAAACAATGAAAGTTAATCGTAAGGTAGCCTCATTAAAGACCAATCAATTAATTTAAGAATTACTAACAGGTAGAACATTCATGGTCCATTACTATATCAAAAAAATAAAACGTCTTTCTGACAAACCATCAACATGTATTGATTGTAATAGTAAAAACATCGTAGAGGATGCAATATTAGCTTCAACTGGACCAACTCAAGAAAACACAGACTATACTCCATCAGTTTTATGTCTTTCATGCGAAACTTTGATGATAATAGCCAAAGAGCCAGGAGCAGGGCTCGGTTTGCAGGCATCTGTAGGAAATGAAATGTCAATGCGTAGTTAGTGTCAATGACAAAATTTTGATTGATGTAAGGAAGTATAGTAATAACTTTGCCAGATTGGATCATGGTCTAATTAATTTAAAAGTCTGATTATCAACTAAGATAAGATAGCAATTGAATAAATTATTTTTCTTGTTGATTCCACTTTTACTATCAGGTTTTACTCACCTCTGGAATCCAGTAGGATATCCAGACGTATTTTTTGATGAGGGAATTTACATGAGGCGGGCAGTGAATCTATTGCATACTGCAAATCCACAAGAAGGTAATGTGTATGATCATCCATATTTTGGTCAAATTGCAATTGCTTCAATTCTTGCAATAACAAATTATTCAGACATTAAACCATCAACAGATCCAGAATCATTACAATCATTGTATATGATTCCAAGAATATTCATGGGATTGTTAGCAGTTTTAGATACATTTCTAATTTATAAAATTGTTCAACTCAGATACGGAGGAATTGCACCATTTCTATCTGCATCACTCTTTGCAGTACTACCATTTACATGGATTTTCAAAAGAATATTGCTCGATTCAATTTTGATGCCTCTGGTATTAGGTGCAATTTTACTTGCAATCTATTCTACTAAAACAAAACAAAAATCTGTGCTAATTATTTTTTCAGGGTGTTTATTGGGTTTGGCAGTATTTACAAAGATACCAGCATTTACAATGATCTTTGTTGTTGCATGGATTGTATATTCGGATAGAAAAAAGTTTTCAGATGTTTTGCTTTTATTGATTCCATTTTTGTTGATTCCTTTAATATGGCCTGTCAATGCAATTACACTTGATCAGTTTGATCTTTGGCAGAAAGGTGTGTTGTGGCAAACACAGAGGACAAATAGCGTATTAGACATATTTGGATTCTTTGCAGTAATTGATCCATTGATGTTTATCTTAGGATTATCAGGAATGGTTATTGCAGCATTACGGAAAGATAAATTTCTTTTGTTGGGGTTTGCTCCATTTGTAGTATTTCTAAGTATTATTGGATACAAGCAATATTTTCATTGGATGATGGTAATACCAGTAATGTGTATTGCAGCAGGTGTATTACTAGAATCAATTCATAAATACAACATAATCAAAAAAAATATCGCATTCACAGCAATTGTATCTGTGATTTTAATTTTTAGCTTTGTCAGTACAACACTTTTGATTATCAATAATATATCAAGTAATCAATTTCAGGCATTATCATATGTTTTAGAAAATTATGATGACAGTGTTACAGTTCTTACAAGTCCGGTTTATTCATGGATATTGTATGATATGTTTGAACGAGAAAATGTTCCGAAAGATTTTTCGTTTATTTTGTTTCATCCAATAAACACTGAAAAAACAGTCATTATGGTAGATGAGCATTATCGCATAGATCTAAAACGAGGTCCGCAATTACAAACTGCCCTGGATAGAACAACAGTGATACAGACTTTTGAGGGAACAGTAAATAAATTTAATTCCAAAATATATCCATATACAAACATGCAAGCAAATGGAGAGGCTGGTAAGATAGAGATACGTGAAGGTACACATGTAAAATAGTCAAATTCTACAATTTAGAAATTTGAAAAGATAATTTCAAGCCATTGGCAGAAATAATATTATTTAGTTTATCAATGCATTAAAAACCATAGATAGTCATGTCAAAGAATTTCGAACCGCCAAGTCGTGGGTTTACTAGTATGTTTGAGAAAGATCCTAAATATAATCACAAAATACATTGATTTTAACCCTAAGTTAATACAAAAATGGAACACATTCGAGCAAAAGTCATTCAATGTAGGACGTGGAAGATAATAGAATAATTACTTGTAAATGTGTAAAATGTTCTTCCTAAATCCTTAAGTTATTACAAAACTTAGAACTTATGGGATTGTTTGAGAAGCAAAAAGTATGGGATTTATTACAAAAGGGGTTAGATCTTACATACGCAAAAGATGAAAAAGGATTACAGTATTTTAATAAAGCAATTGACATTAATCCAGATGATCCCGTAGTTTGGGTGATGAAAGGTTCTGCATTGTCTAGGTTAGAAAAATATCAAGAGGCTTTAGGGTGTTTTGATAAAGCATTAGAAATCAATCTAGAAGTTCTTGCTGATGCTTGGTCTTCCAAAGGAAATGCATTAAGTAAACTAGACAATCATGAAGAAGCAATCAAATGTTTTGATAAAGCATTAGAAATCAATCCCAATGATTTTGACACTTGGACAGGCAAAGGCATCGCATTTGATAGGTTAGACAAACACGAAGAAGCAAAAAAATGTTATGAAAAAGCTCTAGACTTGAAGACACAAGATAAGTCTAAAATCTGGTCCTAAATCCTTAAGTCTACCCAAAAATTACATAATTATTGAATAAGGTTCTAATAATATCTGTTTTAGTTGTTGTTCTTAGCGTATCTGTCGCTTCAATTTCAGCTCAAAGCAAGTATGACATTCCTGCATGGGTAAAAGGAGTTGCAGGATTTTGGTCAGAGGGAAAAATTACAGATGATGAGTTTGGCGATGGGTTATCTTTTCTAATTGACAATAATATAATTACAGTTCCAAAAATTAAAGAACTTCAAAATGAAAACACAAAACTGCAATCCGAAAACACTAAATTAAAAAATGATATTGTCAAATTACAATCTAAAAATACTCAACCAGCCCAAAACACTGAAGTACAATCTCAAAATACGCAACCAACACAAAATCCAACAACAACCGATGCAGATAGATGTTCTGCAATTCCTAAGCCTAACATTGATTTACATGGATGTGATCTAAGTGGGGCAGATTTTCATAATGTCGACTTCACTGGTGCAATCCTTTATGATGTAGACTTTACTGATGCAATTCTCTACGGTGCAAACTTCCATAATGCAAACTTAGGTACGGTAAACTTCCATAATGCAAACTTAGGTGATGCACATCTTGACAGTGCAAACCTTGTTGCAGCACACCTCAATGATGCAAACCTTGTTGCAGCATATCTTAATTACGCAAACCTATCTGGTGCAGACCTAAGTGGTGCAAACCTAAGTGGTGCAGACCTTAGTAATGCAATCTTTGCAGGATGCATCGGAAATCCTGTTGGAGCCTATCCAGGCTGTTCATAATCTCTCTTTTATTTTCTAAACTTTATTCATAAATCCTTAAGGAAAAACAACCATCTTGATAATTATGATTAAAAAATACATTTTTGCCAAATTACAATAACAAGAAATTAACATTAGAGCAAATACGGGCAGGTTTCAAATATACTGTCATGATCCTCACATGTTCCAGAAGAAATTAGAAAATTACGATAAAATTCAGTTTTGATCGCTCAAATTTTTATTATATAAAGGGTTTAATTACGCAAAGCTATATTTGAATATGAGACAAATATTCTAAATTCGTGTTGGCAAGTACAATAAATGCAGAAGTATCAATTATAATTCCTACTTATAACGAATCTGAAAACATCAAAGGAATATTACATTTGATTAAAGAGCACCTGCCAAAAAATACCATAGTGGAAGCAATTGTAGTTGATGATAACTCGCCTGATGGCACTGCTAAAATTGCCGAAGATTATTTTGAGTCATTAATAGAAAAAACAAAATATACAGTTAATGTTATCAATAGAAAAACAAGAGAAGGGCTCAGCTCTGCAATACTAAATGGAATACAACAAGCAAAGGGAAAGATAGTTGTTGTAATGGACAGTGATTTTTCACATCCACCACAATTAATACCGAAACTTGTTGATGTTTTAAAACAATCAAAATCAGACATAGTAGTTGCATCGCGATATCTCAATGGAGGTTCAATTCAAGGTTGGTCAATAAAACGAAAAATGATAAGCAGGATCGCTACAATCATTGCAAAAAGAGGCCTTGGTATTAAGGAATCAGATCCAATGTCTGGATTCTTTGCATTTAACAAAGAGGTTATCAAAGGAATTAATTTTGATGCAATAGGCTACAAGATTTTATTAGAAATGATTGTCAAAGTAAAAGGGGTATCGATAAAGGAAATTCCATATACATTTTCAGACAGAACAAATGGAAAAAGTAAGCTTGGTGTAAAAACAATTTTAGAATATATTCATGCAGTTGGAAAACTTTACAGATATGGTAAGATAGAACAGCGAAACGAGAAGAGACCATCGGTCAAATTCTTGTCAAAGGCAGCCAGATTCTTTTCAGTTGGAGCGATTGGGCTTGGAGTTAATTACCTTACATCCATTTTATTTACATCTAGTTTAGACATGTGGTATCTACACGCAACAATCCTTGGTATAATGTCTTCAATCACGAGTAATTTCTTTTTGAATAAATTTTGGACATTTGAAGATAGAGACTTTAGTTCAAAAAGAACAATCGTCCAGTATGGTAAATTTGCAGGGTTTAGCTCCATCGGAGCACTAGTCCAGCTTGGAATGGTGTATTATTTAGTCGACGAGTTTAGTGTATCATATCCAATTGCACTTGTTTTAGCAGTTGCAACTGCGGCATTTAGCAATTTTATTTTAAATAAAAAATGGACATTTAAAGAAAAAGTTTGGAGTTAACGCCATTTTCAAAAATTCAACGCAATCATCATTAGAGAAGGTTTGAATAGCAATAAAATACACCATAAACAATGGTACTAGGGCTTATTATTGCAAGTATAATTGTTGCAGTTATTGCCTTTATCATAATAAAATTAATTCGAAACCCAAATAAGCCAATTTTTCTGGGAAAAACGACTCAATGTATTTCGTGTGGGCGTAAAACAAATTCGTTGATTTGTCAATTTTGTAAAAAAAATTCAAAGTCACTAAGATAGGGTCGCATTTGATTAGAAGGCACCCATCAGTTTTAATCCCATTAGAATCAACATGATTCCACCAAATAGAATCATCAAACTATTTCTTGACATAGAATGAATTGAACAAACTACTATATGAAATTCCTTTCATAAAATGGATTTTGTTTCAACTAGAGAAAATCAAAAATCATTGTAATGAATAATGCGCATCACAAAATAATGCCATTCCATTAGACAGCATCTTAGCAGTTATACGAAATCCATCTTGCAATCCTTTGCCACAAATATAACACTGCACTTCAGAAGCACTTGATTGTACTTCAGACGGTTTTTTAAAATATAGATCTTGCATCAGAGAGGATTTTGCACCTTTCATTGTAATTTTATTTACGACTTAATATCATATAAAGGTACCGTACCATACCGTAATACGCTTTAATATGGAAAAATAGCCATGTACCAAAAAATGTGCTAAATTAGCAACTTATCAATTTAAATAATAAACGAGTAAAATTTTGTCTATGGGTGGACACCTTTGGAAATTCTCAACCGAAAGTAATACCACTAGAGTTATCTGAAAATCAATTTCAAATATACAATAAAATCTCCAGGAACTATTCACACTCATTTCTCTTTGAATCATTAACAGGTCCAGAAGTACTGGCTGAAACATCGGTGATGGGATTTGATCCTAAAATAATCCTAAAAGGATATTCAAATAAAGTAGAAATCATAAAAAACAATAAAACAGAAACCATTCAAACAAATGATCCATTTGAGGAGCTAAAAAAACTACTAGGAAAGTCAGAAGATCAAAGTTATAGATATCTGGGAGGAGCAGTTGGTGTTGTAAACTATGATGCAGTAAGATTAGTGGAAAACATTCCAGATACTCATGATTCACCACAGCCATTAATGGAGTTTGGAATTTATGATGATGGGATACTGTATGATAATTTACACAAGAAATTATTTTATTTTTATCACGATCAAAATAGATTTGAACAATTTAAAATGGATAGTGATTCATTTGGAGATTTTAAAGCAACTGAAGTCGTACCAAATATGAATAAAGAAAAATTTTCAAATATTGTAAACAAGGCAAAACAATACATCCATGATGGAGATATATTCCAAGTTGTGTTATCAAGAAAGTTTGCATTTGATACAAATGGGGATAATCTAACACTATACAAAACACTACGAAGACTTAATCCGTCACCTTACATGTATCACCTAAAACAAGACACAAAAACTATCATCGGCGCATCGCCAGAAATGTTAGTGAGAATAACAAATGAGAAAGTAGAAACATTCCCAATTGCAGGAACCAGAAAAATCACAGATGATGAAGAAAAAAATAAACAATTATCTGATGAATTACTTCATGATGAAAAAGAATTGGCAGAGCACACCATGTTAGTGGATTTGGGTAGAAACGATATAGGCAGAGTATGCAAGTATGGAACAGTGCACACAGAAGAGTTAATGCAGATCAAACGATTTAGCCATGTACAGCACATAGTAACACATGTGGTAGGCAATTTGGCGCCTGAAAATGACATGTTTGATGCATTTAAGGCAGTATTTCCAGCAGGAACCGTATCAGGAGCTCCTAAAGTCAGAGCAATGGAGATAATTGATGAGCTAGAATCAGAAGCAAGAGGGCCATATGCAGGAGCAGTTGGATATTTTTCATTTAATGGATGTTGTGATTTTGCAATTGCAATTAGAAGTATATTCATTAATAGAAATAAAGGATTTGTACAATCTGGGGCAGGAATTGTTTCAGATTCTGTAGCAGAAAATGAATTCAAAGAAACTGAACATAAAGCTGGTGCAATGCTTCAAGCACTGAGGGAGGCAACAAAATGAAATTTCTAATTATAGATAATTATGATTCGTTTGTGTACAATATTGCACAGTACTTGGGTGAGCTTGGAGTAGATTGTGATGTTATAAGAAATGACAAGATAACACTAGTACAAATAAAACAAAGAAAATATGATGCGATAATAATATCACCTGGTCCAGGAACACCCGCAGACAGAAAATATTTTGGAGTATGTAGTGATGTAATCAAAGACATTGGTCCCACCACTCCAATATTGGGAGTATGTCTTGGACATCAGGGAATAATTGAAGCTTTTGGAGGCAAGGTTACAAATGCAGGTTGCGTAAGACATGGTAAGACAAGTCCAGTTGAGCACATAAATTCAGAATTATTCAAAGATGTCAAGAATCCATTCAGAGCTACAAGGTATCATTCATTGGTGGGGGATAAATCAATAATTCCAGACGTATTAGAAGTGACAGCAACTGCAGTTGATGATGGTGAGGTCATGGCAATTAGACACAAAAAATATCTAATAGAAGGAGTACAATTTCACCCCGAATCAATAATGACAGAAGACGGGAAAAAAATTCTCTCAAATTTCATTGAACAGGTGAAAAATAAAAAATGATTTCAGATTTTATTTTAAAACTACAACATAAGGTGGATTTGACATATGATCAGATGAATTACATTATGACTGAAATTTTATCTGGTAAAACAAACGACAAAGAAAATCTAGATTTTCTATCCAGTCTAACGGAAAAAGGAGAAACAGATGATGAATTACTGGGCATGCTAGATAAAATGCGAGAATTTTCCCTCAAAGTTGAGCCTAAAAACAAAGGGAGGATCATAGATATGTGTGGTACGGGAGGAGATAATCTTCAGACATTTAACGTGTCCACTGCGGCATCTTTTGTAGTAACAGCCGCTGGAGGAATTGTGGCAAAACATGGGAATCGTTCCAGTTCGGGCGTTTCTGGAAGTGCAGATATTTTTGAATATTTTGGATATGATCTAAATTCAGAGCCAGATAAAATTGCAGAGATACTTGAAAAATACAACATATGTTTTATGTTTGCACAAAAATTTCATCCTGCAATGAAACATGTATCAAATGCAAGAAAGTACATAGGAAAAAGATCAGCATTCAATTTGTTAGGTCCTCTCTCAAATCCAGCTTGTGTTAAAAATCAAATGATAGGTGTTTCTTCAATTGAATTTTTAGACCGACTACCATTGATTCTAAAAAGAAATGGAGCTGAAAATATAATGACAGTTCGCTCAGATGATGGGTTGGATGAATTTTCAACCAGTGCAACAAATAGAGTATGTGTTTTAAGAAATGATAAAGTATTGATGAATTCAATTGATCCTCATGTGGTAGGACTGCACAAATCAACACTAAAAGAGATTCAAGTTAAGACTAGAGATGATGCGATAAATGCATTTGTTGGAGTGTTAAACAATACTGCAAATCAAGCCATGATAGAAACAACAGCTCTTAATGCAGCGGGGGGATTAATTGTTTCAAACATTGTGAATAATTTTGAAGAAGGGGTAGAATTGGCATTAAACACAATTAAAAACGGAAAAGCATTCAAACTTTTAGAAAGATTTGTTGCAGGTACTGGGAATATTTCAAAATTAAAGGAGATAGTATGATGGCTGAAAACATTCTAAGAAAACTAGTAAACAATTCACAAACTGCAATTGACGATGGAGTGTATGATGTAGACATAAAATTACAGAAATCAGAAAAGGATTTGTTACAAATAATAAAATCAAACAAACATGCAACTTTGCTTACAGAGGTAAAATTTTCATCCCCATCTTTGGGCAAAATTAGAACATTATCAGACCCAATAAGCATAGCAAAACAAATGATTGCAGGAGGCTCAAAAGCTCTGTCTGTGCTTACCCAACCTCATATGTTTAATGGATCACCGCAATACTTTATTCAGATAAGGCAAGCGTTAGACGTTCCACTGTTAATGAAAGACATTATGATTGATACAATACAGATTGATGCTGCAGAAAAAATTGGCGCGGACTACATCTTAGTCATTCAATCGTTATTTGATCAGGGATTTCTCAAGAATATTGACGAATTCATAAAATACGGTCACAAAAAGGGTCTGAAGGTTCTATTGGAAGTGCACACCAAACAAGAATTTCAAAATGCATTAAAAACAGAATCAGATCTTATTGGAATTAACAATAGAAATTTAGATACGCTGGAGATCGACCTTAAAACTACAGAAAAAGTTCTTGAAGGATACAAAAAGACAAGACTGATAATTTCAGAGAGCGGAGTTGAGACACCTGAAGACATACAATATTTAAAAAAGTGTGGAGCAGATGCATTCCTAGTAGGATCAAGCATAATGAAAAGCGATAATATCGAAGACCATGTAAGAAAACTGGTGAACTCATATTGAAATATCCTAAAGAGGGCAGATTTGGAGAGTTTGGTGGAAAGTATATTCCAGAGACATTGGTTCCTGCAATAGAAGAGTTAGAAGAAAATTATCTTAAATTTAAAGACAACAAAGAATTCAAAAAAGAACTGGATTATTATCTCAAACAATATGCAGGAAGGCCAACTCCATTATACTATGCAAAAAATTTATCAGAAAAATGTGGTGGCGCTAAAATTTATCTAAAAAGAGAAGACCTCTTGCACGGGGGGGCTCACAAAATAAACAACACGTTAGGTCAGGCATTACTTGCAAAAAAAATGAATAAAAAAAGAATCATTGCAGAAACAGGTGCAGGGCAGCATGGAGTAGCTACTGCAATGGCATGTGCGGTTTTAGGAATTAAATCCGAAGTATATATGGGCTATAAAGATACGATACGACAAAAGCTAAATGTCTATAGAATGAACATGTTAGGTTCCAAGGTCCACCCAGTAAAATCAGGCTCTAAAACTCTCAAAGATGCAATCAATGAGGCAATCAGAGACTGGATTACAAATGTAGAGACTACATATTATTTACTAGGTTCTGCAGTAGGACCTCATCCATATCCTGTAATGGTACGAGACTTTCAGAGTGTAATAGGTGAGGAAATCAAAGTACAAATGAAAAAAATTTCAAACAAATCACCAGATACTGTAATTGCATGTGTTGGAGGAGGATCAAATGCCATTGGAACTTTTTATCCGCTAGTAGATACAAATACAGAACTAATTGGAGTTGAAGCCGCAGGTAAAGGATTAAAATCAAAATATCACTCGGCGACATTATCTGCTGGCACTAAAGGCGTTTTACATGGAATGATGACATATCTATTACAAGATGAAGAAGGACAAATTACAGAGACACATAGTATTTCAGCAGGGCTAGATTATCCAGGTGTAGGTCCAGAGCACTCTTATCTAAAAGATACTAAACGAGTAAAGTATCACTCTGCAACAGATGCTGAAGTAATTGATGCATTTTTGATGTTAACTAGAACTGAGGGAATAATTCCAGCTCTTGAATCAGCTCATGCAATAGCTGAAGCAATGAAGGTTGCAAAAAGGAGTAAAAAATCAGAATCAATCGTAGTCACACTTTCAGGAAGAGGAGACAAGGACGTAGAAGAAGTACAAAGGTATCTAAACAAACATGTCAAAAATTAAAGAAAAATTTGCAGAATTATCTGCCAAAAAAGAAAAGGCGTTAATTGCATACATCATGGTAGGATATCCAAATGAAAATGCCACAATGGCTGCAGTCAGAGGATTAATCAAAGGAGGGGCAGACATTATAGAATTAGGATTTCCATTTTCAGATCCTCTGGCAGATGGCCCTGTAATTCAAAATGCCAGCATGATATCTTTGAATAATGGCACTAAAATAAACCGATTTTTTAATATTGTAAAAAAAATTAGAAAAGAGACAAACATACCTCTAGTTCTAATGACATATACCAATATTTTGTACCATAAAGGGTATTCAAAATTTATTACCGAGGCTAAAAATGCCGGAATTGATGGATTTATTCTTCCAGATATGTCAATTGAAGAATCAAAAGAATACATTGCATCTGCTAAAAACATGGCAGATACAATATTTTTAGTGTCACCAAACACAACAAAATCAAGAATTGAAAAAATTGCAAAAATATCTTCAGGATTTTTATATTTAGTTGCAGTGTATGGTACAACTGGTGTAAAAACAGAGATACAAAACTATTCTCTAAAAGCAATAAAAGATGTCAAAAAAATAATCGGAGGAAAGATTCCAGTTGGCGTTGGGTTCGGTGTTTCAACTCCAGAGGATGTTAAAAAATATATCAAAGCGGGAGCAGATGCAGTAATTGTAGGAAGTGCATTTTTAAAACTTATTGAAGATACCCCTCAAAACAAACGGGAGTCAAGTATCGAGGCATTTACAAAAAGCCTCAAAAGACAAACCGTCATAAAGTAGATCTGAAAATCAACATAATAGTTTTATTTATCAATAAAATAGCCCAAATCAAAAATGGTTCAAGACAAAAAAATTTGTTGGGCAAATTCTAGCAGTTATGAAGAATCAGATATTGTCATAGTCGGAATTCCAGACCAATCACACTCTCACTCAATTAGAAAAGGAACAGAATTAGCACCAAATGCAGTAAGAATAGCATCTAACAAAAGAGATGTCTATGTAGAAAATAAGATCAAATCAATTGCATATACCAATTCAGGTAAAAACAGTATAAAGATTTTTGATTATGGAAACATTTCAAGAAAAGACATTACAAAAACTTTTGCTAAATTTGCCAAAGATTCTAAAATTCCAATTAGCATAGGAGGAGATCATTCACTGACTACACCATTGATAAAATCATTTGTAGAACATAAAGAGCCAATTTCGTTGATTTATTTTGATGCTCATCCTGACTTTCTTAGTTCAACTCGCGATTTTTATGGTTCAGTATTATACGATATTTTGCCATACATTGATAAAAAATCCAGCGTTTTAGTAGGAATGAGAAGTCCGGAGCAAGAAGAGATTATAAATATTCAAAAATATGGAATCAAAGTAATTTCTCCACAAGATATACAGTATAACGGAATTAAAAATACAATTAATGAAATACTAAAAACAACAGGTTCAAAGGTATACCTATCTTTTGATATGGATTGTTTGGATCCTGCATTTGCTCCAGGTGTCTCTGTTCCAGTCCCATTTGGACTATCAAGTGCAGAATCACTTACAATGGTAAATGAAATAGCCAAACATGGAATTATTGGAATGGACATAATGGAGATTTGTCCTCCATTTGATATTCAAGATTTTACATCTCATTTAGCTTCAAGATTAATTGGTGAAGTATTGTCTTCAATAAAATTCACAAAAAAAGTCCCAAAAACCCATAAAAAGAATTAGACATAATATAATAAAATAAACAATATCAAAGAACAAATATCAAATTCATTTGATATGAAATCATTTAATGTTGTTTTTAAAAATTCAAATAGTTAATAACGAATTTTTCCACATTTTCTACACGATAATGTTCCATTATGAGCATACTCATGACTACAAGACTCAGGCTCTACCATCATAATTTAATTCCGGAAAGTTGTAATATTATCGAATAACGATGTAAACTTTGAGTGTATATGCAAAATCATTTTACATAAAACCAATCAAGTTCAACAAAGTTTTAAAACGGATACTACATATCGAGTTTAAATATACATGTCATAATAGTAAGATAATGAAGTTTTTTCATAACAAGAAAAACGACTGCATACAGTGTGATTCAAAGTTTGATAATCACGATGACTTGGTAAAACACGTTAGACATAAACATCATAAAACTATCGTAGCATGCCAATATTGCAAAAAAGAATTCATCCATGAAAAAGACAGGCTGCATCATGCCAGAGAAGAACACAAACATAAGCTAGAGGAACGTTCAAGAAAAGACTCACATCCAGAAGAATACAAAACCCAAAGCAGGGTAGATGCATTCAGATCAAGATTTAGCGATAAACTATAACATTTCGTTAAAGAGTAGTGGCCTGTATTAAATCGGGTTGGGGGAACTGTTTCAGGCACACTACCTAGATGTGCTCAATTAATTGATGTGTATTGAGACATAAAAAATACAGCATATAATGTCCGAACATCTGTTAAAAAAAATAAAAAATTTCATACAAATTTAAGATCTCATAGAGAATCATAGATCTCATTGAAGTGTGATCAGCAAAACATACAAAAACCAGATACTTGTTTTATTAATGTGCAGACAAAGCTTATTTTTGTTACAGGAGGTGTAATGTCAGGTCTTGGAAAAGGCGTAACAACCTCATCTATTGCAAAATTATTACAATTAGCAGGCCAAAAAGTATCTTGTATCAAAATAGATCCCTATCTGAATTATGATGCAGGAACCATGAATCCAGTTGCTCACGGAGAGGTCTTTGTGACAGATGATGGGGGAGAATGTGATATGGATATTGGAAACTATGAGCGATTCCTAAATCAAAACATTCCAAAAAGCCACAACATCACTACAGCTCAGGTATATTCAGCAGTAATCGATGCAGAAAGAAAAGGAGAGTATCTAGGAGCATGTGTTCAAATAATTCCACATATCACAGATGAAATCAAAAATAGAATTAGAAAAATTGCTGAAGAGGAAAAGTTGGACTTTTTGATAGTTGAGTGTGGCGGTACAGTGGGAGATATAGAATCACTCCCATTTTTAGAAGCTCTAAGACAGATGAGAGTTGAAGAAGGTCCACAGAATGTGATCTTTGTTCATGTAACACTTGCACCGTCATTGGATGTGGTAGGCGAGCAAAAAACAAAACCTACACAGCACAGTGCACAAGAATTAAGAAGAATTGGTATTCAGCCTGATTTTTTGGCAGTAAGATGTACAACACCCCTTGAAGAAAAAACAAAGAAAAAAATTGCTTTATTCACTAATGTTACTGCAAATGATGTACTTTCATGTCATGATGTAAAATCAATTTTTCAAGTACCGCAAATATTGTATGACCAAGGAATAATGGATTCGCTATTTAGAAAGTTTGGTAAAGTTGGAATGGTAAATGCATCTGCAAATTGGGATAAATGGAATAGTATTGCTGAATCTATGATAAATCATGAAGACCAAAAAGTGAAAATTGCAATGGTTGGGAAATATGTCACACTTGCTGATAGTTACGTCAGTGTAAATCATGCACTAAAACATGCTGGAGCAAAGTTGGGGAAATCAGTTGAGATTGATTGGATTGATTCGGAATCAATTTCAGATTATGATATTTTATCAAAATATGATGGTATACTAGTTCCAGGAGGATTTGGAATTAGAGGATCAGAAGGAATCATAAAAACTGCAAACTATGCAAGGGAGAAAAATATACCATACCTTGGCATATGTTTTGGATTTCAATTAGCTTCAATTGCGTTTGCAAGAAATGTTTTGAAATTAGATGATGCGAATTCTACTGAAATAAAATCGGATGCCAAAAATCCAATTGTAGATTTACTTCCAGAACAAAAAGACGTATCAGATATGGGAGGCTCATTAAGACTTGGTGCAAACGATATTCAAATAAAACAAAATACCATAGCACACAAAATCTACAATTCTGACACAATTAGCAAAAGACATAGACATAGATATGAAATCAATAAAAAATACATTCCAGAATTTGAGAATAAAGGATTAATATTTTCAGCCGAGAGTGACGGGGGGAAAAGAATGGAAATGTTAGAGATTCCGTCTCACAAGTTCTATTTGGGGGTACAGTTCCATCCAGAGTTCAATAGTAGACCAGGATATCCAGAGCAAGTATTTGAGGCATTTGTAAAAGCTGCATCACACAAATAGAAAATACCTAAATTCATAACAATAAATTAGATAGTTTCAGCATTTTCAACAGTACAAATTTTTAAGAGGAAGCCACCCTCATATCAGAAAGATCAGGATATTTCATGAAATTGAAAATAAAGTGACAAAAGTCATCCTATCTTTGATATTTCATAGATTTTTTGACGTGCGTCTCTTATTGAGACCTTCTTTTTGACATAGCCTTTTTTCAACAAGTGACTAAGTGCCAATCTAACTGTTCTTGCAGGTAGCAAAGTCTTGTTTGCAAGATCTTTTTGTGTAAGCGCTCCTTCGTATTCTAATGTTTTTAGCAATAATTTAGAGCTTGGAGGCATACTGAGCAATTCTTCAGCCAGATGGACCTTTTTTGCAAGGGCTGAGATTGCAGTAGAATCTTTTTTGAGTCGAATTATTTTTGCAGGCGGTAAAAATTGGGTACATTCTACCATGTTGTTTACTTTGTATCTTTCCAGTCCATCAAGAACAACTTCACAATGTAATCTAGCTGAAATATCACTAATTTGAATAGAACTTTTATTTGATACAATAATCGGCCTTCGGGTAATATCTAAAGAGTTAACGGAAATTATTTCAAACACACCAGAGTCCTGAAACAGCATTGGCCCACCTGCAGACATTGAATATGCAGAAGAACCAATTGGGGTAGATACTATGATTCCATCACTGTTATCATGCCACACCTCCTCGTCATTTACACGTAATGTGTGCTCCATGAGCATCGCACTTTTTGATGAAAATACTGCAACATCGTTTAATACGGGATAGACGTTTTTCCCGTCAATTTTTACACCAAGTCTTGGGACTTCCTCCACGGTGTAATTTTGTTTTTTTAATATTCGTACATATGATGAAAACTCCCTAAGATCTACCTGAGCTAAAAATCCACTAGATTCACCTTCACTTATTCCTAAAACAGGTGTTGTTGGATCAAAAAACCTGTGAAAATAATTTCGGACTCCCTTGTCTCCCCCTAACACCAAAATACAATCAGCCGGTTTCACTTTTGATTTTACAGTAATGACAAATGATTCAATTTCAGCATCATCTAAAATTTTTTTTATTGTCTTTGCAGTAGCGTCTGTAGTACCAGAGCCATAGATTCCTATTTGCACAGAGAAATGAAACTATGAGTACAATAAAAGGATAAAGTGCTAAATCGTTCTATATTTTACGAGATTGTAAAAATAAGATGCGTTAGTTTCAATTGCAATTTTTGGAGGTATTTTAAGTAGACCAATCTGTTTTGAATCGAGTGCAGCCTGTGCAGAACCTCCTGCAAAACATAATGCCCAAAGAAAGTCTTTTTCTTTTAGCATTGTGCAACAAAACGTAGCACAAAAAATATCACCAATACCAGTGGTATCATAAACTTCTTTGTTAGGTAATGTTATGGAGTAAATTTTGTCTTTGACTAATAATGAAACTTCAGTTTTATTTGTAAAAACAACATACTTTACACCTTTTTTTTGTAGTGCCATCATCATTTCTTCATAAGAACCATTAACAATTTTCTGAGATTCCTCAGGATTTACCTTGATTGCATCTACGCCAGATAAATCAAGTTCGGTGGTTTCTAAAGTCACATTTTTATCTGAATCAACTCGTCTCAAAAATCCTTGAGGATCAACTAAAGTAAAACTAGAATCTTTTTTTATTTTATCAAAAGTATCAAATGAGATTTCATGAAATATTGGAGTTACTAAGGAACCATCCGCGTTTATGCCAGTGTACTCAATTGGGTCACATTCATTTATCACCTTTAATGTTCTGTCTGAACCTGTGATATCTATTGCAAATCGGGTTGTAAGTTTTTCAGATAGCGCATTTTCAAAATTAATTTTATTTTGAGTTAGATACTGTTTTGGAAAGTCTTTGCCAAATCTTGTGTATAGATCTACATCAAATTTGAGTTGTCTTGCAGTTATTCCACCATAGCATGCAGCCCCTCCAATTTGTTCATGAGTTATGCCATTGACGGTAATAGTATCAATAGCACAGTGGGAAAACACCGCTAGTTTCATGAATTAGTTTCAAACAATATCGATTTAGTTTTTTGCATTTTGTTTTTCAAAACATTTCTGGCATAATATGCTGCCTTTTACTATAACCAAATCAACATTGGAATCAAAGCAAACATGACATAAACCGCGCATTTTCTAACAATGAGAGATATTGAATCTATCATTAAAATATAATGAATTTTGATAAAATTAGATTCAATCATCTTATTTTCATAATTTTATTCAAGAATTTAGTCAATTACTGCCTACCTGTTAAAAATTGGACTAGAAATAAACATCGTTATTGAAGTCATAAAAACACAGTTTAAGATAACAATTCAATTTTAGAAAATGGGAGAATTTAAAAAATTATACATGATCCATACGAGGTAATGTGTAAAACGAGTATTGGCTGGTGTAATTTTAAATTATGACGCCTGTTAACTTATGTCTGCAGAAAATTTAGTTTGTTTATGAATACAAAAATAATTGATTCAGTCGAACATACTAAATTCGCTTCTAATGAGGGTGTAACTGCTAATGAGGTTATAGGTACAAAAACAAAGAATAACAAAATTGTGTCCTGCCTTTATTGTAGAGAAGAAATGGAGGTTCAAGAAAAGATCATAATTTTTGATTCTAATTGGTTTCATGACTATTGTTGGGAGAAATTTAGTGGAGAAAATTTAGAAAAAAACCCCAATAAAATTAACATTTGATGAATTTTCATTTTGCTTCATATAAAGAGGCATACTTTGATTTATACAAGAATATAAGTAGGCAAATTCGATTATTTGCATGCCACTTAAGCGAGCAAGTAGAGGACGTACAAAAGGAGGCAAAGGATCATCAGGCACTATACAGTGTACAAACTGTGGTTCAACAGTACCAAAAGATAAAGCAAAAAAAGTTACCTCTAGACTAAATCTAGTAGAACACACTTTGGCTAAAGAACTACGTGCTCAAGGAGCATACATTGCATCACCAACAGTATTGAAATGGTATTGTATTTCATGTGCAATTCACTTCAAGATTCTAAAAATTAGATCTGAAGACAGTAGAAGACAACGCGGAAAACTTCGATAGAATTATTCTGTGTTAGTGATTTTAAATTATAATAGTTGTTTCCCAATTTTATCATTTTAGAGGGATAGAATTGGTAGAATCAAGTTATTTTAAAAATTTATTTTTGCCTAGCTCAGATCGTGAAACAGTGAATCATTTTGTACAACAATCAATGCTCTATTATTCTTCATTGTTAGGCAATCTAATAAAACTCTTCAATATAAAAAAACGTTAGTTAATTGGAAATGGCACTCAAAATCAATATGGAAAAAGTATTTTCATAAATAGCAACTATTCAGTTTTTTCTTTGATGTTTTTTGCAGTTACAATCATTCTTTGAACAAGCGTAATTCCTGCAATCACTACCACGATAATCACCGCAGGCTCCATGTATCCAATTATTCCAATAATTGCAATTATCAGTAGGCGTTCTGCTCTTTCCCCAATGCCTACCCCTTGTAACTTTATGTTTAATGCATCAGATTTTGCTCTAGCATAACTTACCAATAGCGACAGAGTGATTGCAAGAAGTACCAGATAAGGTTCTGCATATCCTCCAATCAACAATCCAAGAAATATTGCAACTTCAGCTATCTTATCAAACATTGAATCAAGATAAGAGCCCTTCAGAGATGTTTTGCCAGTCACTCTTGCAACTTGCCCATCTATCATATCAAAAAATCCTGACACGAGCAATAGAAGCCCACCAATAATCAATCCAAATTCAATGCCCAATCCATATACTAGTGCAGATGCAAGAGCAAACACAAGACCTAGAAAAGTCCAAAAGTTAGGCGAAAGACCGGTAGAAGCAAATGCCTTGCCAATCTTTTCAAGTATGGGCTGTAATGTCCCCCTGAGATTATTTAACATGAAATTTTTCCATCCATGTTTTTTAATACAGTACAGGTTGCTTCAATAAGAAATTTTTTGTATTGCAAAGAGGGCATATCGAATTAACAAATTCACTGAAAGTAGTTCAATCTAGCCAAATTCATAGCAATTAAGGTAGACATTATTTTTGCTGCAATTGATGCAGTGGCTCCATTATCATATTGTGGATTTAGTTCCACAATGTCAACACCTGCTACTTTTTTGTTTTCAAGCGAATAAATCATATCAAATAGTTCGCGGGAGGTCATACCTGCAGCTTCAGGATTTCCAACACCTGGAGCATATGCAGGATCCAAGACATCAAGATCAAAACTAGTATACATCGAATCAAATGAAGAAACAAAATCTTTTAGAAGTTGTGGACCATTACCTTCTATTACTTGTCTGTCAGAGATTGTTTTGATGTTATGTTCTTTTAGAAATTCTAACTCTTCTTTTACAAATGCTCTGGCTCCAACATGCAAGATATTATCTGCACCTCTTTGTTCTACAATTCTTCTAAGGTATGCAGCATGACTTAGTTTGATGTTTGCGTACTCATCACGTAAATCATAATGAGCATCAAATACGACATAACCGGTATCTTTTGGAAAGCTCATGTATGTACCATATGTTATAGAGTGCTCGCCTCCTAAAATGAACAGTTGTCTTTTCTTGGCAACTAATTCTTTTGTGATTTTTCCAACCATGTCAATCATCTCACTTGCCAAAACCGTATGAGTTGTATTTCCCAAATCTTCAATGTTTACAGATTCTAAATCAATTCCAAACTGTGGATGAAATATCTCAATATTGTTAAATGCGTCACGAATGACATCAGGTCCAAATCTGCATCCAGGTTTGTAAGAGTGAGTAGAATCAAAAGGAATGCCAAAGACAGTTGCCACAGGCTCAGAATCTCCGGAGGAAGCCGTGATTAGTGGATTTCTGTTCATGTATAAATCTAGAAAACTCATTTTTACACCATCAGTTGAGGTCTATGTGAGAGATATTTTGGAAGGTTCAGTCCAGTAAATGGTTTGCCTTTTGTTTGCTCACTTATTTCATTAATAAAATCATTAAATGCCAATTCTTTAACATTTCCTGTTTGTCTGTCTCTAATACTTAGATTTTCCGAATTTGCTTCCTTTTCTCCAATTACAAGAGTGTAACGAATCCAATCTTTCTCTGCATCTCGAATTCTTTTTCCAATGCTTTCGTTTCTATCATCAATGTCGACTCTAATATTGTGAGAAGATAGTTTAGCAGTTAAAACATCACACATTCCCGCAAATTCTTCTTTTAGCGGAATTACTCGTACTTGAGTCGGCGCAAGCCATAATGGGAATTGAGGTTTTCTTCCTTCCTTGATATCTTGTGCTGCTTTTTCCAATAGCACATAAATTATTCTCTCGATTGCACCACTTGGAGAGTTGTGTAAAATTATAGGGTTTTTACGGACGTTATGTTCATCAACAAATTCAATTCCATAACGGTTTCCATTTTCAACATCAATTTGATCAGTGGAAAGCGCGGATGCTTTTCCCATATTATCTACAAAATTAAATTCCCATTTCAAAACAAAATAAAAGAACTTTTCTTTCCACATTTCAACTAGTACAGGTCTACCATGTTTCTTGACAAGTTCTTCTATGGAAGATTTGTTTTCAGTATAGAAATCCTCAGTGAATCGTATTGCCATTTCATAATCAGAATCTCCAATACCAAGTTCTTTTAAAACATCACGAGATAAATCAAATCTAACTTTAATTTCTTGAATTGATTGTTCAATGTCTTTGCAAAAAGCATGACAGTCAGGCATTGTAAATGCACGTAGTCTCCTCAATCCTACTAATTCTCCAGATTGTTCACGTCTGAAACTGTAACGAGTTAATTCGTATAATCTGTAAGGGAGATTCTTGTAGGACATTTGATATTCATTTGCCATTAGAAATTGTCCAAAACATGCAGCAAATCTCAAAAATAGCTTTTTTCCTTCAGAATCAATGTTGTATTGTCTTGCCGGAAATCTATTGAAATAACTTACCATACTTGGATGATGAGAGTCATACATTATTGGAGTCTCGACTTCATATCCACCATACTCTTTGACTCTGTCTGTGACATATCGTTCAATTAATGATTTAATCAAACGTCCATTTGGAAAAAATCGCATGTTACCAGAATCAGAAGCTGGTTCATAATCAGCAATTGCCATTTTTTTCATTAATGCGACATGTGGCGGTGGCTCATCTACAGCTCTCTTTTTTGCAGATTCGTATTTTGCAAGTACCTCTAGCTTTGGATATTTTGAAAAATTAAAATCGCCTATATTGCTTAAAGTTCCATCGGGGGAAAGTATTTTCCAAAAGGATGTAATTTTTGATTCGCCTTTTAGAGCATCAGAAGTCATTTCCTTTTCTTCGCCTGAACTTTTTTCTCCAGTACTTTCTTTTGTTATTACTTTGGAGCTTTCAGCAAGCGGATGTCCTTTCACTTGAACTTTGTAAGATTTTGTCCAACCAAAGGGGGAATGAGAGACATCTAATTCGGGTGCAAGAGATTCCATTTCTTTAAGTAGAGATAATGCGATTGTAGGGGCTGCCAAATTTGAGCTAAGATGTGCATAGGGATATAATAGTAATTTTTTGCAACCAATTTTTTCCATAGAATTTTTTATTTGGGATATTGCGTTTTGTGCAACAGAGGAATCGTCTCCCTGCTCAATTGCCACAAATGCAACAACTACTTCTTCTATTCTTTTTGTTTCAGGGGTGATTTCTTCAGCACTTTTTATCTCCTTTTTTGTAGGAGTGTATTCTATGCTGTCGCAGTGTAGTTGTAATATACGCACAATCTCAAACCAAATAATAATTGAATTAAATCTTTGGCTGATTTTTACTGTATTCTAACGTAAAAAATTTTAAATCATGCCTAAATTTGCATAGTTTTCAGAACAGCAAGAAACATGCAAGATAAATAAAAAATCCAACATCTTATGATTAATCCCATTCATATATTGAGAAAGAAAACTCTTCTTTAGCATCTTTTGGAACTAGACTTTTTTCCAATATTATCCTGTGAATCAGATTTGTATTAGTTACAATTTCCAATCCTTTCAGGGCATCTTTTTTTGAGGACATTTCTTCTCCAAGAATTTTGATGAGAGTGTCTGCAAGTCCATCTAGATCTTTTTTTGTATGTGTTGATTTGTGTAAGAAAAAAGCAATACTAATAGAAAGAGGTTTTCCAGTACATCGTTTTCTTACATTATCAACATTTTTTCCTAGTTTAGTAAGAACAGCTTCACGAATCAGTAGTTTACTTTCTTTGGCTTTTTTTCCAGCAGATGCGGGAACTACGCTGACTTTGATATTTTGTAGTAAAACGTCGCCTTTCATGAAATTCTTAAAAGCAGGATGAATTTAATTCGGGATCATAATAAAATATGATTGAAAAGTTTACTTTTTGAATTATATAATAAAAAAGACATGCATTATGCAGGCATGAATAGGTCATGATTCAATATAGTCATGCCTTTTTAGATTCAATTCTATCACGTAGTGTAATAATTGAACGTAAAATTAATCCAGATATACCAAGATTCAATGTCAGAAACTGTACCGTACGATTAAGTGAATCTTCTCCACGAAATCCTTCATCATAAATCATCTCTACTGACCCCTTATCAGTTTCAACAAATGATGTAATTAATGAATAACGCCCTAATTTCTCATCTGTTTTTTCCAAATAGAGACGAAGCTCAACTTTAGATATAGAAAATCCCTGGTCGACAAAATTGCTGGATGAAAATAATACCTCTACACTATCAGGCTTGCGATTTATTCTTTGAGGGTCATGTAAATCAACGATATTCATTTTGTGTTATATGTATCCTGTTCCCACATAAGAAATATTTGTATAGTAAAACCCCTTTGACCAGTTTTTTATTCCACCAATTAGATAAAATGCATTAAAGTCATGAGAGCGTAATGCATTAGCCATTTTTTTTGATTGTTCCTCATCTTTGCTTATCAAAACTATCTTTGAGAGTTTTGGAACATCAAGTATGTTTTCTTGATTGTATTGAACTAAAATTGATTTTTTAATGTGACCTTTGGCAAAATCTTCCTTTTTTCTCAGATCACAAACTACCAGATTTTCGTCATGCTGTATCAAATCAGATAGTTCCAATTCAGTCAATCCAAACGATGTATCAGAAATACTCATGCTTATCTTAAGTTTAATGATTCAGAGTTTAAAGTTTAGTCTAAAAGGTCATTCAATGAAGAAAATGCTTACAACTTTTCAATCAAAGACAAATGTTTGGTTTGAAATTATTTTGGGATCTTTGAGCATAAGATTAATCTGTAGTAGTTTAAGATCAATCATAATTGTCACAAGAAAATAACCTTACAGATTACTTGAGTAAAAGAGTATCACAATATTATAAACCAAGTATTCTAATGTTATCAGAGGCTGTAAAAATTACAGAAGCATGCACTGTATTAAAAAAGAAAGACGTTGATGAGATTATTGTAGTTGATGATTCGTACAATCCAATAGGGATAGTTACTGACGAAGATATTTTGACAAAAATAAGCGAGTCTTTGATTAATCCTTCTAAAACAACATTGGGCGACATTATGATATTTCCTTTAATTTCAATCAGAGAGGATCGAAATCTTTCAGAAGCACTTGAAATAATGCGTGAGAAAAAGATTAGAAAGTTGGCTG
This sequence comes from Nitrosarchaeum sp., assembly GCA_023265135.1. Taxonomy (GTDB): domain Archaea; phylum Thermoproteota; class Nitrososphaeria; order Nitrososphaerales; family Nitrosopumilaceae; genus Nitrosarchaeum. The sequence continues at coordinate 32,821 of JAHFUM010000007.1, read as the reverse complement.
TATTATCAAGCAGTAATTTAGTTGTTGGAATGCTTTACCTAGATACAATAGTTAACCTTGTCAAAAAATCACTTGTAAAAAAACAAAAACAATCTACACTTTGGGGAGTCATTTGGAATCTGGGAGTAGTCTTACAATTCACGGGAGTATTGATGTTCATTCCAGGAGTTGTCGCAACGTTGCTAAATGAACCTCTAGTTGCAACCGGAATATACCTGATGTCAGTCCTGCTCATAGTTTCCGGTTTTTTCATGAATTCGTATGGTGAAAAGCAACCCATCACATTGAGAGGAACTGCAATTCTTGTCTTTGCAAGCTTTGTAATTCTAGTATTGTTTGGCATGATACCACAACTTTTTGTAATACCGTTTGACACAAATGATCCTGTAAAATTATTTGCTGATGGATTCTTTGAAAGCTCATCAGGATTATCAACCACAGGATATACACTTTTACCAAATCCAGAAAAGTTACCGAATGGTTTTACGTTTTATCGTGGCTATGCTCAGTTCGTTGGTGGAATGAGTTTCATATACCTGATTGTAACCGCATTTTATTCAGAAAAGCGAATCAACACAATGAAGGGATTCATTTCAGGAAATGTCCCACATCTAAAAGAATTATTTTCAATAATTACAATAATCTTTTCTATTTATGCAGTAATCATTGCATTACTTTTATTCTATTTAGGAGTGGGGGACATATTTGATGATTTTGCTATTGCGTTTAGTGCACTGTCCACTGGAGGCACTCTTCCAGATTCTAAAATATTTGATAATTTTACAACACCTCAATATATCGTAGTAATTTCAGGAATGATATTAGGTGCACTTCCATTTGGATTTCATTATTCATTTGTCAGAACAAAATTTCTTTCAATTAGCTTGACAAAAGAAGTCATTACATATTTTGTTATGTTGAGTGTATTTTGTATCATATTCATATTCTCAAGGGATGCAAACTGGCTAGATAGCGTATTCAATATTATTTCAGCAAGTACTACCACAGGATTTAGTACAATGAGTTTTGAAAAATCCAGTCCAATAATATTTTCAATCACAATTATTGCCATGATAATTGGAGGATGTGGATTCTCCACTGCAGGAGGCATTAAGATTTTGAGATTGACACAATTGGCTAAAGTTAGGCATATTTTTAACAAAAAATCCAAAATCTCAGTGTCAGATAAAAAAGACATTATTTCTGGAATCATAATATTGGCACCGTTGCTTATAATGCCTTTATTGGTTGCAACATACTTGTCAAATGTTGGATATGATTTTCAAAATGCTTTCTTTGATGGCGTCTCTGCAATAACAGGGACGGGTCACGGGGCTGGAACAATTAGCTTTGCACTTGATCCGTTCATAACAGTGATTTTTGGAATTATGATGATTCTTGGAAAAGCAGAGATAGTGTTGCTAGTATACATATTTGTTCCAAAACTCATGAAATAAAAAAGATAGATTAGAAGATAGGATTACAGGTTATACAGATGCAACAATTGCATTTCCTATTTTGCATTGTATATTCTTAGCAATCAAAAATTAAGAGAAGTAAAAAGTCGGTATAAAAAATTTGAGTTACAAAAACTACATAGATTATTTGAAAACTCTTGGCATCAATAGAAAACAAAGAAAAAGAAGAAAAACTAAAATTTGTTGAAGCGTGCTCGTTCCAAGTCTCTATCATCTTTAGACTCTTTTTTCCATTCTTTATAATGATCTTTACAAAGAACAGATTTTTTTCCAACAGAACTTACACGCAATCCGGCATTTTCTACTTTGGTGGTAGTTAGTGAACGTGCGCCTTCTTTATCGCAGCCCTCAACATTGCATTTAGCACCTTTTGAAACAATACCCATTGATTATCAATAAACTAGATGTTATTTATATTTGAAAAAATTTTAGACGACTATAATACGATTTTTATCAAATCAGGTTAAAAAAACAGGATCAGATTCAACTATTATACATCGTTTATAAGAGGAATATTTTTTTCTGTGTTTATGGGTGGATCAAAAAAAACAAGTCCTGCAAAGCAAGATAAAGCTCAAAACTCAAAAGATACAAAGGATACTAAAAAAGGAAGAAAAGACAAGGGAGAGAGTGGTCCACGTAAGGCAGAAGTTACAGTAATGGTAAATGAAAAAGAGGCAATGAAGATTATTCAAGGTTCCAAAGTTGTAACAGTTCATGACCTTGCAAGACAGACAGGAGTTAAAATTTCAGCTGCAAATGCATTTTTAATAGATTCAACAAAGAAAGGATTAGTCAAACGGGTTGGCGGATATAGCGGTCATCATATTTATCAAGTAGTTTCTTCATAAAGATAAAAAACATCTCCAGACTTAACATCTTTTAGTGCATCAATGTTTTCTAACATTTTTCCAATAGGTGTCATAATTTTTCCAGGAGAAGCATCTTCAATAAAAAAACAAATACTTCCAGATGATGATAAAAATGCAATGTCTCCTTTTTTGAATTCCTTTGTGGATCTTTCAATTCCAGAATCAACTGCAGTTTCAAAGTAGGCGATATTTTTTCCTAGAAAATGTGCATGTCCCTCTAACGGCAAAGATCTCATTATGGTACCAACGGTTCTTGGGGATAAATGTCGTTTTAGATCACAGTGGATCTTTGCTTTTCCTTTTATTTCCAAGATTGTCTGTTTTCTTGAGACTGAGGGCGAACTCAATTCGTACTTTAGAATTATTGGATTATATAACGCTTTGAAAGAATTTGTGTACTTGTCGGATGCTAACGAAGCTGAGCTAATTGTTGAAGAGCCAGAAGAATATGTAGAACCAACAGAAACTGAGGAAGTTTTTGAAGGAGATATCGAGGTAAATACTGGATTAAACAAAGCATTAGACACTTATCGAAAATTAATTGAAAAAAATGAAGGGCTAGAACCATTAACTGAAAAACAACAAGAAGCACTTGAAAAAAGAATCAAAGAGATCGAATCACGAGAGGTCGTAGAAACTATTGAAGAACATGAACCAGTTGAGATTCCTTGTGAAAAAGGCAAGATAACAATTGGACCACCAACCCTAACTAGATTTGAGAAAGCAAGGATAATGGGAGCAAGAGCATTGCAATTATCACTAGGTGCACCACCATTCATTCCAATTCCAAAAAATGCAAGAATATCATTAGATATTGCAATGGAGGAATTAGAGCAAAGAGTAATTCCAATTACTATACGAAGAGTGCTTCCAAATGGGGATTATCAAAATATACCAATTGATTACTTTGATTAAGTGAATCAATCGTCGATAAAACTTAATAGAACACAAAATTGCGAATTATTGAATAATGCTCATGGAAGAGATTAAAAAAGAACATGGTCAGGAGCAGATCAATAAATCTGAGGACACCATAATTTACATTCGAAACGAACCAGTAATGCAGTCAGCCATAGATCTCCTGCCAGTATTGGGGAAAAATAAGAAAGTAATTCTCAGAGCAGTAGGGAATTCAATTCCAAATGCAGTTGCAGTTGCAAACATAATAACAGAAAAGATGTTGCATGGAAATTCCAAAATTGAAAAAATAAAACTAGATACAGAAGCTGCCGCAGGTATTGGAAGAATGACTTCAAATATTGAAATTATTTTGATAAAAACTCAGTAAACGCTTCCAGGACCTTTTAGAAGCATATTTTCACATTCTTTGCAAACTTTTTCATCAATGTTGGATTCAAGATTGTGATGAATTTCACAAATCAACAAGCTTGATTTGATATAATTGCAAAGACCGATGAATTTTGAAAGACTGGATGGAGTGTATGCCATATCAGATGAGAGACTATCAGTGAGTTCATTGATTAAAGTAGAAACTTGTTTTTCTGCCAAAAGTTTTGCAATCAAAGATGGGTCACCGCGTGTTCCACGAATGTAATTGCTTATAGCTGCTTGCGTAACGCCGAGCATTTTAGATATTTCATCTTCGCGAATATTATGATCGTCTGCTAATTTTTTAGCAAGAATTGCTCGTAATGCAGGGATTAGAGTTTTTGATTCAATTTCTGCGGGAAGTAACATTAACCCACAAAGTTTCGATAAGGGATTTAAAGTTTGCAATGAACATTTTGGGAATTACAAATCCAACAATACATTAGGCTAACCTATTTTAGCTTCAAAGTAATAATTGAGTCGTTGGAGGATATTTCTAAAAAATTGTACCAGATGCTAAAAGAGTCATGTGAGTCATGCAAGTCAGACACAATAGCGCTCTCAGGAGGATTAGATAGTACGATAATAGCATATTTTCTAAAAAATCTAAAACCAAATGCAGTTGCAATCATATCAAAAGACTTTGTTGCAAATGATCTCACATATTGCCAGAGAGTTGCAAAGGAATTTGACATGCCACTTACAATAAATCAAACAAGTACCGCAGACATTCTAAGTGCAATAGAAGAAACAATAAAAATTTTAAAAAACTTTAACGACATAGAAATTAGAAACAACATTGTAATGTATTTAGCAATACAGTGGACAAAAGAGCAAAACAGTACCGGGATAATTACAGGAGATGGGGCAGATGAATTATTTGCAGGATATAATTTTTTGATAAACAAGCCCAAAGAGGAACTAGAAAAAGAGATTCAAAGAGTATGCTCTGTAATGCATTTTCCAACACAGAAAATAGGCAAAGCGTTGGGAATTGCAATAGAATCACCATTTCTTGATGAAAAAATAATAGAGTTTTCAAAAATAGTTCCTTCAGAATTCAAGGTAAGAAACGAAAATGCTAAAAAATATGGAAAATGGATTCTAAGAAAAACATTTGAAAAATACATACCTATGCAAATTGCATGGAGGGAAAAATCACCAATGCAAGATGGTGCAGGAACTGTAGGACTTACAAATTTGTTTGATTCAGTGATAAATGATCAACTGTTTTTAGAAAAGAAAAAGAAGATACTAGAATCAGACGGGGTCACAATTAGAACAAAAGAGTCTATGCATTATTATGAAATCTATAGAAGATTGTATGGAGTGCCTACAAAGAAACAAGAAACTAATTCCTGCCCTTATTGTAATTTCAGTGTTGAGAACTCAAAATTTTGTCAAATGTGCGGAGCTTTTCCAATTTAGATATTTTTTTTCCATTTTTTTGGTTTTCTGATGAAAATTTTTCTGCACCCATTACAACAAAAGAAGAGTTTTTTTCCTTCATATTCATGAGTTACAGCTAACTCTTCAGCAAGCTCAATTCCACAAACAGGATCTACTGGCACAAATTTTTCACTGATCAATTCTATTTATAGATATGTAGAATCAGATGAAAAAGTTCAGATTAGAAATTATGAATGACCATAGATGAATTTTTCTAAATTAGTTCTTGAAAATAGATACCATTAGATTGATGCAAGTATTATCTGATAATATTTTTTGTACATGCTATGTAGATAATGCTGTATTGTTTTTACTAGAAAGTTATAGTTAGGTGTAAAATAATATAAAATAAAATGTGATTTTTAATAAAAAGAACAATATGCCGCTGTTCATATATTATTCATCACATATTATCAACTATGGATAAATTTTCAATTGACTCAGATGCCAAAATAGGGCAAGTTCATCTCAAAGTATCAGACATTAATCAATCTCTACAGTTTTATGAATCATTTCTTGGTTTCAAAATAGTTAAAAAAACACCCCAGACAGTATTTCTTGCATCTGATGATAAATTCCCATATCTCATAGCGCTGTCCAAGGCAAGATCAAATAATTCAAGTAAAAGAGCAGGATTGTATCATTTTGCAATATTACTCCCGCAAAGAAAAAACTTGGCAGATTTTCTTTCACATTTATTGGAACATGAAAATGAGATAAAAATAGACGGTTTTGCAGATCATCTTGTGTCTGAAGCAATTTACATTCGAGATCCAGATAATATCGGAATAGAGATTTACCGAGATAGATTGCCCTCAGAATGGAAATGGAATAGCAGTCAAGTAATGATGGCAGTTAAACCACTTGACATGAAAGGATTGCTTACAGAATCTAGTGTATGGACTGGATTTCCAGCCGAGACAACAATAGGACATGTGCATTTGCATGTATCAAATCTTACAAAGGCAAAAAAATTCTACTCGGAAATACTAGGGTTTGAAAATACTGCCAGTATGCAAGGAGCATTATTTTTTGCTGCAGGCAAATATCATCATCATATAGCTACTAATGTCTGGCTTGGAGAACACATATCAAAAGCATCAAGGAATTTTGTGGGTCTTGATTATTTTACAATTAAATTTTCAAGCAAAGACAAGATAAATGATGCAATAAAACAATTGGAATCACATAAAATTACAGTGAAAGAATTAGAAGATGGTTCGTTTAGCATATTTGATGATGAACAAATATCAATTAATTTGACTGTGTAATGGTGAATTTTTTATTCTAATTACTCTTTTACTTTTCTCAAATATGTCAGAAATATACCATAAAATCAGAAATAATTTAGACATCAATCAAGAATCATAAAAATTAATCATATAATAATCACAATTGAGACTAGAAAAATAATTTCTTATTAAAGTTCATCTGTTTGATGTTATTACAATTAAAAAGTCACTTGCGTTGACTGTTCATAAATTCAGTGCCAGCTTTTTGTATTTCTTCTACTGTCATGTCTTTTTTTCTGGTTGCTATTGTCCATCTATGACCAAAAGGATCAACAAGTACACCTATACGGTCTCCCCAAAATCCATCCATCATAGGCATCATTGGTTGTGCCCCGGCTGAAACAGCTTTACTAAAAACAGAATCTACATCGTTGACATACAGGTATATTGCACCACTTGGTCCCCCTGTTGATTTTGGAGACAGACACCCCATTTCTGGCATTTCATCACAAAGCATGATTGCAGAATCTCCAATTCTAATTTCTGCATGCATTATTGATTTTCCATCGAATCCTGGAAATCGGTAAATTTCTTGAGCATCAAATGCTTTTTTGTAAAACTCTATTGCATCAGAGGCACCACTTATAGTCAAAGTAGGAGTAACAGAATGGTACCCATCAGGAATTGGTTTTACCATGATGTCAATTAAATTGAAGGAATTTATCTGTTTTTAGTTTTTTAGGTGAGAAATTGAAAATTTAAAATATCAATTTTTTGACACCATCTGACTTTGAATCATTTAAATTTTGAGATACAGGAATCTATTTTAATAATTTATACAAAATCAGATAAGATGAGTCAAATTAGTATTGATAAAAAAATTTTCATATTATCAATAATAGCTGCAACAGCTACCATAATTGGAGGGGTGTTACATCTGGCAATGGTTCAACGTTCATTTTCGCGTGAACCATTAGAAGGAATTCTCTTTCTTGTTGGAGGCATATTGCAAGTTTTTTGGACAATTCCAGTCATAAAACAATGGGGAAGAGTATGGCAAATTATAGGTATTGTTGGAACGATAACATTTGTACTGCTGTGGTTTTTTGATAGACTACATATTCTTCCTAGTATAGGAATGCCCCCTGCAGGAATTCCTCCAGGTGGTGGACCGCCTGGAAACAGAGGTGGAGGTTTTATGATTGGAGGACAGGCAATTCCAATTGAACTAAGTCAGCTGATTTTCATTGGGTTTTCAATCATACTATTATTTTACAAAAAAGCAAACAGGAATCAAAGAAAGATTGCACTAAACAAAGTCTTTTCCAAAAAATTGAATGTAATTCTTGTAGCAATTGTAGCAGGACTGATTTTATTTGGACTGTTTGCACCAATATCAAACCAAAGAAATGGTCCGCCGCAAGGTCAATTTGGAGCGCAAAATGGATTTAATGGTTCTCAAAATCAAATTATGACTCAAACCGGAACTGCAAATCAAAGATGTACTTTAACTCCTTCATTAATTGAATTGGAGGATACACCACAGCAAACAGAAGGACCGTATTTTGTAGACGAATTACTTGAACGTTCGGATATAAGATCGGATCAAAGTACAGGATTAGTAGAGCAAGGAATTCCACTACGTCTACAAATTCATGTCTATGATAACAATAATGGAGTATGCGTTCCACTTAGAGGAGCACATGTAGATATTTGGCACGCAAACACCTTTGGTTTGTATTCGGATATTGCAGGTATTGGTACCCTTGGTAAAACATTCCTTAGGGGGTATCAGACAACAGATGAAAACGGACAAGTTCAATTTGTTACTGTTTATCCTGGTTGGTATGAAGGTAGAGCGATACATATTCACATCAAGGTTCGCACTTTAGAAGGTTCTGAGAAAACTTTGGAATGGACCTCGCAGTTTTACTTGGAGGATTCTACAAATGAAGATGTTCACAGACAGTCTCCGTATAGTAGTCATGGATTGCCTTTGATTAAAAACAACGATGATGGAATATACACAGGGGCATCAACTGATGGTTTGATGCAAAGTAATACTGGAACGCATCTTATGCTAAATATGACTAAGGATGATCTCGGTTATGTTGGAACATTTAACGTTGGATTAAATGCTCAATAATATTTAAAAATAAATTTTAACACATGTTAAAAAATATGCATATGGATGTGTCAAGGTGTGATTTGTCTTTAATAAAATTCTAATAATTATGAATGGCTAATGGGAAATGTTCCTAAATTATCTCTTGAAAATTAATTATTATTAAGACTGTATTAGTGTATTATTTTAGGAAAAAGAAAAAAGAAAAAGTTAGTATCTAAGGTAATGCTCTGCATTCATTGGGGTGCTTTACATGATCAGGATTTATCCAAATCTCGCCAGCTACTGGAACTTTATCAGTGGTTGTATAAGGCGCGTGAGTGTTTGTCCATGAAGTTCCCGGAGTTCCGCCTACAGCTGCCATTGCTGGTGACATTGCACTCATTCCTAAAATAACTGCAAACATTACGATTGTAGTTATTACTATTGTTTTATTCATTGCATTACAAAAACTATCATCGTATATAGCAATGATCTACTGATTTTGGAAAAGATGAATTATTTTAAAAAAACATAATATAATGTAACACAAAATAGATCGTGGTATTCCATGATATTTAGATATATTTCTCACATTTGCAGGTAATTGTCCTAGTCACAAAAAAAGTTTAGAATTTATTTGAAAAGATTATTGATGACCCCAGTTTCTTGCAATTAATTTTTCTACAGTTTCTGCTTTTACACAAGCTGCTAAACCATCAGAATTTTTAAACATCAATTTTTTTCCTGCATCACATGTTACATCTATGGAAGAGATTCCTAATTTCATTTGTTTGACAGGTGGAAGGTAATTATCAGGCAATGTAATGATTTTTTGTTTACCAGGTTCATATCCTGGAATAACTGTTAATTCACCTGTTCCATAAAATGTTACATAGATTTTATTTGAATCAGGATTGATTGCCATCTCAAATGGGCTATTAACAGGTATGGAATCAATCACAGAATTTGTAGAACCGTTGATAATTGAAAGCGAATTAGAGTCTTGGTTTGTCACATAAATGATATTTGATTCAGGGTTTACAACTACTCTTTTTGGATTATTCCCAACATCTATTGAATCAATCACAGAATTTGTAGAACCGTCAATTACAGAAATGGTATCTGACTTTTGATTTGTTACATAAATGGTATTTGTTGTCGGATTTGCTATGACCCCTCGTGGGCTCTCTGATACATCAATTATTCCAACAATTTCATTTTTTTTACTATCAATTACATGGACCTTGTTAGTCGATTCACTTGTCACATATACCATGTCCGTCTCTGTATTTACTGCTACCCCGCATGGGTCGAAGACCTCAAAAGTTTTTATAATTTGATTTGTATTTCCATCAATTACATAAACTGACTTTGAGCCGTCACTTGTAACATAAACCATGTTAGTGTTGGGATCAACTGCAATATCATAGGGTTCCTTTATCTCAATGGAATCCTTAATTGTATTTGTAAGGCCGTTTATCACAAAAAGTGTATTGTTGTATTCTGCTCCAACATAGATCATATTGGTTTTTTCATTGATACCTAGTCCAAATGGTGTTATTCCCACTTTGAAAATATCTATCACATCATTAGAATCTCCGTCAATGACAGATACTGTTCCGTTTTTAAAGTTGGTAACATAAACTAGGTTTGTTTGCTGATTCACAGCAATAGTTCCTGTGTTTAGAACACCAAATCTAATTGAATCCATTTTATCATCTAAAGCATAGACATTTTGATAGAATTTTAAATCCAGATATTGAATGTCAATGCAGTAAAGCATAGCAATAGATATAATTCCTAAAATGCACGATGTAAGAATTTTATTCATTTATTTATTACAAATTTCAAACAAGATAAAAGTTGATATTTTTTAATAAAATGTGAGCTTGTCGTTATTAAACACATTATATGAAAAAAATTATAGGCACAAAAGAGTTTAGAAAATAAAAAAAGAGTTTGCGGAATTAAATTCCTTATTGTTGACCTAGAGATACGATATCAGCATCGCAGTTGAGTGTATTGTCAATGCCTAGACCACCTTCTACTGTGTCTGTAACTGCATCTGTACCACAGTCAATAGTGTCTCCACCACGACCACCCAACAAAGTATCAGCACCAGAACCGCCGTTCAATGTGTCACCATCGTCACCACCTCGTAGTTCATCATTTCCAGAACCACCTGTGATTGTATCTGCACCTTTAGCTCCGTTGATAAGGAGATTCACTGAAAGGTTACCACAGTTAATTATATCAGCATTTTTGGTGCCATCCACAACGTAGACTGCTCCATTCCAAACTGGGATTTGTCCAGTAGTACAATTTGGGATTCCACCATATGATGTTCCTACTGGAATTACCATGAGGGCTGCAATACCTGCAATTATACTTCCGATAAGTATTTTTTTGTTTGTCATTACATATTATTTTCTGAGATCTATTTATCAATGATCTCCAAATTTTGGTAAACATGAAATTTTGATCAAAGTTTTATTTTTTATTCTAAAATATTACGATCATTTTTGTGTTACATTTATTACATTTACATCTCTAGTATCTTCGTCTTGGATCCATATACTATGATTTTTGCTAGAGTTCCTAATTAGCAGTGAATAATTTGCAATATCTTTTTTGGAAGTAATCCGTAATCTGCATCAGGTTCTGAAACTACATACAAAATATCATCATTAATTAGAAAACTCATTGCCAATGCACGTTCCCTTGATGCAAGTGCAAAATTCACACGTCCTAATTGTTTGTCAAACTCTTTTCTCATTTTTACTCTTAATGCAAGTTCCATGTAGATCATTTCATCATCTTTTTCATTTTCTAGTGGTACCACGTTTTCTTTCATTCCACCTGCAACTAATCTGCCTCTCTCATTAATCACGCCAGCAAATCGTATTTTGGGGTCCAGTGCCAAGACAGTTTTACAAATCTTTGCATAATCAAAAATCTTAGTTGACAAATTTCTACATGTATTCGCAAATGACCCATTTATTAGCTTTCTACGAAATCAACAACCTGAAAGCAAGAGTGACGATAGAAGATTATTATGTTAATTTCTTGACTAGTGCAAGAAATTCATCTTCAGGCATTGCTGGGATTTTCATTATTTCCAGATTTTCAGAAACATGTTCAGGAGACTTTTGCCCTACAAGTGGTGCTAAAATGCCTGGCGATGAACGAATGAATTGCAATGCACGGACAGATGGCTTTAGACTATTGAATTCAGGCATTGCACCAGGAGTTAACAATCTTCCTTGCATTAATGGTACACTTGTAAATACGCCAACATTCAATTTGAGTGCAGCTTCCAATATGGAGACCTGTCTTCCATCAAGGGTTTGGTTTTTTGCAAGTAATGCTTGATCATAATACATGTTGTATGGAAGCTGAATGAATCTAAAACCATGATTATTACCTCCAACTTTTTTTGCCAATTCAATCACATCATTTAGGGATAAATACTGGGGATTATCAGAAGAAACACGAAAACATTCCCATGTTGCCATTCCATAGAATTTGATTTTTCCTTCTTTTCTTTTTTGTTCATACAATTCAAAAACTAGTTTGAGATTTTCCATAAATTTTTCTTTTGAAACATCTTTAATTTGACCTTCAACTGCATTGTGAAGATACAATAAATCAATGCAATCCAATTCCAAATTTTTCAAACTGCGTTCTAGTTGGTCATCAAGGTATGGTATAGTCATGCAGTGATATCCAGATGTCACATCACCTTCTTTTATTACTCCTTTTTGGGTATATTCATTTTTGATATATTCCCAAAATTCTTGTTTTACATCAGCATCATTTGTAATATAGCCATTTTTTGTAGATATGAAAATTTGATCTCGTGTAACCTTTTTTTCTTCGATTAGTTCTTGTAGTGCTTTTCCTACTGATCTCTCTGATTTTTGAGCCCGATAATTTATTGCGGTGTCAATCACATTTATTCCAGAAAGTATGGATGATTTGATGGCATTTTTCATCATAGCGTCAGTTTCTGAATCAGCATTACCAAGATATGTTCCGACACCTACATTGGATAAGCTCAAGTCTTGAAATTTTCTATAGTTTGCTTTGTTTGCAGGTGAATTTTGGACAAAAATATCAGTTCCTTTCTCTGATGCAAATCCAGGTATCAATGATATTTGTAATTATCTTACTTCATTTAATTGTAAACCATTCCAATGATAAAGCCTAAAACCAATAAAGCGCCAGTGATTCTGCTAAACAGCAGAGTTTTTTCCATGGCAGGAACGATATTTGTATGATCATCATAGTTTTTGTTCAATAAAATTCCTGATTTTATAGCCAAGGGTACAGTTAGCAAAGTGATCAACACAGATACTGGAAATACTCTAAAAATTACTCCAGAAATAATCAAAGAATATGCCAGAACAGGAAAAATCCAGTATATTTTGGATGCATTTTTTTTTCCTGCAATAATTACCAGATTCTTTCTTCCTTTGTGTTTATCTGCAGAATAATCAGGAAAAGAAGTTACAAACAAAACCAGTGAGGATAAAACCCCCACAGTCACTCCTGCAATGATTGCATTAATAGAGAGATAGTTTGACTGGATAAAAAAAGTTCCCAAAACTATACACGTTCCCTTTATTGCAACAAATATTTCGCCCAGCCCCAGGTCAACAATTCTTGTAGAATAAAAGTAGATTGACACTACTGCAAATCCCAAAAGCAGTGCAATTATAATTCCATTAGTAATTATAAAAAAACTGCCAATTGCAGCACCAATTATTAAAAATGCAATTCCTGCCCTTCTAACTGATTCTGGCTTTAAGAGTTCCTCTGGAAGGACTCCCGTTCCGCCACTCATCTTTGTTCTTGTGGTGCTAGTGTCAATTTCTCGCTTAAAATCAGTATAGTCATTTAGCAGATCAACGCTTGCATGTAGTGAAATTACTCCTGCCATTGTTAATGCAGCATAAATGGGATTGATAGAAATCCCATTAAAGAAAGATATTGCAATGCCTGTAGATACAGCAATTACTGAAGCTAAAAGAAATCTAATTCGAATTACTCTAATCCAATAAGTGAGCATCTGATTTTACTAAAAGATTATAGTTTAAATCTCATCTTCTTCATCCCATTCTTCAATTTCTTTTGTCTTTCTGAAAAATAGGGCTACAAAAATACCAATAATTACTACAGCGGCAATTGCTACATATATCATCCAAGGACCAAATGCAAAGCCAGAAAGAAGAGAATTGCTTCCAGCGGCAGGGCTTGCATCCAAAAAGAAACTCTTTGTGGCATCAGAGTAATCTTTCTTTGATGCGTCAAGTGTGATTTCTACCTGAGTTCCTCCAGTTACAGTAATTTTTAGTTTGGCGCTGCCGTCATCTCCAGTAACAATTTCTTTTGCCTCAAATTCCACCATATCATTGCTTGATGCCATTACTCTAACATCAGATACAGAATTTTGGTTAGAATCATCCACATATACTGTAATTTCAGATGGTTCACCAATCTTTAGAGATTCCGGAAGATCACCTACAGATACTACAAGATTTGATGATGTTGGATGTGTATTTACTTCAAGTGTTGAAGGTGTAATTCCTCTAGCACTTGCAGTCAGTGTGCTTGTTCCCAGTTTGTCTAATGCTTCAATATCAAAGTAAGCGTATGAGTATCCTTTTGGAATTGTTGGTGAATCCAATATTCTTAAAACTGCACCATCAGATGATAAGATCTTAGTGGGCATATTTTTTGTTGCAACTATAGGATTGCCTTGAAGATCTACTAGTTGCACTACTCCCAAGTTACCACTGGTTTTTGCTCCAATTAATGGATTTGGCAAAGTTATTTGAATTGATGCGGATGGTTGAATCTTGAATGTTTTTTTAGTATCAAGTTCTTTGATTGATCCACTTCCTACTTGAGTTACTTCGAATTTTGTTTCTTTAAGGAATTGATCATTGTCAGATTTATTTTTTGTAGTGGTAGTTTCAGTATTAGTCATGTTACTGAAATCTTCTCCTCTAATTTTTGCAAGACTAAATGTTTGATCTTTTTTAATTTCTACAATAGAATTTGTAGGAGATACAAGATATTGGGTATCATCAAACTGTTTTTTTGGTCTGTCACTTTGATCAATTGCTACAAGAAAAACGTCAAAGTATCCATCAGAAGTTGTCAATAATATATCATCGCCCACAGGAGAGAACATTCTTGTCTCTTTTTGTTCAAGTGAGTTTATCACAGTAGTTGAAACTGATTGAGAACCTACTCCACTTATGGTAGCAGAAACATTTCCAGTTCCAGAATACGATCCACTGTGAATTATTCCAAATCCATTTGATTGAGTGCTTGGAAGTATCCCTGCATCAACTATTGATACAAGGTTTTTGTCAGAAGAATACAGAGCTGTTTTTTCAAAAAACGTTCCATCAGAATTAGAATGTTCATTTGCCTGAATAGGATAAAAATATTTGTCGGGGAGATAATCTATAGTAGGAATTGGTATTTCACATTTAGCTTGATCCTGGTTTGTAGTATCGCTATTGGTATTACTGTTTGTATTGCTAGTACTTGTGTTATCGGTATTTGTAGAGTCAGAATTGCCAGAAAGGATATCTTCGTTTGTTCTAGTTTCATCACATACGGATGGATCAGTTTCTACCTCATAATTGGTACTATGACCTGGATATAGAGTATTATCATCATCATCATTATCTTCTAAAACTCCAATCTGATAACCAATTACAGAATCGGAGTTTGGGGGAATTTTATCAGGTCCAAACATAACAACTACATATGGATAATTTATTTTTACTTGGTCCTCGGTTGTGTCTGTAAGATCAATTTTGCTAATTTGGTTGTTGAATTTTTCAATTGTTTTAAAAGTAAGTATTTGTTTTGCAAATTTAAAATAATCTGTTGCAATTCCATAACCTTTAGCACTTACTCCAATAGTATATTTGACAGGTACTTCAGTTCCAATCACATCTAACTTTTGTTTGAAAAGATATCCAAACTCACCTTTTTTAATTACAGGGTGAGATGTTTTTGAAAATGTATCTATTGCCTCACTTACTCGATTACGGCTGTCTACAAAAAACTCTAGTGGAATATCATTTGGAGCCACAGTTGGATTTCCATTTGCATCAAGCAGACTTACAAACGCATTTACGTCTCTTCCAATATCTTCAGATATAAGTTTTGGAAATACATTAATTTGAAGTGCGGTAGGTAATGTTGATGTAAGTCGAATGCTTTTTGCAGCATCAAGATCAAGTTCATCTTGAATGGCTCTCAAATATGCACTGCCTGGATTATTTCCAGAATGCAACACACCCCATGCATAGTAAGTATCTTTTTTGATTGTTAGTGTGTCATTTGTAGGGAATGCATTATTTTTATCATATTCTAATCTAATATCAATATCTCTCGGAGCCCTGACTATGGCGCCATCTGGAGTCTTTAGAAATACTGTAAAAGGCATATCTGAATCAATGTGCATGTTTTCACTTGGTAAAGAAAGATTCAATGAGAGGTTGTCAGGCAGATATGAATTACTGCTTCCAATTGTAACTTTCTGACTTGAAATAAGATTATTTACAGTTGCAGAAATTGTAGATTCTCCAATTTCATCTGTTGTCTTGATAGAAAATTGTGTATAACTGGAGCCTTTTTCAATGATGATTGATTCTGGGACAGATACAATGTTTGGATAATCCGAAGATAGTTTGATTTCAGCATCTTCTTTTTGATTAACTAAGATTCCTTTGTGAGTTAAAGAGACATAGCCTATTTTGTGCTCTGCTTTTCCTGATTCAATTTTTGAGGGAGTTATTGTAAGATTCAAGTCAAGTCCGGCAAGGTCAAACGCATATGATGATTGAAATGGAATGACAATTACAGATGAAAGTAGTATTATGGTGATTACAATTGGAATTATTTTTGCTTTCATTTTAATCAAAATAAAAAGGAAAGGGGGTTATTAACCCTCTTGTTGTCCAGCGATGAGTGTTCCTACTAAAACATTACCGTTACCGGTTGTTAGTTTCAGTTGTACATCTCGTCCGTCTTTGATGTCTTCTGTCAGTTTGAGTACTAGTGTACCTGATTGTCCTGGTTGGAATTCTGCGCCAGTTGCTGCAGATGAAAACTCTGTTGTTGCGTCAGTTACTAATGCAAATTGACCGCTAGTTGCAGGGTTTACAAGTGCTGCGATTGCAGTGGTTCCAGTACCTTTTAGATAGGTATACTTGGTGCCACCAAACAATAGATCAGTTATTGTGATCTTTTGAGCGCTCTTATTCTCGACATAGACAGATATTACATCATTGGCTTTTAGACCAGCTGTACCACTGTTTGTGAATGCAGTTGTAGTCATTGTATTGCCATCATGTAATTTGAGAAGGCCGGTATCGCTTGCGTCATATCCGCTAATTTTGTACTGCTCTATGTTTGGTCTACCGCTTGTTTGTGAGCTGGTAAAATAACCTTGTGCGAATGAAAAAATCAATGCACCGCCCACTACAGCAATAGCTACTAGCAATAGAGTAGCAATAATTGGGGATACTGCTTTTCTGTTCTTCGTTTTTCGAAGTATGTTCATTGTGTTTTTTTAATGGAATGTGTTATTATTATTTAGTTTGTTTAAATGAACAAAATCAAAGATTGAGGCTAAAATGTCATCTTAATTTTGCTCATCAAATTAACCAAATCAAAAAACAAGGGGTAATTGTTTTTTTACTCACATTCACAAACGGTCTGAAAACTATTCTTGATAAATTGAGTCTGGGCTAAAATTCCATATTTTTAAATTAAATTTTTAATTTGTGCAATTGTAAAAAATAATCTCTATGAATATTCATGTCTTTTCATTATTGTGAAGATAATCCATATTGACAATAATTCTGAAATTATTGAGGCATTTTTAAGTATTTTAAAAACAAAAAATCAGGATTTTAAAAGTACTATGGATGACAAAAAGTCATGAATGCGATATATTTTCATTTTACCAAAATAAAAAAGAAAAAAAGGATTAACCCTCTTGTTGTCCAGCGATGATGGTTCCTACTAAAACATTACCGTTACCGGTTGCGAGTCTTAGTTGTACATCTCGTCCGTCTTTGATGTCTTCTGTCAGTTTGAGTACTAGTGTACCTGATTGTCCTGGTTGGAATTCTGCGCCAGTTGCTGCAGATGAAAACTCTGTTGTTGCGTCAGTTACTAATGCAAATTGACCGCTAGTTGCAGGGTTTACAAGTGCTGCGATTGCAGTGGTTCCAGTACCTTTTAGATAGGTATACTTGGTGCCACCAAACAATAGATCAGTTATTGTGATCTTTTGAGCGCTCTTATTCTCGACATAGACAGATATTACATCATTGGCTTTTAGACCAGCTGTACCACTGTTTGTGAATGCAGTTGTAGTCATTGTATTGCCATCATGTAATTTGAGAAGGCCGGTATCGCTTGCGTCATATCCGCTAATTTTGTACTGCTCTATGTTTGGTCTACCGCTTGTTTGTGAGCTGGTAAAATAACCTTGTGCGAATGAAAAAATCAATGCACCGCCCACTACAGCAATAGCTACTAGCAATAGAGTAGCAATAATTGGGGATACTGCTTTTCTGTTCTTCGTTTTTCGAAGTATGTTCATTTTATAATATATCCAATAAATTATGATTATTAAGTTTACAAATGAACAAAACTTAGGCGGAGGCTAAAATGTCATACGGGTTTCACTTGTAAAGTCAGCCTGATCAAAAAAATAGTAATTGATATCTTAACCCATAATACAGTATTTTTCTAGTTTCAGGTAGTGTAAATTTACCTAAAAGTTATAAATTCTAAAATATTCAAATCAAACATGCCATTTAAAATCCAATACAAGTTTGAAGATGATCCAAAAATTCATTATTGTGTAGTAACTTATGAACAATATCAAAATTTTTGCGAATTGCCAGTAATTCAGGATTGTAAAATAGTCAAAGAAAATCAAACAAACACAAAAAAGAACCTCGATGAGATACAAAGAGCGTTGGATTTGGCGTATAAAAAAGACACCAGCCACATTCGTAAACTATCTGAAAACTATTCGTAAATTAATTGAGCCTAAACTAAATTCATGTTTTTGAATTAAAATAGTTTGTACAATTGCACAAACTAAACTCTATGAATATACATGACGATTTATTATTGTGAAGATACTCCATATTGGTAATTATTCTGAAACAATTAAAAAATTTTCAAATATTTTAAAAACAAAAAATCATGATTTTGAAAGTGTAATGGATGGCAAAAAAGCTCTCGTTATGATTCAAAATAATTATTATGATTTAATTTTGATTGATTTGGTTATGCCTAATTACAGTGGAATTGATTTTCTTTTGGATTTAAAGAAAAGGCATACAAACATTCAAAAAATTACTGTTGTAGATTCACCGGAACTAGACGAGTATCAAATTAAATTTCTCAGAGACTTAGGAGTAGACTCTATACTGCAAAAACCTATTTCAATTCAAAATCTTTTATCCCAATTAGAACCCAATCTTACATCCTAAGTTCATTCTTTTATATTTTTAAATTTGCATAATGTCTTATTTTAAACCCCAACTTGTTTTGCTTGTGGCAATAATTTTGAGAAATGGTGCTTCGTTTTCTTTCCACGGCTCATTTCTTACCCAGGCAAATTTTTTTTCAAACATTTTGTATATGTCTAAAAATTCCTGCCCCTTTTCTAAAATTTCTACTTTTCCTTGAATACAGACAGCTTTGTGTTTTCCAGGCTCATAAACATCTATTGTGATACTTGCCTTTGGATTTATTTTGATATTTTTAAATGTCCTGGTGTGATAATCTGTTGCAATAAAAATAATATCATTACAATAAATAAATGACACCGGCTTTACATGTGGTATGTCTGCATGAGATGTTGCAATTCTTGCTTCCTCCAAGGATTCAAGAAATTCTTTTTCAGATTGGTTAAATTTTATCAACTATAGATTTGTTCTCTAATTTCTGGAATATACTTGTATATGATATCTCGTACTTTGATTTGTTCTTCTGCCGTAGGCATTTCTTCTTGTGCACTTAGCAGCGCACCACTCATACCTAATGCCATTCCCATGATCATTCCGTAGACAAATTCTTGTGGATTCTCAACTTTGAGTGCTTCTTTATTCTGTCTTATGTCTTCTAGATAAGATGGAATTGTTAAAACTGCACCATTGATAGTTTGAGTAATTACCATCTCCATTTGGTCTTCATTCATAATTTGACAGTAAAATTATTGCTAATAAATCTGCGCCTAAGATATTTAATCAAGGACATTGTGATTAGGACATGTTTTCATATTTTACCAAAAATCAAGCAAATACGGCATTACCTGATGTAATAAAAAAATTTGAATTTGCGATGGCAAAAAAAAATGATATCGCCAAACTAGAACAAGAACTTCAGATGAGTCTTGCTACTACAAACACCTTTGAAGAATATGTTTCCCTCAAACAAAAACTCAATTCCGCAATAACAAAGTTTTACGAATCTGTAGAAGTGCTTGAAAACACAGGAGTAGTAGTTAAAAGCATAGAACAGGGATTGCTTGATTTTCCATCAAAGAGATTTGATGAAGAAGTTTGGCTTTGTTGGAAATATGGTGAGACAGAAATTAAATTCTGGCATGAAAAAGAGTCTGGATTTATGGGTAGAAAGCCAATTGAAGTAAGTGACGAATCACTAATTTGACAGTTATTTTTGTATTCAATCAAACATTCTGCTCTGAGATCATGTGTAATTTAACAAATGATTAGTAAAAACAGAATATTTCTATGATTTCAAATGCGTACAGAGTTAATTTGAGTCTGCAACTGCTTCATTTGACCAATAATTATCAAACAATAGAGATTTTGAATAAATTATTGTTTCTGAATTAGTGCAGATGGCTCTCATTTCTTTATTATTTCCATTAGAGTTTTTTATAAAAAGGAGTACTTCATCGTCATCTTTAATCAAAAAACAAAGGTTGCCTTTTACAGCAGGACATAATTTTTTAATTTTTGTACTATCCAAATTCTCGAAAATGTATTTAGATTTTTTCGAAACAGGAGATAATATCTTGTAATCAATTGCGCGTTCTTCCAAGGCTTCAAAGAAATTAGCATGGTAAAATTTCATCATGTCTTTTTCAGAACCAAGTATTCTGCATTCAGTTTTTGCATTCAATATCATATCAAAGATTTTACTGTTTACTTGATTTCCACCCTGTAACACTTGAAATTTCTCTTCTTGTTCATCGTTTGATTCACTAGCAAATCCAGGAATTTTTTCCCATATCTCTTCTAAAAGAGGTCCAGATTTTTTTAATTTCTTTAGACGCTCTGTTTCAGTACTCACTAAAACATGAATTGCCTCTTGAATTGGAATTATTGAAAATTTAATAGGATGATCAAATGTTGCAGAAACTATACCTTTGTTTTGAAGAGCTGTTAACAAATGATATGTTTCGCTTCGTGGAATGTCCACTGCTTTTGCAATATCGGATGCTAGTCTCGGACCTGTTTTCCCAAGGTAAACAAATACCTTTACCTGGTTTGGTGTTAATCCAAACGTTGCAAAATAGTCCTTTATCTCATCATAATTTACTTTATCAACAGGAAAATTACCTAATTGCAACATACTTGATTCAGTTTCCATTAATGGAAATATCGGTTTTTGACTAATAACTCTGATCACGTAATTGTAAACATATAGTTACAAATGCGTACAACTGGAAAATTTTTTAGTTTTTTGATTTTTTTCGTGCCTATTTTTTTAAATATTTATTAAAATTGGCTTATTTGACGGTCTTAATTCCACATTATGGTAATTGTGCCTTTTAGGCTCTAAATTATCGATGTTATTTGGAAATAGAATGTTTTTGATTTTTTGCTGCGTGCCTAATACGATTGAATGTGGTAATAGGTTAATTTTTTTGGCTAAAACTACATACGAGGTATTTGTTTTACGGATAATTTCAGTTTCAATGACATTTTCTTCTGTTCCTGCAAGTTTATTTCTAAGTAAAAATATGCCTGCAAAAACCAACATAGATGAAAATATGTCTACTGGAGTTATAGGTTCAGAAAGAATCAATCCTGAAAACAATATTCCAAATATAGATGAAGTTGAAAACAACAGTACAGTTCTTACTGCTCCAATGAGTTTTAACCCCATTAAGAAAAACAAAGTAGACATTCCAGTGCCAAGTATGGACATGACCAAAATATTTGGCAATTGTGATAACTCTATATTCATTGGAATTTGAAATAACGCAATAATTGAAATTGTAATAGCAGCACAGATAAAGGATATTATTTGTACTGTCTTTTTCACATCAAATTTGTTTCCTAGATATTTACATAATGTGATGTCTATAGCGTATAACAACCCTGAAAAAACGATCATTAAATCACCAGTTACAATATTTCCAAAGCTAAAATTGTTTTGATAAAGATCATTTCCTATAGGAATGACCATCATGCCTATGATTATCATAGAGAAAGGTATGCATTCTTTGATGTGCAGTCTTTCCTTAAAAATCAGCATTGCAATAACGAGCGCAAAAATAATTTCACTGTTGCTAAATATTGATGCTTTTACTGCAGTGGTTGCGCTGATTCCATAAAAATATGCGATTAGACCAGCACCTTCGGCTATTCCAATTAATGCCATAAACATTACATCCTTTCTTCCAATTTTGGAAATTATAGAAGATTTTCTTGCCAATGGTGTAATAAATATGCCAGAGATAAAATAAATCAAAAATGCCATTACAATTGGATTAATCTCAGCTTGACCGTTTCCGCCGTCCAACATTGGTTTGCAAATAACGTGAATTAATGCCGCTAATGCTGCAGCTAATATTATAAAGTAATATCCAAAACTGGGTTTCTTGACAAGGTCTAGCGCACTCATTCCCATTTTTGGAAATGAGTTCGTCCTTTAATAATATTCTTTAATTTGTCTTAAATATTTGACTATAGTTGAGCCTGTCTTTCTATACATCACCTACCTTAATAATTTCAAATGAGAATCCTAGATTGTTATAATCCTCATTTATGGTTCTATACCCAACTTCATTTAGTATGGAATTCATTTGGGTAATTAGGAAAAAAGGCCAGTTTTTACCAAGATCATGGTGAATCACAATTCGCATTGTATTTTTTACTGGAATCAATCTGAATTGCACATTCATATCTTGACATCTTTTCTTGAAAAGATCTAAAATTGAATCCAAATCGACATAGCCATAAAAATAATTCAGTGAATTTTTAAGATCAATTGCACCTGTAGTTTCTGCAATTTTTTGTATCTTTTCTTTAGAATTTGAATCCATCAATTCACGAAATGTAGATCTAAACATAGATATCCATCCCATTTCAGCAGTCAACTCGTTCCAGTTAATCTGTTTTTCCAATAGATGATTGATCAAAGTATTAAGACTAATTTTTTGCTCAATACATTTTTCGTGTAATTTATTGCTCAAATCAGAATCAATTCTTATTGAAACATTATCTGTTTTCTTAAGAATTCTACTTTCTTGTAATGTCAAATCAACCAACCTCATTTCCTGTATGCGTATTATTCATTTTTCTAACGTACTCTTATTCCCATTTTTGTAGATATAGATTATGTTGTTCAAATTAACACACACTGTTTATACAAAACTCCTGAAATAGCTACAATGTATGTAATTGTAGTGAAATGTAATAATTCATGCGGGATTATGTTTTTTAATCTAAAAAA
Source organism: Nitrosarchaeum sp. (assembly GCA_023265135.1). Taxonomy (GTDB): domain Archaea; phylum Thermoproteota; class Nitrososphaeria; order Nitrososphaerales; family Nitrosopumilaceae; genus Nitrosarchaeum. Next base: position 9,585 of record JAHFUM010000007.1, on the reverse strand, counting down.
TTATTCAAGATGACATGTTTTTGAGAACAATTCCAGATAAAAAAGGTACTTTTAAAATTATACAATTCTGTTATTTCAGTAATAACACACAATTAGTTTAATACTAATTATCCCTAAAATTCAACAATGGAAAACAGTTTGGATAACTTACTTGCACCATCTTTACGTAAGTCTATAGAGGTAAATCTAGGTAAATCCACTTTAAATAAAATTGAACAAAGATTAATGGAGAGACACGGTATGGGTATTGGAGAGGCAATAAAAGATTTTTACAAATTTGATAGTGTACTAAGAGAATTTTTTGGAGCTGGTGCAGATGGATTGGAGGCTAAATTCCTACAAAACATAATTGATCTTAAACAACACAAGAAATCAGCTGACAACTGGGTCACAGTTCAGGATCAAGAGTTAGCCAAAACATTTCTAGAGTCATTTGCTGACGAAGATAAAAAAGCAATAATTGGAACGGTCATGGAAAAGTCACTTAGCATCTCCGATATTTTGGAACAATGTAAAGTACCGCAAACTTCAGGTTATAGAAAAATAAATCAGATGGTAGAAAGCGGATTGCTAATTTCAAATGATTGTGAAACAGCTGCCGATGGTAAAAATATAAAGAAATACGAAACTGCATTTAACAACGTGAAAATGGATATAGAGAAAAATAAAGTGGCAGTAAAAATTCAATTAAAAGAAAACTCTATGGTTCAAAGCTCCATACTTCAAATTGTCCGCGTTTAATTATAAAATCATTTAACTTATTTCAAATTTGAAGTAATTTTCTCCTCATTTTTGAAATTGATGATTTTGCATAACATGTTGGATTGATTTTTAATTGATTTTGTAGATCAACAAACAACATGATTTTATTTTCATTCTATTAAAATTCAAATACCTTTTGTTTTCTGAATCTTTACTTTTGATTTAATTTTTAACACATTATTTATGAATTTAAATAGATTCTTTGTGTTTGAGTAATGCATAAAATACTATCCAATACCCGGCATACCAAAGAATGTTTATTGGATGAGTAAGATCATAATTTCCTGGAATCTCTAAATAATAATACACGTCATCAGCAATTGTCAAAGATAAAATCCCAAAAAGGAGGATTAGCCAGGATTTACCTAAGATGCCTTCTTTGAATATTCTAGTACCTAGAATGGTAAGTGTTAATGCTACAGAAGTTGCTGCCACAAAAATGGTCCCATAATAAAAATCAAAATTTACTTCACCAATCTCATGTAATGAGAACCAGATATATGCAAAAACAATGCCTATCGGAATAATTGAAACCCAGACTTTGGTAACAAGTTTTGTTGTAGGCTGAAAAAATCTAATATTTATTATTAAATGTGCAATTAAAAATGGAGAATAAGCAAAAAAGAATACATCAGCAATTGAAGGATATGGTTCGATATTCAGAACTAAATCGTAAATTAAGTATGTAAGTTCACCCAAAAATGCACAAAAAAATCCTAGACTTAACATTAAATATGATTTCCCAAATACTAGTGAACCTCGGTATCTTAATGTAACAAGAAACCCTGCAAGTGAAGCTGCTAGTGGGTTGATAACAGAAACTATTGAGACAATAAAATCTCGATCATCTGAAGGAAATAAAACATTTAATAAAAATTGAAATACAATTGAAGAGAATATAATTAGAAATAAAATTTTATAATCAATTGGAGAGTCAAATTTCTCTGGAACTACTTCAGGCGTTTTCACTATAAACTATAGATAGTAATATGTTCTTAAGTTTGTCTTTTCTCTAAAAATATATACTATCAATATTTCATGTATTTAGATGAAAATTCCAACCTATGTAAAATTAGCAAATATTCCAAATAAAGGAAAAGGATTGGTTTCTAAAAAACATATGAAAAAAGGAGAAATGGTGTTAAAGTTTGATCAAGGCGTTACAATTAGACCTAATTCTACAGCATCCATTACGGCACTGCAAATTGATGAGGACACATTTTTGGATTCGGAACCAACACAGATAAGAGATTTTTTAAATCATAGCTGTATGCCAAATGTTAGAATTGATTTTGACAAGATGGGATGTTTTTCCATACGAGCGATCAAACCAGGTGATGAAATTACATTTAGTTATGTTACAACTGAATATGATTTAGCAATAAAAAATGAAGCATTTCAGTGTTTTTGTGGTGAAAAAAATTGCATTGGAATTGTCAAAGGATTCAAACATCTGAATAAGGAGCATCAAATAAAACTTAAACCACTACTTACACCATACCTATTGCGTAAATTACACTAGAATTTTTAAATTAATTTAATTTTTTAAACCCAAATATTTTTCAAAAATATGCCTTAATTCATTTGGTAGAACAACCCCAATTGAGGGAGTATTTCATGTTTTAAAATTAAAGAGCAGTTGAGCCAAAATTCCTATTTTTGGAAATTGGATGTTGAGCCTATTGCTTTCTTTCTTAGAATGAGTGAAACGATATTTTTAAAAGTAATCTCATTTCCAAATTGTATAATGGGAATACAATTACTGGATGAAAACGATATTCGTGCTCTATCTCCTGAGGAGAGATTTTTAGTATGTGAGCAAATATTGAAAAATGAAAAAGATGAATCAAAACGTTGGGACGCAGTTTGGCTAATTGGAGAATTGGCAGAAAAAAAAGATCATAACGATCCAATGTTCATAAAAGTATCAGATGTTCTTGGATGGATTTTAGATAATGATGATAATGGAGTCGTAAAACATGAAGCATGTTTTCAAGTTGCTGCCAGAAACATGCGAAATAAAATCCCTACTTTAGTAAATACAGCATTACACAACAAAAGCATACTGGCAAAACATGAAGCAATTGAATCCCTTGGATTAATGCGAGCATTTGAAACAGAACCTCTGATTCAAAAAGCCCTAGAAGATCCTAGTAGCGATGTAAGAGAAACTGCTGCATTTGTTCTAAAGAGATTCGAAAGACTAAAGAATCGTGGCGACTATAATCCATCAGAGATTTTATAGTCATTTATTTTATTTTCCCTGATTTGTATATCTAAAAAAATTTCTATACCATGGAAAATTAATTTAAAGTTAGGACTTTTTAAAATAAATTTTTTCTATTATGAATTTTTAGAATGTTTTTTTACATTCAATGTGGATAACGGTTGAGCTGTCTCCCAAAGTAGACTACAAAGACTATGAATGTTATTTGTCATCTCTGATGAATTTGTACACAAAGAAAAATCAGATTCGGAATTGGCAGACATGACATTTGCAGCGGTAGAATCAGACATTATCATTTGCATATCTTTTTGAACCACCATTCTTCCCTTTGATGGAAGTTTGCAAATTTTAGTTTCAGATACGTTGAATTTTTTCATAAATGGAATTAATTTTGAATCATCTATTTCAACAAGCAGTCTTACTTCACCACCTTTCTTTTTACAGATTTTGATCTTTTCTGGAATTTGACTGTGATACATTCTAGTTATGTCTTCAAATGTTGTTGAAATGTACACTATACCTGATGAATTTTCAATTAATTGTGCAATATCTGCATAAATGTTGGTTCTTCCTTGAACCATTCTGAATGTGGGAATAGTTGGACCTTGTTTGGTAACAATTTCATTATTAATTTTTTCAATTATTGCCTCACCGCCTTTTTTAATCCTGTTTACCTCATGCTCTTTTTTTTGCAGTGCTACTTTTAGCATATCTTTTAGATCTGCTGCAACACATAATTTAGGACTGGAAAGCGTAGTTGAAATAATATTTCTGCTGATTAGCTTCTCTACTATTCTGTACATTCGTGCTCTGTCTGTATCTAATTCTTTTGCTAGTGCACTTGCCGTGATTGGACCTACTCGTAATAGATTAAGATACACTTTGGCTTCCAATTCATCAAGGCCTAGAATATCTTCTAATTCTGAGGATATACCGCCAATTTGCTCTTGATATGACATCATTTTATTTTCTCTCCCTTGTTTGCCACAAGACCATATGCGAGTGATTTGTCTGAGTATAACTTTCTAGGTCGACTGAGATTATTTTCATGCCTATATCATCAATTTGAGGGATCATAACTAAAAGACAAGTATGTTATTTGAAATACTAACATGAATCAACATTTTTTATGCACGGTATCACAGTATGTGGCTTTCAATTTGGATAGATTTCTTTAGGCTCAATTTTTCTCATTCATAGTAATACAGGCTTGTAATCTAGACTCCTTCAAATCAACCAAATCTAAGAATATCACAAACACAAATAATTTTAGTACCTGAGTTTTTTCTCGGGTACAAATGTAGTCAAAATGGTGGGCTGACTTTTTTGCATCAAATAAGTGTAAATGCGACTACGCTGATTGTGACCATTATCACAATATGTTTAATTCCACCAAGATAAGAGCTAGAGCTTATTTTTCCTATTGCAAGACCTCCAAAGACTCCTTCAATTACTGCCATATTGAACATCATAGTTTTGAGTTGTTGTGGATCAAAATTTTTAATCGAGTCAAACATCTGTGTGTTCATATTACCATTGGTTTCAGCATTTTGTGCAAATTGGAGTTTTACTTTCTCAATCTCAGGAACAAAATTAGATGTAAGCAATAATGCAATTGCCAAAAACACAACAAATGAAATGTATATTGTATACATGTGTGGTGCAAGAGAGGATTTTCTATTTTTCTCAAGCTCTATCATTTCTGATACGTGTTGTTGAATCATTTCAAGATTCTCAGTAATGTCTCCTCCTATTCGTATTGACATCTCTATAAGAATACTGACTCTTTTGGAAATTTTGGTATTACATCTTTGTGAAAACAACTTAAAGCATTCTATCAGAGGAAATCCCCAACCAATATTGGCGTTGAGATTTTTTAACTCAACTGTAAGTGCACCTAAATTTCTTTCCGACGCTGTTCTGATTGAATCTTCAATGCCCATTCCTGTTCTAACTGAGCTTAACAGTGCCAGCAAAAACAATGGCAGATTTTGATCAATGCCATCTCTTCTTTTCATTTCTTTCATTTGAAAGATAGTAAATGGAATAACACCGATTAATAAGCTGCCAACTAGTCCTAAATTTTTATATTTAGTTAATCCGTAACTGTCAATTAAAATTAATGTCAAAATTGCACTTACTATTGAAATAGCTACGGAGATAACTATTATCAACTTCATTTTGTCTTTGGCAGTAGATTTTTTTGGCTCGCGTTTTCTGAGTTTTGCTGTATTTTTTGACATTTTATTTACCTCTTTGGAGTCATCGAATCCATCAATACTAGCATCATAATACCGCAAAGTGGAAGAATTGCAAAAGTAACAAGAGCAATTAATGTTGGAAGATCAAAACCCATCAGATTTGTAGTCATTATTGCCATCACAGATAACATGATTATAGTCAACAGTGGAAAAACTACGAGTAAAACGGTGTAAATTTCGGATATCACTCCAAGTGATTCAATGGATTTTTTCACACTGAGTTTCTTTTCTTCAAGCTGAACTTTAGATATTGCATTAAAATATTCTTTTAAATCCCCACCGGCCTCAAATGTAGAGACTGCACCGTCAAGTAATTCTTGATATGCTCCAGCAGGAGTTTTGTTTAGGACTTCTTTGATGGAAGTAAGTACATCCATTCCAAAAATATCAATATTTCTTGCAATGTATCTTGCATCTTTAACAATTTCTTCGGTGCTGTCTTCTAAAGCAATTGTCTTAAAGATATTTTCCATGCTTTGACCGCTTGATGACAATGTTGACATGTATCCAATAAAGTGAGGTAGCTCCTCATGAAGTTTCATTCTTCTGGTCTTTACCATAAAACCAGGAATGGTGTATAAAATTCCAAAAATCATTCCCGCTATACCAACTCCAAACAATAAAGTAAATACTATTGAGGCAATAATGTTCACACCTGCTGCCTGAGTTGCAACAAAAGTCAACATGCTACTTACTATTCCTGAAACAAGACTAAGGAAGAGCATAGTACACACATACACTTCAAAAGGTACAGCGGACATTGAGTGTTTTATTGTTGTTTCCAGAGTAGTAAATTTTGGATACAGTGATTTTGCATAATCATTGAACATAAAGTATGCTACAATATGAAGACGAGTTACAGAAGTTGAGCGTGAGAATTTTTTTCTAGTTTTTTTTGTGGTAAGTTTTTTAGACAGCAATTTTCTTCCTCTCGTAGTATTTTTCTGAATTCAAGTAAAAATCCTTAATTTCTGCATTGACTTGCAAGTGTCCTCTCATATCATTTTTTTCCATCCACTCAAGAGCAGTTTTTCTTTTGTTTAACTCGTGTTCTATTTTTTCATCTGTCTCTCCGTATCGACTCTTAATCTTCTCCATAACTAAACTATTTCCTAAATATTCATGAACGTCAGTTTTAGGATTCCATTTAAATACGTCATGTGTTTTAATATTGCCTGTCCTTTCATCTATTTCTCCAATTTCAGATACTCGGATGATTCTTCTTACGGATCTTTCACCCATTCGTAGTTTTAGCTGTAATGTCATGACATCAAGACTGTTTGAAATTAGGGCATTTGGAACATCCATCGGTGATGAAGTCAGTCTTGCCAGGGCTGCATCTATAGTATCTGCGTGCAGTGAAGAGAATCCACCGTGACCTGTTGCCATTGCCTGAAATAAAGTGTGAGCCTCTCTACCTCTTGTTTCTCCCACAATTATGATATCAGGTCTCTGTCTTAGGGCAGCTCTTAGAAGATCAAATTGAGTGATTTCGCCAACTTTTGCAGTAGCTGTAAAGTTTTGTCTGGAAACAGATGGAATCCAATTTTCATGTGGCAAGTTCAACTCGTGAGTATCTTCTATACTTACCACTTTTTGACCAGGTACAATAAATGATGAAAGTGCATTCAATGTGGTTGTTTTTCCACTTGCAGTTCCTCCAGATACTATCATTGTTGCACGTTTCTCAACTAAATACCACATAAAGGCAGCAATCTCTTTTGAAACTGTTCCAAATTTTATTAAATCAATAATTGTAATTGGGTCTGCCCGGAATCTTCTTATTGTAAACGTACTGCCATTTTTGGTGATTTCATTTCCCAGTGTTAAATTAATTCTGCTTCCTTCAGGCAATGAAGCATCAATGATTGGGTCTGCCATGGAGACATGTTTTCCGCTGATATATGCAAGTTTTCTTGCAAAATTGTCAAGCTCTGCTGGAGTATCAAACATGATGTTAGTTGGAACTGATTCATATTCTCTATGCCAAATGTATAATGGAATGCCAACACCGTCACAACTTATCTCTTCAATCATATGATCCCTCATCAGAGGCTCTATCTTTCCAAGATAGACAAAATCTCTAATTGCATAGTAGATTATCTTGTCAATGTTTTTTTCAGGAATTTGCATTTTGTATTCTTTTATCAATCTAGTTATTTTCGATTTTAATCTGCGCTCTGCATCACTTTTGTTTTTTATCTCATTTAAGGAAACTGTAAGCTCTGTCATCAAAAGTTTTTTTATTAATTCAAAGACGATGATTTCTCTTTTGTTTAGTGCTGGTTCTATTACGATAAATTTCATACCGCCATCAGCAGTTTTATCCCTAGTTATTCCAGCATGAATTTGGCGACCAAGAAAGTCAATATTTGACATGGTCATAAACTGATGTGGAGAATACGTAGGCACAGGTCCTATATCGAGGGTTTCTTTAGGTTTGATCGTAGGTTCCTTTAGGGCATTCTTAAAAATTTTGAATTTCAACTGTATATAATTGCCAAAATAGCCTTTTAACTCTTATTCAGTATTTTTTCATACATTCAATAAAAAAAATTGTCCTTTTTTTATAACAGGCATGGAATGTTTTAAGTACAATTAGGGGAAGTTGTTGTAGGACATATGCTAAGGATGATTTCAGTAAGCGGAGCCACAGGAAATGTCGAACTGCTTCCCGCATCTGCAAGACCATATGCCAATAATGACATAAGTTGTAATTTTGGGGATTTGACATCTGGAGATACTGAAGTAAACACTACTGTTTTAGCTGTGTTGGCAATATTTGCCGATGTAGTTGCAACAATCTGCCAATGTGCTCCTACTGTTTGAACAACGGGGGCAGAAAAACCAGAATTACTTACAATGACAGGTTTATCCCACCCGATTGGAATATTTATGACCAAATTTGTACCAGTTCTGATGTTTTTAGAAGATTCAAAATTGGCTAGAGATGCCTTAAATGTTACAGATGTATTATTTAGAGAAGTAACCGACGTCACTATATCAGCAAGATTGTTGGAACCAGTGTTATTAGTAAGAAACACATTTGCTATAGCTGTATCTGAAGTTAAATCATACATTCCAGTTCCATAACCTGCTTTGCCAAATTCACCGATGTTAGTATATGCTGCAATGTGTAAAACAATAGAATCAAGAATGCTTACAGACCCAGCACCAAGAGTACCAGGGTTTACTGTTGCCATTATGGTTTTTGAACTATAAGCTGGTATAGATTCAGGACTAGCAACATTAGTCCAAACAAGTTGATTTTGTATACTACAAACCCAGTTGCCAGTTTGGTACAGAGGAGATGTTACAGGATAGACGGATTGAGGTGCACATTTATCTGAACCACCACTGGCATCAAACATTGTCTGAAGATTAGCAGGAGAAAAGAGACTAACTACTACCTTATTTACAGAAATTGTACTAGCGCTGGGATTTGCAATTGTTATTCCCCATAATCCTTTAGAGGAGGCATCCCCCATAGGATTTGGTTTCATAACATAGATTTCAGGTTTAAAGAGCCTGTCTGTATCAACAAGTTGATCATCAGAAATAGTACCGGTAGTACCACCACTAGTACCATTAGTACCACTAGTATCATTTCTTACAGTAATTGTTGTCATTTTAACACCGGTTGACAATCCACTATTTGCCGATGCAGATGAACTTACATTGCCTGAAAATTCAGTTGCTATTCCATTATAATTCCATTTGAATATTACTGACTCTGAAGGAAGCAAAGTAGAATTTGTCGACGGTGAAGAAGAGTTCAGTATCGGAGAAACAGACGGTATTGTAGTAAAGGTAGGAGTACTTGCATTAACATTTGTGATGGTTGCAGTATCATGGTTTGTAACAATCATAGCTACGGTAAAAGCACCGCTAGGTCTTACATCTTGAGGAATTACAAATATATCACCAAGTAATGCGGTATTTGCTCCGCCAGGTAGAGATGCAGTTACAATGCTGCCCAGTTTTGATACTGCCTTTATTGTTGAATTTGAAGAGAATGAAGTGGTATTACCTGCTGGAAGAACATCTTTTAATTTTTCTCCAGGCATGATAAGAGAATTTGCATAATCAATATCATATCTGGCAGTATTTGCGCCATTATTAGCAGGATCAAGTATCCAGACAGAGTTTATCTTAATTGGATTCTGACCGTTATTTGTAACGTAGACGTGTAAATAGTTGGTACTATTTAAAGCTCCTTGGATTTGAAAATTCTCTTGCTGTTTTTGCAAACCAGTATCAAACAAATTCTGCTGCGTGGTTACCATATTTTTTTGAGAATCTAATGCGATTGCCAAAGCAGACAATCCGGCTACA
>JAHFUM010000015.1 GCA_023265135.1 Nitrosarchaeum sp. | reverse complement strand
GGATGGATTTGTTCACTGTGTTTAATTCCACGCATTTTAGTAACTTGAATTGTTCGTTCCATAGTGTCTTCTTTTCTAGTGTGTCTTAGCTGAATAATTCCAGATGTAACAAACCACTCCAAAGGAATTCCATTGTTTTCAGAATATTCTGATATTATCAATGATGTCACCTCATAATTTTCCAGTGCTTGGATCATTCCCTGTAATCCTTGCCTCATGTAGAATTTATCTGAATACTGCATTGCCAAAATTGTAACAGAATCAATTACGACTCTTTTTGCTTCTACTCTTTTAATGCTGCTTAACAATAATTTTGTCAAATGCTCAAATGGTATCTGTTCACCTCTATACAAAGAATCATCACGTTCAACTAACTGATCTTGAATTTTAAATGGTCTTGCATCAATCATCAATATTTTGTCTTTGCTTATCAAATCATCAAAATCCCAACCAAATGACTTGCAGTCATTTTTTACCTCATCGATATTTTGTGACATGGTAATGTATACACCTGGTTCATCAAAGTCCTTGGCACCAGAGTATAGAAATTGTAAACCAAATGTAGTCTTGCCACTGCCAGGGGGACCTGAGATTATCACAGGACGATCTTTTTTCAGTCCTCCCGACATAATTGAATCTAATCCCGGTATACCTGTTTTGACTTTGGTATATGTAATATCCATATCTGTAAATTCTATGGCTAAAATTTTATATATAAAGAGAGAGACAGATTCAATTCAGACAAAGATTATTGTCTTATACTATTACAGGTGAATATTTTTTGAATTTATCCAAAGGGATTCAAAGAGTAATTTCATTGAATATACCATTGATTTGGAATTTGTCCACATTGCAAATGGCTCTGTAGGTGAATTTGCATTTTTTGTAAAGAAAAGTAATTCTAAATCGTCTTTTAAGATAAAGCATAGATGGTTTTGAATATCTTTATCCAGTTTTTTGATATTTTTTCTTTCTAAATTATCAAATATGTAGGTGGTTTTTTCAGAACATGCGCTTAGCAATCTGAATTTTTGTTTTGATTTTACAAATGATTCTAAAAATTCACCATGATATAATTTGATATAATCTTTCTCAGAACCAAGTATTAAAAATTCATCTTCAAATCCATCAGTCATTTCAGTAATTTTTGATTGTATTTGATTTCCACCTTGCAGCATTTGGAATTTCTCTTCAACATCCTCATGTAACGAGTCAAAAGTTGGAATGTTGTCCCATAATTCAGATAATCCTTTTTCCATTTGTTCAAGAGATTTGACTCTCTCTTTTTCAGAGTTTACTAAAATCCATATTGCCTTGTTTAATGGTAATGCAACAAATTGAATCGGATGCTGAAAAGTAGCAGAGACAATTCCTTTATTTTGTAATGCTGAAAGTAAGTGATATGTTTCAGTTCTAGGTAATTTAAGGGCCTTACACACCTCTGGAGCAGTCTTTGCACCATACTTTCCAAGATAAATAAACACCTTGCTTTGATTAGACGTTAATCCATACTGAAAAAGTTCAGATTGTACTTTTTCTATAGATAGTTTGTACTCATACATTTGAGTATCCGGTGTAGAGTCAAATATTGAAGTCTGGGTTGTATCGTTACTCATGCTTTTTCTGGATCCTGTGTAAGAAAATACTAGGCTATATTGTAGTGTAGCTAAGAAGATTTGATCGGATCGATCACATTTGTTACTTTCTTTAAATACAAAATAATTATAAATTATATCAGAATTTAGACATAAAAATTTAAAATATACAGGTTTTTATTATATTTCTTTGAAGAAGTGTTATATATAAATAGATCGTGTTGAATGAAAAATTTCAAGATTTTTGCTTAGAAATATCAGGCATGAAATCGTCAATACGACCAATTTTAAACATATAATGCAAAAAATATTTTATCAAAGGATATAGAAGAACGTAAAATATTCAAAACTAGGAAGAATTTGATTGAATCTTTACTAAATTACAACATACTTGGAATTGGATTGGCCCTTACCATGCTGATAGTTGGTTCTGTGATAGACATTTGGAAAAGAGAAATTCATGATTACTATTGGATTGGATTTGGGATAGTTGGATTTTTATTAATTTTCATAAATTCAGAAATTTTACCATATTTAATCAAAATAGGAGTGGCATTAATCATAGCCCCCTTTGTGATTTTTATTTGGAGACGTGGATTATTTGGAGGGGCAGATGCATTTGCATTAATCGCATTGGCAGTTATTGCTCCCATGGCAACACTTTCTAAAAACCCTGTAACCCCGTTTACAATACTATCCAACACCATAGTGCTATTTATCATACCATTTATCATTAATGTTGTTAGAAATTTGATATCTATCTTTAGACATGAAAATATTTTTGAGGGGTTTGAAGAAAGCAGATTTAAAAAAATCTGTGCTATGCTAATTGGTTATAAAGCCAAAAACCCAAAGTTTTGTTTTTCAATAGAAAAAACTGAAAATGGCAAGAAGAAGATCAATCTGACACTTCACCATGCAGAAAATGAAGAATATTGTACTAAACCAAATACATGGATTACACCCGGAATACCCTATCTGCTACTTATCACAGGTGGATTTATCATGCAGATATTGTATGGGGATCTTTTATTTGGTTTCTTTATCAAATAACTCGTAAAATCAGTCATAATTACGCGTAAATTTGAAACTTGTCACATCCAAATACACGCACTCTCTTATATCTAAAAATTTGTAACAATTTCTTATGACATTGGAGCGTATGGGTGAGTTTGAATTAGATAACTCAATTTATGAGATAAAAAAATTACTTGTAAAATATGATCTTACTCCAAATCAGGTTAAAGTGTACCTGTATCTCAGTAAAATAGGTACCAGGACTGCATCAGATATATCAAAAGCACTCAAAATCCCAAGAACAGAAACCTATCACTTGCTTAACACCTTACAACAAAAAGGGATAATTTTTTCAGTATTTGATAAACCCACAAAATTTAATGCGCTTGAAATAGATCAGTCCATTGGAATTTTAGTAAATAATGAAAAAAATAGAATTAGCGAATTAGAATCAGGAAAAGAGACTATCGTAAATTTATGGAAAGGAATTCCAAAATATGTGGATAACAAAGAGATGCCCGATGATAATAAATTCCAAATACTTCAAGGGAAAAATTCAGTTTTGGCTAAATTAGAACAGATGGTTAGAGAGTCAACAGAAAACATACTGGTTTTGGGAACTGAAGCCGATTTTAAAAAATTCTATAATACAGGCTTTACAGATCTACTTAAAAAAACAAAATCTGATCTAAAAATTCTTACGGATTGTCCTAATAAAAGAACACGGGTCTTTGAAGATGTTCCTTCCAAAAAAATTAAAAAGATCGATGACATAAACAGAGAAGAATTTTGCTTTATAGTTAAAGATGATAATGAAGTTATTTTCTTTATTACTAATTCTGAATTAAAAAACATGATAGCAATTTGGACAGATTCTAAAACATTTGTGATTACACTAAGATCATTATTTAATTTAATTTGGGAAAAAGCACATCATGTAGATGAATCAAATGCAGCGTCATTATTGGGCTCTGAAATTACATACGAACATAGATTACGGGAAATTGAGCAAGAAAAAATGATTTTAGGTTATTTACAAAATAATTTTAATCTCTCAGAAAATGAATTTCAAGTTGAGAAAAATATAAAAATTCAGTAATTATAAGACAGATTCAAATCAATCAAATATTTTAATAATTGAAATCCAAATAGATTGAGAAATCTTAACAATATTTTTAGCAATATCTTAAATCACCCCAATGTCATTATCGAATTGGTAAAATCACTCTAAATTTTGATTTGCTCTATATGATAGTTTTTGTAAAGTAGAAATGTTGTATTTTTCATAAATTTGCAGATGTTTGAAGTTTGTATTTGTTCTACATTTGAGGAAATTCAAAATCAGACAAGTTACTGTTTGTAAAAAAACAGGTGTCTGTAAAAATATTTTTTATAATCAAGAGATGTCAATTCCTAGTCTTCTGGCACATGCAATTGCAGATTTGCCCTCATCTTCAGTAATTCCAACTTTTTCAAACTTTTCTTTCCACCTCGTTCTTGTATTCATTGTATTTTCTTTGTAATATTCTCGTAAAATCACACCTATTTTTGAATCAAGTCTATGTCTTGTTGTCTCATTCATGCCTGCCTCAAGTATGGTTGAATCCGAATTTGCTAGTATTTTGATAAATTCAATATCTTCTAATGAAAGATTAGTCATAAAATTATTGAATCTTCTTTTTTAATAAATTCAGAGTCAATTTTGGATCTGCCTTTCCTTTTGTCTTTTGCATTACTTTTCCTACAAGATAATTGATAGTTTGTGGATTAGATTTTGCTTGTTCTACAGCTTGAGGTTCTTCAGAAATTACAGATTCAATAATTTGTGATAATTCAGATTCATCTGAGACGTTACCTAAATCAAGTTCAGATATTATGTCAGATAACATCTTACCTGTTTTTACAATTTCATATAATGCGTTTTTGGCAGAATTTCTTGTGATTTTTCCGGATTGTATGGTATTGGCTATTTCTTTTAGATGTAATGGAGTTAATTTTGATAATTCTCTTTTCTCTCTAGTATCTACTAATCCCATTAAATCAGTTGTTATAATATTTGCAACTTCTTTAGCATTTTCTTTTGTATGAGCATCTTCAAATAAATCAGAATAAAACTTATCCAAGGAAAGTACATCTGCAACTTGAGCCGGAATTCCGTATTTTGAAACATAACGTTGTTTTTTAGAACTAATACTCTCAGGCATTTCAGATCTTAGTTTTTCTTTAACATCGTTTTCTATTTTTACCCATGGTATATCCCCTTCAAGAAAATATCTATAATCCAAGTCTTCTTCTTTTGATCTTGAAGAAATAGTGATCTTTCTCTTATCATCCCAATGACGTGTTTCTTGAATAATTGGAATGCCTCTAGAATGCAAACTTTGTTGACGCGTGATTTCAAAATGAACTGCTTTTTCTAAATCATGAAAGGAACCAATATTTTTTATCTCAACTTTATGCCCGCCTTCAATTGATACGTTAGCATCTGCTCTCATTGCACCTTCTAAGCTTGGGTCTGATACATCAAGATTTTCCAATAAAACTGATAAAATATTTAGAAATTCCCTAACTTCCTTTGGATTCTCAAAGTCAGGCTCAGTTACAATCTCTACTAAAGGTGTACCTGCACGATTATAATCCACCAATGTAATTTGGTTTTTTTCAGAACTGCCTTCATAAATTAACCTGCCTGGATCTTCTTCTAGCTGTATTCTAGTAATGCGTATCTTCTTTTCTCCAACCATGAGAACTCCTGTACCTCCAACACTGGTATCTCCATAGATGTTTAGTTGAGTTATTTGGAAATTCTTTGGTAAATCCGGATAAAAATAATTTTTTCTAAAAAATGCAATTTTTTCAGGAATACTGCAATTTAATGCCATGGCGATCATTGTTGCTTTTTCAACAGCTTTTTGATTCAATCTAGGAAGACTACCTGGTAATCCCATGCAAATAGGGCATATGTTGGTATTTGGTTTAAATTCTCTATAATTTGCCTTACATGAACAGAATAACTTACTTTCTAACTTTGTAAGTTGACTATGAATCTCTAATCCAATTTTTGTCAAACTGGAACCTCCGGTAATTTTACAGTTTTTTCTAGTGCACGTGCTGCTTGTAGTAATAATTTATCGTTCATCGAGTTTGCAATAAGTTGAATTCCAATTGGCAGACCGTTAGATATTGCATAAGGAATTGATATTGCCGGTTTTCCAGTAAGATTAGCTGTTACTGTATTAATATCAATAAGAAACAAAGCGACAGGATCATTTATTTTTTCACCAATCTTAAACGGTAAAATTGGAACCGTTGGAGATAATAACAGATCAAATTTCTTAAATGCGTCATTAATTTGTCTAGTTAGTTTACTTTTTACTTTAAGTGCTTTAAGAAAATATTTTCCGGCATGTCCTGCAGAGGGGACAAACCCTCCAATAATCATTCTTCTTGTAACTTCAGGACCAAATTTCTTTCTTGCTTTTTCGATGTAAGAGTTAAACTCGTATCCTTCAACAGAAAAATCATACCCGTATCTTAAATTATCATATCTTGCAAGGTTGCTGCCTGCCTCTGTTGCAGTAATTGTATAGTATGCTGCAACAGAATATTTTACCATGTCAAGAGAGATTTCTTCGCATGTTGCTCCTAATCCTTCTAATTTTGAGATTGCATTTTTTGTTGCAGAAAGTACTGAGGGATCAATTCCTTCTCCTATCATCTCCTGGATTACACCTATTTTTTTGCCCTCTATGCCTGAATTGATATCGTTGAGATAATCTTCATTGCCATTATCTACAGTTGTGTTATCATTAGGATCCAACCCTGCAATGAGATTCAACATAAATGCTGCATCCTCCACAGTTCTAGTCAACGGTCCAATCTGCTCTATGCTATTTGCATAAGAAATTAGACCATATCTACTAATCAATCCATAAGTTGGTTTGTATCCAACTGTTGAGCAAAAACTGGCAGGATTTCTAACAGACCCACCTGTATCTGAACCCAATGATGCAACACATTCAAACGCACTTACAGACACAGCGCTGCCTCCAGAAGATCCTCCTGGAACGTAATCAGTATTCCATGGATTTTTGCTTGGACCGTATGCACTAAATTCAGTAGAAAGCCCCATTGCAAATTCATCAAGATTTACTTTTCCAACAAAAATTGCATCTTGTTGTTTTAATTTTGTAATTACAGTAGCATCATATGGCGCAATAAAATTTTCAAGCATTTTTGATGCACACGTTGTTTTAGTATCTTTGATGCATATGTTATCTTTAATTGAAATTGGCATGCCAAAACACTGTCCAATTTTTTTACCTGATTTTATTTTTCTATCGATTTCTCTTGCTTGTTCAACTGCATTATCATTTAATGATAAAAATGCATGTAGGTTACCATCGACATTTTTAATTTGTTCCATAGTTTTTGCAATAAAATCTTCAGCAGAGATGTTTCCAGATTTTACTTCTCTAGTAAATTGTAAAGCTGAAATTTTGAGATTCAATTAAACCATCTTTGGTGCTCTTACATAGGTTCCTTTATAGTGATTGAGTTTTTCGATTAGTTTTTCATCAAATGGAATATACTTGTCTTCTCTTAAGTTAGTAATTGGAATTTCTCTGACAGATATTTCTTCAGATTCGACACCTGCTGAATCTAAAATGTCAAAATATCCTATCATTTTATCCACACTGTCATAGACGATAGGATCATCGATTTCAATTCTCATTAGTTTTGCAACATGTTCTATTTCTTCTCGAGATACCATTTTCAATTCACCTAAGGTGTTAACCTGTCAACATCTCTTGGATAAAATGTGACATCTCTGATGTTTTCTGTGCCTGTAAGGGCCATAATGAGTCGCTCTAACCCAATACCACACCCTGCATGAGGAGGTACACCATAATCAAATGCGCCTAAATGATACTCAAATGCATCAGTTTTCATTCCCTTGTTTTTCATTCTTTCTTCAAGCTCATGTCTCTTCTCAATTCTTGTACTACCTGAAGATAATTCTAAATCTCCAAACATCAAATCAAATGATTCAGAAATTTTGGGGTTGTTTTTGCTATCTTTTACGTAAAATGGCTTTGGTGCTAAAGGCCAGTCTTTGATAAAATAAAATCCCTCCACCCCAATCTTCTTAAGATTTGAGGGATAAAGATCATCACCCCATTCAGTTTTAGCACCTACTTTTTGCATTTTTTCTACCAATTCATCATAAGAATATCTTGGAATGTGTTTAGGAATTGGAGGAATGACAAACTCAACATCTAGATTGTTTTTTGCATAATCGTTCACAGTATTAATTGAAATTTTAATTATCTCTTCAATTCTATCCATTACATCATTATAATCAACAAACGCTTCCTCCAAATCGATGGATATTGCTTCTGCCAAATGGCGGTTGGTTCTTGAAGGCTCTGCTCTAAAAATAGGAGCAATCTCAAAAACTTTTTCAAAGCTCATAGTCAATTGCTCTTTGTATAACTGAGGACTCTGAGCTAAAAATGCCTCTTTGTTGTAATAAAATATAGGAAACAATGCAGCCCCGCCTTCAGTTGCAGTTGATATCATTTTTGGGGTATTGATTTCTGTAAAGTTTTGTTGATAGAAATAATCTCTAATTGCTTTGAGTACATTACTTCTTGCATTGAAAATATGTTGTAATGTTTTACGTCTAAGATCAATTGGTCGCACCTCTAATCTGGTGTCTATGTTTTTTACAGTTTTTGCTAAAGGCTCAAATGGCGGAATTTTTTGAACATCGGAAAACACACGTAATTCTGTTGGAATAATCTCAAATCCCGTTGGGGCTTTCTCAGAGGATTTAATCTTTCCAATTATTGCAATTGAAGAATGTACCTTTAAAGTAGATAGTTTTTCACGTAGTTCGTCAGGACAATCTCCTTTTTTGGCAACAATTGGAATGTCCCCATTTTTGTCTCTAATTGTAACAAAGCTAATGTTACCATGTCCTCTTATTGTCAAGACCCAGCCCATAACTATGACTTCTATGCCATCCATTGAAGGACTTAATTGATCAGAATAGTGAGATCTACGTAATTCGCCAAGTTCTGTTTTTATCATAATTTACTGAATTGCTGTTCAATGGTGTAATTAATTTTTGGGGGCGAGTAATTCAGTCTCCCAATATTGTTCAAGATTACTCATAATTTATTGAGATTAAAATTGCTCATCAGATGGTTGTTTTCCTAAATACTAGTATGAGAATAGAAAATATGAACTGTCATCAAAAGAGTGAACCTCATGTTTGGAGATTTTCTAAACACACTAAAATGCGTAGATGTGTAAAGTGTAAATCAAGAATACCAATCACAAAAGAAGAATTTGCCCTCAAATGGGGTTTGAAAAAATCTTAATCTGATTCTTTATTTTTCCAAATTATGCCCTATTTTTTTAGAGATTGGATTAATTGATTAAGAAATTATACATAACATCAATTTTTTTATATTCCTTCATCAAAACCGATAAAAAAAGCACATTTCCCATTAGTCAACAAAGACAGATGGAATATGTATTTCAAGAACATAGTGAAAAAATACGAGTTCCTGGAAAATCAATCAAATTAGGGAGCCCTTAACAACCAGTCAGAAAAAATAGCACATGGTTACATATTAAAGCAGAACTGAGTAAAACCATTGGTTAATTTCAAAAATAACGATTTTGATTTACATTAAATTAGTACAATTTCACTAGAAAGACAATGTCTCTTACAAACAAAGAAAAGATCATTGCATTAATATCAAATGGAATTGCAGTATATTCTTTATACCAGGAAAGAGGTAATCTACCAAAAAATACAAGCATGTATGATTTTGTATTAAAAG
Source organism: Nitrosarchaeum sp. (assembly GCA_023265135.1). GTDB lineage: Archaea > Thermoproteota > Nitrososphaeria > Nitrososphaerales > Nitrosopumilaceae > Nitrosarchaeum. Next base: position 10,824 of record JAHFUM010000015.1, on the reverse strand, counting down.
TGATTCCAGAAGATATCAAATCTGAATTAAGTATAGAATTGATTGATGAAGTATTTCAATTCGTATCATCCACACATAGTTCATAAAGTACAGTAATGTAGAGCATACATCACATTGACGGCAATAGCAACCTTAGGATCTCATTGTGCCCTCCAAGTTCTTAAAGGTGCCAAAGATGAAGGTCTGAAAACAATTCTAGTTTGTGAGAGAAAACGCGAAAAATTATATCGTAGATTTTTGTTTATTGATGAATTAATCTTAGTGAATTCATTTGCAGAAATATTAGAGCAAAAATATCAATCTGTGTTAGAGCAAAATGATGCAGTGTTAATTCCTCACGGAACTTTAATTGCACAAATGAGTTCTGAACAAATTGAATCAATCAAGACCCCTATTTTTGGAAACAAATGGATTCTAAGATGGGAATCAGACAGAACCATGAAAGAAAAACTCATGAGAGAAGCAAAACTTCCAGTTCCTAAACCAGTGTTAGATTCAAAGGACATAGACAAACTGGTAATTGTAAAAAGACAAGGAGCTGCAGGCGGAAAAGGATATTTTTTAGCAGCTAATCAAGATGACTATAATAAAAAAAGAAATCAACTAATTTTACAAGGAGTGATAACTAAAGAAGAAACTCTTTACATTCAAGAATATGCTACAGGCGTTTTGGCATATTTGCAATTCTTTTACTCGCCTCTTAAAAAAGAACTAGAATTTTTTGGTGCTGATCAAAGACATGAGTCAGACATTGAAGGCATTGCTAGAATCCCATCAGAGCAACAGCTCAAAAGCGACAAGGTACCATCATTTAATGTAATTGGAAACAGTCCATTAATTTTAAGGGAGTCGTTACTTGATGATGTGTATACAATGGGAGAAAATTTTGTAGATGCAGCAAAAAGAATCGTACCACCTGGAATGAATGGACCATTTTGTATTGAAGGAGTTTATGATGAAAATGCAAAATTTACATCATTTGAATTTTCAGCTAGAATAGTTGCTGGAACAAACATCTACATGGATGGCTCACCATACTATTCACTGCTTTTTAATGAGCCTATGAGTATGGGTAAAAGAATAGCACGTGAAATAAAAACTGCTAATGAAACAAATCAGTTAGATGAGATTACAACTTAAAAATTGGCACTTTTATCTTTGCAAAAATCATAATAGTTGAGAGCATAACTGCGAAACCAAGAATAGTGCCTGTTGGAAATTCTGGAATGACCGATGTTCCAATAATTTCAACTTCTTCAGTGCCAGCAGGTACAAAGAACTCAAATGTAGAAATTGTTGCATCAGTTGTGATTTTATAATCTACCTCTTGTCCATCAACTAAAATTATAAATTCATTATTTGGCGCGCTGATCAATTTATGCTCCAATTTAATAAAAAATTGAGAATCAAAAGTTTTTTCCAAACCAATAAGCAGTGATTTTGATTCAGGATCAATTACCATGGAAATGATATCTCCTTTTACAACATAAGATACAGAATAATTATGATTATCAAATTTTAAAGTATATTGGGAGTAATTAGAAAGTTCAGAGTTTGCAGTTTGAGCAAAAGCAGGAGTGGTAAAAATTAAAACTGGCAAAATAAAAAAAACCCAATAATTCACATATTTAGAATTAAGTGATTAATTATTATTGTTTTCTTCTATTCCACAGTTAATGCACATCTTCTTATCCTGAATAGCAAAATATGAAAAACTGTGAATAAACCCAATCTTACAATTCATAAGACTTGCAAAATTATGTCCAATTAGAAGTACCAGAGTCAATAAACATCTCGATCAAAGGCCAATTGTTTCAAAATAGATGTTTTTTGGATAAAACTGTAACATACATTAATTGATTATATGAGATTGGGGTTTCATTATTTATTGGTTTAATTTAGTGACAATATTTCAACAAAACCCATCAGTTATGCCCCACCAAGTGAAACAATCAGATCAGTTCCAAATCCCAAACAAAGCCCAACAAATATTCCAATCATAATAACGCCATTGCTTGTGTGTTTCCTTCCTGTATTATACATCAACAGTGAAACATAGATCAACGCTCCACCTGCAATTGACAAAAATAGTACATATGTAATGCTTGAAAACCACAAGCTTCCAAGTAATGTACCTATGAATGTGGGTCCTCCACCAATTAATCCAAGTAAAATCATAAAACGAATTGTTGGTTTTTTTGAGAGTCCTGTAATTGGACTGGCTATTCCAAAACCTTCAGTGGCATTATGAATTGCAAATCCGATTATCAACAGCAAAGCTAGACCAGCCTCTCCTGCAACATAAGATTGTCCGATGGCAAGTCCTTCACCAAAGTTATGGAATCCAATTCCCACAGCAATCATCATTGCAAGTCGATATGCACTTGTCTCATGAAATAATTGATGAAGATGTTCATCACCTTTTTTTATATTTTCTAGAGATAATATGTGAGGGACTCTCTTTATTGTTGCTTCATGTTCATACCACACTAGTCCAAATAACCCAATTGCTATTCCACCAAATAATGCAATTAAATTTATCATTGCATCTCCTACCAATGCATTACCTGCAAATGCATCAGAGGCAATTTCTTCAGTTGATTCCCATGCATGACTAAATATGTCAATTATTAGAAATACAAGAATTCCCAATGAAAATGCATTTAGAAACCCTTTTGTTTTTGAACTTAAATTCTTCATTGCAGCTAACGGAAGACCTAGAAATATAGTAAACCCAGATATTGCACCAAGTAACAAAAGTTGTAAATAATCAATCATTAGTTTTCTCTCCACGTAGCCAAGATGTTAACAGTGTTACTTTTTTCTGTATAATTTAAACCGGGAGTTGATTCTAGCATTATAAAATAAGATTTTAGAGGCAAGATCAAAGGCAGATTCATAGTTTGTAAAGACTAACATCATAAAATAAAATGAATGTGAAATAAAATTCGATAAATATGAATTCTTGTCATAAATTCAATTATTATCAATCTAGATTTGATTACCTGATTTAGGATTTCCAGTGTTAGGATAGAGATTCAAGACAGGTTCCAGATCAGTTAAAGTGATTTCAACTTTACCAATGCGACTACGATATTGTTTAATTTTTTTTCCTTCAGCAGAAATTACAAATTTATCTACTTCTGCAAGGGCTAATTCTTCTAAATTTGACAAAGTTTTGTAAACCGTTGATATTGAAATCTTTAATTCATCTGCGATTTGTGTTGCATCTTTTGATTCATTTTTAATTGAAAACAATACCGCACGTGTACATATACTGCTTAGAGATTCAATTATTTTTTGTGTGACATCGAATTCGCTCAATTGAATTATGTTTGGTTTGGACATAAGAATTCACTAGTTAGGTACCAGACTAAGAATGGGGTCGGGTTTTCTAATTGAAATATCAGCTTTGCTAATGCGACTTTTGTATATTTTGAATTTTCTTCCTTTATCTGAAATCAACCACTTTTCTACTTCAATTAGAGTAAGCTCTTCAAGTTCACTTAGTTTTTTATAAACAGAACTAAGAGGAATTTTTAGTTTCACAGATAATTCAGATGCAGTCATTCCTTTTTTTATAATTGAAAACAATATTGCGCGTGATTCAGAATCTGCCAAAGATTCAATAACTTTTTGAGTAATATCATATTTTTTTAATTGCGGTAATGTCAAACGTCGTGTCAATTAGATTAAAAATCTATGTCGAGTTATTTAAATTACATTATATTGTTCTCATTCCAGAGACTTGGAATGATTAATTAAAAGAAGACGTAATTTCTTTATGAGGTTTATAGTGATTCCACAATGAACCAAAAATTAGACCAAGCGACAGCCAATAAAGTGAAACAGTAAATACAGACATAATTCTAAAATGATTAACCAAATCCATAGGAGTGGTAATTTTATCTGGATTTCCAGGCATTGCAACAAAAGCTATTCCTATAAATGCAGCATAGCCAACAACTACAATAAATTTTCTGGTTTTTAATTTTTTGGATAATTTGTAAAATCCAACTGCACCAAACCCAGAAATTGTAATAAATGTCAAATAAAGAATTCCACGCAATACCACAGTTTCAGGATCACCTACAGTTGGAGGATTTGCAGGATATTTTAAAAATGGAATAAAATAAATACATGCCCACATTATCCCTGCCAAAATAAGGGATTTTTTAATATCTATTTTTCCAGGAAGTGAATTTCTTGAAAGTGCAAAAACGATCCCAAATAAAGAACCGATAGAGATACCAAAAATTCCACCTGCAAAAACTTGTCCACTTTTTTGCCAGGTTCTATAATCATTATACTGTGCTCTAAATTCAGGAGTATCTTTTTCTATACCTGATGCAAACATGTGTTGATTTTCAATTCCAATTGCTTGATCAAGAGAAGGTTCAACAAAAATAAGGTTTAGTCCACCTAGAATAAACCCAGCGGTAGCACCTGAAGCTATGACAATGAGGATAAAAAGAAATGTTTTCATCAGATAAAAACTCTAGTGACAAGGAAAGCCAGCAATGTGTCTCATATCATGAGTAAGTTCATGAATGTAAAGATCTTGAAATGCCTTTTCACCATAAACTAGACTAAAGATATGTCCTTGATCAAAGCCTACAACAAATAACCCCCCTGCAAAAATTATAGCTAATGCAACAATTGCAATGACCGGAACACTAGTCTTAGATACATTGACTTGTTTTGATTCAGACATGGGTTTTCTCTTGATTAAACGTATTTAAATTCTTGGACAAGTCATCCGATCTATAAAGAAATATCTGTAAAAATCATACCGTAAATTCTGGCATGTGTATTATGTAAGGAAACTATTTACTAGAAAAAAAATCAAACAAATCAGTGAAAAAAGCATACCTGTTTTCAATTCCAATAGCCATAGGATTGTTAGCAGGTGGATTTTTGGCATTTTCCCCTCAATCAGAAAATGATTCAAAAATATTGACAGAATCAAAATTAATTCAAGATGGATCGCCAATTATTGGAAATCCGTCGGCGACAATCACAATTTTAGAATGGGGGGATTACCAGTGTACCTTTTGTCATAAATTTCATCAAAGTACTCTAAATACAATCAAACAAGATTTTATTGATACGGGGAAAGTAAAACTAGTATTCAAAGATTTTCCGTTGAATGGTCCTGACTCTGTTTTAGCTGCAGAAGCAGCATATTGTGCTCAAGATCAAGGGAAGTATTGGCAATATCACGACGAATTATACAAGAATTGGGCTGGAGAAAATACAGGTTGGGTTACACCTGATTCGTTAGACAAATTTGCTTCTACAGTAAAATTGGATTTAGATCAATTCAACATATGTCTTAAAGACCACAAATACCTAGATAGAGTAAATCGGATGTATGAATTTGGGAAAAAGATTGGAGTTGATGCAACTCCGTCATTTTTTGTTTTCAATAATGAAAAAGTAATTAAAATAACAGGCAATCAACCTCTTGAAATTTTTCTAAAATCTCTTAACACGTTATAATTTTAATGAGATAGATAATTGAACCAACCAAACTTAATATTCGTATAACAGGAGAAAAATACAAATGGAAAAGATCAACATAGAAAAAGTGGATTCGGTAAAACTTTATAAAATTAGAAAAATGTTGGAAGAGTTATCACAAAAATCAGGTAGAGGAACTGAACTAATTAGTGTGTACATCCCAAAAGGAAAACAACTACATGAAATTATTAGCACACTCCAACAAGAACAAGGAACAGCAGATAACATAAAATCTGATCTAACAAGATCACATGTTGTAGATTCTCTAGGTAAAGTAATTCAGAGATTAAAATTATTCAAGAAGACCCCTGAGAGAGGGCTGGTTATGTTTTGTGGAGCATTGCCACCAGAAGGCGGTGGTCCTTTAGGAAGTGAGGTAGTAAAAGTTTGGGAGATTGATCCTCCAAAGGATTTAAAACAATATCTGTACAGATGTGATGATCATTTTCATGTAGACATTCTAAAAGATATGCTAAAAGATGATAACCTAATTGGATTTTTAGCTATAGATGCAAAAGATGCAGGCTGGGGATTACTTCATGGTGATAAGATAGAAGTGCTATCTCAAACGGGTTCGGGAGTAGCTGGAAAACACCGACAAGGAGGCCAGTCTGCAAAAAGATTTCAAAAATTAAGAGAGATGGAGCTTTCATATTTTTACAACAGAGTAGCACATACCACACGAGAGTATTTCATCGATATTTATCCTGTTAAAGGATTGATTATTTCAGGACCGGGTCCCACAAAAGAGGATTTCATCAATGGTGGTTATTTAGAATATAGATTACAAAATATGATCATAAATACAATAGATGCAGGTTATTCTGGAGCAGAAGGAGTTAGAGAAGCATTTGCAAAATCTGCGGATCTTTTATCCGATTTTAGAATGGTTGAAGAAAAGAAACTAATTGAAGATTTGTTTAGAGACATAAACTCACACTCTGGATTAGGAGTATATGGCCTACAAGATGTTATTGAGCTTCTGAAAAATAATGTAGTGAAAATACTGATCATTACAGATGATACAAACTTGAATCGTGTAGAAGGAAAATGCCGCAGATGTCAACATATACAAGAAGAAATTGTTGAAAGACGAGATGTCATTCCAAAAAAAACAAAATTTACAAACAGTCCTTGTCCAGGATGTAATTCAATGGAAGTAGAAGCAAATGAACAAGACATTGTTGATTATTTAGAATTGCTTGCAGCAAAAACAGGAACTAGGTTAGAAGTAGTATCAGGAAGTGCAGAACATGGAGTCATGTTATCAAGCTTGGGTAAAGTTGGGGCGATACTTCGTTACAATCCAGGTCATGCTAAGTAAGTAATTCTTTGATTTTTTGCGCCAGAGTAAATAGATCTTGATCATTTGATATTGAACGTTTTGTCCAAACTGTTCCTTTGTGATTGTATCGTGGAATTATATGAACATGAACATGTGGAATAATTTGTTTTGCGGCTCGTCCATTGTTTTGTCCAAGACTAAATGCATCTGCACCAGTAGCAGCCAATACGGCATTTGCAATTTTTGGAACTATAGAAAATAAATCGCCTACAGATTTAGAATCCATATCAGTTATTCTTTCATGATGTTCTTTTGGAACCACCAAGCTGTGGCCTACATCAATTGGGTATTTGTCCAAAAATGCAACATGTGATTCATCTTCATATAGAATATGACTGTCTCTAATTCCAGATAAAATATCACAAAAGATACAACTCATAATAGAACTTGAATGTTTGATTTTATTTATTGTTTCTATCTTGGATATTTCTTCAATCACCTCATGATTTGGTGAAAATAAGATAAATCTAAATTAAAAAAATAAAAAAGAGATTATTTTTTATCGATTTGCACTATAGTGACACAATCCTGATTCTGCTACGGAACATTCTGATGTCTTAAGAATTTCCACTTTTGGATTTCCATAATCATCATTAATGTAGTGGATTAACATCCATGCCTGATTATTATTAAAGTCAGTTTCAATAAAGTTATGTGCAGGATTTGCAGTTATTACAATAAAGTAATAACCTGTTGAAATAGTAGTCACATCTAATTCCTGACCTGGAATTGATTGACGGTATTGATCCAACCATCCGGGACTAACTCCTTGAAATTCTCCGTCACAAAGAGAATATACTCTTTGATTGTTTGGAGAATTGTCACTGATCTTTACCCAGTCTATTAGACATGAAGTTACCTTTTCTGCGTATGCAGAAGTTTTGGTCTCAGTACCATGAAATGTATCAGTTGGTCCAGATGCATTATACAATTCGTATGAAGTTACTTTGGCAATGTGGAAGTGTTTGTGTGCTGGATGATATTGAAATGTACTTACTTCGTATTCATTCCACAATGTTCCATCTACTTTCAATAGCTGTTGTAGCGCTAACTGTGGGTCGCTTATCGTAGCTGGCTGATTTGCATGCATTTGCCATTGACCATACCCCGTATTTCCTATTGCAGTGGACAATCTAATGGTAGTTGTATGTTGAGAATTTTGAACTCCAACTTGTTGTGGTACAGCTTCTCTAAGATCTGGAAGTTGCGCACCATCAGCTATTGCACCTACTGGAATATTGCAATGATACACACTGGTGCATCTAGGCAAGATCCATCCACATTCCATGTCCATGGGTCTGTGTTTGCTTGAGCGTCTTTGAACGATGAAATTGCAATCACTCCAAAAGTAATTAATAATGCGGTTGCAGATAATACTACAATATTTTTCTTGGATGTTGTCATTATTTGGCGTGAAAGACAATTGGGATAAATCCCTTACTTGGAAAAAAATTACAACAATTAATCAATTTTGACTACGTGTCATTTTAAATGGGATGATATGTAAAGAATAAGAAATGGAAAAATCAAAAAAATCATCAAAGATTTCAAAGTTAAGGATTTCAAATACTCATACATCATTATCCTTACTAATTTGTACACTGGTTATCATATGTTCATTATATGTAATTCGAACGTTTGTAACATACGAACAATTTGGCCCAATTTACATTGCTTTGTTTTCAGTGATTCCTGCGGTTGCTGTTACTATGTCCGTATTATTGATTAAATCCCAATTACATACAACGGGAACACGTACTTTTATTTGGTTAACTACTGCATTATCTTTTTTGTTTATTGCAGAACAAATTTGGACCTTTTATGAATATTTTCTAAAGGTAGATCCTTTTCCATCTGTCGCAGATGTTTTTTATGTTTTATCATATCCTTTTTTTACAATATTTTTAATTGAATATTTGAAACCAATTAAAAAATACATAACAAAACGCATTATAGGGTTTGCAGTTATTTTATCATCTGTTTTTATTCTGCCGGTATTGATGACTACTTATAATCTCAATACAGAATCTAACATCTTTGAATTCATCATGGCGATAGCCTATCCCATTGGAGATGTGATATTATTAATTCCAGCTATTATTGGAATACTTTTTTTATTTAAAGGAGAACGAAATTATTTTTGGGGTGCAATGCTAATTGGAATATCTTTGACCATATCTGCTGACATTATTTTTACATTTTTGGAGTCTACCAAGTCATATCAAGGAGGAAATCCAGTAGAAGTACTCTGGTTATCAGGATATATTTTTTGGTCATTTGCATGCTACGAGTACAAAAAAAATACTGCAATTACAAAAAACCAAACAAACAATTTACAGATTGTGAACACTATTGATTATACTACCATACGAAAGATGGTAATTCCAATGACAATTAGCGTGATCATTCTTGTAGTGATAATAGCAATGATCAATTTAGGACGTACCATAACTGTACAAGATGAAAATTCTCAGGCATTTGCATACATGACATACCTCATAAGTGGCATAATAGGAGTATTCCTCACTATAATGATAGTAGTATACAAAAATCTTGAGAATTTAGTACAATTAAAAACTAAAGAATTACAAGAAAGTAAACAATTGATAGAAAATCAATACAAACGATTACAACAAATTGAGAAAGACAAAGGAGAATTTATTGCAATGGTTTCACATGAACTAAAATCACCTCTAGTTCCAATAAAGGGGTATGTTGAATTATTACTTTCTGAAAAACTAGGCAAATTAGAAGAAAAACAAAAAGATAGACTTAAGATTATTGATAAAAGTGGCGATATGCTATTAAAATTAATTAGTGATTTAATGGACAGTCAAAAGATAGAGCTAGGTCAATTGACATTAAATAAAGAAAAATTAAATTTAGGAACCATAATTGTTGAGACCGTAGAGAAACTCAGACAAAGTCTTTCTGACAAATCAATTAGTATAACGCAGGATTTAAAAAAGAATGTCAATGTTTATGGGGATAGAATTAGGATAGAACAGGTTTTACAAAATATAATTTTAAATGCAGTTGATTTTTTGCCAAAAAATAACGGTAAGTTAGAGATATCATTGACTTCTGATGGCAATTATGGAACGGTATCAATAAAAGATAATGGCATTGGCATTCCTAAAGATAAGATAGGTAATTTATTTGACAGATTTTATCAAATCAATGCAGGGTTTACTAGAAAACATGGTGGAAGTGGATTGGGCTTGGCAATTTGCAAGGCAATTATAGATAATCATGATGGAATGATAGATGCACGTTCAGACGGAGAAGGGAAAGGAGCTACTTTCTTTTTTAGACTTCCTCTGAAAAAAGATTAATTTTAGAGATTACTTGTTTTGGAAAAAATAGAATTGTAAATACATGCCAAAAGATCATCGAACAGTTAATTAGGGTAAATTTTTGAATCATGTTGACCCATGGGAAGAAAGGAACGAAAAGAACGTGAAGAAAAACGTGAAAGTTATGCTTCAAAACGTTCATTTGAGAAAAGAAAAAACATGCTAATTACAATCGGAGTATTAACAATAGTTGCAGTAATTGTAGGCTATGCAGGATGGTCCTTTGTTCATATGTCACAAAATGCTCCCGGAAGTCCAAAAGGAGCAGGAGCTTTAGGTAGTGAACATTCTCATGATGCAATATTGGTAAAAATTTTTGGGGATGCGTTTGATTTTTCATTACCTACATATCAACTCAAATCTAGTTGGATTCATTTTGAAGGAGGAGATGGTACTACAATTCACAAACATGCAAAAGGTGTAACATTAGGATATTTGTTTGACTCTTTAAAACTAAAAGTAGATGACAAATGCTTTGTATTCCAAGATGGACGACAATTTTGTACTAATAAAGATTATACATTAAAGTTCTTTATCAACGGAAAGCAAGTTAATGATATTAGAAATTATGAATCAATGGATAATGACAGAATTCTCATT
>JAHFUM010000021.1 GCA_023265135.1 Nitrosarchaeum sp. | reverse complement strand
AATAATTATAAATGGAGATGGAATACACGTCCAACATCCAAGATTGACTCCGTAGAATTATTTTTTCTGGATTTTCATTTGTTGTACAACCATTGGTAAAAAGGCACCAACATCAGTTACAATGCCTAATGCTTGCCATGTGCCTCTATCCATAAGCTTTGTAACCGTTGGTTGGTTTATATCAACTACTATGACTTTGACATTTGCAGGCAACATATTTCCAGTTGCAATAGAATGCAACATTGTAGAAACCATGATCACCAAATTTGCGTCCTTGAGAATTTTTTTATACTCTCTTTGTGCTTGAGCTACATCCGTAATTACATCTGGTAATGGACCGTCGTCACGAATAGAGCCTGCCAATACAAACGGAATTTTATTTTTTACACACTGATACATAATTCCACGGGTTAGTTTTTTTGTTTTAACCATATTAGCAATAGAACCCGCACGAAACACTGCATTTATTGCATCCATATGGTTTCGGTGCCCACGATATGCCAAAGTTGCATCATGAACATTCATTCCGAGTGATGTTCCCAGCGTAGCATATTCAATATCGTGAACAGCTAATGCATTTCCTGCCAAAACTCCATCTATGAATCCTAACTTAATTAATTCCGCAACGGCGTCTGCTGCACCGGTATGAACTATTGCAGGACCACCAACGATGATGATTTTTCCACCTGCCTTTTTTGTCTTGTATATATCCTCAGCAACTTTTTTTGCAATGTGCTGAGTTGGTCGTTCACTTGAGCTAGAACTTCCCATAAATTCAAATACGTTTACCCCTTCTCTTGGACGTTCAGGTGGGGTAATCTTGATTCCGCCCTCTCCAACAATTATTTCATCGCCTTTTTTAATATCTCTTATTGGTACACAAAATGCTCGATTATCTTTAACTACGATGCATTTGTCCATCATCATGTTTTCAACTTGAATCCACTTTTTATTATAGAAAATTTGAGTGTGATTGTTTGTTGTACTGTAAAAATCGTTGGGCATCACCATATCTTTTGGAGCTTTTTTTAGCAAAATTCCTTTTTGGATCTTGGAGACTGCACCTTCTCGATAAATTGTTTGCAATATCTCATCCAAATGTTTCTGATTTTTCCCAGTAACAGATAATCGTGCATATGATGAATCTTTCTTCTTTTTTCCTATGTTGATTTCTTCTACTTGAAATTCACCATGAAGATCCATGATTTTATCGAATATTTTTGTGAGAATTGATGAATCAATAAGATGACCACTAACTTCAATCTCTTGAGAAAATTTAGCCATTTGTTAATCTAAATATGATGATAACAAAAGCTTTACGCTGATTTTTTTTGACTATTATTGCTAAAAAAATTCCAATTTGCCTATACAGGAAGTATTACTTTTCCTTTGTATTCTAAGACATTGTCTTTTTGAAATGACTGTACTAGAGTTTTTTTTTGTTCCATTGTTACTCCTTGAACAATTGTTTTAGAAATACCGTTTTTATCAACGAGTGCAAGTATGAATCCACTGTTATCTGTTAAAACAAATCCTGCAGATTCATCAACAAACGCATAAAGGTTTTCCTCTCCTACAGGCTCCCATACATTTGAGTTATTGTCTCTTAATGCAAGTGCAGGCATTGCCTTTCCATTAGTTAATTTGTTTAAATATTCTCTAGCATTAGCAACTCTTTTTTGCCCTGTTTTTAATGCCTGAAAATATTGCACAACTCAATAAAGACTGGATTGTTATAAAAACAATGTCTAAGACAGCTATAGATGAACTTTTTTATTTTTCTAAACCAACAAATCTGTAAAAAATACATTTTTGCATTCTCTGTCACAATGAACACATTTCATGAATTTTCTATGATGTTATTGTTTTACAGATTTGGCGAGAATTGATTTATCTTCTTGAAAATTGATTCTCTAATTTTCAGGATGTATAATTTTTAAGTTACATTTACACATGTAAAAAACAACGCTATTCATGCACAAGTTTTATTCTAAGCAGAACTGTCATTTTAAAATATGACGCTGAATGAGTTTAAAAATACTTGAAAATCAAAATCAATATTGCAAAATGATGGTGAAATCCTTGCTGCATCTTTACGTAAATACATTGAAGAGAATCTAGGTAAAACAACACTGGACAAAATAGAGCGGAGATTAATTGAGAGATACGGTATGTGTCTATACCCGGCAATTAAGGATTTTTCAAAGCTTGATGAGGTATTACATGAAATCTTTGGACTAGGTGCACAGGAATTAGAATCACGTTTCATTCAAAAGAATGTTGTTGAACAATCATCAAATGTGAACAAGTGGGCAGCTCTCAAAGAATTATTGATATCATCCATACAAAAATCAATTGAAGAGAATTTAGGTAAAACTGTGTTAAATAAAATAGAATCACGACTAATGATGCAACATAATCTCGACGTATCACAATCAATTGAAGATTTTACCAAATTTGATAGTGTGTTGAAAGACTTTTTTGGATCTGGGGCTGTAGGTTTAGAATCAAGAGTTATACAAAATATCATCAAAGTAGAATCAATAAAGAAAGGATTTAGTAATTTGAGTGTTCAAGAACAATCTTTGGCGAAAGAGTTTTTAAAACCATTTGCAGAAAATGACAAAAAGGTACTGTTGGAATCATTTACGATTAAACAGTAAGATAAACAATAGTTCTTTTGCAAGTTTTGAGATATCTGATACTTATGTAGAATATCGTGAATATCTTTAAGAATCAAAAAATATTAGTACAAATTAGATTCTAAACTCCTTTTGTGCAAAAATTCTCGTGTTTTATCAATGTAAGGCAATATGAAATATCAATTTTTTAAGAATATTATAAGAAAAGTCATAATTTACTACACAAGACTGTTATATCTTCTAAATCGGATAAATTCATGCCTCTAACAAATAATGTAATAATAAAACTAAATGAGATTACTAACATAGTTGAAAACAAAAACAAACTAAAAGAACAAGAAATAGAAGAGGTCAAATCTATTTTTAGAGATATTCTCAAAAGCGGTGAAAGATACGATGTGGATGATATCGAATCATGGTTTGAAAATGAAGGCAGTTGGTCAAATAAAACATCACGAATTAGAGTGATAAATCTCTCTCATTACATTCAAGATAAATATGAGCAAACAACAAGACTAAAAATTATTTCCGAGGATTAAAACTCTATCTGTAAAATTAAATTTTAAGTTGTTCTAAAAGTCTTGCAACTATTATTGCGTTCACTTTTCGCTCTTTCATTATTTTTGCCAGTCTTAGATTTTTTGTTTTATCGTCCGATGAGATTATTCCAAAATACTCTTCATCCAAATCATTGTTTGCTTGAAATCTCTTGATTACCTCAAAAAGTATTCCGATGACTTGTTTTTGTGCTTCTATTAACTCATCTTTGCTTTTTTCAGACATAAATATTATTTCTCCAATATTTTTTTAAACATCTCTAATAATTTTGGAGTTGTTATTTCATTTTTTGCAGAATTAAAAAAAGAATCCAATTTTTCTTTAGAATGTCCTTCATTCGAATAAATTTTTGCCTGCAATGCCATTTCCAATCGATCTAACTGATGAACTATTTTTGCTTCTTCAGAATTATTTAATTGGTACTCATCCCAAAGAACACTGTATTGTTTTTGAAGTAATTCAGGTAAATTATTTAGAATTTTTTTCATGGTGTTATTTTCCAAGATTGTTTTTTCCTTTTTTGAAATTTGTTTAGGGGTCATATCGCCTGTTATGGATTCTGCTAAATCATGTAAAAGAATAATTTTTAAAATTTTTTCCGTATTATAATTTTCTAAATCTGAAAAAATCATCCCCATTATGGCCATAGAAAATGAATGATCTGCAACAGATTCTGGATTATTTATGGATAATTTATCAATCCAGCCCTGTCGCAGAATCTTTTTTAGATTTGCAGATATGTAAAAAAAATCAAGAATCAAGTTAGTAAGATTTTCTCTTGTTGGCTTTTAATCTAAAATATCTATAAAAAATATACACATGTTTGGTTAATTTGAGGTTACTTTCAAATTCTGAATTATAACATGAAAAAATAGATTTAGACAACAAATGTATTTCTGAGTAAATGCTAATAAATAATTCGAACAACATAATAGATTAAGGTTTTTTAATATAATATTGAAGATTTATACAAAAACAGGAGATGATGGAACTACAGGATTGCAAGGAAATTCTAGAGTGTTGAAATCACATCCAAGAATAATTGCTTATGGTACAATCGATGAAGCAAATGCAGTATTAGGAATTGTGATGACTTATAAATTGGATAATGACATTGCTGTGCTATTAAATCTAATTCAAAATGAATTATTTGTAGTCGGAGCTGATCTTTCAAATTCCAACTTGGATGATAAAAAAAACAGAGTTACATCAGATATGATTTACAATTTAGAAAAAAATATTGATAAATACGAAGAAGAGTTATCTCCTCTAACTAATTTTATCTTGCCTGGAGGTAATGTTGTGGCTGCTCAACTTCATCATGTTAGAACGGTTATCCGAAGAGCCGAGACATGTATCATTTTGCTAAGTGAAAAAGAAAAAATCAACAATAACTGTATCAAATACATTAATCGGTTATCTGATCTTTTTTTTGTTTTAGGACGTATAACAAATAAAAGAAATGGACATAATGATGTCATCTGGAAAATCTAAAAATCATTAGATATCTATTTCTTGTTATTCTTTAATTATCAGATAAATTAAATCAAGATTTTATTAATTAACCACCTATTATCTTGACATTAAATATTACAACCTGCTTTTTGTGTGTCTTTCATTGAATTCGTTCTTGTGTATGTCATGTGGATATTCTAATGAGAATGAAGGATAAAAATTATTTTAGATAAAAAAATTGAAAAACGTGTTGATAAAAGAACAGAAAAATCAAAACATTAAGTATGAGCGACAACCAAAAATTGATTTAAAAAAGAGAATTGGGCAAATTCTCCTTTAATTAAATAGGTTTAGCAGCATTTGATTTTTTGATTATTTAATTTGATTTTAGACAAATAATTCATAATTTTATGTATTTTAGCTATGGAGGTATGGTAAAGACAACTTTTAATTCCTCAACCCAAAGCAAATTTGTTGTGCCAGCGTAGCTCAGCCTGGGAGAGCACTCGGCTGAAGACCGGGCCGTCGGGCGTTCAAATCCCCCCGCTGGCATCTTTAATTTTCCTAGTTGCTAAAATTCAAAAATATGCAATCCATCTACACCTATTTCAAA
>JAHFUM010000006.1:84123-85146 GCA_023265135.1 Nitrosarchaeum sp. | reverse complement strand
GATAGTGTCTGAAACTGTAATTGTAATTGATGCCATATCTGGTGTGTTTCCTGAAGCATCAGCTGGTGCAGTGTATTCTACTACATAGACACCTGGAACACTTGTGTTAACTGTGTCACCACCGACTGTGACTGATTCAGAGTATGCTGGATCATTGTCTGTTACTGTTGCACCTAGTTCTGTGTAAGTGTCAACACCAACTTCGAGTGTTGCATCAGATCCTGTTGGAGTGATGATTGGTGCAGTACGATCAATATATCGAGTTAATGTATTGGAGACATTGTTGGTATTACCTGCAGAATCTGAAAGAAATCCTGCTGCAATGCTTACTGAGAGTGTTGCGCTGTTAGTTGGATTTAGAACATCAAATGTAAAGTGTCTGTTATCACCACTAGTATTTGCAAGGTTTTGTTTAGTTCCACTTGATACTGTAATGTCAGATAGGGTGAATGTTGATGTGTTGATTGCTTCACCCATATCTACTGCAAATGGAACTGGGTTGGCGTTTGTTGGGTTAGTTGATGTGGATGTAATTGCTGGAGTTGGCCCAGTTGTATCAAATGTAACATTTGTACTTGTGAGTGTAGTAGCTACATTTCCTGCTGCATCTGTTCCAGCAAATGCAAATGTGTAGATTCCACCGTTGTTAAGAGTGATATCGGATGTACAAGTTTGTGGAGAGTTTGTTAGTTTAAAGTTTGTCTGTACACCAGAGTTTAGTGCATTGCCTCGTAAGATACATGTGCCGCCGCCGCCTGCAGTACCGCCTGTATTTGTAATTGTAATGGTACCACTTGCAATGGCTTCGCTTAGAGTGTAGCCTACATCAGATTGGCCAGATGAAACATCATTAATAGATGATGATGAAACAGGTAAGACTGAAGAAATGACTGGAGCTGTTATGTCTACGGTAACGGTAACAACAGATGATAGTCCTGTATTTCCTGCAGAGTCTGTTGCCCTTGATTGGAATGTGTGAGAACCGGAGGACAAACCAATTGCAGAATATGTCCAAGATGCTGC
>JAHFUM010000006.1:9231-84113 GCA_023265135.1 Nitrosarchaeum sp. | reverse complement strand
TGTCTACGGTAACGGTAACAACAGATGATAGTCCTGTATTTCCTGCAGAGTCTGTTGCCCTTGATTGGAATGTGTGAGAACCGGAGGACAAACCAATTGCAGAATATGTCCAAGATGCTGCAGTTCCACTTGTTGCTACAAATGCTGTACCGTCAACTGAGATTTGGGTAGTTGATAAATTAGTGTCAGATGATGTTCCAGATAATCCCACTGTGGTTGATGATGAGAATGAATTGTTTAATGGAGATGAAATGGTGGATGTTGGGTTCGTGGTGTCTACGGTAACGGTAACAACAGATGATAGTCCTGTATTTCCTGCAGAGTCTGTTGCCCTTGATTGGAATGTGTGAGAACCGGA
Source organism: Nitrosarchaeum sp. (assembly GCA_023265135.1). Classification (GTDB taxonomy): domain Archaea; phylum Thermoproteota; class Nitrososphaeria; order Nitrososphaerales; family Nitrosopumilaceae; genus Nitrosarchaeum. The sequence continues at coordinate 83,755 of JAHFUM010000006.1, read as the reverse complement.
GGACAAACCAATTGCAGAATATGTCCAAGATGCTGCAGTTCCACTTGTTGCTACAAATGCTGTACCGTCAACTGAGATTTGGGTAGTTGATAAATTAGTGTCAGATGATGTTCCAGATAATCCCACTGTGGTTGATGATGAGAATGAATTGTTTAATGGAGATGAAATGGTGGATGTTGGGTTCGTGGTATCAAGAATAATTGTGTCAGATACTTGTGAAGATATATTTCCAGCAGCATCTTTGAATTGTGCAAGTACAGTTTTTGTTCCGTCGCCAGATGGCATTGTAACTGGGGATGATGTTGAAAATGCAATGTATGGTTCTGTATCAAGTGTGCCATCAGTAGATAGCCTCATCTGAGTACATGTGTTTGTATCAGAACAGGTTAGAGTTAATGTAGCTGCAGTATTGGTAGCATATATGGCACCGCTGTTAATTGATACTGTTCCTGTTGGAGCTGTTGTATCAATTACAATAGCCTTGTTTGCACCAAGTGATCCTGCAGCTCCTGGTGATGCAAGTGTAAGAATAGCATTGTTGGTTGCTGCATCTTTGATCGTTCCACTGTTTAGTGCAAGTGCTGTTGTAGAGATATAATCAAGATCTGCGGATGTGTCACCAGATTGAACTGTATAATTGAATGTTAGAGTGTTAGTACCTGAACCGCTAGCATAGTTTACTACCCTATCAGTTGTACCTGTTTCTAGTGTGAGTTGAGGAGTTCCTGTGACAGTGACAATTTCACTAAATGTTACAGTGACTGGAATAATAACACCTACTCCGTATGAACCGTTAGCTGTTGTGGAAGTAACATTGGTTACGGTTGGAGCTGTTGTATCAATTACAATAGCCTTGTTTGCACCAAGTGATCCTGCAGCTCCTGGTGATGCAAGTGTAAGAATAGCATTGTTGGTTGCTGCATCTTTGATCGTTCCACTGTTTAGTGCAAGTGCTGTTGTAGAGATATAATCAAGATCTGCGGATGTGTCACCAGATTGAACTGTATAATTGAATGTTAGAGTGTTAGTACCTGAACCGCTAGCATAGTTTACTACCCTATCAGTTGTACCTGTTTCTAGTGTGAGTTGAGGAGTTCCTGTGACAGTGACAATTTCACTAAATGTTACAGTGACTGGAATAATAACACCTACTCCGTATGAACCGTTAGCTGTTGTGGAAGTAACATTGGTTACGGTTGGAGCTGTTGTATCAATTACAATAGCCTTGCTCCCTGCAAGAGAATTCACACCAGATATTGGAACACTCAGACTTGCAGCGCCGTTAGCATTTCCAATTGTTCCACCGTTTAATGTGAGTGATGATGTTGATTGACAGTTAAGATCAGATGATGTATCTCCAGCCTGAACTACATAATTAAATGTTAAAACGGTAGTTCCTGAACCACTTACATAATTTGCATTTCTATCAGTGGTACCTGTCTCAAGTAAGAGTTGAGGGGTTCCGGTTACAGTAACAGCTTGATTGTATGTAATAGTAACTGCAATGGTATCACCTATCTTGTACGTACCATCTGATGTTGAGGATGAAACACTTTGTAAATTTGCTGCTGCTGCATCTTGAATATAATCGAATTGAATAGGCCCACCAACAACCTTAAGATCAAATGTATCTGAGTTTCCTGTATAATCTGTCAGATGAAGTTCATATTCTTGATTTTGAGTAATGTTCTGCCAACTACCAATCAGCACATCGGAATCGTTCTCGTAAAGCTCGACTGAACTGTTTGTATTATTACTTATAGCATAAATTTCAATTGATTTGTTGTTATCAAGATTTTGTTCAAATGTTGCTCGAATATAATCACCAGATTGAATTGGATCGGTAAAGTTATCATCTATTGTTTTAGTTTGGCTGTAAACATTTTCAATGAAATTTCTTGAAGAATCAAGATGCACTGCATTCGAAATAAAAATCAGTCCCTCAATTACAAATGTCTGCTCTGATAACTGTGGAATGGTCCATTGCATTTGGTCTGCAATTCCGTTTGCATCAGTATCAACTAGTTGAACATTATATGCAGGGTTGACAGTTACATCTGTTTTTACACCGTCTACCATCCAATATAGAGTAAATTCTGTACCTTGTGAAACTAGAGATTCAGGAATATCAGAATGTGATAAAATATCAGTATAGTGCAAAGCAGAGTCATGTGTTACGGTAACTGTCTTTTGATAAAGGTCATCAGTTGATTGGTCAGTTTCTACAGTATATGGTGCAGCTGTCTCAAATGTGATAATATTTTCTCCGGGTTCAGAGACTATAACCATCGCAGTCTCTCCATTTTCTTGCAGTGCTGTACTATCAAGAGGTGCTAAAACAGATTCAATTGCAGATCCTTCTGGTAAAACAAGTGGATATGCTGAATCATCAGTAGGTGTCTCCAAGTTTAGATTGCTTGCATCAGATGGAATTTCTACTGCAATGCTTTCAGTTGCATTTTGAACCTGAACAGTTTCAGTCCAGGTAACAGGTTTATCGATCTCAATTGAATCGTGTTGTAATGTAGAATCTAACTGAGTTGTAGTTGCATTTGTTATCTCTGGTGTAGTTTCAGTTGTTATTTCTGTTGTAGTTGAATCAGTTACATTGACTGGATCAACTGTAGTGTCAGTTGTAGTTGTGTCTGTCGGTGTTGTAGTGTCAGTTGTAGTTGTGTCTGTCGGTGTTGTAGTGTCAGTCGGTGTATCTGCAGGTGGTGTATCTGTTGTAGTTGTGTCTGTCGGAGGTGTTGTAGTGTCAGTTGTAGTTGTGTCTGTCGGTGTTGTAGTGTCAGTCGGTGTATCTGCAGGTGGTGTATCTGTTGTAGTTGTATCTGTCGGAAGTGTTGTAGTGTCAGTCGGTGTATCTGCAGGTGGTGTATCTGTTGTAGTTGTGTCTGTCGGAGGTGTTGTAGTGTCAGTTGTAGTTGTGTCTGCTGGAGTGTCAACAGTTTGAGAAAATGCAATCGGTAATACAGGATGTGAAACAACAGCTACTGTTCCACTTAGTAACAATACACATAGAAATACAGTTAATATTTTATCGGCAATTTTTGCCTCTTTATGATATCCATTTAACATGTGTAAAAATTGGATCAGATATTTTCTATATAACAATAATTATTTGTCTGTAATTTTTGTTACACTCATGCCTAAACATAACACAATGTAACACAAAAATGATCGCAGTGTTTTAGAAAAAATTAGATAAAATAATTATTTTTGTCACCAAGATTTGGGACTAAATAAAAAAAGTTGCACATAATAAAAAATAAAAGAAAAATAAAAAAGAATCTATTCTTCCATAGATTCCAGGTCATCAGAGTCTTCTGCGGATTTGTCCTCTAGTTTGGCAGATTCTACTGTCTCTAGTTCTACAGATTCGACTGTATCTGGTTCTTTGTCTTTTTTAGTGGCTTTTTTTGCAGTCTTTTTACCAGGTTTTTTCTCTGCATCCTCTATATCCATCACTCCCGCTTCGCCTAGTGCAAAGAGTACCTCTTCTTCTGGATGATGAGGACTGTCCACCATTCGAGCAATTCTCTTCTTGCCAGATTTTTTGAAATAAACTCTATACGTAGAAGTATGTGCAACTACGTTTCCACCTATTGGTCTAGTTGGGTCACCAAAAAATACATCGGGTGACGCCATGACTTGGTTTGTCGCAACTGCAGCACAGTTGTAAGTCTCTGCAATTCTGGATAACATGTGAACAAAGTGATTTAGTTTTTGCTGTCTGTTGGATAAAGTTCCTCTGCCAAGATACTCTGCGCGGAACAATCCGACTGCAGAGTCTGCAACAATTAGTTTGATGTTATTTTCTTCAATCACTGGACCAGCTTCCTCAAGAATTAATGTTTGATGTGCACTGTTGTATGCACGTGCAACAATTATTCTATCCAGTACTTTTTCTGGATCCATTTCGTGAGCTTGTGCAATTGAGACAATTCTTTCAGGTCGAAAAGTATTTTCTGTATCTATATACAACACACCGCCATCCAATCCACCTTCTGATTTTGGTTTCTGAACCATTACAGCCAGTGTATGTGCAAATTGTGTTTTACCTGAACCAAATTCACCATAAACTTCAGTGAGTGCTTGTGTTTCAATACCACCATCAAACAGTGTATCAAGACAGTTAGTACCAGTTGTAATTTTACCAATATCTTGTCTTCTCTTGTAGACTTCGGTTGCTGTAACAAAATCTCTAGATATCAATCCGGTCTCTACTAGATGTTGTCTTGCCTTGTTGACAATCTTTTCAGCAGTCTCTTTTTCCATTCCAGTTATTTCTGCAATTTCCACAGGACCTCTTACGATAAGGTCCATAACATTGTGTACTCCCGCATCGGATAATTTTCTAGTAGTCACAGGACCTACGCCCTCCAAACTATCTAATCTTAAATCTTCTACCATACCGTATGGTACGGTACGAGTACTTTATAAGGGTATTGTTTTGAGGTTCTGTCAACTCTTAGTCGGATATTCTAGGTGTCAAAAGTCGTCGGATGGAGTTTTGAGGGCAATAATTAAAAATCAGCATCAAAATGCTAGCAGTATTCCTTTAATAACAAAATCACAGATATGAAAACATGAAGTGTGTTGATTGTTTATGTGTACCCGAATTATGCAATAAAGTAAAGCATACAGATTGTCAAATCTGCACAAAAGAGAATTGCTGTTGTGTAGAGATTCATCTCAAAGAAAAAACAAGTGTAAAATTTTTTGGCAATGTAAAAAATATGTATGTCTCTGCATTGGGTATTGAGATTCTTTGTATTTTATCTGCCGAGATAGGACAAAATACTAGCCTCGTCATGTTTGGGTTCAAGACTCCATTTGCAATTGCAATGTCGTATATTTTGGGTTATGGTCTAGCAGGATTTACTACATTTGCTACAATACTTGGAAGATACAATTTGGAACAAGTAGTGGATGGCTGTTGTTCAGTTTTGGAACACGAGCAAAAGGGATTTGTATTTAACATTAAAGCAACTTTTAGAAACTTTGCAACGGGAGTTAAAAAAATTCCAGAGTTGCGTAAATCATCTGACTTTAAGCAAATAATGAAAACATCTCTCTATGTCTTAGTTACAGGAGAAAGTGTGTGTATTCTAACTGCTGAAACTGTAAATCTTGTATTCTTTAGACATGCATTATGGTTATCAATTCCGCTGTCACTACTTGCTGGGGCTTTAGCAATTACTGTAATTGAAGCATACAAGAAAACAAGAATTAAACATTAATTTCATCTGCTAGACAACAGATACATGCACAATCTCCATACAAATTACCACAGCTGGTACACTTGAATCTCATTCGAGTTTTATTTTTCCAAGGTTTTCTTGATCTAGTTCTAAGTTTGTTTTTACAGTTTGGACATTTTGTAACTGATTTTGGAAATTTCAGATCACACTCTACACAATAGTTTTCTTTATCATAATTAATTGAAGTCATGTCTCAAAATACATTTTCTCAGAATTAAGGATTTCATCGTAAAAAACCAATGGAACATTCCACTAAATTGTGCTCAAAACCACATATTATAGTCTAAAATTTCTCACTAAACTAAATGATGGCAAAGCCAACATGTGTAATGATTAACGTCTCTTTCTTCTCTGACCAGGCTTGTTTTGTCCTGGAAATCGTCCCAAGGCAAATCGTTTTTTAAAATTACTCTTGTTTCGAAGACTGGAATTTGTACCTACAATCTTTCGTCCTTCTACTTTAGGAGTCTGTCCTCTTACTTTACCTGCTTTGGTAAGTGAACCGTGAGTTGCCATGAATCAATGACCCAAAATAGTAAATTTATGTATTTGTATGATTACCAGTATCTTGTCTTTATTGTTTCAATAACTTTTTCGTGCTCTTTGCTTTTGTGACGTGCATATCTTTCCATTGCACCTAGAGGAATTCCTCCCAAAGATCTTGCAATTGCGTTAAAGAAATATCTCTGTGGTCCCTTTGCACCAGTTTTTGTCATGAATTTTTGAATTCCATACTTGAAGTTATGTTGCCAAGTTTTGTACAATACTCCTAACTGTGCAGGTGTCATCTCATTTCCAATGTTAAAGAAATCAGATTTTTCCAATAACCCAATGGGAACAAATGTGAGTGCAGTTGCTGTAAACATTGAATCTGGCTGCTCATGTTCCAGTTCTGTAATTAGTCTGATTGTATCCCAGGAATCTTCTGGCTGCTCGTCATTGTCTAGTCCCATTATCAAAGTAAATGCTGGAATCCAGTAATCCTCATTCAAAGTTTTAACACCTTCTTTTACTACCCAATGCCATTCACTTGGAGAGTATGGTGCAAGTTTTCTATCAGCATATTTTCCGATTAATCTCAAACTTCCCGTCTCAAAGCCAGCTTGAATTCCAATCATGTTATCAGGACTTGATTTTATAATTTTTGAAAGATTTGGAATTAGTTTCTCATCAGCTATGGCGCCAGCCAATGTGCCGTGTGTAGGATTTGTGTGACCCACACCAGTGGACATTATAGCAGTGAATAATTCCTCTAGTGCTTCTCTGTTTGGCTCCATGCCTTTAGCAGTTCTAGGATCCATACCATAGACAAAAATATCATCGCTGTGAATCCATGCAGACTTTGCGCCACCCTTTTTTATGTTGACTTCAATTTCGCGTTTTACTTTTTCTGGAGAATAGTATCTTAATGATCTTAATGTGACATCGCAGAACTTGCAACCTCTTCCGCAACCTCGCATTACTTCAACCATTCCGTGCATGCTTGGTTCTACAATTTCCGGAATCTCATCTAAATCCGGTCTGTCCCAGAAATTTACAAATCTTCCATGAATTTTTTTCCCGTCTCTCTCAAATTCTTTTATGTTTACTTTAAAGTCACTTCGTTTTCTAAATGGATCCATGTTATCAAAGTCGCCATTAATTAAATAATTGAAAAATCTTCCAGCATGTCCATCAATTTCAGGTGCTATTCCACCAAGCTCTCCTTCTAAAATTGCATAGATACCAAACTCTTCAATTTTTGCAGGATCATAATTGTACTGCCAAGTTCCAGAAGCACCAGAGATGACTTTGGCTTTGCTTCCAGTTTTTTCTTTTGCAGCTTTAATTCTGTAATGTAGTTCTGCATTGTAAAATTCATCATACGAAGTTTGTTTTCTTCCATATGTGAAAGTCATTGTGACCGGTCCCATTCCAAGTGGGTCCATCTCATATGTGCCAACAACCAGAGTATCAGGACCAATGAATTGTTCAATGTGATCAGGATGTGCAACAACTACCTCTTCGCGTTTAAATCCATCTCGAAGTAAACCTGCTTCTACTTTTCGCAGTCCATATGGAGCATAATTTGCTACACCATTAGTATGAGGAATGTAATTGCAAATAAAATCAAACAGAATCTTTGGAGTTACCTGATTTCCCAAAACTTTGTACAAGAGGCTTTTTTTATCTCTATTAGGGTCAACAGCTGGTGCACATCCAAAAAACGTAGCTAATGACAAGCCACGGTATGGCGACATTAGAGTACGATCTGCAGTTAAGACAATTTTTGGATTACCCATACTTAAGGCAATAATTTCTTGATTAATTTTAAACCTTGCTGGTAAAATCTAATAATTTTCTAAAATTCCAGCCTTATTTCTATGAAAATGACCAAATTCCTTGTTTGATAGCAAATGATCTCCATCAAATACTGTACCATCTCTGCAAACCAAGTCCTCACCTACACAGCAGCTGCCACAGATTCCAACACCGCACTTCATCATGCGCTCAAGACTTGCTTGGACAAATTGTCCTTTGGAATGAGCCAATTGTACAGTCTTGTACATCATTATTTCAGGACCGCACGTATACACTCCAGCGTAATGATTTTCATTTACAAGTTTTTCAACCATACTTGTGACAAATCCCTTTTCACCATATGTGCCATCATCAGTTGTAACAATTACACGATGTTTGTTATTTTTCAATAAATTATTTGCCAAGTCCTCAAAGAAAACTTCATTTTTTGATTTTGCGCCAATCAGAACAGTAACATTGTCATCAGGTTTTACAAAAGTTAACAATCGCATCATAGGTACAAGACCAGTTCCGCCACCAACAAGTAATAATTTTCCATGCTTTAAATCAAAAGAGTTTCCATATGGTCCTCGCACACCAATTTGCTGACCAACTTGCACATTGTACAGTCCAGTTGATGCAGAACCGTGTCTTCTTACTGTAAATGCAGCTTTGCCAGGTTCTGCAATCATTACACTCATTGGTAGTTCATTAATTCCTGGAATCCAAACCATTGCAAATTGACCTGGAAGAACTGTAGACATTACATCATCAGAGAAGATCAAAGTTCTAACAGTAGGAGTTTCATCAATTACTTTTTCAATTGTACATATTTTTGTATGATTATGATTTCTTTGCAAGACCCACCATCTCTTCTATTTTCAAATATCCTTTTCTTTTCATGTATTGTATGATTCCTTGATTGATATCATTAAAAACATGTATCCAGTTATCACCAATTGCACTTCCTAATTGAATTGCAGATGAACCTGCCAAAATAAATTCAACAGCATCTTCCCATGTAGATATTCCGCCACATCCAATTATAGGAATATTATATTTTGAAGAAATTTCATAGACACATCGTAATGCAATTGGTTTGATTGGAGTACCAGATAGTCCACCAAATTTGTTACTGAGTATTGGTCTTTGAGTTTCAACATCAATTGCCATCGCCCTTACAGTATTGATTGCAGTAATTGCGTCAATTCCAGAATCAATTGAAGCAGAAACAGTGTTAAGATAATGCGTTGTTCCCAATCCCACTTTAGCTATTACTGGCACACTAGTAGAATTTTTTACAGCGCTTACAATTTTCTTGACTAGTTCAGGATCATCTCCTACCTCTAATCCAACTTTGGCAACATGTGGGCACGATAAATTTAGCTCGTATGCAGTGACTTTGCAGTTTTTAAATTGTCCAACCATATTTTCAAAGTCTTCAGGAATAGAGCCTACCAAACTAACAATGATTGGAACATCTTTGTTTGGTTCAATCATTTTTGCAAAATTAGGAGCTCCTGGATTTGACAACCCGACTGCATTGATCCATCCGCCACTTACACTAAAAATTGTAGGATTTGGATATCCATCCCATGGTTCTGTACTAAGAGATTTGCTGACAACCGCACCTGCACCTGAACGATAAAGTCGATTAAAAACATCTAATGAAATGCCCAGTATTCCTGAAGCCAACATCACAGGTCTCTCTAGTTGAATTTTTCCTATACGAGTAACCAGGCTGGGTTCCACTTTGAATCATGTACGTAGTTTGGAATATAATAGTTGATTCACAGAGTTTCTAGTACCTTTTTAAAAGGATACTTTGAATTAGCAAGTCATGTATTCTGTAATCTTAACAGAATTGGGAATAGCGGTTTTCAAAGACGAAAAGCTAGAAAAAGCATTTCCTTTCAAAGATTCTGTCAAAGATTATCTTTCTGTCAAAAAAAAGGAATCCAAATTAAATGAACTTGTGAATTATCTGGGTCCACTTCAAAGAGGAGTTTCAGTCAGTGATGAATCATTGATGAATTTATTGAAAAAAAGTTCCATAGATGCACAGATGATGGAAGAGACAGAATTAGAAAAAATCCAAGCAACAAAACCTCAGATAATTGTTGATGCAAAGTTTGCAGAGAGCATACCTGTTGCATTATCTAAATTAAGAGAATTTGCAATGGGATTATCATCATCAAAGGTAACAGAAGTTTCAGAGAGTCCAGATCTTCACATCATTCAAGCAATTAATTCGTTGGATGAAATTGACAAGATTTCAAATGGGCTTAGCTCAAGATTACGTGAATGGTATGGATTACATTTTCCAGAATTAGACAACATAATAGATAGCATTAACGGCTATGCACAAATTGTTTTAGCTGGAAAAAGAGAATTGCTAACAAAAAAAGTGTATGAAGATGCAGGATTTCCAGAATCAAAAGCAGAGATGATTTCTTTGCTTGCATCAAAAAGTAGAGGCGGAGATATTTCAGAAGTGAATTTAACAATTGTACAATCTATTGCTAAACAAATTTTAGATTTCCACGAGTTACGAAAAAAATTAGAAGACCACGTTGAATTAGAAATGCAAACTATTGCACCAAATCTTTCAGCTATTCTTGGAGCTGCAGTAGGTGCAAGAATATTAGGAAGAGCAGGAAGTCTAAAAAAATTAGCGTCAATGCCTGCAAGTACAATACAAGTGATAGGTGCAGAAAAAGCGCTCTTTAGATCATTGAAGACAGGTGCTCAACCACCAAAGCACGGATTATTATTCCAACATGCATTGGTTCATGCTGCACCTAGATGGCAGAGAGGAAAAATTGCAAGAGCTATTGCTGCAAAGGCAGTCATTGCTGCAAGAGTGGATGTGTATGGAGAAGGCATCAACAAAACTTTACTTGAAAAACTTAACGTTAGAGTAAACGAAATTAGTAAAAAATACGAAAACCCTACTGAAAGAGAAACCAAAGCACCAGAATTATTCAAACGTGAAGAAAGAGAACCTAGACGTGAAGGTGGGGATTTCAGAAGGGAGAGAACGGGTGGCAGAAGGGAAAGTTTCGGTGGCAGACGTGAAGGTGGGGATTTCAGAAGAAGAGAGAGTGGTACTGATTCTAGAAGAGAGGGAGGAGATTTCAGAAGAAGAGAAGAAAGAGAACCTAGACGTGAAGGTGGGGATTTCAGAAGAAGAGAGAGTGGTACTGATTCTAGAAGAGAAAGTACTGGTGGCAGAAGGGAAGGTGGAGATTTCAGAAGAAGAGAGAGTGGTACTGATTCTAGAAGAGAAAGTACTGGTGGCAGAAGGGAAGGTGGAGAATCTAGAAGAGAAAGTTCTGGTGCTAAAAGAGAAAATAAAAACTATAGAGAAAGAACAGACTCTAAGGCAAATAAAAATAAAAAGAGAACGAAGTTTGAAAGAAGATAATTATGAATTTTTTTGGATAAACTCAGACGGTGAAAAAAAACTAGCCACTGAAAATTTTGTTGTCGGAAATCAAGTGTACGGCGAAAAATTAATCACAAAAAAAGGAATTGAATACAGATCATGGGATCCATTTAGAAGCAAATTAGCTGCTGCAATAATGAATGGATTGGAAATATTTCCATTTAAAAAAAAATCAACTGTACTGTATTTAGGAGTATCAACTGGTACAACTGTTAGTCACATTTCAGATATAGTTGGACCTACAGGAATTATTTTTGGAGTTGAACATGCAAGTAGAGTGGCAAGAGATTTTTTAGACAGAGTTGCATCACACAGATCAAATATAATTCCAATTTTACAAGATGCAAGAAAACCAAAAGAATATTTTTCAGTGTTTGGCAAAGTGGATGTTGTATATGTAGACATTGCACAGCCTGATCAAACAAATATCGCAATAGAAAATTGTAAAATGTATCTCAAAAAAGAAGGTTATTTCTTTCTAGTAATAAAAACAAGAAGTATCGACGTTACAAAATCCCCAAGAAGAATAGTTGATGAAGAAATAGAAAAGATGAAAGTCCATTTTGAGATATTGCAAGTAATTGACCTTCTTCCGTATGATAAAGATCATGCAATGGTAATTGCAAAGTTTCTAAAGTGATTTATTTAGTATTTTTTGGGTCGGCTTCCAACTTTTACGCACAAAAACGGGAAGTATATGGTTTTTCTCATAATATGATTTGACAAAATTAATGGTTTTAGAGTCAGACGGATACCCACTTCCCAAATCATGGTTTTTCCGGAGTTTGTCTATCGCTCTATCTCGGGTGACTTTGGCAATTATAGATGCAGCAGAAACTACAACAAACCTACTGTCTGCATGGTGATATGATTTTATTTTGTTATTGGATAATTTTGCAATTTCTTTTCCAAATCTTTGTGGATTAACGTCGCATGAATCAACGTATGAAATATCTGGATTTAATTTTGAGATAACTTTTGCCATGTATTTGGCTTCAAGATGATTGAGACCATGTTTCTTGACACTGGCGTCAATGGATTTTGGAGAAATTTTTGCAACGTAATAGTCATCCACTAGAATAATTATTTTTTTATAAAGTTCCTCTCTTGATTTTGGAGATAGTTGCTTTGAGTCTTTAACACCCAATAAAGATAGTTTGTGAATATTGGTTTTCTCCAAAGATATTCCTGCAATCACAAGAGGCCCCAACATGGAGCCGCGTCCAGCATCATCAACTCCACAAATTTGCATCGCTTCTGTCTTAGAACACACGTATTAAACCGTTATAGGTAAAGCAAATACAGAATAACAATTGCAAATTCCAGATGAAACGTTCCAGGAAATTACCGAAGGGCAAACAAAAGTATGGGTGCCAAAAAAATCAATGACAGACAAAGTTCCACCAAAAGAACCGGCATTTTTCAATCCAAGAGCAAGACTGAACAGAGATTATTCTATAATTGCATACGGAGCTTTTCTGAAAAATTTTGCAGGACCAAAAATATTTTTGGAGGGATTATCAGGAGTAGGCATCAGAGGATTACGAGTTGCAAATGAATTAAAAGTTGACAAGGTAGTGATCAATGATCTAAATCCAACGGCATTAAAATTAGCAGAGTATTCAGCACAGTTAAACAATTTAAAAAATATAGAATATTCCGAATTAGAAGTATGTAGATTTTTTAGCAAATATTCAACAGGTGGGGAAAGAGGCTCAATTATAGACATTGATCCGTTTGGGTCTTCATCACAGTTTTTTGATTGTGCAATAAGGGCTACCATGCATGGTGGAATTCTCTCTACTACAGCCACGGATCTTCAGGTGCTAAACGGGCTTTACCAAAGTGCATGCAAGAGAAAGTATGGCGGAGTTCCAATAAGAGTCGAATATGGCAATGAGATGGCAATTCGATTAATTTTAGGATGTCTGAGGATGGTCGCAGGAAGATTAGGTGTGGAAATTGTTCCGTTATTTGCAGAAAGCAACATGCATTATTACAGAACATATGTACGAGTTCTCATCAGACAGGATCAAAAAGAGAATATAGGATACATATTACATTGTAAAAACTGCGGCCATAGAAAAATAACACATGAACAAAGCAATGAATGTGAATTGTGTAAATCAAAAATCAGTGTAGGGGGACCATTGTGGATTGACAATATTTTTGACAAGGAATTTGTAGAAAGTATGATTTTAAAAATACCAGAACTAACGGTAGACAAAGTTTGTGAAAAAACATTGCAAAAGTGTCTTGCAGAATCTGAAATGCCTGGAATTTACGTTACACTTGATGAAATTGCTTCAAAAATGAAAGCATCCCCTCCAAAATTAGAAGACGCAATAAAAAATTTACAAAAGAATGGATATTTAGCTAGTCCAACTTCATTTTGTCCTACAGGTTTTAGAACAAATGCCAACATAAATGAAATAATCAAAATCTTCTCAGATATGCCAGTAAATCCCAAACAATAGTGCAATTCACTGCTTTTTTCTACAAGTTGATTTGTCAGGATTATTGGATGATAATAAAAAACAATATTGTCCAATTTTGATTTAAAATGAATTTATTTTAGTTAAAATTAAAAGGACACAGACTTTTACCAGATTATTGAAGTTTACTAAAAAAAAATCATCCCTTTTACTCCTAGTGGGAGTTTCAGTTTCGGCGATTTACTTTTTATTTCTATCTGGTGGAGGTCAGATTTTTGAAAAACCTATAATGGTAGAACAGGAAAATTTCCAACTTTATTCTGACAAACCATTTGCACCTCAAATCTTAGAAAACTGCAAAGAAGACGTACATTGTGCAGTAATGTCATTACAATCTATTTCTCAAGTCTCGGAAAAAAAGAAAATCGTTGAAACATTCGATGATACCCTTAAACTTTATAGCAAAAAATATTCTTGTCATGAATTGGCTCACCACATGGGAATGTGGTTTTATGCATATCTCGGAAATGTTACTGAAGCACTCTCGTATTCTGATCAAGTTTGTGGTGGAGGAATATTTCATGGTGTAATTGAAAATTATTTGTTATCAGAGCAATTTCACGGCAAGGGACCAGAAGATCTTGACCTGAAAGCCATTTGTCCAAGAACTGGAGAAAATCCTAACTACATTGAACATTGGCAGTGTCTGCATGGACTTGGTCATGGTTTGTCACAAGTATATCCAAACGATGTTTTATCCGCAGTAAAAAGATGTGATGAATTTGATGGAGAAATCGAACAGTTAAGCTGCTCAAAAGGAATCTTTATGCAAAACGAAGTTGATTACTTTGAAACAGGAAAAGGTGACTTTGATAAGGATGATATTTTTTATCCTTGTGATGCCGTAGACCCTAAAAGAGCACCTGCTTGTTATCACTATCATGTGTCATATCTTGCCCGACTTAACGATGGTTACATAAAAAAGACCTTTGATGATTGTGACAAAATAGTACCTCAAGAGATGATCAAGTATTGTTATTACGGATTTGGAAGGGAGCTGGAATCAGATATTAAAAATAATGTAAATGATGCTGTTCGATTTTGCACAGACGGTCAAAAATCAGAGTACCACAGCTATTGTCTAAAAGGGATGCTTTTAACGATGGTAAATGGCGGGACAAATACAGACAAAGGATTTTCATTTTGCAAATCTTTGCCTACTGAGTTTAAAAATGATTGTTATGATGGAATAGGAAAATGGATCATACTGTTATCCAAAGATTCGAGTGATGAATTTAGGCAGCAAGAGTGTGCCAAAGCAGAAAATCAAAAATATTCTGAAACATGCCTCAACGCAAGTCTTGAAAACAGCCCGTTAATTTGAAAACTGAATAAACACCAGTATAAATGAAATAATCAGTCTTCGAAGATCAGCCAGTAAATCCCAAGCAGACATAGTATAATTCACTGCTTTGTTTTCTGCTTGCTTCAGGCTTTGTAAGATTTATTCTTGCAAATTTTTTTTTGATATAGTCCTTAAATTCCATCGAGTATTCCCCGTCAAAAACTTTGAAGATTGCATTTCCTCTATGCATTAAAACTTTGTCCATAATTTTTGCACATTCATAATTCAATGAAATTTGTATTGCGTGATCAACAGTCCAGTTACCAGTAATTTGTGGAGAAAGATCACATATTACAGCATTAACTTTTCTTTCAAAATAAGATAAAATTTCATCAACTGTAAACTCGTTTTCAATATTTTCTCTAATAATATGAGCCCCAGGAATTTCTTCTACATATGATGTATCAATACCCATGACCTTGCCTTTGTTGCCGACCAATTTGACTGCCATTTGAGTCCAACCACCAGGCGCACACCCCAAATCAAGAACATAAAATCCAGGTCCAATTATTCGATAAGAATGATTTAGTTGTTTGAGTTTGTACGCAGCCCTACTTCGAAATCCTTGTTCGTGAGCTAATTTTCGATATTGATCTCGTCGTGCATCTATAAGCTTCATTTGACTTTCGCAGGTTTTTTCATGTCAGCAAGTACCCAGTCTTCAATAAATTGACAATTACGAGGACTGATTTCTCCTTCAAGTGAACACTTTTGTTCCACAGGACAAACAAGGCAAGGCGCATTCTCAATTGACAGAGTGCTAATGGGTGTCTTTTTAAGAATTAATTTGTATGTCCAACGGCCTTTGTCTAGAATCTTTTCTCTGTAAATAGTTCCCATTCTTTCTAGTTTTAATGCAAGTCTAGAACCATCTCTACTTGTAAGTTTAAGTTTTTTCCATAATTCACTTTGAAACATTCCTTGAGATTCACGTTCGGCTAAAACATCACAGATTTTGTTTGTGAGTCTTTCCATGTCAACTTTCTCAATTTGGAAATTTTCAATCTCTTCGTCAGTTAGTTGTTCTTCTAATTCTTCTTCTAATGTTTTTTCAGCTTCTTTTTTAATTTCTTCCAGTTCTTTCTTTGTTAGCTTTTTTTCTTTAGGCAGTGGTTCTTTTTTTGTTGGTTTCTTTTCTTTAGCTAGTTCCTTTGTTGGTTTCTTTTCTTTAGCTAGTTCCTTTGTTGGTTTCTTTTCTTTGACTATCTCTTTTGTTGGTTTCTTTTCTTTAGCTAGTTCCTTTGTTGGTTTCTTTTCTTTGACTATCTCTTTTGTTGGTTTCTTTTCTTTAGCTAGTTCCTTTGCTGGTTTTTTTTCTTTGACTATCTCTTTTGTTGGTTTCTTTTCTTTAGCTAGTTCCTTTGCTGGTTTTTTTTCTTTAGCTAGTTCCTTTGTTGGTTTCTTTTCTTTAGATTCTTGTATTGCCATATCCTCAGATAGTTTATCTTTTTTCTTTGCCATCAAATCACCTAATTTTTAATATAACTCCTAATCATACATGATTTCATTCCTATTTAATAGTAAATTTTTCACTTGCTGATATACTACTCTTTTGATTTGGATCGCTCATTTTCACGACTAACTCATATTCCCCGGGAGCATCTATTTTTTCAGAAAACTCATCGTCAATAGGCAAAAGGGCGTTATTTTGAACAAAACATTGCTTGAAAAATCCACTTTGTGTAATTACTGTGTGTTTTTCAGAGTAAATGGTGACATATAGATCACCGCAATCAAAAACAGAGTTATCTATTTTCACCTGTAATTCAATTGGCGTGGAAACAAGATACTGTTTTTCCAATCCAATTATCTTAATTGATTTATCATGATTTAGGGTGTCTGTGTCAGCAGGCCACATGTTTAGTTTTCTGTCAGGTGATTGAAGAACATCTGCCATAACTATAGAGCCAAAAGCAATTGAAAGTACAATAGGCAAAATAAATACAACATATGCCAATCCAGTTGCCATTTCGTTTTTTCAGCTGTAATTCCCTTATATCTATTTAGCAAAATTCCAATGCTTGTGATAAATATGACGAATGAGTTAAATCGGAGCCGACTAAATATTGCTAGATGCGACTTAGAAAATTTAGAGTTAGAGCATATCGTTGCATTCATGATTCCGGCGAAATTACGGTTGGTGATTTAGCAGCTTTTGTTGGAAGAAATGAGAGTGGAAAAACAACAATTCTTCAAGCACTGACTTTATTGAATAGGGATGAGAGGGTTTCAGAATTAGATCTTTGTGATGAACTATCAGAAGAACTCAAAGGAGAAGTCATACTAGCAGAAGGAGATTTTGAATTAAGTTCAAATGAAATCAGATTACTTAAACAAGCATTTCCGGGTTTGCCTGAAATAAAGAGAATAAAATTATTTAGAACTAATAAAAAACCCAAAGTCCAATATGAATTTGAAGATATTCAAATTAGTGAAGAGAAAAATAGAGAGATAAACTCTTGGGAAAATTTTTCAAAACAAATATTAAATTTTTTAGATACAATTCCAAATCATCTTAGAATTCAAATTGATACAAGATTATTTGAAGGTCCTTCACCGAAAAATCAGGAAGTCTTCGATAGTGGAATGGCAGAATTTAGCAATCAATTCCACGTAATTGCAGTACAAGAACCAAAAGTTATCGAAGAGTGGGAAAAGATCTATGAAAGTCCTGAAAATCAGTTTTCTAAACTTCTAAGTGGAGAGAGTGAAAAATCAGCTTTGGATAACTTTATTGCATCAGAATTGCATCCTCGTTTTGTATATTTTTCAGATTACAAAAAAATCTACGGCAATATCAATCTAAATGAATATCTTCGAGAGGAAAAAGGAGAGTGGGCAAATTCCATTGAATTTGTTGAGGAATTTGACAAGGCTGAAACTGTAAGAAATCTTTTCTATTTAGCAGAATTGGACATTAAAGCACTAGATGAAGTCAAAGGTACACCATCAAAATGCATCAAACTTCTCAATACTGCAAGTAACAGATTAACTAAGAAATTAAATCCAGCATGGAAAGGAGACCCAATCCATGTTGATTTGAGATACAATCCAGGAAATATTATGAGTGTTGTAATTTCAGACATTCATCGTGATGGAACTGTAACAAATACAGGTTTGTTAAATAGAAGAGCTGAGGGATTCAAATGGACATTTTCTTTTATTGTAAACTTTGCAGCAGAGACACAAAGGGCTGAGTTAAAAGAAGCCATATTGCTTCTTGACGAGCCTGCAAGAAATCTTCACCCTACACAGCAGAGAGGAATTTCAGATTTATTGAAGAATTTGGCAGGATCAAATCAAGTTTTGTATGCTACTCATTCACCATTCATGATTTTTGATTACACACCTGGAAACTTACTGGTAGTAGAATTAGATAAACGAAAACATCTTAGTAAAATTTTTTATGATTACTGGAATGCAGATGATAAAACTCTAACTCCTATTCTATACGGTTTATCCAGAGGATTAGTTGAATCGATTGTAGACAGAGAGATTGGAACTAATTCCAGACCAGTGATAATTGTAGAAACAATGTCTGATGCAATGTACCTAAATGCTTTTGATAAATTTTTACAAGATCCAAATATTTCAATGAATCCACTAAATGTGGTAGCTGCATACAACAAAAATTCAGTATTACCTCTAGCAATTTTTTACAGAAATCATGGGTATAGGACATTTATTTTATTGGATAATTCAGAAGAATCTAAACAAATTTCAGCTCAGTTAGTATCAAATGAATTCTCACCAATTCAAACAATATTTTTTGAGAGAGAAGGAAAGAATTTAGAGTCAATTGAGGATTATATGGTTCTAGAAGATTATCTGTATGCTGTTAATCAAACATATGAAATTAGATTGAGAAAAGAGGGTTATTCAAATCTCATCCCTCGCGATGTTACCTCAAAGGAAAGGAAAGGAGTTTTGGAGAGTTTGAAAAAAATTTGGGAGGATCACAGGGATGACTATTGGGGTCAATTCGACAATGAAGAAATAACACGATATATTTGTGAAAAAATCACCTTAGAAGAGACAGATTTCTTGTCAGATAAAACCAAGGACCAATTTAGATCATTATACAGATTAATTGCTGAAAGAATACGACAGTATCAGAATGTTCTTACAAAGTCAGATTTGGCTAAATTTCAAAGGGCCAGAGTTTAAGATTAAAGAAGTTTGCTAATGAAAAGTACCGCCATTACAAATACAAAAGCAGTAAAATATCCTTTAAGGTTTAATTGAGAGATGAAGAAACTTGAGCGTATGAGCAAGTCCTCTGTGAGAGGAGTTTTCCTTCCCTTAGTTCTATTATGTTTAACAGTAGCAATTATCATTCCAATTAATGCATATGCTACAGAAACAGTTAATGCAAAAAGTTTTTCATATGAAGAAACTACCATCATTGAATTTACAAATAATGGGAATGAAGATGTAAGTACATTTAGAATTTGGTTAGACAGCGGAACTAATTTTAAATCGTTTAAAACAGAGAGTGGTTGGAGTGGTGAAAAAACACCTCAGGGAGTCATAGTTTTCACATCTTCAGAATCTGTCAAACCTGGAGAATCTATTAAAATTGGGATCAAGACAGATAAGGTAAAGCCTGAAGTAAATTGGAAAGCACTTGGTAAAAACGAAAAACTCATTGAAACTGCAAAAACTATTCCAAAAGAATTACCAAAGCCAATCGATATCAAAAATCAGACAGAGGAAAATTCAGGTGATGGAATTTTATCTGACTCGGTATTTAGATTAATTCCAGATAAACCAAACGTTGGTTCGACAATTAGAGTTACGGGAGATAATTTTGGAGCACTGCAACAATTCGATTTTTACATAAATACAAACAAAATTGGAACTTTTGAATCAGATCAAAATGGTTTTTTTATCAGTACGGTAAAAATTCCAGAAGATCAAAAAGCTGACAGAGTTGATTTTTCTATTAAAGATAAAGCAGGACATGAAAAGAAGATCAGTCTAAGAATAGGAGAAGCAGAAAGCAGAATACCACCTACTGAAAATACAAAACTTACAATCAAAGGAATTCCAAAAATATTGCACAGAGGTGACTTTATAGAAGTTTCAGGCACAGCTCAACCCAATAGTGGAATTACTGCAACAATCAAAGATGCAGATGAAAAAGTTATCAACACAAGAACTGCAAAAGTAGATTCTAAAGGAGAATGGAATGTTGAGCCAATCATAGTGCCTGTAGATGCGCCATTTGGAAGATATAGTGCAGTTATTTCTGATGGTAGAGACGAAATTTCAGCATCTTGGATCATAGAATCATCCAAGTCAATTATCATAACGCCAATTAATCTAGAATTTTTTCCTGGAGAAACTATAAAATTTAATGGTACTGCACTACCAAACAAAGCATTAGAAATAATTTTAAAAGATCCACTCGGAGATGAAAAATTTTCAGATGTCATTCAAGTTAATGAGTCAGGAATTGTTGAAATTGAATATCCAACAGTAGCAAACGTGGACAAAGAGGGCACGTGGACACTGATTGCTTCACAAGATGGACAGAAAGAATTTGCTTTTGTGGGATTGGGAGAACTTCCTTCAATTCCAATAAATGTAGAATTTGATAAATTAAATTACAAGTCTATAGAAAATGCAACCATATCATTATCTGGAAAACCATCAGATAAACTAAGTATGCTAGTTATCGATCCATCAGATAAACCAAAAGTATTTGCAGATGGTAGCAGTGTAATTCCCATTACACTAGAGCAAGATGGAAAGAAAAATTACATCTTGGATCTTAACGGATATCCATCTGGAGTATACACAATTGTTGTCAATAAAGGTTCAACAAAAACGTCCGCAGTATTTACAGTTGGATTACAAACAGGATCTGGAGACATTAAAATAAGTACTACAAAATTAGAATATTTACCAGGAGAACCAATTTTAGTTTTAGGAGAAACAAATCCAAATGCACTCATCACAATCTCATTGATTGACCCTGATGGAAACGAATGGAAAAAGGCAGAAACATTTTCAGATAAAAAAGGAAAAATTGAGGATGTCGGATTAAGAGTGCCCTCTAAAGCAAAACCAGGCACATGGACAATTGATGCTCAAAGCGGTTCAAATTTCGACAAGATTGAGTTTGAAGTGGTAGTAGCTAAAGAAGAAGGGCTTGTAATTTCTGTCGTTCAAGGCATAGAAATTCCAGGATTCGGAAAAAGTCTGGATATTAAAGTAATTAACGCACTTCAAACAGTAAAAATTGAAATCATATCATCAAGTGGCAATGTAATCGATACACTGACATTTCCTGCCTCAGGCAAAGGAGAAATTAAACAACCATGGTTTATTCCAAAAGATACGATCCCTGGAACATATACTTTCAAAGCAAAAGATGCACAAAATACTGCTGAAACAACTTTTATTATAAAATAACTTCAAACAATTTTATTCCACCTATTTTGAATTCAAGATATGAATCTTAAAGAAAAAATACTAGACTTCCCAAATTTTCCTAAAAAAGGAATATTATTTCGAGATTTCAGTCCAATATTAAAAGATCCATCAGCATTGTCATTTATTGCAGATGAGTTTTCAAAATATTTTCATCCCAAAGATGTCGATTTATTTGCAGGCATAGAATCCAGAGGATTCTTACTGGCTTGTGTATTAGCTACTAGATACAACAAAGGAATGATCATGATTAGAAAAGCAGGAAAACTCCCAGGCAAAACTACTAAACTGTCATACAAAATTGAATACGGTCAAGATACAATCGAAATTCAGAAAGACCTTATCAGCAAAGGACAAAAAATCCTGATTTGTGATGATTTACTTGCAACTGGTGGAACTGCAAAAGCATCTGCAAAATTAATAGAAAAAGTAGGTGGCAAAGTTACAGGATTCGCATTCATAATAGAATTAACCGAACTAAACGGAATGAAAGGTATCAATCAATACAACTGTAAATCATTGGTAAGATACTAATGGAAAAAGATGTAGAAATTGGAATTTTTGGTGGAACTGGAATTTATGATTCAGGAATACTTGAAAATTCAATAGAAGTCACAATAGATACACCATTTGGGAAACCATCTGATTCAATCACGATTGGAAATTTCAAAGGAAGAAAGATTGCATTTTTACCAAGACATGGAAAAAAACATGCCATTCCTCCACATTTGATTAATTACAAAGCCAATATTTGGGCATTCAAAGAGTTAGGCATTACAAGAATTATTGCGCCTTCAGCAGTTGGAAGTTTGAAAGAAGATATAGAGCCAGGACATTTCGCATTGCCTACCCAATTCATAGATTTCACCAAATCAAGAAACGGTTCATTTTCTGAAAACAGAAGAGTCATTCATATTTCTGTAGCTGACCCATTTTGTCCAGAATTGCAATCATCAATTACAAAAGTTGCAAAGGAACAAAATCTCCATATCCATAAAGATTGTACATATGTTTGCATTGAAGGTCCAAGATTTTCTACCAAAGCTGAATCAAAATTTTACAGAACTACAGGAGCAGACATTATTGGAATGACTCTAGTTCCAGAATGTCAACTTGCAAGAGAAGCTCAAATGTGTTATGCATCAATTTCAACAGTTACAGATTACGACGTATGGGCAGAAAAACCGGTTACTGCCAAGGAAGTTTTGGAGACACTATCAAAAAATGTAGAGAGAACAAAAAAAGTTCTTACAGATTTAATCAGTCAAATTCCAAAATCAAGAGGTTGCTCATGTGCAAGGGCTTTAGAAGAAGCTGAATTTTAATCGTCTACAAAAGATTCTCTTTTCAATCCTTCTGGCAAAGTAAGATCACCTTGAAGAAGATTTGATTGTAAAATAGTAATTACTTCATCTACATTATACCCGAGTTTCTCCAGCTCTTTTTCAGTGATTTTGGAAATTTTTGCACCTATGTTTTGACCTCCAATTCGTCCAAATGCAATTGCGCTGAATCTAAAAGAATGAGTATCAATAGTAAAGATACCAGTTATTTTAGCTGCCATCTGGCTTCCATGAACATTATTAATGTGAACTTTAAGATTCATTTAGATTTCTACAGCCTTGTTGACATTATCATCTATCAAAAAGCTCCAATGGCTATCATCTTCAACTTTGAAATTTTTTACTTTAAGTGAAATAATTTGTTCATCTAAACATTCATGTTTAATTTCAGAATTTTCTTTAATTCTGATTAATTTCCATTTGTATTTTCCTTGTTGTAATTTACATACACTAACGCCCCATTTTGCATCCGGATCAATTTTTGGCATTCCTACCAAATCTGCCAATTCTTCAATTCCTAGCTGTTTTTCCTCACAAAATCGTTTTTTACAAACACCGCACCGCCATACATCAACTGAACCTATAGTTCTTTCAGCTATGTTGATGTTGACTACACCAAAATACACAGGTTGATGTTTACATGATTCAGTATCAATACTCAATGCTGTTCACAAAACATTAGGATTATTTAGTTCTTGCATCGTCATATGATTTTTCAAGAATCGCTCCTATATTGTCCACAATTTTATTTCTTTTAAATTCAATATTTTCTCGCTCACATAATTTTCTATACATGTTTACAGCAGTAAATCTAGGATGCATTGCCTCAAATTCAGTTGCAGAGATATCTATGAAAGCACCCAATTTCATAAGTGCCTTTGCGGTATTCAGAGCATCGTCAGTTGAAATTTTTAGATTTTCTGCAATGGTATGTGGAGACATTTTCCCGTGACATGTTACTAAAAGAAAAACTTTTGCTTGCAGTGGCTCTAATTTTATTTCCGAAATTAGATCTTTTTCAATTTTAGATATGTCCATCATGTTTAAAATAAAACTTGGTCAAATAAAAGATTATGAATTTCTCCTCACTGATAATTTCTTTGATATTTTCAGTGAGAATCCCATCGCAATAAAGTGAATTACAGCACCTATGATTGCTGCCTGTATCAAATTATCAAGAATTTTCCAAGCAATCAAAAAAGTGACAATAGATGGAATTGTGACAATTGCTGCAATAATAGAGCCTTTTAAAATTATTTCTTGCAAAGTTAGTTTGCCAGTTTTATCATCACTAGTCATTTAGATGAATTTCAAAAAAATGGTAATAAAAACTAGAGACTTGCTATCATTTGTCAACCAAAATTTCCATTACATGATAGTTTCTTGTTGATTATACTAAATTTTGATATATGAAAAGATTAGTTTTATCTTAATTGAAAAAATACTATCAAAATAAACAATTATGAGTAAACGATAAAACGTACAAGATATTCAAAAATGCTGGGAAATATATGAAGAATCTGAATAAAATATTTTTGTAATGTCCGCTATTAAGATAAAAAACTTAACGAAGAAATTCGGAAAATTCATTGCAGTGGATTCTATAAATTTGGAGATCAAAGAAGGGGAGCTCTTTGGACTTTTAGGCCCTAATGGTGCTGGAAAATCAACTACATTGAATATGCTAGCAACGATGATGATACCTACTTCAGGTAGTGCTACTGTAAATAATATCGATATTGTTAATCAAGATTCAGTTAGAAAATCTATCGGAGTAGTCTTTCAAGATCCAAGTCTGGATGATGAACTTACAGGTAAAGAAAATCTGGAATTTCATGGAAGAATGTATCATATGCAAAAAGATTTGATGTCAAAAAGAATAGAAGAAGTTTTGAAATTAGTTGGACTTGAAGATAAAGCAAAATTTCAAATCAAAACTTATTCTGGAGGAATGAAGCGAAGACTCGAAATTGCACGTGGCCTCATGCATCATCCAAAGATTCTATTTTTGGATGAGCCCACTTTGGGACTCGACCCTCAAACCAGAAGAGGCATTTGGGATTACATACAAAAATTGAACAAAGATGATGGGTTAACCATCATACTGACGACTCATTATATGGAGGAGGCGGATTATTTGTGCGATAGAATTGCCATAATAGATCACGGAAAGATAATTGCACTTGACACTCCTGAAAACATGAAAAATGTGATGGGTGGGGATATATTAAAAATAGAAACACGTGAATCGGATAAGTTAGATAAAATTCTAAAATTTGAGTGGATTAAAGAAAAGAAAAAATTTGACGGTTATCTGAATGTCACTGTTGCAGATGGGGGTTCTGCAATTCCAGACATTCTCAAAGCATCTTCTGAAGCGGGAATAAAAATAGATTCTGTACATATGATCCGACCCTCACTTGAAGATGTATTCATACATTTTACGGGTAGAACCATCAGAGAGCAGGAAGCTGATACTGCTGATCAAATGAAATCAATGATGAATCAGTGGGGCAAAAAATAATGTTTCAGGACATTTACACAGTTTGGCTAAGAGAAATGGTAAAGTTCGTTAGAGCTCGTTCAAGAATAATAAGCAGTCTTGCAATGCCGTTTATCTGGTTGTTCATACTAGGTTTTGGTTTCTCATCTTCAATTAACATACCAGGATTACCTTACATAGGATTTCTTGCTCCTGGAATAATTGGCATGATAATTTTGTTCACTTCAATCTTTTCTGGAATATCTGTTATCTATGACAGACAATTCGGTTTTATGAAGGAGATTTTAGTTGCCCCAGTTTCCAGATCGAGTATAGTTCTTGGTAAAACTTTTGGTGGTGCAACTATTGCAACAATAAACGGTCTAATAGTACTGGGAATATCAAGTGCACTAGGTTTCATAGAGTTTGGGATTGGAACTTTTATCGCGATTCCGTTTATGATTCTAATAGCTATTTCATTTGTTGCTATGGGTTTGATCATAGCATCCAGAATGAAGAGCATGGAGGGATTCCAGATGATAATGTCATTTCTTGTGATGCCTATTTTTCTTCTCTCAGGTGCACTATTTCCGCTCAACAATGTACCAGATGCCATGAGGGCGATTTCTTATCTCGATCCGCTCAGCTATGGGATAGACGGAATCAGAGGTTCGCTTGTAGGAATAACCAACACAGGTCTAATCATAGATTTTTTAGTACTGCTTGGAATATCCATTTGTTTGATATCAATTGGAACTTTGATGTTCAAAAAAAGTACTCAACTATGATAAGAATTTTCTCAAATAAATTTCTAAATTTTGTATTAACTTGAGATAATCAAATTGCCTGTCTTTTTACGCGTTTGGTTTATGCGATATCACCAATTTTCAAAGAGACTTTATATTTGGTCAAAGTCAATTTGAACTACTTGGCAAGTTACAAGGGAACATATTCAAATGAACAATCATTAAATTTTGTAATTCCAATCATGGCAGTTTTATTTCTTGGAATAATTTACATAATGACTCAAAGAGCAGGTTCAGGATTTGTCAGTTTTATTCTAATTGGAGCTGCTGCAATTACAATGTTTTATTGGGTTCATGTTCTAAAGAAAATGACTAAAGATCAAAAACCAGCATACAATGTAAGAGAGCAAGAAACAAAGAATTGGGTTTATGATCTTATCAAAGGAGAAGGCGATTTTGTCTTTGTAGCCGAAGTACCAGGACCAGAAGATAAGATAGCAGTCAGATTAATTGACGGTATTTTGTACATTCGCGGTTCTGGAGGTTTTTCAAAAGAAGTCCCAATTGAAGGTTCAAATCAAATGCAAATTGCGGATTTCAAATATAGAAACGGTGTCCTTACACTAAGAATAAAATAACTAGAGACTTTTTGCAAGTTCTAATTTTTGTGGAAGATACTTTTCAGTAATGTTTGTCAAGCCATATTTTGAAAATGCTTCTAATTCAGCTTTTCTTTTTATTTTAAGAAATACATCCAATTCTTTTTTCCATATGCCTTCTTGATATCGCGGATCACTTTGTAAATCATAACATCGTTTAATGTCAGATTCAGTCATAGGAATTGTAGGAAGTTTAAATTTTTCAATATCTGTAGCCCATACACCAACCCATTTTGCGTCAGGAACAGTCAGCTCTCTTAGATGTGCAGCATTTGCAGACCCAGATTTTATTACCATTGCAATATGTTCTCCGTACACATCACCGTCTGTGAGAACAATTACAGGTAATCCCAATTCATCATGTAGTCTTTTTAAAAGAGTTCTTGTAGAACGGGGTGCTTGTCCTCCAGTATTAATTATGATAGATTTGAATTTCTTATCAACCTGTTCTTCTACAAATCTTGTAAATAGACCACCTTTCTCAATAGCAATTACAATTTCAGCGCTTGTGTCTACTAATTCCGCAGTAGTCAAGCTAGGACCTATGGCGTATCCATCAGGATGATTAGAAAGATTCATCTTTTTACCCTCATAACCAGGAATTGTATATTCTATATTCAAATCTCCAAAAATTGAACTTCTCTCTTCTGGAAATATATGGAAATCTTCACGAGGTTTTGATAATATAGCTTCCAAATCGACAATAATATTATCTGACTCTGATTGATCTTCAAATTCAATTTCGAATGCTTGAGATGAATAATAGACATCTCTTAATGTAGATGATTTTTTTTCATGTGTTAATCTGTTGGCAAAAAATGCCAACCACATTAATTGTGTAAACGATCTTAATTGAGAAGAATTTCTAGAACTTCTAAGTGCAGCAGAGTTTCCCAAAATATATTGTCGAATCTTTTTGTCATATACGATATTACTGACAGATCTGCTGGGAATAGAAAATTTTGGGAATTGTCCATTATCTAAATCGCCGTAGACTTTGGCACCATGATCTTTTAGTGCATCAATAATGTTTTGCTGCTTTTCATTTGCTTTTTTCTTACGATCTTTAACTTTGTTGGTCGTCAACTATGATCTCCTCTTCTAACAATTTCTTATAATTTGGCTCTTTAGTCTTTCCAGCAAGTTCTGTACAAAATTGTGCAATTAATGGAAGATATTTTGCATAAAGATTGGCTCTCTTTTTTGCCATCTCAGCTTGGCCTCTCTTGGACATGTATGCAGCAAGTTTTCTAGACAAAAACTGCAATCCTAATCTTAATTCACGTTCTATTTCTTGTCTGTCTGCTACATTTTCCTTTCCAACTGTTTTGTAAGGTATTCGAGTAGAACAAATATGAGTCACTATAACAAATGGCGGTTCCCCTTTGACTTTATATCTAACCCAATCAGTATCGTTTACAACTTTTAAAACGACATCACTTCCCTCATCATAAAGTAACGGAATTCTATTGGCGTATCGATAAACGTGTGGACCACCTGGGCGTATTTCACCACCATACGCAATACCCATTTCCACAATAAATGGAAATCCGGAGTAAGCTGAAGCTGGACGCTGAATTACTGCACAAAAATCAGGTTTAAAAAATTTCTTTATTCCTTTTTCGAGAGGTTCTTCTCCTAGTGGGGCTAAACAACTTGGATCTGGTGAAAGAAAATCTTCAAATTTTTGAAGTGAGTCGCTTAGCTTTACCAACTCTTCATTAGTCATTGAACCCATTCTTTTTTCTGGTTTGAAACCGGCAAATTCTGCAAATTTAACAGCAGTTGATGGTCCTATTCTTTGAAACCTTTTTGTCAAAAAGGCAGTCAATGTTTCTCCTTGTACAGTACCAATCAATTGTTTGTAGTATTGACTTTCAGGATCCATATCAACTGATTTTGATTGTGAATCACCAAAATCCCAATAGTATAATTTTTTATTTGGAACATCAATATCTTCAATTCTAATTTTATTTAGTTTTTCAAAATCCATTTTCAGAAAAGACATCAAAGAAATTACAACTCTCACAGGTCTAGAAAGAGTTTTCCAACGTTTTTTTGCTTTATCCATTATTCCAGTGAATGCAAGATTACTTTTTGCCAACCCCAAATCTTTTCTAACTTTTTCAACCATTGCATCATCAATGTTTGGAATTTCAAATTGGGCATCAACCATCATTCGTCTTATTGTTTCAACATCAATACCATGTGCATGAGGTCTAATTATTGTTGGTGCAGGTGGCATTTCATTTACAATTTTAGAATAATGGAATTTTTCTCCCTTTGGATCATCAAAAGTTATTGTTGCATATGGGGTAATCAAAGATGTTTCATAGACATAATCTTTAATTTTTGAACCTGCTTTTGCATAATCTCCTTCAAGACAGATACTGACAGAAAGACCTCTTTTGGTTACCTCTTTGGTAGTATGTTTTAGAATAACTGGTTTATTTTTTTGAATATCCAATAACAATTCAAATTCGTCTTGCATTTTTCCATCAGTTGAACTTTTGACTAAAACAGGTTTGTTTGTTGTTATCTGACCATATAGAATTGCCATGGTTGCTCCAAGACCAAACATGCCTCGTGCCTGTTTTAATCCAAATTTGGAGCCATAAAGCACAGTTCCAAAGGCTAATGGTACGTGTTTAGATTCTATTCCTGGTCCATTGTCTTTTACAGTTAGAATGTATTGTTTTGGGTCTGGTTTTTCTGGATCTACTGCTTTTATCGACATGTGAACATCTGGAAAAATTCCTTTCTGATCACATGCATCTAAAGAGTTTTCTACAAATTCTCTTACAGCAGTGTATAATGATCTGGTAGGATTGCTAAAGCCAGCTAAATCTCTATTTCTATAAAAAAACTCACTTGGTGAGATTTGATTAAATTTTTCTTTAATAGAAGACATCTTGATTTTCCCATAATTGCATTTTTTCTTGTTTATTTTTTCTGTTTGCTGCTTCTAATTTGTTGTAAACTGCACCATGAATGCTACCATTGGATATTGAAGATATTGCATCTACAACCAATCTTAGTTTACTAGTATCGCCAATTATTGAAACAGTCTTTCCATAAACAGAGATATGAGTTCCAGTTAAATTTTCCATATTTTTTCTTGCCTTACCACCTTCTCCTATAATTCTCCCTTTTATCCTTTCAATATTTGAATTAGATTTTCCTGCAAATTCTCTTAAATCTATCACATGCAATGCATTTTCCCCCTGTAGTAAACTCAATGCATTTTCAGGAGAGAATCCTCTACCTATTGCTGTAACAATCTCCATAGCTTTGAAGGGCTGAATGTCCTCAACATCACCACTAGATTTGATAAAAACTTCACCAGTTTCGCCATCTATATCTAAAGTAACATAACAGAGTTGTTCAATCTTAGATTTAACATTTCCAGACTTACCAATTAAGACGGCTATTCTTTCATTTGGAATTCGAAGTATTTTTTCAAAGCTCATTTCACGATATCCTCAAATATTTTAGTTGGATCTTCAACAGAAATTCCCCTTTTAGAAAAGAATCGAGTGATATTATTAATATCTCTTTTAAGAAATTCTTGAGCATTAGGGTGTCTTA
Source organism: Nitrosarchaeum sp. (assembly GCA_023265135.1). Taxonomy (GTDB): domain Archaea; phylum Thermoproteota; class Nitrososphaeria; order Nitrososphaerales; family Nitrosopumilaceae; genus Nitrosarchaeum. The sequence goes on along the minus strand of JAHFUM010000006.1, from coordinate 53,664 downwards.
GATCAACTGCAGAGCCAAGATCAAAAAGAACCAACCCTTTTGGAGTTTTAAAAATATTATATTCAGAATAGTCCCCATGAACAAGTTTAGCTTTTTGATAAAGCCGTGTAATTATTGAGATTGCCTGGACATAGTCATTTTCATCGACTTCAGATTCAAGTAAAATCTTAGCAGGCGAGCCATTTTCACCAATAAAGTCCAAGGCAAGCACGTTATTTGACAAATAAAGAGGTCTTGGGACTGGAATTCCACATTTGTAGCACTGGGACAAATTTCTATGCTCCTTTTTTGCCCATAGATAAATAAGATTTTTTGTTCCTTTTTTCAATTTAGCAAATCGTGGATCTCCTGTTATGTATTGTTCTCTTTTTTTAAAATTCGAGGTGCTTATCAAATAGATTTTTAATGCAACATCATTATTTTTTTCATCAACTCCCCAGAAGAGAACGGATTCTTTTCCTGCACTTACAGGACCGTTAACATATGCAATGACATGATCCGTGATCATCTTGTAAAGAGTCATCACTGTAGGTTTGTCTAAGACTTCATTGATCACCTTACCTTTTTTGAATCCATCTTCCAAACCCCCTTTTTTAGATTTAGAAATTAATTTGTTATCAACTTTTGATTCTAATTTTCTACTTAGATCATCATATAACAAATCATCAGACATTATATCGTCGGACATTATATCATCAGACAATGAACATCATTGCAAATACTAGATAAAAGAGATTTCCGATCATGTTTGTATTTAGAAACGAATGTTTTCATATAATCAACTAATTTAATTCTTTATTTGTAATTTAAATGCATTACATCTTAAAAACAATCAGAAACGGCACTCCAGAAATTCTTTTTACACCATTTTCAGAACCGATTCCAAGTTCTAATGAAAGTGATATAGTATTTTTTCCAACCATGTTAATTATTGATGAAGTTTCAAGTAGTTTTTTAGCTTCATTTTTTTTAATTATTTGATCACCATAATAGCTCTTACTTATTGTGATAATCAATTCATTTTGGGATATATTTTTTCCAATAAGATCTGCATCACAGATATTTAGCATAATATTTTTTTGGTATTCAGTAACTTTAACTGAGAATAGCATTATGCATATTTGCCTTTTAGAGTGGATTTTGCACCGCATGCTTCACATTTCAAAAATGAGATTCGGTTTTCTTTTAGAATCTTAGTATCAGGACTTTTACAAGTATGGCATTCCAAATAATCTTTAACATAAATTTGGAAGAGTCGAGTAAAATCGTCGGGAGCTCTTCTTCCTACAAACATTGCTTTATCACCTAATCGTTCGGCTGGAACTGCAAATTCTTTAGAGAGGTATTGTAAAACTTTATCAGGGTCTCGACGAAGAATTTTTGGAAATTCTGAGAAATTACGTAAGAAAGTTTTTTGGCCTTCCCACATAACATCAACTACCGGAAGTTCAAATCTTGCAGTAGGTGCTTTTTTAGTATCACCCAATTTAGTTTGAATTCTCTTTAGCATGTGTTCATAATCGGATTTAGTCACTGAAAAATTGTGTATACTGTACCCTATATTGGTTTTTGAAAAAGAGAAATCGTGTGGATTTGTTGGTCTACATCTTTCCTATTCGGAAGACATTAGTTCCACATTTAGGACATGTGCCTTTTACAGCAGGACGTCCGTTTTTTAGTTTAGTTTCTTTGGGATCTTTGACTTCCCTTTTAGCTCTGCATTTTACGCAATATGCTTCTACCATTCTAGAAAATGTCTTACTCGCTGGTATTTAGGAAGAGCCTGTGAAAATTATTTAACTATAGACTAGATGTGTGTAAATTTTTTAATATGTCAAAAATGAAGTTTTCTAAAAAATTTCAACGAATATTGCGATTTCTTTAATATTTATGATAAGAATTGTGTTTGGATTGATTTTTTTTAACATTTATTCAATAAGAGTCCATATTTTGGAAGGTTTACCAGTTATAAACACCCATTTTGTAAGATATCAAAATGGCATCTAAAAAAGGGGTTATAATTACAGTAATTATTTTAGTGGCAATTACAGCTGTCAGTTTCCTCTTTTGGGTCATACCTCAGAATAATCCAACAACCTTGGTAGTATCAGATTATGAAAATTATCTTGATGGGGTAAAAAAAATTCATCAAGTTTTAAGAGAATCTATTGAAACAGAATTTCAGAATCTTTTAGATGGAAAGACGTCTCCTACTGATTTTATTAAAATAACTGAAGTGACATCAACACAAGTTACTGGTCAAATTAGTGAGTTTGTAACATCTAAACCACCAAAAGAATGGCAAGATAGCTACATTAGTTACATGGAGGCTTTAAAAAAATTCAACTCATACATAGTAGAAACTAAAGTCGCAGCAAACATGTTAAAAGATGGTCAGATAAGTGAGGAAATTTTGCAAAAAATAGAGCAGTTAAAATCAGAGTCGCAAGAATTAGTCAAAAAATCTGATGAGTCAAGACCATAACTAGGCTCAAAACCGAATTATAATATTTTTAAAAGTTGGAAATCATTAAAAAGCAATTCGACATTTAGAAAAAGAATGTCTCAGAGCTCTGACAAGGTAGAAAAGGAGGTCAATGCGTCCACGGCTAACAAGTTACTAGTAATTTGTGTTGATAGAGATAATGACATTGGTGAAAAAGCAGGCATTATGACGCCAGTTATTGGCAGAGATGCTTGTATTGATGCAGCACAGAGATTCGCATTAGAGGATCCAGAAGACGCTGATTCTAATTCAATGTTTTCTGCAATTAAAACATATGAGGATTTGATAAGTAAGGGATATCAAGTTGAAGTAGTAATTGTAGCTGGAATTAAAGAAAGAGGAGTACAGGCAGATGAAAAAATTTTAATTGAAATAAAGAAGATTTTAGAGGTGTTTTCTGCAAACGGAGCAGTTATTGTGTCAGACGGAGAAGATGATGAGAGTGTAATTCCAGTTATTCAAAATGTATTACCAGTTGTTTCAGTTCAAAGGGTCGTAATGAAAGTAAGTAGAAGTGTAGAATATTCCTATGCAGTATTTGGAAAATATCTTAAAATGTTAGCATATGATTCAAAATATTCTAAATTTTTCTTGGGAGTTCCAGGAATACTTTTGTTGATTGGAGGAATTGCAACAATTTTTGGATATACTGCAGAGATATTTGCAGTACTAGTAAGCATTTTAGGTGCAGCATTTTTAATTAGAGCTTTTGATATAGATAGAGCATGGGCGAATTTGACGAAACCCACACCCATGGGATTTATCAGAATATTTACAATGGTTGCAGGTATTTTGTTGATTTTGTCATCGGTTCCAGCTGGAATTAATTCAGTTGATCAAAAATTGGTAGAAAAAGATTCAGACCTGCTAACAATATTTTCAGATAAAATAATAATTGGTCAATTTGTTACAGGAGCATTACCAATATTATGGATGGGATTGGGTGCAATTTTTGCAGGAGTACTACTAAGTAATTGGATAGGAGGAGTTCCAAGACAAATTAGTGATGTTTTAAGAATCATAGTTCTTGGTGCGTTGTATCCTATTACATCTCAATTTATTATTATTATTATGAATCCCGGCGTTGATTCAATTACACTCGTTCCACCTTTGTTAGCAGGTCTGGCAGCTACCTTAATCTCAGCCACTATTCTCTTTAAAAAATATAGAAAGCATAAACGTCAAGAGATGATTTCAGACTAAATAAAGAAATATCTGTGCAATACTATATTTCTGAAAAACACTGATATCAGCTAGAGACCGTCAATTATCAGTGGGGATTAGACATTAACAAGATAAAAGACACCATATTTCAGCTATCTGGATTATACAGGATTTATTCAAAAAGACTTGAAAGTGAAATACGTGGAGGGGATATTCCAAATCACCTTGCCTTAATTTTAGATGGAAACAGAAGATGGGCAAAAAGACATCTCACTGTTCCAAAAGACGGTCACTGGAAGGGCGCAGACGCAGTAGAAAATCTTCTTGATTGGTGCGAAGAATTAGATATTAAAATAATTACTTTGTATGCTCTTTCTGCTGAAAATCTAGATAGAGATGATGAGGAATTAGAACATCTTTATGAATTAATTCGCATTAGATTGGAAAAACTGTACAATGATACTAGAATTCATAAAAATAAAATGCGAGTCAAAGGGATTGGTAGAATTGAATTGTTACCGGATTCAATTAAAGAAGTGTTAAAACGATTAGATGATGCAACAAAAAATTATGATGAACACTTTCTAAATATTGCATTAGCATATGGAGGACAAAATGAATTAGTGGATGCTGTGAAAAAAATAGCTGAAAAGATCAAAGAAGGATCACTCGATGTTAATGATATCAGTAAAAAAGAAATTGAATCCAACTTATACACATCATATTTACCTCAATCATCACCAGATATGATTTTAAGAACATCTGGTGAAAAAAGACTAAGTGGGTTTCTCATGTGGCAAAGTGCGTATAGTGAATTGATTTTTATGGACATATTTTGGCCTGAATTCAGGAAGATTGATTTGATGAGGGCTATCAGAACATTCCAAGAAAGAAAAAGAAGATTAGGTAAATAATCTGGATGATATTGAATGATAGAAGAAACATCTGCAGGCATAGTATTATTTAGAAAAGATAATTCAAAAATTTTATTTTTGCTATTACATTATCCATCAGGACATTGGGATTTTGTTAAAGGTAAAATGGAAAAAGGTGAGTCATCTCATCAGACAGCTATAAGAGAAACACGTGAAGAGACAGGGATAACAGATATTGTGTTTTTAGACGATTTTGAGGAATGGATAGAATATAATTTTCAATATCAGGGAGAATTAGTTCATAAGAAAGTTGTCTTTTACTTAGCAGAGACAAAAAGTAAAGAAGTTTCAATTTCACATGAGCATTTGGATTATACTTGGATGGATTATCAAACAGCTATGGAGAAAACAACATTTGATAACGCAAAATCAATTTTAACTAAATCAAGATCATTACTTAACAAAACTTTGCATATGTAATTCTTTTAAAATAATTAGAGGGTTTTTGTCATTAAGTATTGTTCTGCCTACAATCAGATAGTCAGTGCCAGCTTGGATGACTTTTTTAGCACTTCCTCCTTGTGTGCCAATGCCTGGTGAAAAAATATCTAATTTTCTACTTACTTTTTTATTACAATAGTGAATGATTTCAGGAAATGTTGCACCAGCTATAATTCCATCAACTTTAGAGGCAATAGCCCAATCTAAGAATAATTGATAGAGTTGCTGTTTTTTACCCATTTTGATTTCCATATCATATGATAATTTGGCCTCAGGTGCGCTCATATGACATAACGTTATTACTCCTTTTTTTTCCTTATGAGAAGATTTTACCAATTGCTTTAGACTATCTAATCCCATAATAGGATTAACAATTACTGCGTCAAAACCTAAATTCCAAAGATGATCTGTAGTAACTTTATTTGTATTTCCAATATCATTTAATTTTATGTCAGCAATTGTTTGTAGTCCATATTCATGAGCAGTTTTATTGATTTTAGAAATTTCTTTGAACCCTAGAGGCAATAGTAAATGAAAATTTAGTTTAATTCCACATAGATATGGATGTAAATTTTTTATGTTCTGTATGGTTTTTGCCTCTAAATTATGTACAGATGAGTCATAGTCATTGGCAAGAATAATTTTACCATTCTTTTTTGAGATTTGAGAAAGTCTAGTTCTGAAGGTGTCCATAATCAACTAAGGGATGTGTTTCTTTTAGTTTTATAATTTTGATGTATGAATAACCATGTTCAGAGGGGTTTTCTACAAACGACGGTTCAGCATCATTATTGGTTGTAAATTTCAAGAATGGTTTTTCAGGATCAGAATCAAGAACAACATGACAAAAATAAGAAGTTCCTTCTTCATTAAAATTCATAAAAACTCCAACAAGCCATTTATCAGTATGTGGGAACAAGAACAACGGAAATGGTACTTCTTCAAAACCCCAAGTAAGCTTTGCAAGACTAGATAGATCTTCAAGCTCAATAGGCAAATATCTGTCAGCAGTTCCATTTCCAGGTTTTAAAGCATCTGGAAGTGATTTTATTCTTACAATAGGAGAATACAATTTACTTGCATCAGATGTGGAATTTACAATTTCAGATTCCTCTTTTCCTCCTTTTAACCCATAACAAATGTAATGACCGCTGTGTTCAAACGGAGTATAATACACAATTGGTTTTTCTTTCAATACATCCATTTGAACCGATAAAACTTTTTGGCCATTATGTTCATGAAGAAAGGATACACGTGGTGCACGCTCAAGAGCACAAACTAATCTAGAAAACTCTAGCGTGGAAGAAACTTGAATGTAACGAGGTAATTTATCCACGATTATTTTTTGTGTTATACTAAATTAAACTTACTCAAAATTTTCCAGCCTATTTTCTTCTGTCAATGATTTCATTGATAGCTGGTCCTGTTCCAATTATTGTTACAGGCGTGTTTAATTTATCTTCAATGTTTTTTATGAATGATTGTGCGTCTTTAGAAAGTTCGTTAAAAGATGTTTTACCTGTACATTCTGGAAATATTACATCTAGTTTTGTTATTGCAATTTGAGTTGCACTATTGAGCATTATTGCACGCCTAGCTAATTCAAAATCAAAATCAGCTGCACGTCTTTGCCTACCAGTTACAGTTCCAAATTCAGACCAACCTTTACTTTCAGCCTCTGCAAGAGTAAGCTCTTTAGCTAACGGCCCAGTACCAACACGTGTAACATATGATTTGAATACAACGATTACTTCATCGACTTTTTTTGGTCCCAGTCCAACATCAGCACAAATTCCAGAAGCAGTAACATCTTTTGAAGTTACATAAGGATACGTTCCATGCCATAAAGATAAAAATGTGCCTTGAGTTCCTTCAACCAATACATTTTGATTTAGAGAAAGTGCAGAGTTTATTTCAGCAGGAACATCTACAATCAATGAAGACAAAGAGTCGATATCCTTTGCTAATTTTAAAACTCTCATGGCTCTATCTGCATTTGCAGGACCAGTGCCAGAACCAGTACTGCCAATCTTTTCTTTTAATTCACCCTTGGAATCACGAGATAGATGACTTTCTTCAATAATCCCACAATGTTTGTCAATAAATGAACGCCCGGATGCATCAAAATCTTGTATCTCTTTTAATAAAATAGATGGATTAATTACAACTCCTGGGCCAATCATAACTTTTGCATTTTTATTCAAAAATCCGCTTGGTAACATTCTGACTTTGTAAGTTTTATCACCATCCCTAATTGTATGACCTGCATTTGGACCAGCTCCACCACGAACAATAATTTTTGGATTATCTTTCATGGCAAGATATGAAATAATCTTTCCTTTGCCTTCATCTCCAAAAAATCCACCAACAACAACAGTTGAAGTCATATTTTCGAACTTTAATTCCGTTTATTTAAGCTGAAGTGTTGTCAGATGATTTAATACTAAATTAGAAATAGAATTGATCGTTGACAGAACCAAATTATGCAGGAAATATCATAGTGATCTTGGCAAATCTTCCAGATTTTCTTAGAATACCTGTTTTGAAAAAAAGAATGATGGAATTTTTCTCAATGTCTGATGTAGATAAAAAAGAAATCATCAATAATGCTCTGGAAGCTGGACCTACAATCCCTTTTCCAAATTTTGCAAAACTTTTCAAGACATGGTTAGAAATCTTAACTACACTGGCAGAAGAACAGCGAAATGAGTTATTTTCAGGATATATTAATGAGATTTCTGAATCACCCCAAAAATTAATTGTGTTTAATTTAGATGGGATATTAGAAATTTTCTTAACATTAGATGAAGGAAAAAAAGAGATCCTTTCACAAACGATCAAGAAAATAATTAATGATCTTGATATAGAGAGAAAAAGAAAAATAATGATAGTTATACCAGATAACGCAAAAAAATACTTGAAGATTTAAGCGTCTGGAGGTTTATCAGGTTTTCTATTATCTTCATTAGCATAGTCAACTATTTCTCCTTCAGGAGAAAGAACACCTGCAAAGATTTTTTCATGTTTTTTTAATAATTTCCTATGATCTAACATAGACATATCGAGTCGCATTTCATTCATTACCATTACTCTGTACTCTTTCCATTCTGCCCAGCACTTGTTACAAACAGGATATTTTTCAGCAACTACATCGAGTACCTCATTATCAAGAATTGAGTTTTTACATTTTGTACAAGTTCTATTCATAGATAGTAACAAAAAAGAACTCCTTTTATCTTTTATTGAATGTAAAGCAATAATAGATAATTATTACGAAATAAAGTATGAAGATTAAATGTCCAAAATGTAAGAAAACTGCAGAATTGTCAATGGATTTTTCTTTTGTAAAATGTGAAAACTGTGATTTAGATATGAGTTATGGTGAATATGTTAAATTTGTTGCACATAATGAATCGACATATTCAGATATACTTGGAGATTATGCTGGTAGTACTGAAGGTCAATCTGCAGGATCATTAGACGAATGGGATTAACAGGATAGTTAAATCATTCAGCAGATTAAAATAATTAGATCGATTAATTGTTAAACATCATTGGAATTTCTATTAGAAAATATATTAAATTTAGTTGGATTTTTGGTAGGCCTTGCAATAGGAATTATGTCACTAATTGGATTTAGAAATACAGGTAGCCCTACATTATTTAGATTAACAATTGCATTCTTTTCAATTAGTATCGGATTTTTTGTAATATGGACAGGATACATGTTAGAAGATTTTTTAATAAAATCAGGCAATATAGAAAGATGGATCCAGACTTTAGGAATTATCATTCAAACAGTAGGATATTTCTTTATAGCATTTTCACATAGCATTAAATCATTTTTTCCAAAATCAAGATATTTCAGATCTATTGGAATTTTTCCATTATTCTTAGTGTCGTCTGTACAAATAGAACACATCTTTAGATCTGTTTCATTTATTTTACTGGCTTATGGAGCAATTGAAACAACATTATCATATTTTGAAAATAAAAATAAAGGAGCTATATCAGTAGCAGTCGGATTGGCGTTGTTAGCTTTTGGAGAATTTTTAGGATGGTATTCTTTTGTATTTCCAGAATCTATTTTGTATTCAGTTTCTTTAGTTATCAAAATTGTTGGTTTGATTGCTTTGTTTGTTCCAGTAAGTAAAATTCCGTTAACTAAGATAAAATTTGATGATGATTTTGAATAATTAGTTTTTAGGCTCAAATTAATTACAAAATCAAAATTTGTCAAATTCTTTTATCTTTTTAGTATATTGGAAAATATCAACCCACTCTCATAGAAATTACAAAATTACGTATACAGGGATAGACATGGTTGAATATAGAACACATATGAAAATAATTGGGGATATATTGTCTACTACACGTGATGATCTCCAAGATGAAGAAGGTGCTACAGTAACTTATCTTATTAGAAAGGCAAACATTTCCCATTCTAGAATTTCCAGAATTTTGAAGACACTGGTATCACAGGGATTATTAGAACAAGTAGATACGCAGGGTTCAAATAAATACAGAATAAGTCAATCAGGACGAGAATTTCTTCAAGCATATTATACATTTACAACTTTTGCAGATAATTTTGGTCTAACAATTTAGTCTTCTGCTTCATCAAATTTATCCATATCATCATCAAAATCATCTTGAAAATCTGTATCTTCGTATTCAGATGAGGGATCAGACATTCGATGATTAGGAATTTTTATTCATTAAAAAACTTATTCAAATGTAAATGAATAATTAAAGAAAAGAATACGAATAATGTAATTGAAAGTAAAGTGCGATAAAGAAGGTATTGAAAAAGCAAGTAAGACTATCAAAGATGGAGGTGTGATTGTTTTCCCAACTGATACGGTGTATGGAATTGGTTGTAATCCATATGATAAAAAAGCAGTTCAAAAAATTTACAAAATCAAATCGAGGGTAATTTCAAAATCACTTCCAATTTTAGCTTTTTCAAAAGATACTGCTGCAAAAATTGTAGAATTTGACAAAAATTCAGAAAAGATTGCACAGAAGATTTGGCCAGGACCGCTGACTTTGATTCTAAAATTGACAGATGAAAACCTCAAAGCATCATTAAATGTGGACGATAAAATTGCAATTAGAGTTCCAAAGCATCAATGTGCATTAGAACTTTTAAAAAAATGTAATTTCGTAATTGGAACAAGTGCAAATGTTTCTGGAACGGGTCCATTTAGAGATCCACAAGAGTGTTATCAAAATATCCAAGATTTTGATCTTTTTTTAGATGGTGGAACAATAACAAGTGTGGGAGAATCTACAATAATTGAATTTAATGAAGGAAAATTGAAAATTCATAGAGAAGGAGTTTTAACACGAAAAGAGATCTTGAAGATGCTTTGAATCTAATAATTACATGTGCTAGACATTTAGAATCAGAAACCAGGCAAGAATTGACGGGTATTTTAGAAAAATTGGGGGATTTAGAATCAATGGTAACTATCACAAACATGTCTGGAATTTTAACTGCTGAAACAAAATTGGATCCAATAGATGTTGTAAAAAAAATCAAAGATATGCTATTAGATGAACCATGGTGCATAAGATATTGCCTCAGAATAATTCCCATTCAAAAAATTACAGAAACCAAGATTGAGAGTATTGAAGATGGAATTTCAGATTTAATCCAATTAATCTCTAATGGTGAATCGTACAGGATATCAATTGAGAAGAGAAATTCAAGCATTTCAAGTCAGGAATTAATTTCTACAGTAGCAAAAAAAATTAAGAATAAAGTATCGTTAGAATTTCCCGACAAAATCATACTAATCGAAGTGTTGGGAAATAAAACAGGAATTTCAATTGTCAAAAAAGAAGATATTTTGAGCGTAGAAAAAACTAAGAGAAGTATATCAGAATAAAATAGCAGCTTTTTCTATTAATATGTCTTCAAGAGGATATTTTGATAAAACTACATCTAGTTGTTTATCGGTTATCTTAAAATATTTTTTTATAAATAGAGTATTGTCTTTGGAGAATATTTTAACAGACATAGAACTCAATTCGGTGTAAAGTTTATCCAATATTTTTTTATTTCCAAGACAAATCAGTATGAAATTTTGTTTTGGTTTGATTCCAGCAGAGTTAATTGCAGAAGAAATTTGTGATGAAATAGCAAAACGCATTAAAATATCCATTTCAAATTTGTTTGAAAGTAATATATCATTTTTTTCAGAAGAAATAGATAGTGATATAATTTTTTTGAGGTGATAATTATTTAAAATAAAATTGCTCGAAATTGCTTGAAGTTTAATTCCAAGGAATTGCTTTCTGAGGGAATCAAGGTAAGTAACATCGGTTTGTGTTTGACCTTGAATTTCAATCACTTGAATTAATTTGTTGGAAATATTGAAAAGTAGTCTTTTAGGAGAACCTCCATGAATAACAGGAATGATACTAACAATATCATCGTCTTTTATTTTAGTCAGTTTTCCTTCCATAGCAGATGAATCAACACCATTTATTGCTATCAAGATATTTTCAACATCTAAGTTTGGAGTGTTAGCAGGCTTTAGTTCCAAGAGTAGAACAAGAAGTTCTTGAATGGAGATATTAGATTCGTCAATTTCTAATTTATCAGTAGAAAATGACTTTTTTGCTCCTCCCACAAGTTTTATCGTTATCATATATGTATCACCAAAAATGTTAAAGATTAACTGTTTGTTTTGTTATGGTTTATTCTTCTGGAATTTCACTTGATTCTGATTCAGATATTATTTCAATAGCTTGATCCCTAATGACATCGTCATCTTCAGAAATTTTTTCTTCCAAGGTATAATTTTCAAGTTTAGAAGATTCAATTTGAGATTGTTTTGCTTTTTCTTCACGAATTTCTTTTTTAATAAATTTTGTAATGTAACCCGCAATTTCATTTTTTAGTCCTTTTGAACGAATTATAGCAATTTGGTCTAGTACTTTTTTATTATCAGCAAAATCTTCTCCAAATTTTGGCTTGTGGTCTTCTAGTACTTCGTAAGAAAGACGCTTAATTCTATCCATTCCTGATGTAATGAATTAGGGTTTTTTATACCTATATTCGAAGGAATGACTTTGAATTTTCTTCTAATAATGAAGCCATTTCATCGTATGATTTACCAAGTATTTTTGAAGCACAAAACACAACACTTGGAATAAAACTAATTTGTCCAGATTTCATATCAAAGCATTTTGAGAATTTAACGGGACCGTCTGTTTCAACGAGAATTTTTGCCTCAGATGTTTTAGATAATAACATCTGTTTATCACTAGCATAAATCATTACAGGACCATATGAAACAAAAAAATCCATGTCCATGGCTTTTTGAAGTTGTTTTTTGCTTCCATCAAACCAATGGAGTAACGCATGTTTAGTATCATAAGAAGTCATTATAGAAAATATATCATCGAGACTTTTTCGTGAATGAATTGAAACTGGTTTTTTGAATTTTTCCGCCAGAGAGAGAAACTTTTCAAAAAAATAGATCTGTTTTTTGTTATCCTCACTAGATTTTACAAATGTAGGATCCAGTCCAATCTCTCCAATACCAGAGATATGTTGGCGATTTTCACTGATTAGTTCTATCATCAATTCTAGATCATCGTTTGTTCTTTCTGGATGAATTCCAATAAAAGGTAAGACAAGTTTGCTCTTTTTTCCAAGCTCCAAAGTTTTTTTAGAGGTTATTGTATCCATTGAAACACAACAAGCTTTAATTTTTATACTTTCCATTCCCTTAATTATATAATCTAAATCATATTGATACTCTAGATCGGATAAATGAATATGAGAATCATATAACCAAGTCATTGCTTCAACTTTCAAAATAGTCTGTATAAATCGATTCCTTGGTGATATTTTTTAACTCACAATCTTTTATCAGAAAAAAGAAAAGAAAAATTGATGAAATCATCAGAACTCGGTATTTCAGCAATGTATAGAATTTTGAAAAAAGCAGGTGCGGAGAGAGTTAGTGATGAATCAGCAGAAGAATTGAGAGGAATAATTGAAGAATTGGCTAATAGTATCGCAAAGAGTGCAGTGGATATGGCTTCTCATGCAGGAAGAAAAACAGTAAAAGCAGAAGATGTCAAACTTGCTTCAAAACCATTTATTTAATTTTAATCTAAAGAGTTTAATTATTCATTTCATATTTTTCAAAACGGTACTCTGGCAGAACGGTTATGCGTGAGCCTGCAAAGCTTATACAAGGGGGTTCGACTCCCTCGGGTACCTTCAAGTATTTTATGTCAATTCAACAATTACAGTTCCCTTCATCCAAGGATGTAACGTACAAAAATAATCATAAGTTCCAATATTTTTAAAATTAAATGTGAATGATCCCTCAGGATCTAAATATCCACTATCAAAAAGCCCACTCGGTTCACCATAATGACCAGAAGTAACACTATGAAATGCAACATCTTGATTTACCCAAGTAACTGAATTGCCTTGTTTGATTACAAATTTAGATGGAGTATAACATGAATCAGTTTTTTCACACCCTGGTCGGGATACTTTTGTAGACATTACAACATCACCTTTGATAGTTTTATGTGCATCAGGATCTTGACCAAGATGAGAATTTTGTGATAAAATTACAACGCCTGATGCTATTCCTAAGATCATTACAATGATTGAGGCTATTATGATTTTTTTTCTTTCCAAATTACATCACATATAGAACTGAGTTATTATGTAATTACCAAATTCTCTAAATATATAACATATTAGAAAAATTGTGATTCAAAACGGGAATGGATTGTTAGAGTATATTCCAGGCTCACATACTCTGTTAACTCAAAAAAATTCCAGTATTCCATTAGAAGGATTTTCAGAAAATGTCAAGGGAAGCATACAAGAATATACTGAAAATTCAAAAAATGAGGTGGAAAAAGGAAATAATTTTCTTCAATGGGTTCTTACACGAGTTTTTGAGGCTACAGAAGATGATGCAGCGGATGCAATTGTCGATGGTGCAAATGATCTTGGTATCGATGCATATCTTCCTGTAGATTTTTCAGATAACACTATTCGTCTATTTCAATCAAAATATGGTACTTCTCATTCATTTGAAGCTATTGCAAAATTCAAAGAAGATGCAAAACGTTTGCTGGGAAAAGATGTGTCAAAAATGAGGCCAGAATTGGCGCAACTTGTTACAAAAATCAAGGAAAAAAATTTAAAAATAAAATGTTGTTATGTGACAGATCAAAAAGTTGAGTATCAAGACGATCTTATAGAAATTATAGACATTGAAAAAATCATTCAAAAATTATGGGAGAGGATAAAAAAACCTGCAGCTGGAAAAAGATCATCAATAAGATTAGAAAGAATGCTTAGACACGAAAATACAATCCTAGGGATTTTGAAATTGAGAGAACTAACTGAATTTGTGAGTAAGAATAGAGATTATGTTTTTGAATCAAACATTAGACAATGGATGCAATTTAAGACAACAGTAAACAAAGGATTACGAGAAACACTTCAGAGCAATCCAGGAAAATTCTTCTATTACAATAATGGAATTACAATAGTAGTTAGTGATTTTGAAGAGTTAGGAGATAATATTATTGAACTTTTTGCACCACAAATTGTAAATGGTGCACAGACATCTAATTCAATCCTTGATCATTCGAAACGAACTAAAAACATGGATGGTTCTATGACAGTCACTATAATCAAAGCAGATGACGAGCAAGAACAAAATAACATTACAAAATACAGAAATTCCCAAAATTCAGTTAGAGGAAAAGATCTTGTTTCATTAATGGATTTTCATAAATCTATCAAATCACAATTAAAGAATTGTGGGTATTTCTATGAAATTCAGGCAGGATCATTTGATACGAAATCAAAATCAAAACAGTCAGAATATGAAGGAGATTCCATATACAATGAGTATCTTCCAGATAATCACAAAAAAGTAATTGTGGCAAAAGATGCTATTCAAGCTCTTGTAGCTGGAATTGAGCAGAGACCTACTGAAGCATATAGTTCTCCGGCTCAATTTCTTCCTAGAGGAAGTAAATATGACGATGTATTCAATGATAATTTAAAAGATGATTACAGAATTTTACTTTATCCATATCTTGTCAAAGAATATGCGAAAAAGACATTAAAGTATGGAAAACAAGGTGGGCATAAAACTAAAAGATATGCAACTTTGTTTTATGTCGGAGTTTATTTTAGAATTTTACATAAAAAAATCCTAGAAACCAGAGGTGATTTTAAAAGTGATGTGAGAAAAATAGAACCAATATTTCGTAGTTTTAAGTTGAATTCCAGAATTTTAAAAATTGCAGATGTTGTAGTGACAAAATTTTTAGAAGATACTGTTGTAGATGATGAAATAGAATTAGCCAATACAAAGCACAATTTCTTCTCACAATATGTATGGAATGATTCAATGCTTAGGGTTGTAGACAAAAAAATAAGGCAAGAAGAAGAAGAAATTTTAGTCTTGAAAAAACTTGCAAACAACTTGTTTTAAATTTCAAAGTAGGTAGAAGTCCAACCAAGTAAAAATTTGCAGGAGGTTTACATTGGTCAGACTACCTACCTAGAATTCCTATAAATCAGTATTATTTAACATGATTTTTCAAACATGTTCCTAAATCCAGAATCTTTTTTATATAGATTAAAGAGACCAAAATCACTTTGGGATCTAAAGAAAAATGTACAATTTGCAGTAGTAAAATATCTTTACACTTCAATCCAATGGAAGAGTGGGGGATTAAAGGTCCACTTTGTGGAAAATGTTATTCAAAAAAGATCGATAAACATTATCCAGGAGATCATGTTAGAGTAAATAAGGAATAATAGAATTAAGAAGATTTCGAATATTTGTTAACATAAAGACAGTTCCATGCAAGGGGATCTTGTTTTACATTTTTTTCATCAAGAAATGCAATGTCGGTGATAGTTTTTTTTCTTTTTAGTAAATTTACCTGAAAACTAGAAAATTTTTTACAGTTACATTCGTTGTACAGACACACATCGTTGTCCCCTTCATCGTGATCCTCTGCTGCATGTCCACAATCACATAATATGTCATTTTTTACATCCTTTCGAAATTTTTTTGAATAGACGCCCAATCTCAAATATGCCTCACCGCCATGTCCTTTTTTGAATCGTTCATAATTTTCTGACTTCTGTAAAATCTTAAAGAATGAGAAATTAGATTCTGGTCGCTGAGAATCAGAACCAATTATGATCCAATAATCATCTTCGATCTCAACAAACCTAATTTTAATTGATGAATCTAGCCACCAATGTATTGTATCATGCCAAATAGTTGAAGCTTCTTTCCTATCTGCAAACAGAGGTACCACATTCATTCTAAGATCATAGTAACGATACGCAACGCCCATAAAATCATCAAACCAAGGATTGGGAGTTTTGGATTGCATTATAACAAAAAGCGGATTAGAGCGTATTTATCTGATCTGAATTAGTAGTAATACCCTTATATCTCGGTTTTATGCTTAACAGCGTATGGTTACCTATAGAACAAGTATGCAGATAGTTGCAGATCTTTTAACTGCTACAGAACAATCAGGTCAGCAAGGTATCAAAACAACATCACTGTTAACAAAGGCAAATCTTTCACATTCAAGATTATCAAAATTTTTGGAAAATCTAACAGGCTCCGGATTAATTAATAAAATAGAATTTGATAACAAAAACACATTTGTAATAACTGAAAAAGGAAGACAGTATTTGCAATCTTACGCAAAATTTGCAGGTATTGCAGAATCCTTTGGATTAGAACTTTAAATTTATTTTTTAGATCTTCTTTTTACGTTATCTTTTTGTTTTTGCTTTCTTTCTTTATATGAGCTATAAAGAATAATTATAATAATACCACCAATTGAGGCATAGAATAGCGGAATTAGAGGATGTTCTCGAATTGTCCCAGTAGCAGGCGTTATGAATGCTATTGGTATTGTAACAATAAGGAAAATCATAACCACCGTGAGATATTTATCCATAAATCGTATGACTTACAAAACCATATATCTTTTTGATTTAAGCAATAATAGAAAAATTATGAGCAAGATTCTGGAAATAATAGGATTAATTTTGATTGGGATAATGATATTATCTTTTGTTGGGGCATTGGGTTCTATCTCAATTACTTCAGGACTATCACCCTTGTTTTGGGTATGTGCAGTAGGAGCTTTATTGATAATCATTTACAGAAAAAAGAAAAGGGAAAAACAAGAAAAAAAGAATTAGTGGATTTCATATTATGTTATGAAATGATCAAATACGGATCAATCGACAGATCTATAAAGGAGAATTTAAGGTAATTAGAAGGGGAATATGACAAACGTGACAAAACAATGGTGGGAAGGTTTAGGAAAAGAATTAGAAACAGATATCGAAGCATTAGATGACTAAAAATATTATTACAAAGATCAATACAGTTTTAAAAATTAATACAAGATAAGCCTCGGGTGGGCTCTGACCCCACGACCTAACGCTTACGAGGCGTTCGCTCTACCAGGCTGAGCTACCAAGGCACTTTTCGGTTATGCCATCAGAGTTAATAAAAAGTCTTTCCGAGTTGGAACAAATGAAGAAAACAATTTCTGGGATTAGAGGCGTATTTGGTGATGACTTTAATCTAAAAGACACATTACAGTTTTGTAATAATTTTTCATCCTTAATTGAATCTAAGAAATGTGTGATCGGTAAAGACACAAGACCATCAGGAGCAATGATCAAAGAAACTGCATCTGCAGCATTAATGAAAAATGGGATAAATGTGTTCAATTTAGAAACTGTGCCAACTCCAGTTGTTTTTCGTGAATCGAGGAAATATGGAGCAGGATTAGTAATTACTTCATCACACAATCCATTAGAATGGAATGGAATAAAATTTATCATAAATGGAAGAGGAATTAATGAAAAAGAATTACCAAGAATCATTGAAGATCAAGAAATTTTAAAATCAAAAATCGGAATTGAAGAACAAATTACATCATCATACCTAGAAGATGCAAAAGAACTGATAGGAATGATAGAAAATCATCCAGAGATAGTTATTGATATAGGTGGAGGGGCTGCAAAAGATTTTGCCCCGAATTTGTTAATACAATTAGGGTGCAAAGTGAAGGTAATTAATGAAAATGTGAATAATTGTACTAGAGGTCCTGACCCAACTGCAGATAAATTATCAGATTTGATTGCATCGACATCCGTAAAAGGAATAGGATTTGCTTTTGATTTAGATGGAGATCGTCTAGTGGTTGTAAGTAAAGGAAAAAAACAGACTCCAGATGTAACATTAGGTTTAGGAGTTGCAAAAGCTTTGGAATTAGGATATAAGAAATTTGTATTAAGTATAGATACAAGTATTTCAGTTGAAAAATTCATCAAAGAGAAAGGAGGAAATGTTCTGAGATCAAAAGTCGGTGAAGCAAACGTGATAGATTTGATGTTAAAAACAAACGCTCAGGCAGGAGGAGAAGGAAGTAGTGGTGGTTTTATTTTACCAGAATTTAATTACTGTAGAGAAGGAATTCTTACAAGTGGTCTCATAGCTTCTATGTTAGGAAATTCAAAATTTAATGAAATATTAGATTTTATGGAAAGTTATGTGCAGCAAAGAGAGAAAATTGCAATTGATTCAGTTTTTCATGATAGAGTCATTGAAGAAGTCTCCAATAGATTTGTAAAAGAATATTCTGAAGTTATCACTCAAGACGGAATTAAAGGAATAATAGATGAAGATAGTTGGGTTTTGATCAGAAAATCAAATACAGAAGATATCATTAGAATTTCAGCAGAATCAAATAATGTAGATAAATGTAAGAAAATTGTGAAAAACACATTAGAATTAGTGAAGCAATGTTATGACCATATTAAATGAATCAGCAATAATCAAAATTTTTCAAGACGGATTTGGAAATAAAAAATTTGTTTCAGAAGATGTGGAGATTTTCAAAATTGGGAGGACACAAATTGTAGCAAAGACAGATACGTTTGTTCAGAGTACAGATATGCCCTCAAATATGAAAATGACCGATGCTGCAAGAAAAAGTATTGTAGCTTGCGTTAGTGATTTTGCTGCAAAAGGAGTAAAACCTCAATATGGAATGATATCAATAAATTTACCAAAGATGATTTCGCGTACAAAAATCAACGAAATATCTAAAGGACTAAAACATGCGTCTGATGAGTTCAACATTAGAATTTTAGGAGGCGATACAAATGAAGGAAAAGAAATTGTTATCAACATATCCATATTTGGAACAGCAAACAAGTTAGTAAGAAGAAAAGGGGCAAAAATAGGAGACACAATATTTGTAACAGGCCCATTTGGATATACTGCGTCAGGTTTTAAGATATTATTTGAAAGAAAAAGAGGCACGAATAATTTTGTGAAAAAAGCAATAAAATCAGTCGTTAACCCAAGCCCAAAATTAGATTTTGGAGTAAAAAATAAAAATTATTTCTCATCATCAATGGATTCTAGTGATGGACTTTCCACTACATTAAATGAAATGGCAAATCAAAGTAAATGCAAATTCATCATAAATAACATTCCAACAAGAAAAGATCTATTAGAATTTGCTAAATCAAACAAAATAGATCCAAATGATTTAGTATTTCATGGTGGTGAAGAATATGAATTTGTATTTACTGCTTCGAAGAAAAATAAATTATTAATTAAGAAAAATGCTTTATTATTAAAAACACCTATAATTGAAATAGGTTATGTAACTAAAGGTAAAGGAGTATTTCTTGAAAAACAAGAAAAAAAAATTCGTTTAAAAGATTTAGGATGGCATCACTTTAGAAAATAAATTATTCTCCAGAGTGAAAATCATGATCTACTTTTTGAATTATATTGAAAACTGATTCAGCGGGCAATCCAGAAACACAATCATTAATCCACATTTCATCAAGATACTGCAATCTGTTCATATCAGCTGTAGGAAGTTGATCTGGTGGAAGATCAGGATATGAAACATGTATTTGGAATCCCTCTTTAGCAATTTTTTCACATTTTTCTTCTAATGCACTTACAGAAGACTTGTGTTGGATCAAAAATTCAAAAACTACCGAACCTAGTAATGCAGAGGTGATTGCAATGCCTATTGCCAACCAAAGGATTGACACCATACAAGAGCAAACAAAACATAGTATTTGAGCAATAATGAAGTCAAGATGCTCAACGTAAGGCTGATTCAAAAAATCAATGTTTTTTAAACCCCTTAGGATGTTTGTAGACATTGTCAGAAGTTGAAGCCGAGATTGAAAAACCCATAGAAGAGGAAAAACATGAAGTTCAAGCCAAATCCAGGCCAGAGACAAAATCAGAAGGGCCTGAAAAATGGGGAATTGCGCATATTTACAGTAGTTACAATAATACAATTATTCACATGACTGATTTAACAGGTGGAGAGACAGTTTCTATTAGTTCAGGTGGAGTTCATGTTAATGCAGACAGATACGAATCATCACCTTTTGCTGCAATGAAAGCTGCAAATGCAGTCGTAGAAGTTGCACATACAAAAGGATTCACAGGATTTCATATTAGAGTACGAGCTGTTGGCGGAGTAGGCTCCAGAGTACCAGGTCCAGGTGCACAAGCTGCAATCAGAGCTTTGGCAAGAGGGGGATTTAAAATTGGGAGAATAGATGATGTGACACCAATACCTCACGATACCACCAGAAAGAAAGGTGGAAAAAGAGGAAGAAGAGTCTAGTCCAACATCTTAATTTTGACGTTACAACCTTTAGTCTGAAAATAATCTGCAATGAATTGGGTAAATTTTTGAGATTGGTTGTTCAATTTGTATTTGTTTAACATATCTGCAAATTTTTCTTCAATCCCATTTCGTAGATTAGAGTTAAAAGATAATTTGAAAAAAGTCCATCCAAATTTTGAAGATGGTTCACTAAGAGAATATCCGTTATAACTACCAACTAGAGTTTCCATATGAGACAGTGTTTTTTTTATCAAAAGTAAATCATCACCATAATTTTTTGAGCTCACTTCAAAAATAGTATTCACTATTCATCGCCATCATCTGATGAGTGACTACTTAATTTATCAGATAATGATACAAACTTTCCGTCTTGTTCAACGTTGATCTTAGTTTCCATTCTTATGTTAAGACCTATTGATCTAAATAACATCAATAATTTTCCACCGTCAATTTTTTCAGCGATTTCCCCAGACGTAATAAGTTCGGCCAATTTTTCTACAACCATTTTTGTATCATTTGGAAATTGAAATTCTGCATTTGTTAATACTTCAAGACCTCTAAATCCCAGATATTCAACAAGAATGTCTCTTGGATGTTTTGTTACTTTTGGTTGTTGATCATTTGTAGATTTATCTATTTTTTGTTGAGTGGAAATATTTTGTTGCATTTCTGCAAGTCTTTTTGCCTTTAATCTTTCAAGTTCAGAGTCTTCTGCACTCAACCTTTTATCACACCTATAGGCACCAATTTTGCTACTTTAGTGGCTATTCCAAGATTATGAGAAACATTGACAACTGCATCAACGTCCTTGTATGCTTGAGGAGTTTCTTCCACAACTCCATCACGTGTTAATGCCTTGATAAATATGCCCTTATCACTAAGGGATTTTCTAACATTTTCTTCTGTGAAATCTCTTCTTGCTTTGGATCTAGACATTGTTCTACCTGCACCATGAGCAGTTGATCCAAAGCTCAAATTCATGGAATTTGGCTGTCCAAGTAATATCCAACTGGCAGTTCCCATTGATCCTGGAATAAAAACAGGCTGCCCAAGATCTCGATATTTTAATGGAACTTCATCTCGATTAGCAGGGAATGCGCGTGTGGCACCTTTTCTATGAACCACAAGTTTTCTTTCCTTACCTTCAACTTTGTGTTTTTCAACTTTAGCTATGTTGTGAGCAACGTCATAAACTAAACTCATATCAAGATCAGATTCCGTTTGATTAAAAACTCGTTCAAAAGATTTTCTTGTCCAATGAGTAATCATTTGTCTATTACTCCATGCAAAATTTAATGCTGCAAACATTGCCTTTCTATATGATTCACCTTCCTCAGAGGTATTTGGAACACATGCAAGTTCTCTGTCTGCTAAATGAATATCATATTTTTCCATAGACTGTTCAGATATTCTCAAATAATCACTACATACTTGATGACCAAATCCACGAGAACCGCAATGAATTAAAATTGTAATAGTTCCTTCTTTAATTCCCATTCTTTTTGCTGCTTCTTCATCATGAATTTCAGATACTTTTTGTACTTCAAGAAAATGATTTCCAGAACCAAGACTGCCCAGTTGAGGTGCACCTCTTTGTCTTGCTTTGTCTGAAACTTTATTCGGATCAGCATTTTTTATTTGTCCATTTTCCTCACAAACGTCAGCATCATTTGATGAACCGTATCCATTATTTATTGCCCAGTCCACACCTCGTACGAGAACTTCATCAAGTTGAGAATGACTTAGCTTTACTGCTCCTTTAGAACCAACACCCGAAGGAATTGAACTGAAAAGATCAGTTACCAATTCATTTAGTTTTGCACGAACATCTTTTTCAGTTAAATTTGAGCGAAGTAATCGGACACCACAATTGATATCATAACCTACACCGCCAGGACTAATCATACCTTCCTCAGCATCCATAGCTGCAACACCTCCTACAGGAAATCCATATCCTTCGTGACCATCAGGTAAGACTACACTATGACCTACTATTCCAGGTATGGTTGCAACATTTTTTGCCTGCATGATTGTTCTATCGGTTAACATTTTCTGTAGTAATTCTTCATCGGCATAGATCATTACTGGGACTTTCATTCCAAGATTAGAGTCTGCTTCAATAAGATATTGATTTTCTCCAATTTTTTTAGGAGCTATAGAATTCATAAGGAATGGTGAAATTTTACCTCAAGCCAATTTAAATCATCAGTAAGTTTTGTTGCTGCAAATTGAGAAAAGAAAATTTAAAAGATTAGTTTTAAATTCTTTTTGTTTTCAAATATTTGTTACTAATTGTTTAAATATTTCAAAAACAAGTTCGGCTATGACAAAAAGTATTAGATGTGCAGATGTAGGGTCTGAATGCAAATGGTCTACAACTGCAAAAACAGAAGAAGAGTTGATGAAAAAAATTGCAGAACATGCCAAAGAAAAACATAAAGACATGAAGATTACCCCCGAGATTGTAGCAAAAATAAAATCACATATAAAAGAAAGTTAATTAAATTTTTAATTTCTAAATTTTTTCATATTTATAAAAATTAATCACATATAACAATAATTTCCATTTTCCGCATTAATCATACAATAAATAATGATTAAAAACAAGCCATTTCCAGAGTCGATTTTATGGATGATTTATCAGTTCTACGCGCGCCTTATAATCAAAAGAGCGTAAATTGCAATCGATGAAAATCGACATACCTTTACAATGTCCATTCTGTAGCGGAAAGATGTATTCTATAAGCTATGATGCTTCTTTCACAATACTGAGAAAAAGAAGCTGGCAGATATGTAAGGAATGTGATTTTGAAAGAGATTCAGAAGACTTTAAAAAATCTATCTGTTGCATATAACAATACATAAAATAGTTACAAAGAAAACTCATAATGTTTTATTTGTTATGATTTTTTTCTCAGCCAAATGTGAATGTAAACATCTCAAATCCTGGATTATTTACAACAATTTCAAGTGTGTGTTGTTCGGATTTGTTTGTTTTAACAATATTGTATAGACCTGAATAATGTGTATGCACTTGTCCATTTGTATCTACATCTTCTCCTGCAGTTTCAGATGTGATTAATTTTCCATCAAGTAATATTTTCAAGTTTGCTTCTCCACCTGTTACTATATTCACTTCTTTACCACTGTACGGTAAAACAATCCGACCAGAATCTGAAACTAGTCTCATACTACCTTCTAAATTAGTCCAAGTTCCATCCAAGTAAAAGTGATGAAGAGTAAGTGATTCAGGTGTGGCATATGTAACATTTTGATTTGGAATGAATCCCTCTGAATTTCCTAGTTGATTTCTCCCAGATGCAAAATTGTACCCAAAATATAATTCTGGAGTCATAGTAAGTGAATGCTCAAATTCATTTACCTGAATTAATTCTCCGCTTACTGTCATGTTCATTCCCATAGAATCTGATCTCTCTTTGAGAAGTTTCTGAATAACTTTTTCTGTTTCATCATATCCTCCTTCGCCAATATGATCATATCTGATGTATCCTTCATAATCTGCAATGTATTTTCTTGGCCAGTAATTGTTTTCAAATGCATCCCAAGTTTTTTTATCATTGTCTAATACCACTGGATAATGAATTCCATATTTTGTAACAGCGGTCTTTACATTTTCAATGTCTTTTTCAAATTCAAATTCAGGGGAATGAATGCCGATTATCAATAAACCCTGATCGGAGTATTTTTCATCCCACGCTGTGATAAATGGAAGAGTTCTGACACAGTTAATGCAGCTATACGTCCAAATATCATAAAGTACAACATGATTATGTATTTTCTTTTGTAGTTCATCAGGTAATGTGTTGATGTATCCTGAAATTCCTACCAATTCAGGTGCTTTTTTGTATCCCAGTTTGCTAATTTTTTGTTCAGCATTTGATGTTTTAGATTCATCTGATATGTTTCCAAGAGTTTGTTGTGAGTGTGAATCTAACACAGATAATGAAAGACTGACAACAATCACAGCAGCTAAAATTACTAGTCCTAAAATTAATGGAGTCTTTATTTCTGATTTCATCTAATCAACCTAACAATACCAGATTATTTAGAAGTGGAAAATTTGCAATGTATGCAAGTTGATTTGTAAATACTAGAATTCCCAAAACTATGATAAATCCACCTAGAATTAAATTATAATATTTTAGATGTTTACTCATCGCTCGAATTATTCTTGTTGCTCTTGAGAAAAATATTCCCATTAGAATAAATGGAATTCCTAATCCCATAGAATATGCAAGAAGTAAATGAAATGATACTGACGGAGTAGTTGCAGCCAAAGTTAGAATCGTTCCAAGTATAGGACCCACACATGGAGTCCATCCAGCTGCAAAAGCAAGACCAAATACAAATGATAATGGATAACTAGATTTTTTTCTATTCGGGAAAAATTTCTTTTCTACATTTAGTGCCCTAATCTTTGTTGATAATAACAAGAATACTCCAAATGCGATGATGATTATTCCTCCAATATAGTTTAGACTTTGTGATATGTCGGCAGCAGTATTTGATAGAACGCTATTAATCAAAACACCCAAAGCTGAAAATACAACTGAAAATCCCAGCACAAAAAATATTGTATTTAGAATTATGCCTGTTCTGTTAATTGAGATGACAGAGCCACTTTTAGAACCAAGTTCTGTTACTGTAGTACCTGATATGTATGCAAGAAAAGCTGGAATCATTGGCAATATACAGGGAGCAACAAATGATCCTAGGCCAGCAATTAGAGCTACAAATATTGTCACTTCTGCCATGAATTCAATATTTGAATCGAGTTATAAAACTGATTTTCCAAATTACATCCCAATCTTTTAAACTGTGAAAAATCTCAAGTTCTATCAAAAAAGACAGGATTTAATTAATATCTTCCATTCTCAATTTTTAAAAACGATAGTAATCTATTATATACAATTTTACTTATACAAATCATGAAATCAAAAGCAATGAAATCAGCCATAATCTCAATGGCATTTTTGATGTTATCTACAGGAGTTCTGTATCACTTTGTATCTACTCATGAAATTGCTGGCGTTTTTGTAGTAAATAATACATTTGCAACATCAATGAATCCTTCAAAGACCATTTATCAAGACCAAACAACTTCAATACCAATTTCACCTCATAATGATGGATTAGTGGCAATTGAAGATTATGAAGATCTTGAAGCAAAAGGTGGAAGTGATAACAATATGTTTGAAGCTGAAAGTGCAGACGAAGGTAAATCAATTGAACCAAAGTTTGCAGATTCTAACTACATAACTCAAATACGCGCAGAATCAATAGCAGCAAGTTCTATCTCTGCAAAGATATCTGACATCAAATCTATTTCACTTGAAGGAAAATATGGTAACCCAATATACTCAGTAGATGTTACAAAAAATGGACAGTTCTACGAGATTAACATAGACGCAATTACAGGTAAATTGTTAATTACTATGCAAGAAGGCATCAATGAAAATGTAAATGATACTTCCAAATCAGATATTGAAGGTGGGTATAACGAAAAAAACAATGTCTAGCATATCCTTCTTCATATTTTTATCTAATTTGGAGTAAGTTCTAAACTCTTTTCCAGTAAAAAAGATCGATCTCCAATAATTTTAGGCAATAGTACCATTTATGACCGCATTATATGCACAAAATGTGGGCAAAGAAGTAGATTTATTTTCGATGTTTTAAGAGAGTAATCATTGGCAATTTTACCGATAGATAGTGGACGTTATGGTACTAAAGAAATGATGGATATTTTTAGTGAGCAAAAAAAAGTAAATTATCAATTAGAAATTGAAGGTACAGCTGCAATATCACAAAGCGAAATTGGGATTATTCCAAAATCGATAGGCAGAATAATTCATAATGCTGCAATGTCAGGAAAAATTACTGTAAAAAGAATCAAAGAGTTAGAAGCAAAAAGTGATCACGATACAGCTGCACTGGTAGAATCATTAAGTGAAAAATGCACAAAAGATGCACGACCATGGATTCACTATGGGTTAACAAGTAATGATTTGGTGGATACCAGCAATTCCATGCAAATGAGAGATGCGTTACAAATCATTGAACCTAAAGTTGCAAAAATGGCATTACTATTAGTAAAAAGAGCAATTCAACACGGTAAAATTCCAGCAGTTGGTAGAACGCATGGCCAACATGCTAGTATAATTTCATTTGGATTAAAATTTGCAAATTGGGCAGCAGAAATGGCAAAACATGTAGAGAGAATTGAAGAAATTAAGAAAAGAGTTTTGATTTGTAAAACACTGGGAGTGGTTGGAACAGGATCATTGATGGGTATAAAATCACTTGAAGTTCAAAAACGAGTTGCAAAACGATTGAATCTTTTTCCAGCAGATGTAACTACACAGATAGTTCCCAGAGAAAGATATGCAGAATATGTATTTGAATTAGCACTAATTGGTGCAACTTTGGAAAAAATTGCCATTGAAATTAGAAATTTGCAAAGAACTGAAATCTGTGAAGTTGCTGAACAATTCAAGAAAGGTCAAATGGGAAGCAGTGCAGTTCCAGTAAAGAGAAACCCCATTAAAAGTGAGAGAGTTTCATCGTTATCTAAAATATTACGCAGTCAAATAGCAATATCGTTTGAAAACATTCCATTGTGGCATGAACGAGATCTTTCAAATTCAGCAAATGAGAGATTTGTACTTCCTACAGCAGCCATTTTAGTTGATGAAATGTTAGAAACCATGACTAAAATAATTTTAAATCTAATTGTAAATGAGAGAAAAATTATAGATAATCTGTATATTACAAAGGGGCAAATATTTGCAGAGTTTGTTTTAGAGGCATTGATTAGAAAAGGAGTTCCAAGATTTATTGCATATAGAGACGTACAAAGAGTTGCCTTTGAAGCAAAGGATAAAGATATTCAATATATCGATGCGATTAAAAATGATAAGGCATTTTCGACAAAACTTACAAAAAAAGAAATTGATTCAATATTTTCTCCAGAAAAACATTTGGGAGCATCTCCATTAATCATTAGTAATGTTAACAAATTGGTTAGAGACACAGTCAAAAAATTTATCTAAATTTTAATAATGTTTTGTGAATTTTAGAACCATATTGAAGTGCTTTTTTTCTTTTTGAGTATGAAATTTCTGGAACTCCCACATCTCTTGCTAATTTTCGTATAATGTGTTTCCTAAGTAGATCTTCAGAATCATGAATTTTTTCAGATATAGGAATAGTTTTAGCAAATTGTACAAAATCAGAAGACAGTAAAGGTTGAATAATTTTAACATCAAATTCAGATGCAACTTGATTAACTGCTTTCATCATTTTAATTTCATTATCTAGTTTTGAATTCATTACTTCAAGAACTTTTGATTCTCCTCCACCTATAGCTGTTCTATAAGTATCATACCCACAGAATAATTCATCGATCCCATTTGCAGTCACAACAATATTAATTCCCAAACTTTTTGCTAGTTTAGATACATAATAAAATGCAATACAATTTTCATTCCAAGAGAGATTGTCTGTCTTTATTGTTTGGTTTATTTTGATAGCTACATCTTGAAAAGTTAGAGCATCAATTTCTAAAACATGATGAACTAGTTTTAATTGTTGATTAACTTCTTTTGCAAATAAGATGTCATGTGATTCTGAAAAACCAATAGTCAATAAGGTTACATAATACCCTAGATCTGAACAAATTTTTGAGATAAGTGTACTGTCAACACCACCAGAAAATGCAATGCCAATTTTCTTTTCGACTATGTTTTCTTTGATAGAATTTTGAATTTTATCAAGTAGTTCTTTTTTCATTTTATTCACTTAGTATCATGTCCTTTACAATGTAAAACAGCTCTGATTTAGACATCTAACTATTAATTTAGCAATTTAAATATAAAATTATGATGAAATTATCATCTGAATCTATAGCTAATGAATTAAAAAACCTGGGAGGATGGTCAGTTGTAAATAATAAAATCCATAAAGAATTTGAATTTGATGATTTTAATCAAGCATTTGGGTTCATGACAAGGGCTGCAATGCACATAGAAAAAATGAATCATCATCCTGAATGGTTTAATGTCTACAACAAGGTAGTAGTAGATTTAACAACTCATGATGCTGGAGGGATTACTCAGAATGATATCAATCTAGCTAAAATTTTAAATTCATTAGAATAATTTCAAATTACGGAATAAAATAATTTTCTAGTTTTATGCGTTACAGAATTTATATACAGAGCTAAGCCAGTTGACTTTACATGACTTCAAGTCCCACTATTCTAGATTCGGATTTTAGATATATTGACAAAAAAGGTAATCTAATGAGAACTAGAACTGAATTGACAATAGCACAAATGCTATCGTTTCTTGATGAGGATTACGAATATGATTATAGACTATCATTAAAAAATGGGAGTTCTGTAACTGTTGATTTTAAAACAAAGAAGGGCTTGATAGAAATAATAGATAATGAGGAAGATATAAAAAAATATAATGAAATCAAAGAAAATCTACCTGAAGAAAAAGTGATGGCCATAGGACATCCTAAATATACTGCACAAATTAAAGAATTGCAAGATATCGTATTCTATGATAAGACACCTCAAACAGGATCAATATTTCTAGAAGATCCGTCATTTTCATTTGATTATGCACATATTCTTCCCCTGGTAGAGAAATGTTCTATTTTACATGGGCATACATCTTCAGTAATGGTTGAATTGGTTGGACAAATGAAAGATAATTTATTGGTAGATTTTGGAATTGCAAAAAAAATTATAAAAGAAGTGGTCGCAGTGTTTGATCATAAATTTTTCATTAACAGAAAGTATCTGAAAAGAGAAGATGAGTCTCACTATCAAATTCAATTTGATGGACCAAAAGGAATGTTTGACATTCAAGTTCCAAAAAATACAGCATATCTCTTAGAAGGAGAAGCTACTGTTGAAAATCTTTCAAGTGAAATAATCAAACTGCTTGCTCCAAAATTACCTCAAAATGTAGAAGCTGTTGGAGTTTACATTTACGAAGGATATAACAAGGGTTCTCATATTATTGCAAATATTTCAAGATAGTTAAAAAATGGAACCAAAAATTGTAGAAAAAGCTTGGAACCCAGAATTAGAAAGAGAGATTCTCAGACAATGGGTAAATGAAAAAATTTATGAATTTGTACCAAAGGAAGATAATTTTACAATAGATACACCTCCTCCATATCCATCAGGTAGACCGTGGCACATAGGTGCAGCAGCACATTATTCTCAAATTGATATGATAGCACGTACTGCAAGAATGGCAGGTAAGAATGTATATTTTCCAATAGGAATTGATAGGAACGGTCTCCCTGTGGAGATTTACACAGAAAAAAAACACAATATCAGAATGCGTGAAACTGAAAGAGGTGAATTTCTAAAATTATGCAGAGCTGCATTGGATGACTTGGAAGACGAAATGATTTTAATCATGAAAAGTTTAGGAATTAGCGGAGATTTCTCCAATTATTATAGAACAGATTCTGAAGAATATAGAACGTTAACACAATCCACATTTATTGAACTGTGGAAAAAAGGGCAAGTGTATCTTGCAAATAGACCAAATAATTATGATTGGGTGTCAGGTACAACTATTGCAGATGCAGAAATTACATATGAAGATTTACCAACTAAACTGGTTTATATAAAATTTCAAATCAAGGATGCAAATAAAGAGATAATCATTGCAAGTACTAGACCAGAACTTCTTTGTGCATGTAAAACTATAATTGTGAATCCAGAGGATGAAAGATATACAAAATATATCGGAAAAAAAGTGATTGTACCAATTACTAATGTAGAGGTTGAACTAAAAACACATCATTCAGCTCATCAGGAATTCGGTTCTGGTGCAGTCATGGTATGTAGTTATGGTGATCAAAATGATGTGGCATTATTTAGAGAATTTGAGTTAGAAGAAATTGTTGCAATCGGATTAGATGGAAAAATGACGTATGCTGCTGGAGATTATGTTGGATTGAAACCAAAACAAGCACGGGCAAAAATTATTGAGGATTTGGAAAATAAAGGGTTAATAGAAAAAATTGAAGATACAATTCATAGAACTCCAGTATCTGAACGAAGTAAAAATCCAATTGAAATAATTCCTATGGAGGAATATTATCTAAAACAAAAAGAGTCAATTGAAAAGATGAAAAAATTGGGAAATGAAATTACATTTTATCCTGCTATGCATAAACAGATCTTGATGAATTGGTTAGAGTCAATCAATATCGATTGGCCAATATCAAGAAGACGGTATTATGGCACTGAGATTCCCATTTGGTATTGTAAAAATTGTTCTGAACCTCACGTCCCTGAGCCTGGAAAGTACTATAAACCATGGATGGAAAAATGTCCTATTAGTCTGTGTTCTAAGTGTGGAACTACTGAATTTGTAGGAGAAGAAAGAACATTTGATACATGGATGGATTCTAGTGTTTCACCTCTTTTTGTTAGTAAATTTAACAAAGACCAAGAATTTTTCAATAAAGTGTACCCTACAGCAATTCGCCCCCAAGCAAAAGATATTGTAAGAACATGGTTATACTATACACTTCTTAGATGTGAGCAACTTACTGGAAAGAAACCATGGTCTGAAGCATGGATAATGGGATATGGTCTTGATGAAAAAGGAATGAAAATGAGTAAGAGTAAAGGAAATGCAATTGATCCTTTACCAGTAATTGAACAATTTGGAGCAGACACTTTTAGATTTTGGAGTGCAAGTGAAATCAATCATGGATATGATTTTAGATGTAATGAACAAAAAATTGAATCGACAAAAAAGTTTCTCAGCAAACTATGGAATGTTTCAAGATTTTTGTCTAGTTTTCCAGTAATTGAATCAGGAATTCCAACAGCCACAGATAAATGGATATTATCAGAATTAGATGATTTAATTAAAGAATGTAAAAAAGGATATGATGAATATAATTTCTTCATTCCTGCAATTGCAATAAGAGAGTTTACTTGGAATCTTTTTGCTGCACATTATATTGAAATGGTTAAAGCACGAGCATATGGAATTGGTTTTACGGATGAAGAAAGAGATGGTGCAATATACACATTACATAAAACATTATCAACAATTTTAAAATTATTAGCACCTATTACTCCGTTTATCACGGAATATCTTTGGAAAACTTTGTATTCATCAGAAAGTATTCATAAACAACTCCAAGTAAAAACCGAATCAAAATACAATCAAAGTGAAATGACAAAAAATATAACAGAATTTAATTCCAAAGTGTGGAATGAAAAAAAGGCTAAAAATCTTTCATTAAAAGATTCAATTATAATAACGGTTCCAGAAAAACTAGAATCATTCAAAAATGACTTGAAATCTATGCATAATTTAGCAGATAATTGAGCCTAAATCCCATACACATAATTCCAGTAACTAGATTTATTTTTAGCACATGTTTTGAAATTAATTTTTCCAATTAGTGACACACTAAATAAAACAAAACTTGTTTTTATTTTTAAAAAATACCGATACAACAGAAAGAAATTATTATTAATTTATCATATTTGACCAGTTTTTGATTTCTTGATCAAATTTACAAAATATTTGTGTAAAGAAACATCTTTTGTTAATTCGGGATGAAATGCAACGCCTATCATATTGCCTTTTTTTACAGCGACTATTTTTTCATTAAATTTTGCCAAAACCTCTACACCAGAACCAACGTCAGAAACAGACGGAGCTCTGATAAAAACACCATCAAATTTTGGAATATTAATAGAAGCCATAGAAACGTCTGTTTCAAATGATTCTTTTTGTCTTCCAAAAGAGTTTCTTTCTAATTTAATGTCAAGCAAATCTAAAAGAGGTTGATCTGTTTTTCCAATAATACGATCATTAGCTGTTTTTGAGAGCATAATCATACCAGCACATATTCCCAATACAGGCATTCCATGTTCAATTTTTTCCTTTATCGTCTTAAGAGAACTATTCACAAGAGAAAGTTGACCGATAGTAGTACTTTCCCCACCTGGAATAATCAAACCATCAAGTTTTGAAACATCCTCAGCAGTTTTAACACCTAAAACTGTTCCTTCTACACCTAACTCTTTTAGTGCAGTCTTTGTAGACGAAATATTTTCATATACATCACCCTGAATTGCGAAAACTCCAACAATGAGACTCATGCAGAACTTCCACGCTCTTGCATTCTTAATTCCAGAGTTTTAACATCTAATCCTAACATCGATTGTCTCTCATCGATCATTTTTTGTGCTTCTTTCACTTTTTCTGATTCATTCCAGAAAGTAGTCGCCAATACAATAGCTCTTGCTCTTTCTTTAGCATCATCTGCATTAAAGATTCCAGATCCTACAAAAATTCCATCACAACCAAGAGACATTAAATATGCAGCGTCTGCAGGAGTTGCTATTCCTCCTGCTGCGAAATTAACAACAGGCAATCTTCCAAGTTTTGCAGTCTCTTCAACTAAATCATAAGATACTTTGAATTCTCTTGCCATTCTAACCAGATCTTGATTATCACCAGAATCATAGATAGCTTTTATTGTTCTTAATTCATCATTAACTTTTTTGATATGAGTAACTGCTTCGGCTACATTTCCTGTACCGGGTTCTCCTTTAGTTCTTATCATTGCAGCTCCTTCTTCAATTCGTCGTAATGCTTCAGATAACGATCTTGCTCCATTAACAAAAGGAGTTGTAAAATCCCACTTCCAAATGTGATGGTTTTCATCAGCTGGTGTCAAAACTTCGGATTCATCTATCATATCTACATCAGTTTCTTCTAGCACTTTAGCTTCATAGACATGACCAATTCTACATTTTGCCATTACGGGGATTGTTACTGAATCCATAATATCTTCAATAATTCTAATACTTGCAGTTCGTGCAACTCCACCCGCTTTTCTTACATCAGATGGTAGCTTATCTAAAACCATAACCGATACAGCTCCTGCATCTTCTGCAATTTGAGCTTGTTCTACGGTAGTAACGTCCATTACCACGCCATTTTTTAGCATATGTGCAAAACCTCGTTTTAGAGTCGAGGTTCCACGTAAAATAACTCCAGAATCAGATTTTTCTTTAATTATTCCGTGTGCATCAGTTCTTTCGCCTGAAAGTGGAATCATATTCAGAGTTTTATCAAAGACTATTTGTACCTATTTACTAATTTGTTCTGCAATTTTATCAAGTTGAGATTCCACCATAGAAATTATTGGAGGTATGAATTTATCAGTTGCATTTTGTTCTGGCCAGTTAATTTGATTAATTCTTCCATTTAGAGTAATTTTGATATTTGATTTTTGAAAATCGGTTACATTATCACGTATTGGAAACGATTCAGAAGGAATTGAGATAAAACCAGTTTCTTTAATCAGGGCTTTTAATGTACGAAGTTTTTGATTATCCAGATGTGAACTAATATCTGGTTTTGGATAACCATCTTCAGTAACAGTGTATTTTATTTCTCCGTCATTTTTAATTATTAGAATTTCAGTTTTTTGTGCTCCAATTCTTTCTGTTACACCAAAAGATATTTTCTTTAATTGATATTTTGCATACTCAATTTCAATTACATCGTTTGGATTAGCTGCAGAGTATGGAATATCAGATCTCGTGATTAATGGAATAACAATTAAAATTGCAACGATAGCAGGAATTGCTGCTAGTACTAAAATAATTGGTTTTACCATATTTGTCTTAACGGATGTAGATCAAGGTCAATCGCAAATAAATCTTGGTTAAAATAACTTAAAATTCTAGTCCATATCATTCTTGTTCGTGGGGTCGTAGCCTAGCCTGGTAGGGCGACAGTGCATACGATAGATCACCGCTAAGGGCTCCAAAGGTAAACTAAGCTAAACTGACTCACGGATGATGTAAGTTTGGAGCTGTAGTGACCCGTAGGTCGCCGGTTCGATTCCGGTCGGCCCCACGTTAGAATATTATTTATTTCTTAAAACATTTAATGCAGAACCATCTTTGAACCACTCTATTTGAGATTTATTGTAAGAATGATTCAGAGAAATTTCATCTTTTGTTCCATCTTTGTGTTTAATGATACATCTAACAGGTTTGTGTTGTTCTAGATTATTCAATCCAATAAGACTAAGTCTATCATCTTCTAGGATCTTATTGTAATCATCGGGATTACTAAAAGTCAACGCTAGAATTCCTTGTTTTTTCAAGTTTGTTTCGTGTATTCTGGCAAGACTTTTTGTAATTACAGCTGCACATCCCAAATATCTTGGAGTCATTGCAGCGTGTTCTCTACTACTTCCCTCCCCGTAATTACTATCACCAATGATTACCCATCTCATTCCTTTTTCTTTATACTGTCTAGCAATTTTTGAAAAAGATTCTAGTTGACCATTTAAGATGTTCTTTCCTTTACCAATTTCATCATTAAATGAATTGACAGCACCTAAGAGCATATTATCACTGAGGTTATCAATATGGCCTCGAAGGGACAACCAAGCACCAGCAGGAGATATGTGATCAGTGGTGCATTTTCCTTTTGCCTTTACCATTATTGGTATATCTTCAAAGTCTTTTCCATCCCACTTGGAAAATGGTTCTAAACGTTGAAGTCTTTTGCTAGTTGGATCAATTATCACTTCAATATCACTCGAATTTTCAGGTGGAGAAACAAAAATTCCTCTAGGTATCATAAATCCATTTTTTGGAACTTCAGGAGCTGGTTTTGGCGGTTCAAGTTTAAATTTTGTTCCATCTGCTGCAGTCAACTCATCTTTTAGAGGATTAAATGAAAGTCTACCTCCTAAGGCAAGTGCAATGATCATTTCAGGACTACCAATAAAATTCAGAGTGTTTCTGTGGCCATCATTACGACCTGGAAAATTTCGATTAAAAGTAGTTACAATTGTATTTTTTTCATCATTTTGTAATTCAGGTCTTTTCCATTGACCAATACATGGTCCACATGCATTTGCTAATACTGTAGCTCCAATATCTTTTAGTGAATTCATTTGTCCGTCTCTTTCAATAGTACTTCTAATTTGTTCCGAACCAGGTGTGACTAGCAAAGGAATTTTTGATTTGATGCCTTTTAATTTTGCTTGTTCAGCTAAACTTGCTGCTCTAGACATATCCTCATAAGATGAATTTGTGCAACTTCCAATTAGTGCCACAGATATTTGATCAACGTATTGATTAGATTTTACATCATTAGCTAAATCAGATATCGGTCTTGCTAGATCAGGAGTATGTGGTCCAACAATATGTGGTTCTAATGCTGAAAGATTAATTTCGATAATTTTATCAAAGAATTTTTCTGGATTGGATTCCACTTCTGGATCTGCCACAAGCAGTTCTTTGTTCTGATTTGCAAGTTCCGCAATTCTTTCTCTATTTGTAGA
The DNA here is from genome assembly GCA_023265135.1 of Nitrosarchaeum sp. Lineage (GTDB taxonomy): Archaea > Thermoproteota > Nitrososphaeria > Nitrososphaerales > Nitrosopumilaceae > Nitrosarchaeum. The sequence continues at coordinate 17,481 of JAHFUM010000006.1, read as the reverse complement.
TTTCAGATATGTTTCCATTCTTTGATCATATGGAAATATAGAACATGTTGCTCCAACTTCGGCACCCATATTGGTAATTGTGGCTTTTCCAGTACAACTAATAGTATTTGTTCCAGTTCCAAAGTATTCAATAACAGAATTTGTTCCACCTGAAACTGTCAATTCTTCAGCTACTTTGAGTATGATATCTTTTGGTGCTGTCCATCCATTTAGTGCTCCAGTTAGTTTCACACCAATTCTTTTAGGATAAAGTAATTCCCAAGGCATTCCAGCCATAGTTTCTGCTGCATCTAATCCACCCACTCCAACAGCAATCATTCCTAAGCCACCCGCATTAGGAGTATGAGAATCAGTGCCAATCATCAATCCACCAGGAAACGCATAATTTTCAAGAACAACTTGATGGATAATTCCTGCACCAGGTTTCCAAAAACCACATCCATATTTACCAGCAGCAGATTGAAGAAACTTGAAAACTTCATTATTTTCATCAAGAGCAATTTTCATGTCAATATCGCCTTCTACTTGAGCTCGTATCAGATGATCACAGTGAACTGTTGTTGGTAAAGCTGTTTGTTTAAGTTCTGCTTGCATAAATTGTAACATCACCATTTGTCCAGTTACATCCTGTAATGCTACTCTATCAGGAATTAGGAAGACATAGTTTTTACCTTCATCTAGGTTTTTGTCGTCGATATGATCAAAATGTCCCGCCAGTATTTTTTCAGTAAGTGTCAATGGTCTTCCGATTATTTTTCGATATTTTTGGATATTTTCTTGTAATTTTTTGTAAACACTAGTTACTAATTCAGAAGTAGTACCTATTTCCACATCATGCGGTTAATTTTACCGGAATTTAATATTTGCAATTCAAAAATTACAATGAATGTCAGGATAGGCGTGTTAATTTCTTAACAATTATAAACTAAAAGCAGCTTAATAATTGATTGTTGAGGAGTTACAAATATTCTAAATTGGGGTGTTTAGATGGTCAATAAGGGTTTTCCAAAATTCGGAATGTCACAAGCAGGTGCTTATGTCGCTGCTCTAAAAAATTATAATTTACCAGATTTCATTTTAGTGTTAATTGCAAAAGAATGTAAATCGGATCTTCTAGAAAGAGGAAGAATAGACGATAGATTACAAAGTATGAATGATGACGCTTTAGAACTTTTACACAAAGTATTTGTCGGATGTGAAGAAGACAATGCAGGAAAATATGCTCAGTATAGATTCTATGCGTATGTATCCAGCATGTATCATAAATGTGAGGTTTTAGTAAATGAGGCAATTCCAGGAGCAAGTGGAACAAATCATAAAATTCCAGTTGCTGTAAAAAATAATGGAATGTATATTTCAGTTGCATTCAACAAAGCGACTGGAAACCCTGTAAACAAAAAAGAGACTGTACGATTCTATGAGATGGTTGATGACATTAAGAAAGGAGATCATGGAACTATGTTAAGCGATGCAATTTATGGTTCATCAGTGGGATTTAGAGGTGATGCGCTAGTTGAGCTTGAAAATTTGAGTAAATCCAGAACGCATGATACTGAAAATAAACTTGATTTCAAGACAGCAAATTTTGAAAATAATATTTATTCAGTAACAAAGTGTTGATCTCAATCTACACAAAATGTATTTAGAATTATTCAAATGTCTAGATTTTATTTTGGTTTAAGATTTGATGTGTCGATTGTAAGAAACATTGGTTTTCCGTCTGTTTTTTCAAAGTTTGCTCCATATTGTTCAAAATGTAATTGATCGTAGAAGTGTTTGGTCCAAACATCATGAACAGATTCAATGAATTTCTTATGTCCTGATGCTCGTAAAAGCTCATGTGCTAATACATGAGAGACAGTGGTACAATTTTTTTCTGCAAGAAATAATGAGTCAGATGGATCTTTTGGAGGTTGCCACCAAACCATACCAAAGTTTTCAGCATGATATCCTTCACATGTGCAATCAGTCCAAAATGGTTTAAAATGACAAAGATAGAAATGATAAATTTGTGTTCCTCTTTGTTCATGATCTTTAAGGAGTGTATGTGTATCTAATTTTTGAAGAATACTTCTTCGTTTTGTAATTAATTCATCACATTGAATTTCAAATTCTTTACCAAATTTTTCTTTGATCCAAACTTTGAAAAAATTTCCCATTTGTTTTACGTATTCAAATTCTAGTTTACGTTTTTCACGATCTTCTTCTTTTACAACAAAAATAAAATGTAAAATCATGATAAGAAAAAAGAGTGCTTATGATTGGCCTTCTATTCCCATAAGGGTTAGTGTTGATCGAATCTTCTCAATTTTTCTGATTTTCCAAGTAATTGTTTCTCTGAGTTTTTCAACAGTGTCAGATTCAATTTTGGCCAAGATGTCATATGCTCCGAAAGTACCATGAACTTCCTTCACACCGTCTAGACCCTTGAGTTGCTGTATGATAGCTTCTTCTGAACCTAGTTCACAGTTTATTAAAACATAAGCTGTTGCCATGTAATCATTAAACGAATCGACTATATCAATAAACCGATTATGCCGAATTTAGTTTTGAGAAATATCAATAATAGTATCCCAAATATGCTTTGGAACAGGCATTACAGATAATCTAGAAATACGAACAAGTTCCCAGTTTTGAAATATTTTCTGCTTTTTTATCTCATCTAAAGTGATTGGTCGTTTTAATGATTTTTTATATTTAACATCAACTACAATGAATCGTTTATTATCTTCTTTTGGATTTGAGTATGGTTCTGAAATTACTTCCATAATACCAACCATTTGTCTCTCATTACCAGTGTGGTAAAACAAAACAAGATCGCCACGTTTCATTTCTCTCATATATTTTAGTGCAAGATTATTATGAACGTCAGTCCAAACTGTTTTTTTATCTTTTTTTAAAGTTTCAAAATTGTATCCCCTAGGTCCATCAGGTTCTTGTTTGGCTAACCAATAGTTTACCATTTTTAGAGTTCATATCATTGTGGGGTGTTTTATGTTTTTGAAAACTTGTAAATGTTCCCCGGTTCTGACTCGCGCAAGATCATTGGTAATTTTAGCCAAAACCTCCTTGGGTTTTCTAACCGGGGTTGCCCATCTTGTAGCACACCTGGGTGAATTAGAAATCATTGGTATCAATACGATCAGCATCATCCTAATCCGTCTGTGTGCCTGCTCTTGGGCGTTTAAGTATAGATTTAGCTATGCTAAAAACCATTGAACTGTAACATCTAAAATTCAAAATTACTGAGCATGAATTCTAAAGGAGTTAGATTTCCAGGCATAATTAGAAATGGAAATAAATACAGAAAAAATTGAATTAGAAACTTAGAATACAAAACTATCAAAAAATTCAATCAAATATTAGTCAAAAAGAGAAATTTCAAATCCAACTATAGGAACACGTATTTTATAGTTTTCAATTATTTTTGAATTAATTTCTCCAATAATCCCAATAATCTTACCATTAACAGAAATTGAAGCTGTTCTTCCTTCCTCAAAAGTTGGATGGGAAAAAGTTTTCATTTCAGCTTCTAAGTTAAATCCAGTTTTTAATGTAGATTGTAAAATAGATTTAATTTCAGTAAAAGTTGCTTCTTGATGTGCGCTGATTACTGCAAGATTAGTTGTTTCGTCAATTGGATTTCCTTGAGAAAAAACAGTTCCTGTTTCAAATACTTTTTGAGGATAAGATGTATGAATGTTTCTTGATAGATTTTCTAATAATCCTGGCAAAATAGAATCACGTAAAATTGTATGTTCTTGACTTTTTGAATCTAACACCGAGATCATTTTCTTTGGTTCTCGGTTTGTCATTTCATAGAGAACTCTTTTGCTTGTAAGGCTTGAATTTAGTGCTTCTGTATATCCAAGTCCAATCATAATCAAACTAAGTGATTTTAGTTTGATTGATATTTGATTTGTTTGTCCTAAAGTTTGGGATGGAGATAAGATAGGAACTAAATTTTGAATTCCATATCCTAGAACAACTTCTTCAACTAAATCCATTTGACCAAATATATCAAATCGATATGATGGAACACCACAAACAATGTTTTTCCCTTTTAAAGTAGCATCTAATCGTGATTTTTTAAGAGATGCGATAATCTGAGAACCAGTAAGATTCAATCCAAGTATTTGATTTATTAGTTCTGAATTAATAGATATATTTTTTTGTTCTAATTTCGGTGAAGTATTTTTAGCACCAGAAATTTTTGTAGCCACTAGAGCAAATCCAGCAGTTTGAAGTATTGTCGCAACAACAGAAAGCATATTTTCTGCATCATTTTTGTTAATTCCAGTAACTTCAACAAAGAGGTTTCTTGTTTTTGTTGTTACAGTGGTTAATGCTGCATTAATTATTGGTGGAAAAGACACAGTTTGTTTTTGTGAATCTAAAATAATTGGAACTTGAGGAGAATTTACGAGAATGGCTCCATAATCTAGGCCCACTTTAGTATTATTAAGAATCTCAGATATTGTGAATTCCTTTTCAGAGTTTAGTGGAGTAAATTTATGATCTCTTTTAGAAGTAGTGTAAGTTAATGGGAAAGAAATCTTATCCAAATCATGAATTCCTACAGAGGATTTTTTTCTCTTTCTTCCAATTCCAAAGTGAAGATCTTCTTGCATTGCCATTAGTTGTTTTATTATACTATCATCAATTCTACCATTTTTTGCAATAATTCCAGTTACAAACGGTCTGATTTTAGTGACAGATGGATCTACATGAATTGCATAATCATTTGATTTTCTGATGTTTAATTTTATGGCTCCAGATTTAATTCCAAATAATCCCTGTAAACCAAGTGCAATTCCTAAATCAGTTGAGTAATCAGGTCTATTGGGACTATATTCTACTCTGATCAGATCTTTGTCTTCATATTCAATATCTAATCCAAGAAAAGGAAGAGAATCAGAAATTTGTTTTTTTGAGATTTTTCCAAGTAATTTTTGGAGTCTGGAATAAGATAATTCAACTACTGGCATTTTGTTACACTCCTTAACCAGCTAAGATTATTGCTGTAAAATTCTCTAACATCATCTAATCCATATTTCAACATTGCAATTCTTTCAATACCTCCACCCCAAGCTAGAACAGGCTTAGTTATTCCAAGAGGTTTTGTCACTTCAGGTCTAAAGATACCCATGCCGAATAGCTCTACCCATTTTTCTAATCTGTCATTATACACCATTGTTTGAAGAGATGGTTCTGTATAAGGGAAAAATGTTGGCCAAAATTTTATTTTTGTAATTCCAATTCTTCGATAAAATTCACGTTGAATTCCCATTAAATCACGTAGAGTTGCATTTTTTCCAACTACAACACCCTCAATCTGATTAAATTCTACAAGATGTTTGTAACTTACTTTTTCATTTCTGAATACTCGTCCAAGTGAAAAGAATCTGGCTTCATCAGGTTTATTTTCTGCAAGATGTTTGATAGTTACACATGTTGTATGTGTTCGAAGAACCATCTTTCGTGCTTCATTTATATCCCAATAATATCGCCAATTTTTTTTGTGTGATTCAGAGATTTTTCTAATTTGCTCCGAAGTTCCAATTTTTTTTGCAGACAATCCATCAAGATAAAATGTATCTTGCAATTCTCTTGCAGGATGATCTTGTGGAGTAAACAATGCATCAAAATTCCAAAAGCTAGGCTGTGTCATATTGCCAATAATTTCTGTAAAACCCAATGTAACAAAAATTTCACGAATTTCGTCAATAGTATCTTTAAGAGGATGGGTTCTTGCAACAAACACATCAGGTACTTTAGATTCAACATTAATTGCGTTTGATGATCCTGCAGTTATTTCAATTGATTCTGCATTTTCTGTTAATGATATTTCTCTTGTTTTAATTATATCCTCTATTATAAAATCAGGTCTTTTCATAATACTGGATAAATCAGCAATGTCAACTTCATTTTTAGGAATTTTATTTTCTCCAATTTGTTTTAGAGTTTTTTCTCCTGGAAGTTCAGAAGGGTAAATTTTTAGAGTGATTTCATCTTCAGATGTATCAATCCAATTATTTTTTCTTGCTAAACCAATAGCAGGACCAAAGACTGAACCAAGTTCTTTTTGAAGATGTTGTAATTTTTTTGATTCATTTTTTAGTAAATCAATTAATCTTCTTTCTGGCAATCCTTTGTGAAAGGATTCTAATCCGTTTTTTCCAAGAGATAGGGTGATACTTTGAGATTCACTCACAATAGCTAATTCTTTGAGTTTAAGCCATTCCATTCCTCTTCGAATTTGATCAGTGGATAAACTAGTAGATTTTTCAAGTTGTTCAGGAGTCTGTTTTGGATTAACTTTTAGCGAGGTGATGATTTTTTTTTCAATTTCATGTAAGACTTGTGACAACAGCAGAAAGACTGAAAAAGACTTTTTAAACCTTAACCTAAGTCAAAATGAATGTCAGCTGACGACTTTATTGTAACTCCTTGGCATGTTGAAGGGGATATAGATTATGATAAACTAATCAAAAAGTTTGGAACTGAAAAAATTTCATCTGAAATCCTTAAGAGAATTAAAAAAATCACGGGTGAGGACCATTTTATGTTAAGAAGGGGAATTTTCTTTTCTCATAGAGATATGAATAGAATTTTAGACGATTATGATAAAGGCAAAAAATTTTTCTTGTACACTGGAAGAGGACCATCTGGTCATACGCATATTGGTCATTTAGTTCCATGGGTATTTTCAAAATGGCTTCAAGACAAATTTGGTGTAAATATGTATTTTCAACTTACAGATGATGAAAAATTTTACTCTAAACAAGAACTTACTTTAGAAGATACAGGTAAATTTGCGTATGAAAATGCACTTGATTTTATTGCATTAGGTTTTAAACCAAATAACACAAAAATAATCATCAATACAAAAAATATTCAGACTCTATATCCAATTGCAGCACAAGTAGCAAAAAAGATTAATTTTTCAAATACAAAAGCTGTGTTTGGATTTACAAATGAAACAAATATTGGCATGATATTTTATACATCATTACAATCTGCACCTTGTTTTATTGAAGATAAACCAGTTTTGATTCCTTTAGGTGTTGATCAAGATCCTCATTTTAGATTAACTAGAGACATTGCCCAAAAAATTGGAAAACCAAAACCAGCTTTAATTCATAATATTATGATTCCAGGATTATCTGGACCAGGCGGAAAAATGTCAGCATCTGATGAGAATGGAACTATCTATACAACTGATTCTCCAAATATTGTTAAGAAAAAAATTAACAAACATGCATTTTCTGGTGGTCAACCAGATATTGAACAACATAGAAAACTTGGCGGTAATCCAGATATTGATGTATCCTATCAATATCTCAGAATATTCTTTGAACCAGATGATAACAAATTGAAGTCAATTTATGATGATTATAAATCAGGAAAAATGTTAACTGGAGAATTAAAAGCAATTTTGATTGAAAAAATAAATGAATTTCTTGCAGTTCATCAAGAAAAGAGAGAAAAAGCAAAAGAACAGATAGATAAATTTCTTTTTGAGAATAAATGAAAATCAGAGTTAGTTGTGATGATAAATATGAAGCTCAAAAGCTAGCTAGTCTGCTTTTCATCAAAGATGCAAATGAGACTTTCATTACAAGGATTTTAAACATAGTGGAAAATGAATTAGTTGTTGCATTAAAAGATAAGTCTGCCCACAGCATTCTTCTAAAAGATGAAACTCAGGTGGAAGTGTTTGCAGATTTTATCCAATCAGTAATAGATAAAGAACACAAAATAGTGTCAGCTGTGATTTTTGGACAGGATGTAGAAATTGTAAAGGCTTAACGGAAAAATACGGTATAAATTGTAACTATTCCAACCATTACAATAAGACTAATCCCTAATGATTTAAAGTCATTATTCATAATTTAAAAAATAAATGATTATAATTAAAGTGTTAATTAATTCTCAAAAGTGATTTTTAATAGATCATCTAGGAAAATATCTACTTTTGTTATTTGACGTTTTTGGTTTTTTAGATTCAGTTTTGGTTTGAGGTTGTCTAATCTCATTACAATTCAAACAAAGAACTCTCAAGTCTTTTCTGGCTAATTCTGGTTCAGAGATATACTTACCCCATGAAGATGCAAATCCTCCTCTTCCTATACTATCAAATGTATCTTCATTGTTAATATGATTAAAGCCTAGAGCTCTTTCGTCTTTAAATCCACAACTAGAACATGTTTTACCTCCTAAAATCTCAAACAATTTTTCTTTTAGAGA
>JAHFUM010000006.1:0-9131 GCA_023265135.1 Nitrosarchaeum sp. | reverse complement strand
TCTTTCATCTCTGGAGTATCTGTCTCGTGATGATCTTTCATCTCTGGAGTATCTGTCTCGTGATGATCTTTCATCTCTGGAGTATCTGTCTCGTGATGATCTTTCATCTCTGGAGTATCTGTCTCGTGATGATCTTTCATCTCTGGAGTATCTGTCTCCAGCTTCTTTTGGTTTGTTTTTTTGAAAACATTCACTACAGTAGACGGGTCTGTTAAATTTTGGTTCAAATGGTATTCGACATTCGTCTCCACAATCGCTACATGTCACAGTATGCATCTCTGGTTTTCTTTCATCTCTGGAATTTCTGTAAGATCGTATAGATTCATTATCTTTAGAATTTTTGTTTAAAGTTTGATTAGATTTTGAATGTCTGTCAAATTTTTTGTCAGAGTATTTTGCTTTGTATAGATCCATTTTTCTTATACATATTCAACACTGTTGATTATAGATAGTTAGAGCTTGAATTTGTGCCTAAATTAAAAATTTGTAAATTAAACCAGTGATTTATCCATTTCAGTACCCATTATTTCCTGAACTTTTAGAAAATAGAGTTTTGTGGAATAAGGCATATTGTCTAAATTATTATCAACTACTATCATAAAGTAACGAACTGCTCTTTTTGAGATATCAAGGTTGAATTTCATAGTAAGAATAGGATCTTGTTTGACTTTTATCTTATCTTGAAGCCATGGCGGAGCCATATCAATTGTTTCTTTGATGATTTTACTATACCAATATGAAAGATTTTCAGGGTGCAGCCCCTCCTTTAGATTTGAAACGTCATTATCGAATTTTTTTATCATGTTGTTTATGATTGCCATGAGGCTCAATCCAAAAATATTGTTTTAGTATGATTACTCAAAGTAAGAGAATCTTCTAGTCAATTGATGATAAGTTGCCTTCTATGTCTATTTCTGAATTTTTTATTCTAGTAGTAGAAATTCTGTTACCGTCATGCGCTAAAACCATTGGAACCATTATAATTTTAACAGGAGATAGATTTTTTTCAGTACGAAGTTGATTTAAAATTTCTCCTTGATTACCAGTTTCATCACTTACAACCAAAGCCTGTACATTTTCTTCTAAAACAGCAGGACCAAAATCATTGTCTAGCTTACTAATTTGAAAGGCATGATTTGGAAAATTTCTTTTGATCGAACTAGTTAATTTTTCTAGTCTTTTTTCATAGTTGTTCAGAATTTTTTTCCCCCTTTTTTCTGCTAATTCATCACTTGTTAATCCAATGATTACTTTAGATGAAATTGAAAAGGCTTTTGAAAGCAATGTAAGATGGCCTTTATGAATAATATCAAAAGTTCCTCCCATTGCAACAAGATCAAATTCAGACATATTATTGAGTAGAAAGATATGAAAATAAATCTACTATTTTACAACAATTAATACTATAGGTCCTTGATCAGCGATTGGAACATCATTTCTGTCCCAAACAAATGTTTCAATAAAAAATAAACCGTCGTGTTCTGGAATCCAGTCCACAGATTGAGATTGCGTACCTGCTCCAATATAACGTCCGGTATATTTGCCTATAAATTCTACAAATGGAATTTTACCAGCTTGTTTAATTTGAACGTAGTAGGTATATGGAGTTTCATCAGATTTTTGATCTGCTGAAAATTGAATCCAAGAGTCACTATGAATTTGAACTGTTGAACCCACTTTAATTTCTGAAAGTGTTTTTCCTTGAGAATCAAGTACAGATAAATTAGAAATGGTAACTAATTTTGTCGGAATTTTTGGTTCAGGAATTTTTACATCTACTGGATTAGAATAAAATACATTTGATTCAGAAAATAAAAGAAAACCTACAGATCTTGTTTGAATTTTTTCATTGAAACTGAAATTTTTTATTTCTTTGGATTCAACATTGCCAATTGGTATGGTAGATATGCCTATTATTCTAGGAGGATCAAAATTATCATAGAAGGCAAGATAGATGTTAGTATTATTTATTGGAGCAGCTCCATTTTTTAAGACTCCAGAAAAGTGAAGAGAATCATCTAAGACAATATTACCTAATTCCACAGATAATTGCTTTGATTTGGAAGGAGATGAATCAAATCCTTTACCCAGAGAAACAGAGACTTGAGTTATGTCAGGATTCGACGATTTGGATTTGATCATATATGGAGATATTCCAAGAGGCGGTATTACATCCAAGATTGTTCTATATTCATTTATTTCTAGAGGTTGTTTACTAACATCATCATAAAAATTTACATGCACACGTACATTTGTTATTGAAGTGAGGCTGTTAGTATTTTTTACTGCACCAACAACAACAGTATATCCGTCATTATCTTTGTAAACATAAGGAGAGTCACTTGTAAGAACTACAGATAGCGTGGATGGGGTATCAACATGCTCTGCAGAAAATCCAGATGAAATTGGAAATATAATCAAAATCAAAAAAATGCTGAGAAAAAATTTCTCCATACAAATTTTATTCGTGGGAGATTAATTTTGTACAACATATGATATTGTGAACAAGAAAGGTAACAACGTTTAACCCAGTTGTCACTAAAAAATTAATAATAAAAAGAAGTTAAAAAGAGATGTAAATTTTATCGTCTTTTCTTCATTGCTGTTATTGCCAACCAGTAAACTAAACCTGGAGTCAATCCAACAATAAGTGGAATCCATACTGGCCATCCATCAGCTGCGCTTGTCATAGTTTAAAACCCAAACTTATCCTATTTAAATCCATCCAGTAATCTGAAATTCAGAATTGATCCAAGTATAATCTAAGTGGACTGGACGGGATTTGAACCCATGACCCCCCGCGTGCAAGGCGGGTATACTACCAGGCTATACTACCAGCCCACATCAAGAAGGAATAATCTGTGGATTTTAATTGTTGTCTTCTTGGCAAGAATTTTATTTGTTTAAAAAAATACGAAAATGTGGTACTTCTAGAATCGCAAATTAAATTAAAAACAGGAGATATTGCACCAGATTTTCAACTCTTAGGTATTGATGATAAAAAACACACATTGAATGATTATACTGATTATCACGGAATTCTTGTGATTTTCATGTGTAATCATTGTCCATATGTCAAGGCAAAGGCAGAGACTTTCAATGGGTTATATGAAAAATTTGGTGATAAAATAGCAATTATTGGAATTAACAGTAACGACTCTAAAGATTACCCAGAAGATAGTTTTGAAAACATGAAAAAAACATCAAAAGAGAAGGGATTCAAATTTGATTATTTAATTGACGACACTCAAGAAATTGCGAAAAAATATGGTGCAATATGTACTCCAGATCCTTTCTTATTCAACAGTAAAAAACAGCTGGTATTCCACGGTAGAATCGATAATGCCATGAAACCAGATGACAAAGCTACAGAAAAGACAATGGCTAACAACATAAAAAAATTACTTGGTGGTGAAAAAATTGAAAAAGATTTTGACCCATCAATTGGATGCTCAATTAAGTGGAAAGAAAATTAAACTTAAATGACTGCATTCAAGGGATGGATTAAGGGCTCGTAGCTCAGCTTGGCTGGAGCGTTCGACTGATAATCGAAAGGTCATGTGTTCGAATCACATCGGGCCCATTTTAATTACTTTGAATTTTCATAGACAGTTTCAGACCATTGAATTGCATCTTCGAACTTTTCAGACATTAGATCAGAATTGATTTTTGTCTTTTTTCCAACTTTTCCACATAATGCTAATCGTATTCGTTTTCCCAATTTTTCTTTAATTGAGTTTATAGATTCTGAAAAAAAGTGAAGCCCTTCTTCGGTATTTGAAAAAACGAGAATAAACATTACACCTGATTTTTGTTTCCAAATTTTTCCCAATAATTTTTGCAAATCAAGATCAAACAAAACGTTGATTGCAGATGACATATCTCCCAGATGGAAAACTTTCCATCCATACGAATGCAAAGATGCAGAAGCTGCTTCAGATAATAAGTTACTTTGGGCATCAGCTGAAATTACAACAATATTCTTTTTTGGGTTTGAATTTATGGAGATTTGGTTGAAAATCTGAAGTGATTTAGATATGATGTTTTGTAGAAATTTTTTCTCAGAATTTCCAATTTTCCCATCATCATATAGTCTTTGGATTGAATCTATTGAAGGAATTATTACTTCAATAACAAGTTTGTTTACAGATGCCTCAGAATTAAGACAGTTTTTAATAAGCGAATAAACTTGAGCCTCATTTCCTTTGATCAAGTTTTCAAGATATTGCGGTGCAATTTTAAAATAATCTGCCGGAAAAGAATATGCCTCCTGTCCATCCTCTAAGAACCATAATGTGATATTTCCAATGTTTTTTTGTCTAAGAAATCCTTCTGCAGCAAATACCTTGAGATATTTAGTCATGGTGGTTCTGTTTACACCGAGTTTTTCAGAAATTTCAACTCCAGACATTCCTGTCATAGAGTCTTTAAGTACATCAATCAATTTCTGCCTTATCTCTGATGATTGGTATCCTCTACCCATATTGCTAAAGAGTAAAGGTATAGTATAAAGACTAATTTTCATTCTAAACAGTACCTTCAAAATAAAATCTTATATACCACGGTACTTTATTGTACGGTAAGAGAAAGTAAATTGCCGAAAGCTGGATTCAAATCAATAACTGTATCAGAAACTGTTTATGATAAGTTCCAAGATGTATATCAAAAAAATAAAGATAGTCTTGCAATGAAAGGCGTCAATAGCTTTTCAGGTTATGTAACTTACATGTTAGAGGAGATGATGCAGAAGGACAAAACCTTTGCAAGGTATGCCCCAAAGATTGAGAAAATTTCTGTTGATGATGATCGTGTTATTTTAAAAGACAATATCAAAAATAGAATTGCAGAAGTCACAGTACAAAAAGGAGAATTGTTCTGTCAGCTCTGTGAAGAAAAAGATTGTGTTCATATTGGATTTGTATTTTCACTTCCTGACGTATATGAAATTCTGAATTCTAGAGGAATAAGACATCTAAAATAAGAGCAGTGGAGGAGGTGGGATTTGAACCCACGAACTCCTGAGAGACAGGATCACCCATTTTTATGATCTTAAGTCCTGCATGTCCAAAAGCATTATGCTTACTTTGGCCAGGCTTGATTACTCCTCCAAAAGTGTAGAAATTTGTGTGAAATTTAACAGTTTAGAGATTTTTGAGCCATAATCAAGAATTATAAGGATTTTCAGTTGCTAAAATTTGTGCTTCGATAGCTCAGCCTGGTAGAGCGTTACCTTGGTAAGGTAAAGGTCGCGGGTTCAGATCCCGTTCGGAGCTTATTATTTTCTGTAAGATTCTTATGAAATTCTGTAAGATTTTGACTCTGTTCTATTAATGGTAGTTCTAATCTGTAAAACTTTAGTAATTTCTTTCTAATTCTATGATTCATTATGTAACTATAAGATTTTGAATAATCATTACTATTTTCTAAATAATTACGTTCACAGGTACTCAACATTTCAATTGGATGCCTGACTTACCTTTTATGGATTTGGTTGATTTTGGTAGGCTATCCATTCTACGAGATTAACATGGTGTATCAACTAGTTCTACTCTATTCTTAGTATCTTCTTCTATAGATAATTAGGTATACTTTGAGGATCAATCATGACTTGTTTTCATCAATTATAGGATCAATTGTTTCAAATTCATTTCATTATACTTTGAAACTTCAAGAATTCTTGACAAATCTTCTTTCGGATTTACTAAACACAACATCATTTAGGCAATTTTCTTATTTTATCAAGAACAATATCCATGAATTTGTTTGCAGTTGGTAGCCAATCATTATCCATGTCTGATTTAAGATCCCGTTGATCTCCAGAAACATTCACAGCCACATAATATGAATAACCATCTAGAACACACTCAAAATTTACATCTTTTCTACCACTATCCAAGATAGTCTGAACTCCATAGCAATCTTTATCCAAATCAAACGGTGATTTAGAAATAGGCAATTCTGAATATCCACCTAGCTCTTTTACCTTAGATTTTACATGATCCATCTCAGATAATGGTTCAGTATTGGAATTAAATTTCCAAATTGTTACGACTACTTCTGGAGTAAAAAATCCCATCATAGTTGGATTTGAGTAATCCATCTCAATTCCAGATGCCTCTTTTATTGGATTAACATATTGAAGATTTTTCTCAATAATCCACTCAGTTCCTAAATTTTCTCTATTTGGAAATAATGAGTCCAAAATTGAACCATTTGGCTCTGATTTGGATTCTGTATTTTCAGGAATTACTAGGATTCCCTCTTTTACAAGAAATTGTAAAGCGTTGATAAATTCAGCATCACTAATTTGGTCATAAACCCAAAACCTTGCGGTATTTTTTATCCATAACGGGATCTCATTATTTCCCGAGATGGAATCCTTAGATGTTGAAGGAATTTTCATAATTTCTTCTTTAATGAGAAATTGAATTCCTTGTACAAAAGAATCATCATTAATTTTTCCATCAACCCACCATCCAGCGTTATTTTTTATCCATGACGGAATTATGGATTCTTTGTCTGTGTCTGTATATTGTGATGTTGTATCTGACTTAGGATTTATTGTAGTTATGCTCTTGTTTGAATCTAGTATTGGATAGTACCCAGTATGTAAAATTATTGGATTGCTTTTACTTTCATAAATAATGAACATGATTTTTTCAGGTTTATTATTTAGTTCAAAAGTAAGATTTCCTTTTCTCTCATGGCTTGGAAAAATATCTTTTCCATCAAAGGAGCTTTGATCATAATCAGGTTCGAATATATTCCCCTTTTCATCTTTTATCAAAAAAGTATCAACGCTGTTAGTCTTTTCACTAATGTTTTTAATTGAAAATTCAATATTGTAAGTGAACATGTCTTCATTTACTATTTTTTCATTTAAAATGACTAATTCCAAATCACCATTTGTAATTATTTGATTACGGCGTGATTCTAATTCACTAATAGGAATGGACTGTTTAGGAGATGCTTCCTTTGTCACATCAATATTTACTTCAGAATCAAAATTTACAGGCTCTCTAAGAGTTAGGACATAAGGATTTACAGAATCGCCTATAACAAATCTTAGTTGGCCATGACTAATGTCACCTACAGGTAAAGGTGTTATAGGGTACCATTCATCTAATGGGTCATGTACGTTTCCTTTGTCATCACGCAGTTCCCAATTAGATACAGAAGGACTCCATGTACCTTCTATCGTACTTTTGAAAGTAAAATCAATTAAAACGGATTTTCCACCACCAGAAATTTGTTTAACTTCCATTTTTTCAACATATACTTTTCCAGTACTTGCATTGACTTCCTCACCAATCGAACCTATTATTGGAAGATGATCTGCAAATACAGCATGATTTAATGAAATAATTACTACTGCTAAAACAATAATTCCAATCAACGGGGATAATTTTCTCATATTATGAAATTCATCATACGCCTTTTATGGATATTGGTGATTTTACATGATAATCCATGTTTCTCAAAAATTCTTCAATTCTGGCTATCGACCTACTATACATGGATGTTAATTTTCTGGCCATAACGTGGACATTTCCTACTAAAGCCAATACTGGATCTTAATTGATAATGTGTATCAACCTAGATTTTGATTGATTTTATTGAATTTCTTTAGGATCGACTATACCCCATTTTCTACAATTATTGGTTCGACTTCTCTATTTGTGCTTAATCTAATTTCTTTCTAAAGCCAGTACTATACATAGACGATAATTGAATATCAACCTAGAAACTTCTATTTTCGCTATATTGTATTTGTATTAAATTAGGAATATTTTGAGGATCGGCTTTGATCCGTTTTCGTCAATTATAGGATCGGCTTTATCATTTATGTGTAGTATAGTGATGTTACAATATATGAAATTAATAAGATAATCAAATACTGTTTATATTTTAGTATTTCAGAGTTATCTTAGATGACCTTGTTAGCCAGAATGCTGATAGGAGTGCTTTACTTCTCGCGCTGTACTGAAACATGTACACGTATGCTTGGTAATGCATTGAACTGTCAATCATTAAGACAGTCGTAAGCTGCGAATGTAATAATCGCCGTGAGTACATACTAAACGGTTTGGACAATAAAGAGTCCTAGCGGTTCCGAGTTATCCCCCATACAAGATGATACTATGTCTCTTCTTTTGACATTGCTTTAGCTTCTAAGGTAAATGTAGGTAAGATAGAAATTGCAGTCATTAGCTTTTCTATTACTAAGATAGTATCTTTTCTAAGCTCTGGTTTATAGTAATATTTTAAGAAAATGGATTTAGATATACGTCCTTGCAATAGATCAATTATCTCTGATTGTATCCCATTATTTCTAAGATAAGTGGCAAAGATCTTTCTACAGTAGGCCATGTGCATTTCAATGTCATTTTTACGTAAAAACATCCTGGTAGAATTGTAACTGCGTGGAGATGCATTTTTAGCTAAATCAATTATTGAATCATTTACTATACTGACATAGGCGTGTTTAGTTTTTCTAATGAATTGTTGAGGATATTTGTAATGTTCTAACATTGTTGAGTTCTTGTTTAGATAGTTATCGAGATCCGTATGGATTAGTTCGATGCTATGACATGCTTCAGCAGGTCTCAATCCTGTAACAGTACAATAAATCAGGATATTAGCATCAGATTTTGGTAGTTTGGAAACAGTGTCTTTAAGCCATCCTAACATTGAATCGAGATTATTTCCATTGGTAATAGCGTTAAAGAAAGTAAGCCCATCATCATATGACCATTTTAGCTGGTAGCGTTTCTTGATAGATTCCCATGTATCATAACAGCCCATGAACTTGGATAGAGATGCTAGAGCCTTCATTACCAAGAGGCGTTTCTGGTCAGATAAAGTAAGTAGTTCCTGGGCATTACCATCAGTTAGGATATGAGAGTATTTTCTGGCATAGCAGTTGTGCATTAGAATAGTAGCTCGTTTGTAATTATTTTGTAGATGTTGGTTGTAGCGATTCCAGAATGCTTCGTCTAGTGTCTTTATGTTTGGTAAGGTAAAGGTCGCGGGTTCAGATCCCGTTCGGAGCTTTAATAATTTTTTATTAAAAGTTCAAAATGACCAGTTCTTTTTTTAGAGTTTGAATTAATTGATCTATTTGCCTCTAT
>JAHFUM010000014.1 GCA_023265135.1 Nitrosarchaeum sp. | reverse complement strand
TTGGTAAGGTAAAGGTCGCGGGTTCAGATCCCGTTCGGAGCTTTAATAATTTTTTATTAAAAGTTCAAAATGACCAGTTCTTTTTTTAGAGTTTGAATTAATTGATCTATTTGCCTCTATTTTTGTGATTTTCCACGGATGTTTGGAAAAGATGTCTACAACTTCCTTTGAATCAGAATTTGACAGTAATACCTTACAACCTCGTGAATCTAATTTTAAACAAAGTCCTGCCAATCTTGTAAGATCATCATATGTGAAATCTTTGTTAGTATAGCTTGTGAAATTTGCGGTACTACTTACTGGTTGATATGGAGGATCAAAATATACCAAATCGCCTTTTTTGGCATCCCTTAGAACTGCTTCAAAATCTCTGCATTTGATGGAAATTCTACTTGATTGTAAGATATGACTGACAGCATGAAGATTTTCTTCATTTATTATGTTTGGATTTGAGTACTTTCCTAAAGGAACATTAAATTTCCCTTTGCTGTTTACACGATAAAGTCCATTAAAACAAGTTCTATTCAAGAAGATCAGCCTAGATGTTTTTTCAATTTCGCTTCTTGGGTTACTTTCACGAATTGAGTAATAGTATGACTCGGAATCTTTTTGATAATTTTTTTCATGGTTTTTTAGAGAAGATATTAGGGCATCAATTCTATCTCTAATTGTAGTATATGCTAATACAAGATCAGAGTTTAAATCAGAAATACTACATTTTTGACTATTGTTGTCTGTAAGAATATGAAACAGTAAAGCGCCTCCGCCAAGAAATGGTTCATAGTACGTACCAAAAGAGATAGGAAGATTTTGATTCAGTATTGGAATTAACTGCCTTTTTCCTCCAGCCCATTTAACAAAGGGTTTTGGAGTAACTAAAATCTGATCGTATTGCTGCTTCACATTGTATCATCACAATATCCCATATTGTTAAAAGAGACAACAAAAGATCACAATATGTACAATATTTTTTAATCAAAATTCAAAATTGAATATAGAATACTCTAATCACAAATAATAAAATGAAAAGGAAAAGGTTGGAGTTTTAGTCCCACTTTGACCAAGCGGCCATCCATCTGTATGTCCAAGTGTTTAGTTTACAACCTAATGCTGTAAACGTAACCGACAATACTGAACCTGCACCTGCACCCAGTGCTACTGGACTGTTATAGAATTTTCCTACTTGAGGTTCTATTGGTGTCATGTATGGTGGTAAAGTTGGTCTTGGGTATTTGAAGGCCGTTTCTAGTGGGTCTGCTACTGTTATCAGGTTTACCATGTTGAATAATGGTAAAGACATTCCTACCAGTACTCCGCCAAACAGTATCAAGGAGTGCTTGTTCTTCTTTGTCGCCCAATAGGCTAAATCAAGCAACATTGCCGATGGTAACCAAATTGGTGTTACAATGAAGTCATATGGATAACCTAGTGCAAACCATGCGCCTTTTGCTACCCATGTATATACTGTCATAATTAGGCCGTAGTACGTTGCTGTTCCTGGAACACCTGTAAATGTTAGGTAATATGTTGCACCTACTGCAAGCATCAACGTTTGCGATATTGAAAATACCGTGAACGAAGTCCAAGCCCAGTCAGTATAGAAAATGTAGTCTCCTGCATTAATTGTTAACAGTGTTGAGTTAACTGCAACTACTACTATGAATAAGTAGTGAGTACATCGTCTTAGCCAGACCATTAGCAACTAGATAAAACGGTCAGTATATAAAATTTTAGAGTGTGGTGGAGATCGTTGTTTTTTGATGAAATAAAGTAAAAAGAAGATGTCTGAAGGAGTTTCCTTCTAAAATCCGACATATAGTGATATGATTACAGTGCCTACTGCAGTTGCCCCAATAACTCCAGCAATTATTCCATTGCTGTTTTTCTTAGAGCCTTCTTCCATAACTTTAACACAGAAGAGGTAACCAATCGCTTCAATTACTGTCAGAACAATGAACGCATAATGACCACTGTTTGTTGGATATGCCCAAGGATAATAGAAATATCCTGCTGCAGTACCACCAAAAGTTGCTAACCAAGCTGCAATGTAAGAAACAGTAATCATGCCAGTCATGTTTTCTACACGTCTGCCAATCATTCGTTCTACATCAGAGCTAGATGCGCCACCTGCGCCACTTGAACCAAATCCTTTCGGAAGAGTCATTCTGGAATTATACTATTCAGAATCCTTTTAAGTCTTTCTTAAATGGCAGACCTAGTACGATCTTCGTGATATTTAAAATAAAAGAGAAAAAAGTGTGCTTTTGCACTTTGTGTCTATGGAATTGCTCTGCTGTACAATTTGCCTTCTAAAGCCATCTTGTACATCTCTGCAACATACGGATTCTCACCTGGAGTTTCTGCACCTAGTTCTACGAGTCTAGCATATACTCTGACTACGTATGCAAGTGCTCCCATGAATGCCACTACGACACCCATGTTAAACATCCAGTGATTTGGTACTGCAAAGATTTCTTCTACAAACCAGAAGTGCCACATCTCATTAACTCCAATTGTAAACATGGTTGCAAGGTAACCAAGAATGGTCATCTTCAATCCAGTATTAATTGAGTTATTTGGTCCTCTGAGTACTGGTACTTTTCTATCATAGATTGCAGCTGCTGCCCATCCAAGTGGTAATGTGATGAAGTGGGAGTATAGCCACCAGTGTGCTGGTGTAAATGCACTATCTCTGATAGAGGTTTGATGTAAAGAACCATCAACGAAGTTGTCTACTTCGACTGATGCTGCAGTGGATCCCATAGCAATGACGATGAGCCAGATTTTCTTTAGTCTCTGAATCTCAACTTCTTTTGGGATTAATGCGGGCATCTGTGCCATGATTACCATCATGCTAATTCTGGATATAAAGCAAGGGTTCTAAAAATAACAGTTTATTAATATTTTCTAACAATTTATACTATAAATTAGCATAATTTTTCATATAAAAAATAGATTTATTTGAAATATTTTCATCATATTTTTGTTAATTTCATTGTTAATCATTGATGATTAACATACTTACAGCCTATCGATCCTCGTTGTCAAGGTAAAATATATAACAATGTGTATTATCACACAAGATATTAGGACTATGGTCGAAAAAAAGATTTTCGTATTAGGACTCGCTGCTGTACTTGCATTAGGTACACTTGGTATCAACTGGGTTGACGCCATAATTCCTGCTGCAGATGCACATGGTGTCCAAGCACAACTTCAGAGTCGTTTCGTCAGAATTGAAGACGAAACTTTCAACAGACAATCCCTACAAACTGGTGAAACCTTGACTGTTCAAGGCACATTAGTCAGTTTAGTAGAAAGAGATCTAAGAGGATGGATTTCCATTTTCTCAGAGTCCACTAACGCAGGTAATAGATGGGAGATGTTAGCAAGAGACCCACCAGGAAACGTCTTTGACATTCCAGGTAACTCTGTTGTCCATTACTCATTATCTGCAAAAGCACTTGAAGCAGGTGTATACCATGTACACACCCAACTCAATATTGCTAAAGTGGGTCCAGGACTGGGTCCAGGACAAACAGTAGTCGTTGAAGGAGAGCCAATTATCAAACCAATTCCATATACCAACATTGCATACCAATCAATCATCATTGGTGTAGGTTATGTAATCACGTTTGCAACACGACCCTGGCAAGTTATCTAAACTACCTACTTTTCCTTTTCATTTTCTAAATATTCATTACGATTAGCGTAAGAAATTATTGTATTTACTTAAGTTTTATCTGTAAGAAAAAACCAGAAAGATTGTGTTAAGTTTTAAAATAATAAAAATAGATATTTTCCAAAGTTATTTTTTTGGAAATGTTGAATTTCGTAATGATCTTTACAAAGTAAACATACAAAGTCAAAAAAGAGGAAAGATACTCAAATTACCATTTAAAACTATCCCAAAAAAAGAAAAGATGATTGTAAGAATGACAGGACCAAGAGATCTATTTGTTGAAGATTATTTACCTTATTGTGGAGAATCAGAATGGCTTGAGATCGATTCGGATGAAATTACTTATTTTCTTGCTGATCATCAAGATCAATTTGACACTATTGAGATAATAGATAAGTAACAGAAAGAACTTTAAGTAATCCTGAAAAAATCATAATATGCATTGGCCAGGTATGGGAGATCCATACAAAAGAAAGAAGGTTATAAGATTTTTTATAATTACCGCAGTTATAGGGATATCAGTTGCAGCGGCTAGCACGTTTGTTCAACAATTAGCCAATATGGATAATCCTCTAAAAGTTTGCATCAATGGCAAAAACACATCATACAAAATTAAAGCAACTTTGGAATTGATTGTAGATAATAAAAAAGCAGAAATTCCTGCAAAAATCGGATTTAATAATGATGGAAAATGTCAACGTTCACTTTATACTTTAACAGATGACGGAACTATATATGCAGAATGGACAGAAGAATATCCATTTCAAATAGGGCATTTTTTGTGGATCTGGGATTTTCCTTTAAGAGATATGGACCAGACAAAATCAAAAATATATGTAAATGGCATAGAATCAGAGAACTTCATCAATACCCCATTGCAGGATGGGTATCACTACAAGGCTGTCTTTACCTCAAAGGCATATGATTCATCAAAAGACAAGGATTTCCTACCTCCCCAAAACTAATTGAAAGATAATCATTGGGGCGGTCAAGACTGAAAATAAATTTAGAGTGATGAAACTTTAATGAAAACAAAATTATTCAAAATTTTAAAAATAATGAAAAGAAGAAAGGAAGTGATTTACCAGTATTTACCGTTGTCTGGAATTAGACCGATGCCTTCTCTTTCAAAGTGTCTGTCCAATTCATCGACCCATCTTTCACGGTTGTCTTTGTAAGCCCATCCGTGTACACGTAACCAGAATGAGATAATTCCAAGAAGGAATATTGCGAACATCATGGTTCCGAAGATGTAAATCATTACATCATAGAATAATGGATCATAGTTTGGTCCTAACTGACCTGTAAGTGAAGACAGGATGCTTAGGAAAGTTCCTACTATAGGAGTCATTGTATATTTTGGCTCTATTTGTACGATATATACATTTCTTTTATTATCAAAAAGTACGAGATCAGTATCCACTAATGGTAATCAAATAAAATAAGAGAAAAATAAGGTTTGTTTATCCTCGTCCCATTGCTGCGTATTTACCAGATCTTCCTCTAATGAAGAAAGCTCCTGCAATACCACCAAAGATTGCAGCTGAAATTACAGATGCTCCAACTACACCACTTGCATCAAGATAAGGTGTACCTGATCCAGATGCGGGATTAGCTTTTGCTGCATCGACTCTTCTTTTTTGAATCGCCAGTGCTTCTTCTAAGGTATATTGTCCGGTTTCGCCTTTGGAACCAACGTTACCCATGTATTGTGCGAATGCAACCACACTATGTCCATAGTAACCGATGGCAAATACAGCAATTAAGGATGCTGCTAGAAGTACTTTTTTATTCATACTGTTTACCTGTTCGTTGTGAGGATATTGTACATATTTAACTTTTATTCTAAACCTCAAAATGCAGATGTAATGTACGAGATCCGGAATAAGTAACGTTTAATTTTGTTTTGAAATCAGTCATACAGTATGGGACGATTACACACACATAGACACGGAAGATCACATTCAATTAGACCATCTACACTTCGTGTACCATCGTGGATTACTATAAATTCCAAAGAAATAGAAGAATTGGTTGTAAAGTACTCTAAAGATGGACTAACACCAAGTCAAATTGGACTAAAATTAAGAGATCAACATTCAATTCCACTCATTAAACCAATTACAAAGAAAAGTGTCTGCGAGATACTAAAAGAAAACGATCTTCAAGCAGAAATGCCAGAAGATCTAGATAATATTGTTAGAAAAGCAATAGGTCTTCAAAAGCACTTAAAGACAAACAAAGGAGACTATAGAAATGTCAGATCTCTTGAGTTAATTGAAGCCAAGGTGCATAGGCTATCAGTCTATTACAAAAGAATAGAGCGCATTCCTCAAAATTGGAAATATAAATCAGTAGTTGCTCAGTTAGAGTGATGACAAAAACTCTTGATGAATCTCTTTCGTTTTTCAAAGATAAGATTTCAGATTGTATAAAATCTAAAAAATCAATTTCAATTACAACTCATATTGATTGTGATGGACTATCATCAGGAAGTATTATCACAAAAGCTCTGATCAGAGCAGGTGCGAGATGTACTGTTAGAACTTCCAAAGAATTTAGTAAGAAGGTCATTGATTCTCTTAAAAAAGATTTAAGAGGTTTTCATGTTATTACAGATCTTGCTGGAGGTTTTGCAAATAATTTAGATGAGGCATTAGGAGAAAATTGGATCGTATTAGATCATCACCAGATATCTGAAAAAGAATACGATAATCAAAAAGTCATCAATGCTTGGAAGTATGGCATTGATGGAGGTACTGAAATTTGTGCAGGAGGAATGGCATATCTTGCAGCAATGGCGTTAGATGATAAGAATTCTGATTTATCTGCAATAGCTGTTGTTTCAGCTTTAGGAGACAGACAAGATCAGGGGGATAGAAAATCATTCATAGGAAAAAATTATGAAATTGCCAATATTGCAAAAGAAGAAGGACTAGTAGATATCGATCTTGATTTATTACTAGTTGGAAGAGAGACTAGACCACTACCAGATGCCCTTGCATTTACATCACAGCCATTTATTGAGGGCCTGACTTGGAATAGAGATGCATGTCTTTCACTTTTGAATTCTTCTGGAATTAAACTAAAGGAAGAAGGTAGATGGAGAGTAGCAGCAGAGCTAAAAGATGAAGAAAAAAGACTAGTCATTGAAACCATTACAAAATTTACTTCTGGAAAGAATGCAACTGAGATAATGGCTGAATTAATTGGATATACCTACACATTTCCTAGAGAAGATAAAAGAAGCTTTTTGCGAGATGGAAGAGAATTTTCAACAATGCTCAATTCGTGTGGAAGAATCAATAGATCAGGAGTTGGAATTGCAGTTTGTATGGGAGACAGAAACAAGATCCTAAGAGAAGGCGAAACAATACTTACAGACTATAGAAAAAGGATCAGAGAATACATGAACATCTTAACAAACGAAAGGTGGAGAATTTCTGAGAGCAAAACATGTGTAATGATAAACGGTGAGGGAATTGTTCCAGAAATGATGACAGGTACAATTTCATCATTAATTGCAGGTTCACCAAAGAATGCTGGAAAAATTGTAATTTTGAGGACAGGTGGGGATGAAAATACTATCAAATTTTCATCTAGAAAATCGTTTGGATGTAAATCAGAGGTTAATTTAAGTGAGTTAATGAGAACTGGTGCTGAAAAATTCGAGGGTGTTGGTGGAGGTCACAATGCAGCAGCAGGTGCAAAAATAACTAAAGACAAATTAGATGGATTTCTAGATTATTTAGAAGTAAATGTCGTTAACATGTCAAGTACAGGTAATTCTCAATAATCTTTCAAAAGAAAAGGCAGAAACTGTGAAAAAGGCACTGGAACCTGATAATGTAAATTTTCCAGAAGGATTAAGTCTTTATGTTGAAAATATTGATAACAAACTTGTTTTTAATTTTGAGAGTAAGGAAAGCATGAAAAAATTAATTGGTACAATTGATGAAGTTTTGGAATATGTTCAGGTTGCATTAAAGGTGATTGAATAATGTTAGACCCTAAAATAATCAAAGAGAATCCTCAACTTATCAAAGATATGCTAAAAGCTAGATCAGTTGAATTTGATTTTGATGAATTAGTAAATTCGGATCAAAAAAGAAGAGAATTGATATTAAATACTGATGAGTTGCGAAAAATGAAAAATCAAGTAGCATCAGAGATTTCTCAAAAAAAGAAAGACGGTGAAGACATATCATCAGTTTTAGATGAAATGAAAAATATTTCAGAACAACTTACAAAACTAGAATCATTACAAGAAGAAAATGAAAAAAAATATGCACGTTTAGCACTAACTATTCCAAATTTAATTCATGAGTCTGTACCTGTTGGAAAAGATGAAACTGCTAACAAAGAGATTAAAAAATGGGGTAAAATTCCAGAATTTGATTTTAAGATAAATGATCACATAGATATTTCTGAAAATTTGGGTTTAGTTGATCTTGAAAGAGCTGCCAAAGTGGCAGGAGCAAGATTTTATTATCTGAAAAATGATCTTGTGCGATTAAATCAGTCTCTTATTCATTATGCATTAGATTTTCTTGCAGAAAAAAACTACTCTTTAGTTCAACCACCATATATGATCAATCGCCATTCTATGGAAGGGGCAATAATAGCTGATGATTTTGAAGAAGTAATATACAAAATTGAGAATGAAGATCTGTACATGATAGGAACATCAGAACATGCCATCGCTGCTATGCACTCAGGTGAAATTATAGAAGGTAAAGATCTTCCTTTAAGGTATGCTGGCGTAAGTCCATGTTTCAGAAAAGAAGCAGGTGCACATGGCAGGGATCAAAAAGGAATTTTCAGAGTACATCAATTTGACAAAATTGAACAATTCGTTTTTGCACGACCAGAAGAATCTTGGAGAGAACATGAAAAGATGTTATCAGTTACTGAAGATTTCTATCAAAATTTAGAAATTCCATACAAAGTAATGCTTCTATCATCAGGAGATATGGGAAAAGTTTCTGCAAAAACATATGATATAGAAGCTTGGATGACAGGACAAAACGCATACAGAGAAATTGTTTCCTGTTCAAATTGTTTAGATTATCAGGCGAGAAGACTAAAGATCAGATTCAGAGATAAGACAAATGAAGAGACACAATATTTGCACACATTAAACAGTACATTAATTGCAACATCTCGTGTTTTGGTTTCAATAATGGAAAATTTTCAAACTAAAGATGGTCATATTGTCATTCCAAAAGTGTTACAAAAATACATGGGTAAAAACACAATCTAGTCGCATACCCTTATATTTTGGATTCAAAGGTCGTTAATAATTGGCACGTAGAAAAGGACGAGTAAAGGACAAATGGCGAGAAAAGAAATGGGTAACAGTTATTGCTCCGGATTCATTTAACAATGTCCCAATTGCGTACGTTCCAATTACTGATGAAGAGAATGCAATAGGTAGAGTTTTAGAAGTAACTCTATATGATATTCTAAAAGGAGATCCATCTCAACATCAATACAAAATGTATTTCCAAATTAACAAAGTAGAAGGTGATAAGGCTACTACAATCTTTAAAAGATACGAGTATTCCAAAGAATTTTTACGAAGTTTAATTAGACGTGGTTCATCTAGAATAAATTTCATAATAGATATTAAAACTAAAGATGGGTATGTCTTCAGAATCAAATTACTTGCTCTTACACATAGACAACTTAACACGTCTAGAAAACATGCATTGCGATTGATTGCAAAAGATGTAATTAATAATACAGTGCCTCAAATGACAGTTGATCAGTTTGTTCAGGCTACATGTTACAGTAAGATTAATTCAGATATAATGGCTGCATTTAAGAAAGTTATAAGGGTAAGACATGTTGGTCTTGAGAAAGTTAAGCTTATCAGAACGGCTGAAAAAGAAATAGCATTACTTGAAGCATAAACAGTAATCGTATTCTTGAAGATAATGGTTGACAAATTAGATGTTACAATTGATGTAATAATTCATGCTACAGAGGATATTTCAAAATTTTTGAAATCTTTTGAAGAAATATTTGAAATTAAAAAAGAAGATTTTATATCTAAACAGACTACAGGTCATTTTGATAATCCAATAATCATACTAAATACCAAAATTGAAAAAGACCAGGCTCAAAAGTTTGTTGAGAAATTAATTAAATCATTATCAAATGATCAGATAAAGGAATTAATTGGGGAGATAGAAGAAAGAACAGTAGATTCTAGATTCCACATCAGATTAGATAAACAAGAATTCATTAAAGGAAAGATAGAGTTTAAGGAAAAAGACTCTATAAAGGTGAAAATACATACCCCAATTTACAACAAAAAAGAAACAGTAAAAATATTCAGTAAAATATTCCAAGTTGCCAACTAGATTAAATAGGAATAGAAGGATAATTTAATTTGGGAATGAGGAAATAATAGCCGCTCCAGTCTGAGCAAAAGCTTTGAAGAAGCCGCGACGAACCGACCCCATTTTTGAATCGATCTTCAACATTGATGTTTCTAAATCTGTGATGATGGTATTATTTTAAATACGGATAAACGACGCGTTCTTTTGTGGCAGATTATGACGTCATAATAGCTGGAGGAGGATTGGCAGGAACTATTGCTGCTCAATCAGTTTCACATTATTCTAATCAGGGATTAAGAATTCTAGTGATTGACAGAAATCCATCAAACTTACCTGGAATGAAAAGTGTTGGAGGTTGGATATGCGGAGATGCAGTAAGTAAAGAAGCTGTAGATTTCATGACAAACAGAATCAAAGTAAATTGGAGTGCCCCAGAAATTGAACATAAAGTAAAAGGAGTAATGGCATTTTCTCCAGATAGGGAAACATCAATTCCATTTGACGGTGCAGGGTATATGCTTAACAGACAAGTTCTACCTCAACGTCAAAATGAAAGAACATTAGCAATGGGTGTAGACTTTGATTTTGAAATTAATCTTACTGGATTAGTGTATGACGGAAATCAAGTAATAGGAGTTCAAGGAATAGACTATAAAACAAAAACACCTTACAAAAAGATATCCAAAGTTGTGATAGATGCAACTGGAATGACATCTATGCTTAGAAATCAGATTTCCAATACAACAAAAATGGAAAGAAAGGTGGATCGAAAAGATGTAGAATCAACAGGAAGACACATTATGTATTTTGAACAGGGTAAAGAAGATCTAACTGAATTTAATCCAGATTACTGTATAATTCATCTTGATCAAGATATTGCTCCAGGAGGGTATGGTTGGGTATTTCCAAAAGGAAAAAATAAAGTCAATATTGGGCTAGGTGTTGAAAAAACACTTCTTGAACAACGAAATAAAAGATTAGGAAAAAACGACAATGTATCTATGTTGATCAATCAATATGTAGAGAGAAATAGTGCAATAAAAAATCCTAAACTTTCAGAAGATCCTCAAGATAAGAATAATGCAACAGGGAATTTCCAAGTTTCAGTAAGAAGACAAAATGATTGTATGGTTGCAAATGGATTTGTTCTTGTTGGTGATTCTGCATGGATGCCTAAACCACTTGATGCTGGAGGTATTGGTCCAGCACTAGTTGCTGGAACTATTGTTGGAAAATACGTAGTAGAATCAATTCAATCAGGAGATGTAACTGAGAAGGGATTATGGAAATATAATAAAGAATTCATAAACGAATATGGATACAAAACAGCAGGACTTGAAATTTTCAGAAGACTGATTCAAACTCTTACCAATGAGCAAATCAGTTATGGAATGAAACACTTTTTAGGAAATATGGATGTGGAGGCTATTTCAAAAGGAGAGCATCCAGACTTTTCTAATGTTACAAAAATAGGAATGATGATTAGAGGTGCTCTTAACAAAAAACTGGCAGATGGTTTGCGTTTTACAACACAACAAAATAGACTCTTGACAAAACATTATTATGATTATCCAGATTCTCCAGATGGATTTGATAATTGGAGTAAAAAACTCCATCATATTCTCGATGAATCTAATGCTAAATTATTACAATATCAAAACTAAGCTTTATTTGTAAACTTGGATCTTAAAAAAACATAAAATGTTAAAAGAAACAACATATCTAGATTGGAATAATTCTATTCACATCCTAAACAAAGCATATGAGGCTGACCTATTTGTATTGATAATCGGTCCAAAAGGCACTGGAAAAACATCTTTGGTCAGAGATTTTGTAAAGAGTAAAAATGCAAAACTAGAATCAATAAATTTTAGCCTCAGAACACGAGAGAGTCACCTAGTTGGAACAAAAACATTAACGAATGGAACAGTAAGTTTTGATGAAGGTATTCTGATCAAATCAATGAGGGTAGGAAGTATGTTGTATCTAGACGAAATAAATTCTGCCGAAGCTGATGTATTACTCCGATTAGATGAAGCATTAGATGATAGACGACAGATTATTTTAAAAGAATCCACAGGAGAAGTTGTTAAAGCAAAAGAAGGGTGGTTCGTGATTGCAACAATTAATCCTCTTACACATAGTGGAACTAAAGAACTGCCACCACAGTTACTTAGTAGATTTCCAGTCAGAATTCGTCTAGAGTACCCGCCTGAAGATATAGAACTGGAAATTGTTAAGAAACATGTGTCTGGAAATTATGATTCTGAGATTGTACAGGCAATTAAACTTGCTAATATACTAAGGCAAGCAGCTGCAGTTGAAGAATTATTTTATTCACCAAGTTTAAGGGAGACAATAGCATTTGGAAAATTGTTAGTTGGTGGAATGGCTCCAAAAGAATCAGCAAAAATTGTTTTTGGTAATGTGTATACACAATGGGGAAATATAGAATATCAAAAAGTAAACGACATCATTACCTCAATGTTTGGTAATTAGATGCAATCATTACAATTACAAAATGAATCATTAGTGGAGATTGCCACATTTCTGGTCAGAAGATGGTCTGAGAGAGAAAATGTCACTGTTGAATTTTCAGATAAAATGGAGACAAAAACCAGACTAAAAGATAACAAAGTTATCTTAACACCAATTGAAAAAAGAATAGGAAATGATTTTCAAAGATACAGACAGTTTAGAACTTCATTATGGTATGAATCAATGAGAATAAAATTTTGTAAAAAAATTCTTAGTAATGACCATGCTTTTGGATTTATTCTAAATACTTTGGAAACTCGTAGAGTAGAGCAATTAGGTAGAAAATTTTGGAAAGGCATGGATGAAGAGATTATTTTTAATTACGCTTACATGCTTGTATCTAGACCACAATTACATACAGTTTATGGAAAAGCACGAATTGTAGAAGCATTTTACCAATATTTTATGTTTGGAGCATTCAAGGGAGAGATACAATCGAGCCATTTTGAAAGAATAAAAAAAGCAGTAGAGTTTGCTAAAAAAATTGTCAATGAATCTTTAGAAAAAAAATACGATACAGAATGGTTAGAAAAAAATGTGACTGAAATTATTAAAATTTTGGATATAGATTCATTACTAACAATTCCTGTTTCGTTGCCATTTATGAAAGCAGGGATGGTTATTTCAGAGGAGGAATTACTGAAATTTCTAAATGTAGTTTCAAAAAATAAAGAAGGTGATTTTGGAAAAATTGATCCAAAAGATGCATTAATCGGAGATAACATCTATGATGAATATAAAGAACTCCTAGACGAAAATAAAAAAAATGATAAAAAAGGATTAACATCAGAATCAATAGGAATTAAAATTCCTACTGCCGCTAATGTTGATGAGACAATAATATATGATATTAATTTGATAAACAATCTAAAAATAAAATTTAGGGAATTAAAATCTGGATGGAAAGAGCAACATCTTAAAAGTGGAGATGAATTTGATGAAGAAAATTACATTGATGGACATGAGCCATTTTTTACAGATATTAAAAAATCAATCAAAACAAGATTGATAATTTTGTTAGATCATTCATCAAGTATTGCATCAAATGCATTAGAATACAAAAAAGCTACGCTTGCACTCTGTGAAGTATTATCATATCTTAAAGTGAAGTTTGCAGTTTATGCATTTAATACAGAGAATAGAACTGTTGTATGCTGGTTAATAAAATCAGACAATATGAAATGGAATAATATTTCGGCTAAAAGATTAACACAAATTGTTGCAAATGGGTCCACACCATTAGCGGAAGTATATAACAAAATGTTTCCAATATTACAATCAAAAAGACCAGATATCTTTTTGACATTAACTGACGGAGAACCATCAGATCCAGATGCAGTTAGAAATATGACAAAATCTCTCAAAAGATTAGGCATCAGTATGATAGCCTTAGGATTGGGTCCAAATACGGTAAGATCTACCACCATAGCAAACAATCTCAGACATTTAGGATATGAAAAAACTATGGCTGTAAGTAGACTGCATGATATTCCAAGTAAGGTCATTAGAATATTAGATGTGTGAATTTAAAGAATCTAAAATAAAGTAAGTAAATGTCAGTCTATCAGATATTATATATGAGATTACAATAGACTGAATTTCATAGGAGAAAGATTTTTGGAAGAAACTGTAGGAAATAATATTGATAAAATTCTGCTTGAGCGTTTTAAACAGGAAATATGGAGTAAAATACCTCACTTTGAAGATAATCAAGGAGTAACAAAAATTGTCAATGCAACACCGTTAATTGACATAACTGAAGAATTGAAAGAATGTGCAAAAGAGATTTACAAAATAAATCTTGTTAATAGAGAACTAAAAGTTTTTGGAAAATTTGATTCTAACTTACTAACAGGTTCGATAAAAGTCAGACCCGCAGTTCATATCATCCACGATGCTATTCTTACAGGAAAACTGAAAAGTGGACAAACGATAATTGAAGCAACTTCGGGAAATTTTGGAATTGCTCTTGGACAAATATCTAAACTTGGATTAACAGTAGTCTCACTTGTATCAAGAAAGCTACAGGAAGGGGTCTTTAAGGAATTAAGAAATGAGAATATCCGTATCATGGATCTTGACATGGATGTTTGTCCTGCTCCAGGAATGAAAGACAACCCAAATATTTTAGCTGCAAAAGCAACTGCTGCTAATATTCGTTCACAATTATCTGAACTTGGTTTTAATCCTGCCATTTTTGATAATGCAAGTTCTGAAGTAGAATCACTTTTAGCTGCTCAAGATATCATAAACTTGGCAAAATTTCTTGCTAAGATATACGGTTGTTTTTGTCCAGAACAATATGATAATGAACTAAACATAGATGTACATAGAACTATTACCGCAGTTGAGATAGAACAACAATTACATGAATATGGAGATTCATTAGAAGATTTCGGAATTGTTTGTGCTTTTGGTACAGGTGGAACTTCTGGTGGTTTGAGCAAATACATGTTTGATAAATATGGAAAAAAATCAGTCCATGTAGTTTTTCCACCTGCTGGTCAAGATGTTGCAGGAATTAGGACTAAAGACAAGGCATCAGGTTTGAAGCTATACAAACCAGATACATATGCAGGACAATATGAGATAGATTTTGACCAGGCTAAACATCTTCTAAAGTTTTTTGTGGATAAAGGTTATGATATTGGTGAAAGTAGTGCCCTTGCATTTTATGCAGTAATGCAAATGGCAAACTTTGGAGTAGGTAAAAAATTTGTCATTATTGTTGCTGATGGAATACAAAAATACAAAAAGAATCTTGAAGAAATGTCAAAGAAACAAAATCGTACTCAGATATCCCTACAAGAGGCAGCTTCAAATATAGATGATTATGATAAAATAATTTGGGTTCATACTCAATACACTCCTCGTGAAGAAGGAATAGAGATAATTGCAAAATCTCTCGGTGTGGATAAATCAAAGATATTTGTACCAAAAGCAAGAACTATCAATCAACTATTAGCGACACAACAAATTCCTGAAGAGTTAAGTGGAGAACTAAAAGGAACTAAAGGTAAATCATTACTAGTATGTATGGCTGGAAATACTTCATTAATGGCTGTTAATATTCTTGCAAGTAAAGGAATTGTAACTCAAAGTTTGAGTGGAGGCATAACTAATTTACCGGAAGGAAAAGGCAGAAATCTTGGTGAATTGATTAAAGTTTCCACCGAATAACATCATGAAATGTCTTTCAGTTTCTCAACCATTTGCTGATTTAATTATTTCTGGAAAAAAAACAGTAGAATTACGAAATTGGAATACTAATTTTCGTGGTGAATTTCTGATTCATGCGCCAATTAAAATAAGATTGGATGATTGCAAGAGATTAAAAATTACAAAGAAATTAGATGTAGGTGTAATTATTGGAAAAGCCACTCTTTACGATGTAAAAAAATATAATTCATTAAAAGAGATAAAAAAAGATCAAAAATTTCACTTTGCTTCAAAAAATTTTCGAGATAAAACTTTTGGGTTCATTATAAAAAATGCAAAACCATTAAGAGTTCCAATTCCATGGAAAGGCCAATTAGGATTATTTGATGTGGAATTATCAAAAGGATTGAACAAAAATAAAGATATTCTAATGGATATCATAGATGAAGAATATCGTTATCAGTGGATTGGACATCATTAAGTTGTATACACAAATCTTGAAAAAACTGGACTAGTATATATAAAGGGCCTATTTAAAGTCAGTCTACATGCCTCAAACAAAGCCTATTGTTAGTGTTGAAAACGTAGTAGCCTCTGCATCAGTGGATCAAAAAATCGATCTCAATGAAATAACTGCAAAATTTCCTGACACAGAATATCACCCGGAACAATTTCCAGGACTGGTTTTTAGATTACAAAATCCAAGAACAGCTACGTTGATTTTCAGAACTGGAAAAATGGTATGTACAGGTGCAAAATCAGAGGATATGGCAATTAAAGCGGTCAACACGGTAGTTCAAAAATTACGAAAAGGTAAAATCAAAATTAAGAACGATGCAGTGATTACAGTTCAAAATATTGTAGCAGCAATTAATTTAGGTGGTAAAATTCACCTGGAAAAAGCAGCAAGAACTTTACCAAGAAGCATGTATGAACCTGAACAATTTCCAGGATTAATTCACAGAATGTTAGACCCAAAAACGGTCATATTGTTATTTGCCTCAGGAAAACTAGTTTGTACTGGAGCAAAAAAAGAATCAGATGTATATCGTTCTGTTCATAATTTACATTCATTGTTAGAAGAAAAAAATCTAATGATATATGATCAGTAATAGTTATCATATTCAAATTAATTTTAAAAAATTTAATCATAATTGACTAAAGATGTATTTGAAATGGAAAAGATCAAACTTACTCCAGAAGATGGATTCGTTTTAGTTGGAATAGATTACTTTGCAGATTCAGGTAAACAGTTGTACTTAATAGAGCATTTTAAAATGTATCAAGATGCATTAAATGCAAAAAAAGAACGTAGGAATTCAGAAGAATATTTTATTTTATACAAAGGTGCTGGTGGAGAATACCTCTGCCGATAGTTCACAAAAAATATAATAGCTTCACTTAATTTTACAAACTATCTTATCATTAACTAAATAAATTCATATTCATTGATAGATAAAACTATAGATTTGATTGATACGTTTTATAATAAGGAAAAAGATCATCAGTCTAATTCAACTTCACACCAAATTATTAGAAAAAGTCCTAAAGCAAAATATCAAATTTTTGATGAGTCAGAATTTGCTCATGGTAGAGAGATACTAGGTGATCTAATAGTTCATGGTATGTTTGCTTCAGGAGGTACTGACATAGACTGGTTAATTGAGCACAATGGAAGTTTTATCATCCTAGAATTCAAGGGATTTCATAATGACAAGATTAACATTCCAAAAGGACAGATGATTGCATACGAAAAATTACATGTAAAATTAAATCAAATTACAAAATGTTATCTGTATATTGTTGGTTGTGATGATATAGATTTTTCAAATCCAGATGCAATGGTTTGGATTTTTGAAATGAAACAATGGAAGACAGGAGCTATTCCGAAAAACATAAGCGACATTTATGGTGAAGATTCAGGAAAACAAAAAAAATTTATTGTTTATCGTGAATATATGGAAGAGATCAGTATAGAAAAACTAAGAGAAATGATCGATTCACATTGGAAAGAATTTGAAAAAATTATACCATAAAAGAAAATGTTTTGGATACTGTTTCTAGATTATTATCTGCCTTAATTGTAAACACACCAGATTTATCCCATCCACTACCTCCAGCTATTGCCAAAGTGGAAAATTGGCCATTACTTTTTACAGAAATTTGTTCAGACCAAACTAATTGACCATCTTGATTTTCTATGGAGAGAATTATCTTTTCAGAAGCAGATTTTCCGCTAATTGAAATTATGTCCCCTTTTTGATATTCAGGTAAATCAGTTTGAATTGAAAAAGTCGATGATGAGTCTATAGGAATTTGAGAGTCATTAGATTTAACATTAGAAAATCCAGTAATAGAAATTCCAGTAATAGAAATTCCAATTATAACAATTATTACAAGTATTACTCCATTTATGCCTAACAACATTTTTGTGTTTTTTGGTTTTAATTTTACAGAATTGGGATATGTTATTTGTGAAGTTTCAATGTTTTGTTCTTGAGGAGTTTTTGAAAGTATTTCATTTTGAATAGATTTTTCTTCAGTATTTTGTTTTTCTTCAATCTCAGGCACCCTGCCAAGATGTTTTTCAGCCAATTTTCTAACATAATTTCTTTCATAATTACTAATCACTTCGTTATTTTCGCAAGCTCTACAGATTTGTTTTAGTATTCGTTCATCGCCCTTTTCTTTATCTAATAAGGCCTTAACATCATCAACAAGAGTATCAACCATGTGTATTTTATTCTCCTATTGAATTATTTATCAAGTTACCTTGTTTAAGATTACTAATGAATTACACATCAGGCATAAATTTTATCATGGTAAAAAATAAGGGTGAATCTTAGGTACCATTGAACAATATTTCTCATATATGTAAAATTATACAGAATGAATTTTTTGAGCTTGGATTATCACAGTTCGAATGTAATCTTTTGCTGTTACATCAGATACACCCATTTGTTTTACTTTCCGATATAGATCATTCTCTTTTGGATTGCTCAAATAGTACTTTAAAAGATAATTGAGTCGGTGTGATCTCTTCTCATCACTTTTCATGATTCTACTCTTTTTATGGGCTAAAAAGGTCAGAGGATAACAATATAACCAATTGATCTCAATGTATCATAAAATTCAGATAAAAACATATGATCTTTTTTAAATAATAGAAATTTAGTGAAACAAATGAAACGAATTGAAGCAACTATTCAAACCGATAAAACAGGCCCAGTTTCTGATGCTATCAAGGATATAGTTGGTGGATTTACCATATTAGAAGGAAATGGTAGAGGTTCAGGTCAGAGACAAACCATCAGAGGAGGAAGAGGAACGGGTACTTTTCTCGCAGAATACAATAAAGTTGCAACTGTTAGTACAATTGTAGAAGACTCTAAATTAGAAATGGTGATCAAGGCAATTTCTGATGCAGCATTTTCTGGAAAAGCGGGAGATGGAATAATTGCCGTATCTACAGTTGATGATGTTCTAAATATTGCATCAAAAAAGAGAGGTTCAGAAGCCCTCTAATTATTTTCTTTTAATCAAACTACAATAATACAATTATCAGGAGATGATAATTTTAAAGTGATCTAAATAAATCCGTATTGAAGGAACGATTGGCTTATTTTAGGACTGTGTTTGGTTTATTCCTACTATAATCTTTCAGATAATTGTCACAACCGAGGATTCATTAAAACCAGCTGAAGCAATGTAGGAGATTTCAAAAGAATTTGTAATTATTTTGTTTGTAATTTCTTTTCCAATTATAGTTAAAGGTGTAATCACAACTCGTAAAGAACGTAAATCATCAAGAATTGAAGATTCCAGAAAAAATAAAAAAAATCCAAGAAATAAGCTAGTCAACTGAGAGGATAATAATTATTCCTCTCAGTGAGTATCCCTTTGGGGGACATGTTTTTTGAAGGGACAGATTGTTATTACAATCTAAGTATAAAAGCAAATGATTTTGTTGATGTTAAAAATTCTCGTATGATTTGTAGATAATGCCTAATTTATCTTGATTTTTAAATAATGTAAAAATAAAAACAAACTAAAAATTAATTTGTAATAAGTGAAGATATGTAATCTTGAAGTATTTTACTGTCATTAATTAGATATCAATTATTGTTAAATGAGAACAATGATATATTTTATCAGCAAAAACTAGATGAAATTTTTGAGGAGCAAGATATTAGATTTGCAGGATTTGTAGATATCGAAGGAAATTTGATTAAAGGTAAGTTCAGAGAAGGAATGGTTCCATTTGAAACGGATGTAGAACAACAGAAAATATTTAGAGAGTTGGCATACAGAGTTTCCACTAGAAAGAATTTTGATTATTCTATGGGTCCGGTAAAATATTCAGCTTCGCGACGTGAAAAATTAGTCATGATGAGTTTTCCATTAAAAAATTGTATTCTTTTAATCACAACAGAACCAAATGTAAACATAGATAGAATAGCATACAAAATCATTCAAATTCTTGGAAAAGAATTGTGGGAATTTTCTGAGCAATAAAATAATTATCAAATTGCTAAAAATCAAGAATCTGCATAAAATAATACAGAATTAAATTTTTCAGATTTAGGTTCAAAATCAAACAAATTTTTAAAAAATAGAAGATGTGATAAATTTCAATATCTGATTGTTACCGTGAAAATAAAAACAAGATATGTTTTTGGGTGTAATCATGATAACAGAAATATTTCATCCACTACAATTTTTGAAAGAGGATTAGAGATTCTATCTATCTTTTGTGATTATTGTGTTCCAATTTGTAATATTTGTCTTAAAAAAACAAAGACAAAAAATATGATGAACTTAAACTGTGTAAAAAATGTTATTACAATATTTTAAAAATTACAGTGTTAAGATTCTTGTTCTGGCACAACATTTAATGTCATAGTACTTTTGACGTGAGGTAATTTCCTAATAGCCTTAGTAATTATATTCTCCAATGTTTTGTATTGGGATGTTTCAATTTTACAAATTACATCATAATAACCAAATACCACGTCAGATTCTTTTACTTCTGGGATTTGACCAAGATTTTTTAAAATATTGAATTCTTCACCTTTATCACCATGAATGACAACATATGCTTGAACATTATTTTTACCCAGCATAGAACCAATGAGCTTTTCAGATGTTCTAAATATTTCTGAGTGTTCAGAACGTGTAAGAGTTATTGTAGAATGTATTTTAGGCATCTTGCGTATGACATTTGTTATGGTTTTTTGAATTTTTTCTTCAGAGTCTGATTCTATTTTTGCAATAATATCATAAAGACCAAGTGTACCATGGACTTCTGTAACATTTTCAATGTTTTTTAGTGATGAAATAACACCTTTTTCTGAACCTAAATCACAGTTTATGAGAACATATGCTTTTGTCAATTAACAAACTCCATTATTGCTGTCCTTCTATTCCCATAAGTGTAAGGGTTGATCTAATTTTTGGGATTTTTCTAATTTTCCAAGTTATAGTTTCACGTAATGTTTCAACTTGTTTTGATTCTACTTTTGCTAATACATCATAAGCACCAAATATTCCGTGAACTTCTGCAACTCCTTCTAAAGATTTTAATTCTGAAATTACTGATTCCTCAGAACCAAGATCACAGTTTATGAGAACATATGCAGTTGCCAATTTATCATTCATCTCTGATTTTCATATGTCCAATATCATCTTAGAATATTTAAGAATGATTGAATTTACTTAAATATCAACTGCTAAAAGAAAAATAAAATGAATACCGATATAGTCATCCCAAAAATCATCTTAAATGTGTAAATAAATTCTAATAAAATATACTAAATGAATAGTCTAAGAAAATAGAATGTATGCATCATTCATAGTTTTTTTAAGTTCTTCAATATTTTTTGATGATGATATTTTTGGTCGTAGTTTTGCGCCACCTGGCATTCCTTTGGTAAATCTCATTGCCTGACTCTTAATGTTTGAAAATTTTATGTGATAGTCACTAGTAAGACAAAGATATTCAAAAAATGAATCCAGTTTATCATTTAATGAGTATTGTGTATAAGTTCCAGTTTTTAGATAATCATTAATTTGTTTAAACAAAAATGGATTTCCCATTGCACCCCTGCCAATCATAACATAATCACAACCAGTTTGATCCATCATTGTTTTAGCATCTTCTGGAGTTGTTATATCTCCATTACCTACGATAGGAATATTAGAAATTTCTTTAAGCTCTTTTATCATTTTCCAATCAGCATTACCTGAATATCCTTGAGTCACAGTCCTTGGATGAAGAGTAATCATTTGAATTCCCTCATTCTCTGCAATTTGTGCAATTTCTTTGAAAAGATAGCGACTTGCATTGGTAACTCCTGAACGAATCTTCAGAGTAACTGGTTTTTTTACTGCGTTTACTAGAGTGCTAAAAATTTGTTTTGTAAGATTAACTTCTTGCAAAAGTGCCCCTCCTGCCATTTGTTGTGTAATATGTGGTGATGGACAGCCCATATTGTAATCAATAATGTCAAAAAATGGTTCTACTATCTTTGCAGCTTTTTCTAATGCTAAAAGATCAGATCCAAATAACTGGACAGAAAGAGGTCTTTCTTTTTCAGAATATTCTAAGAATTCTTGAATAGTTTTTTTATTTTCTTTTAGTTGTTGCTCTTTTGCAATTATACTATGAATACTAGTAAATTCCGTTACAACCAAACCTGCACCCATTTTTTTACATTGTAATCTAAGAGCAGGATCACTTACTCCGGCCATTGGAGCTAAAAAAGCTCTACTTGAAAATTTTGGAAGCATTGTAATTGTTTTGATTTCTTGACATATTATTATATCAAATTGATGTTTTGTGTAATTACAAAGTCAAAATTACAAATTCTATGGATCTGGACAACCGTCAGTGTCTTGGAATCCATTATAATTTTCGGGCTCTAAAGGACACATATCGTCATCATTAATTATACCATCCAAGTCATCATCATGTACAAATCTTTGTTGTTCTGGAGCAGTGTCTGGACAACCGTCAATATCATTATACTTGTTCCAAGTTTCTGGACTTATCGGACATTGATCAACATTATCTGGAATACCATCATGATCAGAATCAGGATGTGTAGGCATAGTAGATTCTGCGCCTATTAGATCTGGACAACCATCCCAATCCAAATATCCGTTAAAGTTTTCTGGTTCAGTAACACATGAATCCCATCTATCAATAATTCCATCACCATCTGTGTCTGGAAATTCAAAAGTGGTAACATTTGATGGAGCAGTATCTGGACAACCATCATCGTCTTGGAATTTATTGAAAGTTTCCGGATTTAATGGACATGAATCTATCACATTTGGAATACCGTCCATATCATTATCAAGTGTTGAAATAAATTTGTCAGGACAGCCATCTGTGTCTTGATAACCATTAACAGTTTCTGGTTGAGTTGGACACAAATCTAAATTGTCTTGAATTCCATCTCCGTCAGAGTCTGCAGTGGATTTATTATCAGATACAGTATCTGGACAACCGTCAGTGTCTTGGAATTTATTGAAAGTTTCTAAAGCAGAAGGACACAAATCATTGGCACCAAAAATGCCATCACCATCAGCATCTCCAAATGACCCATAATCAACACTATCAGGGCAGCCATCTGTGTCTTGAAGTTTATTAAAGTTTTCACGTTCTAGAGGACATTGATCAATATAGTCGGGGATACCATCATAATCAGAATCAACTCGTGTGGAAGTAGTAGATCCTGATGCCTTTAGGTCAGGGCAACCGTCCCAATCTAAATATCCATTAAAGTTTTCGGGTTCAGTAACACATGAATCCCATCTGTCATCAATTCCATCACCATCAGCATCTGGGAATTGATAGGTTGTTGTAGTGTTAGAAATAACATCAGGGCAACCGTCAGTGTCTTGGAAATTATTGAAAGTTTCTTTATTGTAAGGACATAGATCATTGTTGCCAGATATACCGTCGCCATCAGCATCGCCTGTTAAAATAAATTTGTCAGGACAGCCATCTGTGTCTTGATAACCATTAACAGTTTCTGGTTGAGTTGGACACAAATCTAAATTGTCTTGAATTCCATCTCCGTCAGAGTCTGCAGTGGATTTATTATCAGATACAGTATCTGGACAACCGTCAGTGTCTTGGAATTTATTATAATTTTCTGGAGTTTCTGGACATAGATCATTTGGACTTGAAATTCCATCACCATCAACATCGCCTGTTATTTTATAATCAACTACATCAGGGCAACCATCGGTGTCTTGAAATTTGTTAAAGTTTTCACGTTCTTGAGGACATTGATCAACAGAATCTGGAATTGAATCATAATCAGAATCAGCAGCTATTGGAGAAGTTATACCTGCAATATCTGGGCAACCGTCCCAGTCCATTTGGCCATTAAAGTTTTCTGGTTCAGTAACACATGAATCCCATCTATCTTGAATTCCATCTCCGTCGGTGTCTGGGAATGTGTATCCTGTGCCATTATCAGAGACTACATCAGGACAACCATCATCGTCTTGGAATTTATTGTAAATCTCTGGAATTTGAGGACATTTATCTAAATTGTCAGAAATTCCATCTCTATCACTATCTTTTAACGATACACTATCAGGGCAACCGTCTTTATCATCAACACCGTTAAATGTTTCTGGCTGACTAGGACAGGAATCTAGAAAATCTGCAATGCCATCATTATCTGAATCTGCTGTTCCCTTACCTACTTCAGGTGACAAGTCAGGGCAACCATCATCATCTTGGAATTTATTGTAAGTCTCTTTGACGGTGGGACAATCATCAATATGATCTGGAATACCGTCAAAATCAGCGTCATACCAAGGAACAAAATCAGCAGGACAGCCGTCTATGTTATTACCGTATTGAGGATCATAATCTTCTTTCAGATTTGGGCATTGATCAATGTTGTTTGGCACACCATCATTGTCATTATCATTGCTTTGAGCACCATATGCACTGCCTTGAAAGATACCAATAGAAGTTATTAGAAGCAGAAGTGCTATAATATGATATTTTTTCATTCTCTTTGACTTCGATATTACCGAGTATTTATTAAATCTCACGTTAAATAGATCCTTACTGTAAAACAGTAATCAAATAATGATATTCTATGGATCTGGACAACCGTCAGTATCTTGGAATCCATCATAATCTTCTGGTTTCAATGGACACATATCGTCATCATTAATTATACCATCCAAGTCATCATCATGTACAAATCTTTGTTGTTCTGGAGCAATATCTGGGCAACCGTCAGTATCATTATACTTGTTCCAAGTTTCTGGACTTATCGGACATGAATCGACTACATCAGGATAGCCATCACCGTCAGAATCCACTATTGTAGAGATACTAGATTTTGCGCCTTCCAGATCTGGACAACCATCCCAGTCCAAATATCCATTAATGTTTTCTGGTTCATTAGGACATTGATCTTTTCTATCTTCAATTCCATCGCTGTCAGCATCTGGGAATTGGTAGGTAGTTGTGGTACTTGAGACTACATCAGGGCAACCGTCATCGTCTTGGAATTTGTTATATGTTTCCGGATTTAATGGACATGAATCCATGATGTCTTGGATACCATCAGAATCAGCGTCGAGGGATGAAGATAATTTATCTGGACAACCGTCTTTGTCAAGATAACCATTAACAGTTTCTGGTTGAGTTGGACACAAATCTGAATTATCTAAAATACCATCGCCATCAGTGTCTGCAGCTATTTTGTTGTCTGCAACATAATCAGGACAGC
The DNA here is from genome assembly GCA_023265135.1 of Nitrosarchaeum sp. Lineage (GTDB taxonomy): Archaea > Thermoproteota > Nitrososphaeria > Nitrososphaerales > Nitrosopumilaceae > Nitrosarchaeum. The sequence continues at coordinate 798 of JAHFUM010000014.1, read as the reverse complement.
CGTCACCATCAAGATATTGGTTATAAGTTTCCTTAGCAAGTGGACATTGATCAATATCATCTAAAATACCATCAAAGTCAGCATCTCCAACTGATTTGTAATCTATACTATCTGGACAACCGTCATCATCCTGGAATCCATTATATCGTTCTGCAACTTGTGGACAGTTATCTGAATTATCTGGAATACCGTCATAATCAGAATCTATAGCTACTGGAGAAGTTATACCTGGAAGATCGGGGCAACCATCAGTATCAAGAAATCCGTTAAAGTTTTCTGGTTCAGTAACACATGAATCCCATCTATCAATAATTCCATCACCATCTGTGTCTGGAAATTCAAAAGTGGTAACATTTGATGGAGCAGTATCTGGACAACCATCATCGTCTTGGAATTTATTGTAAATCTCTGGAATTTGAGGACATTTATCTAAATTGTCAGAAATTCCATCTGCATCAGCATCATTGGCTATAAGAGATTTATCTGGACAACCGTCTTTATCTAAAAGTCCATTGAATGTTTCTGGCTGGCTAGGACAGGAATCTAAATTATCAGGGATGCCGTCGCCGTCGGTGTCTGCAGTGATTTTGTTGTCTGCAACATAATCAGGACAACCGTCAGTGTCTTGAAATTTATTGTAAATTTCTGGATTAAATGGACATGAATCATTTTGATCTAAAATTCCATCACCATCAACATCGCCTGTTATTTTATAATCAACTACATCAGGGCAACCATCGGTGTCTTGAAATTTGTTAAAGTTTTCACGTTCTTGAGGACATTGATCAACAGAATCTG
>JAHFUM010000005.1:100663-104347 GCA_023265135.1 Nitrosarchaeum sp. | reverse complement strand
GGAACTTGGTGATTCACGTGAAACTAAACGTGGGGGAGTTTCACGCTTAACTGGTATACGTTCAGAAGTTGAAGTTGCACCAATTGTTGCTATCAAGGGCAAATTTAAATATGATGCAAGAACCCCACCTCTAACCAACAAGAATTTATTTGCAAGAGACCTTCATACCTGCGGATATTGTGGTAGAATTTATCGAGAAGATAAGTTGAGTCGTGACCACATCATGCCAGTATCAAAAGGTGGTCCTAACATTTGGCAAAACTGCATAACTGCTTGCAAAACTTGTAATAGAGAGAAGGACGACATGACACCAGAACAAGCAGATATGCCGTTATTGTTTGTCCCATATGTGCCAAGCGTTTATGAGAAACTAATATTGCAGAACCGCAGAATAATTGCAGTTCAAATGGATTTTTTGCAAGATTTCCTGCCAGCACATAGTCGTTTGAAACAATAGTAGTATAGGGCCGTTAGCATAAAGGTAGTGCTGAGAACTCATAATTCTTAAGGTCCTAGTTCAAATCTAGGGCGGCCCACCAAAATGTGGCATATTTCATACATTAACCATACCGCATGAAATATGCCACACCTCTAATAAGTCAAGAGTCCTTTTTGACATTAATTCCAAAATAATGTAATATAAATATATAAAATGAGAGATAGACTCTCATCATATCAACAATTTTGAGGAGATCAAAATGAATCTAAATTACGAGACAACAATCCATCTTTCTGAAGAAGATATTAAAAATATCATTATTCAGCACCTGAAATTAAACAAAAAACTAGATACACTTAATATAACATTTGATATTACTAAGCAAATGCTCGGGTATGGGCCCACCGAATTTTATAACTTCAAAGGTGCAACAATAAGAGTCAACAAAGTTGAAAAAGTTCCAATGTCAATTAACAATTTTTGTGGAGACTAAAATGGAGAAATATGATAATATAGTTTTTATTGGGAGATTTCAACCTTTGCACAACGGGCATTTGAATACTATTAAAAAAGCCCTATTACTTGCTAACAAAAGAGTTATTATACTCGTCGGTTCAGTGAACGGTCCCAGAACATTTAAGAACCCATTTACATTTAAGCAACGCCAAAAAATAATCTGTGAAACAATTAAGTTTGAAGATGATATAAAACATAACTGGGAAAAATCCTATCACGTTTTCCCAATTAAAGATCATCCATATAATGATTCAGTGTGGATCAATAGTGTTCAAGAACAAGTTGCAAATATTATTGGTACAAATGAAACTGTTGCAATTATTGGATCTCACAAAGATAAAAGTAGTAGGTACCTCGATTGGTTTCCCCAATGGGGATATGTTTCGGAAGAACTTGATAAAGATTCATCAGTAATTGATGCGACTGCAGTGAGAAATATACTATTTGAAGATTTGAATGTTGGATTTTTTAAAGGAGTATTACCAAATGAATCCTTTAACTTTTTGCAAGAATTCAAAAATACCGCAGAATATTCTCGTATTAGGGATGAATACGAAGTTATTAAAGCTTATAAAAAATCTTGGGAATCTGCCCCTTATGCTCCAACTTTCGTATGTACTGACGCAGTTGTTCTATGTGCTGGACATGTACTTATGATTGAACGAGGTGCACAGCCAGGAAAAGGCCAATGGGCCTTGCCTGGAGGATTCTTAAATCCTGATGAACGCATTAGAGCATGTGCAGTTAGGGAGTTAATTGAAGAAACTAAAATTGATGTTCCTGAAAGAGTTCTTGATGGATCAATTGACAAGGTTGAAGTTTTTGACCATCCCAATAGAAGTCAACGCGGAAGAACGATAACTCACGCATTTAGAATTAATGTTAACTTGACACCGAAGGGGAAGTTGCCAAAAGTAAAAGGGTCTGATGATGCTGCTAAGGCTAAATGGATTCCATTAAATGAGTTGAACGAGGATCTTATATACGAAGATCACTTTTCGATTATTACTAGTATGATTGGCAATTAAAACAACTTGACATTAATTGATAAACTGATGTATAATATAAACACGAACGATAGACGTTCACATTAAATAGATAAAGGAGATTTATCATGCAATTCAAAGATAATATTTGTTTGAACACGGATAGTTACAAAGCCAGCCACTTTTTGCAATATCCTGATGGAACTGAAACTGTTTTTTCATATATTGAATCCCGAGGTGGGAAATATGACAAAACACTCTTCTTTGGATTGCAAATGTTTTTAAAAGAATATTTGTCTAAGCCTGTCACAATGGGCCAAGTTTGGGATGCCAAGAAGTTTTTCGATGCACATGGAGAACCTTTCAATTTGGAAGGTTGGACTAAGTTGCTTAGAAAGCACAATGGAAGACTGCCACTGCGTATTCGAGCAGTTCCCGAAGGTACGGTTTTGCCAGTGAAGAACGCATTGGTTACAGTTGAAAATACTGATCCAGAATTCTTTTGGTTGACATCGTATATTGAAACTGCCCTTCTGCGGGCAGTATGGTATCCCACAACAGTTGCAACTCAGAGTTGGTATATTAAACAAACTATTAAAAAAGCACTTGAAGAAACGGGGGATGTAAGTGGATTGGCATTTAAATTGCATGACTTTGGTGCAAGAGGTGTATCAAGTTTTGAGTCAGCGGCAATCGGTGGTTCTGCTCATTTGGTTAACTTTATGGGTAGTGATACTGTTTCTGGTGTCCTGGCTCTGAGTGAGTTTTATGATGCTCCAGTTTCGGGATTCAGTATTCCAGCAGCAGAACACTCAACTACTACAATTCTCGGTCGAGAAGGTGAAGTAAAACAGTATGAACGTATGCTGGAAAAGTTTGCAAAACCTGGTAGTTTGGTTGCTATTGTATCAGATGGTTATGACATTTACAATGCCTGCAGGAATATTTGGGGTGGTGTATTGAAGCAAAAGGTAATAGACTCTGGTGCAACTGTTATTATTCGCCCCGATTCAGGTCACCCTGCCACTGTTGTATTGAAGTGTTTGGAACTCTTGAAAGAATCTTTTGGTGCGGTAAAGAATGATAAAGGATTTTATGTATTGAATAATGTTAGAGTTATTCAAGGTGATGGGATTAATCAAGATAGCATCACTGAAATTATTAATACTTTCACCTACGCAGGATTTAGTGCAGATAATGTGGCGTTTGGCATGGGTGGAGCGTTGCTGCAACAAATTAATCGCGATACACAAAAATTTGCAATGAAGGCATGTGCAGCACAAATTAATGGTGAGTGGATTGATGTATATAAGGAACCTATCACCGATGCAGGCAAAGTTAGTAAAAAGGGAAGATTGACTACAGTTACTAATGAAATTAGTGAATGGTCAACAGAAAGAGTTGAGGTTGTCAATGAAGAGTTTCATGTTGATCGGATGAGGACTGTTTGGTTAAATGGTGAACTATTGATTAATGATAATCTTGATATTATCCGTGAACGCAGTAATAAGTGAAATAAACCTCGATTCTTAAATGAGTCGAGGTTTTTGACATTAATTCCAAAACCTATATACTCGTAACTATAGAAGTTCAATTTAAAAGGAGAGTGGTATGAAGAAGTATTATATTCATAGAGATGGTTTATTTCCAGCTGGACCTGATTATGACGGGTTGGAAAAATATGTAGCAATTATAGAAGATGATAATCTTTATGCATTTCATAATAATGGAAAAATTGAACGC
>JAHFUM010000005.1:98639-100563 GCA_023265135.1 Nitrosarchaeum sp. | reverse complement strand
AACTACTAAACCAAACTATAATGATAAGTTGCTAACTGATGCATTTAGAAGAATTGCCAATAAAACTAAAGTTGAAAAGAAGGATGAAAAAAGCCCACTCTTATTCCGTCACATAAGAAAATACCATCCTAATGGTGAAATTGCTGGAAGCGGCGGGGCAACAGTTGGTATTATTATTAACTATACTAAACAATTCATTGAAATTTATCCCGCAATTTGTTTAGATACCGATATTTTTAATAAACAACTTGGACGAAATATTGCTTCAATCAGACATGAATATGGATGGGGTGTAACAGTTCCATATGATGATACTATGACATTAAATTCTAACATTACAAACTGGTGTAACTTTAATGAAGATGATTTAGTTGATAATTCTCTTAGTAAAGAACTAAAAAAATTCACTCTGGATATAGCTAATACGTTTTCAAATAAGTTTAGAAAATAAGTTTAGAGCACTTTAAGGATTTAAGATGACTATCAAACTACCCAAAGATGTTGAAATTAGTGGTGCTGAGTTTAATCTATATCAGCCTTCAGATTCATGTGACTCTGAAGGCTGTGGGCAAAATCTAAAAATAAAATTAGATGACGCTGGCGGCGGGCACTTTGTAGTTATATCAACTGAGAGATGGGCAATGGATGTAGATGAGATTGAAACTTTTTCCGATCTATTAAAATCATTGGTTACTCAGGTTAGAGATACAATTAAAAAATAGGTTTTAATCATCTTTTATAAAACCAATGACTAATATAGATTTATATAAGGTTCTGGAGATACATGAATGTGCGTCTCCGGAAGTAATAAAAGCTGCATATAAGGTACTAGCGCAACATTATCATCCAGATAAGAATGTTAAAGATACCTCATCCATCATGGCTGATATAAACTCAGCATATGATACACTTTCAAATCCATCAAAAAGAACTACGTATGACTTATTAGTTGCAGCAGGATTAAGAAAATCATCAAGGCAAACTATTGAAATTGAAGAACCAACTTTAAAAACTAAAGTAAGTAAAATACATGAGGAGTTAAGTCAATGGAGTAATGTTTTTACTGCTATAAAATTTTTGGTGGGCAGATTTATAATTATTTCAGTTTCTATCTTTTGGGGTTATGAATTATATTTGTTAGTATTTAAACATCATGTATAAAGCACCCAAATATAAAAAAGATGGTTCTCCTGATATGAGATATAAAGGAAACCGCGCGGATGAAAATATTATTGCCACACGTCTTGTATTTTTTGTTATTGCAGGAATTTCATTCATTCCATTTCTACTAATAACTCTTCTATATACTTCCCATCTAAAACATCAATACTTAAGTAAAACATCAAGACGAGTTAATGACATTTCATTAGTTAAACCGGCACTAATGAAATGTTTTATTTGGTCTGGTATTTGGTCTTCAATATTTTTAACACTACTATATTTTTCAGCTCCAACATTTGTTCTTGTTATTTCAGGACTTTCAATATTCTGGTTTAATACAATAATGTCTAGATGGTTGGCTATTGTGTATTTTGGAGCTGTAGTTGATCCATCAAAAGATAAAGTTTATTTTAGGCAAGATCAGATGAGTTACGACTTTATGGATTATGTATCACTAAAGTTTTTCCGTGATCTAGAAAAATTAGATTCTGTTAAAATATCTGAAATAGAAAAAATTTCAAAGCAGTACGGCGATTTCACTTATATTATTGGGGACTTTGGTTCACGTCGACTAATGTTTGATAATAAAATGAAAAGAGATGAATTAATTCATATACTTAGGAAAAATGGCACATCTAGTATGCTATTTGACTTTGATATTCAATAGGTTACGAAATATCTTGCATTTAATTAGCAATTCTGTATAATGCGTTATATTGATTGATTAAACAGGAGCAGACAATGATTCGTGAAACATTTACTT
>JAHFUM010000005.1:93092-98539 GCA_023265135.1 Nitrosarchaeum sp. | reverse complement strand
ACATGAAATCGAGTATCGTATGGCACGAAAAAGCACAAGCTTGGTGTTTAATGGAAGGCAAAAAGATTGTCATGCGTTCAAAAGACAAGTCCAAGTTGGAAGCAAAACTCGGTATCAAATCTGAGGAAGTTTCGGTGACTGTTAAGTCAGAGTTCTCTGTAACAGAACGGTTTGAATTCATTAAAAAATTTACTAAACTTGTTGCTAAGGGTGTCATTCCTAGTTTAGTTGTTACTGGTTCAGGCGGTCTTGGTAAGACTCATACAATTCTTAATACTTTGAATGAGATAGGTTTGAAAGAAGATACTATTGGTGAAATTGATGGTGACTTTGTTTTCATTAAGGGATATACTACACCTAGGAACCTGTATACCACCTTGTACCACAATAATGGCAAAGTGATTGTATTCGATGACTGCGATTCGAGTTTCAAGGATCCAATTGGTGCCAACATTTTCAAGGCGGCTCTTGATTCTTCAGCCCGCCGCATTATCAGTTGGGGCGCAGAATCTAAGGATGATGAAGTTCCAAGCAGATTTGAGTTTATTGGTAAGGTAATTTTCATCAGCAACTTGGAAATGGGAAAGTTTCCGCAAGCAATTCTTAGCCGTTCTATGTTGACTGATCTGACTCTGAATATGGAAGAAAAAGTTGAACGTATTGAGCAAATCTTCAAGGAAGAAAAGAACTACGAGAAGGATGATAAGGCTGAAGTTCTGAATTTTGTCAAAAAGAATGCATCTAAAGCAAAGGATCTCAATATAAGATCGGCATTCAATATACTTAAAATTAAAGTTAGTTTAGGGGAAGACTGGGAACGTGCCGCATTATATAATTTTATGTTAAATTAATTGTAGTTTAAACTAAAGGAGAAGAAAAATGCGTAAAGAAATAGGTAGAACTAATAGATGGAGTTATAAGTTTGGTATTGTTGGATTTCTCGTATTTATTACACTTTTTATTGCCGCAATTTCAGGTTGGATTATGAATGTTGTTGCAATTTTAAATATGGCGAATGGGCCTATTACTGGAATGTTTATTCTTAGGTGTGTTGGGATATTCGTTGCTCCTCTCGGCGCAGTTCTTGGTTGGATTTAATTTAAAATGAAAGTGATAAATGCAACATATTAAGTTCCCATCTATCGAGCAGTTCCGCAACGTTGTTAAAAACGTTAAACATCAGTCTCAGTACGTTGGTAAAAATGATTCTGGTGATCCAATTTATAACAACGCAGCTGTCGCCCCGAAGTTAAAATTTGAAGGAACTGTAAAATTGCATGGGACAAACGCTGCAATTGTTGCCAAATATACCGGGGATTCTGCGGAAGTATGGTGTCAAAGTCGTGAGAATATTATCACTCCAGAAAAAGACAACGCAGGATTTGCTTTATTTGCATACAAGAATGCAACTCAGCTTGGACATATTCTTGCAAGGGCTGCAATTCATACCGGGTATGTGAATCCTAAAATTGCAATTTTCGGGGAATGGTGTGGGAAAGGTATTCAAAAAGGAGTTTCTATTTCCGAGCTTCCTAAAATGTTTGTGGTATTTGGAATTGCACTAGTGCATGAAACAGGCCATAAAGAATGGTTTACTAAAGATGAAGTAATTAAGGTATTCGATGAAGTCAACCTTCAGCTGAATAATGTTGGTATTTTCCACATTTGGCAATTTCCAACATTCGAAGTTGAAATTGACTTTGAACATCCCGAACTGATGCAGAATGAACTGGGTAAATTGACTGAGCAAGTTGAGGCTGAATGTCCAGTTGGAAAATATTTTGGTGCGATTGGTACAGGTGAAGGAATTGTCTGGAAATGTATTTCACCTGCATACGAAGATAGTGGATATTGGTTCAAGGTAAAGGGTGAAAAACATTCAGCATCCAAAGTTAAAACACTCGCAGCAGTTGATATTGAAAAGGTTAACTCTATTAAAGAATGTGTAGAAACGGTTTGCACTGAAAACCGTATGGAACAAATGTATCAAAAATTATCTGACCCTGATATGAAAGATATGAGCATATTTCTGAGGGCATTGACTGTAGACATCTTTAAAGAAGAACTGGATACAATTGTTGCATCTGGACTCGAACCCAAAGATGTTTGTAAAGAAATTTCTAATGTCGGTCGTCGTTGGTTTATTACTAAATTAGGATAACAAAATGAAATTAAAACCAGTATCTCTCGCAAGTAAAACAGGTGCAAGAATGTCACTGCTAGGTATATGTTCGTTGGTTGTATTTGGGTTGAGCATTGTATTTAATCCACTTTTATTATTTTTGGCACTGATAACGTTGGCTGTATTTATTTTATTGGTGTTTGTTTATATAGCTTTTATTGCACCAACCGAATAAACAATATTTTAAGGATATATTATAATGCGTATACATATAGGCAAATATGTAAATTTTATAGGCCCATATCAGATTGCAGAAAAAATACTTTTCTGGTTAAATAGATATGAAGATGATCGTGTCAATGAACTTGGTCGTTGGTTGGCAGGGGGTGACGGAGAAGATAGTTTACTGATGAAATTTTGTCTTTGGGTAGAAAGCAAACGTAAACGTAAAGTTAAAATTCATATCGACAACTATGATGTTTGGAGTATGGATTCGACTCTTGCACTTATCATTCTACCCATGCTTAAACAGTTAAAGGAAACTAAACACGGGGCTCCATGTAGTATGCGAGGATTTGACCAAGCATCAAACTCGAGTGCGCAGCATTGTTTTGACTTCTACGAAAAAGAGGATGATATTGCATTTGAGTATGGTCAAACAGAATGGAGCAATATTATGGATGAATTAATCTGGACATTTGAGCAACTTCAACCAGATTATGATTGGGAAAATCAGTATACAATAACAAAAGCTGAACTTGATCTTACAGATTATCCAGAAGATGAAGGTAAAGATATGATACCAGTCAGATGGAAGACTGAAGGTGAATATGATTGGGAAGGTATGAAAAAACATAATAACCGCATTCAAGAAGGTTTGGAACTATTTGGGAAGTATTTCACCTCTCTGTGGGATTGAGTCAATTTGACAATAGAATCAATTAGAATTATAATTAGTGTATATTTAATAGGAGGAAATAATATGGCAAAATACAAATTTATTACTTATGAAAATATTTACGATGAATCAATTGTACTATATGCATTGGAAAAAGATTTGATGGAAAAGTTCATTGATGGTGTTAAATTCGTCGAAGTAACTCCAGACTTTAAAACTGCTCAATATGTTAGAGCCGATTCTTTGAAACCTGTTGGATATGTTGTTAAGGACTATTAAAATGAAATGGCAAAATTGGAAATGTTTTCTTGGACTTTGTGATATTCTACCAGATCCGTCACCGATAAATGGGGTTTGGTATGGCCAATGTACAAGATGTTATACACAATATGTTTCTAATAATCACTTTATTAGTGATACAACAACATGGATTCGTCTATGACTCAAATAGAAGATAATCTACCTTTTATTAACAGTGAAAAATTTCATAAATTGGTCGATGATTTAGTATGGGAAGATGATATTACATATCTAGAAGCAGTTATGATAATTTGTGATAGAACTGGCATTGCACCAGAGGATTTAATGCGTAGACGTCTAATCTCCCCCAATCTAAAAGAAAAGTTGCATCAAGATGGTGTTGATAGTGGAGTTCTAAAAGAAGAATCGAGGTTACCAATATGAAACCCCTCGAGGTTATAGATAAATTAGAAGCTATTGTAAGTGGCGACAGTAAATATTATTTTGAAAAACTTAGACATTATTACTACGGGTGCATGGCAGCATCAAAGTTTAAAGAAGGTGATGTAGTCAAACTATCGAAAACACCTGTTATAAATAACGAAAATGCGCCCGGGTGGATGAGTGCAAAACATTTTCTAATAAAAGGAGCTATAGTAACCATTCGTACTATAGATTATTATCATATAAATGATGGTGACTCACATAAAGGTGGTTATTATCGCTATGGGATATCCTTTGAGGATGAATCTTATGTAACGACAAAAGAACTTATTAAAACGCCCCATCATCACCTTTTCTTCCTTAAAGAAGAAAGTTTGGAACATATTCCTAATGGAAATTAATATAATTACTCGTACAACATTTAGTACAACATTCAGAATGAGCAATTATGATCTCAGGATATCAGTTATATAATGTATATCACACTACACATTTACACTTTACAACAAACTATGATTGTTTGAAGTATAATGGTAAGTCAAAATCTATATCGGAAGACTCATTTAACAATAGAAAAGATAAAACAAGATTTGACCAATGGGCCACAAAGATAAATAATAGAAAGATTGCACTTGATTTTTGTGTATTCAATTTTGCCAATAACGAGGAATCTTGGTTCTATACTGAATTTGAAAGAGCAAATGATGTGTATCTTAAAACCAAAGGATACTTTTCATCTCTTCAGTTTAACTTAAAAAATGAATTCAATTTTTTAGAATCTATAAAAGCAGATAAAGATATAACATTTAAAGACTTAGTAAATGAAACAAAATCAAAAAATAAACCACCGCTATTGCAATTGTTACTTAGGAAAAACATATCTAAGGAATTTTTGTGTTTGCTTGATAAGCAATCTACTTTCATCAATGCGTGGAAAGAAAATTATGAAAGTGATCCATTAGTCCAAAATGAATTAGAAATTTTGACAAAATATCAACCATTTGTTATAATTAATAGCAGAAATCATGGATAAAAGAAAAAACAAAAGTACAGAATTTAAGGACGAAGAACGTGATGCTCGTCTAGTAAAAAAAGATAAGCAACGCAAGTATGATAATGAGTTAGAAGATCTCGGATTTGAAGATGAAGATGATCTTTATTATGAAGTTCAAAAATTTTTAAAGTGAGACAATAATGGCAATATACACCGATGATTGTTTTAATATGCATAGTGCAACGGCATTAGATATAATTAAAGATTCACCATATACTTTCTATCTAGGTGGTTCAAGAAAAATGCACCAACGTTTGTTAGATTACTTAGCGTTAGGTTATTCTTCACTGAATGAATTGGAACCAGGAACAGATTATGATTTTTATTGCACTTGGTCAGCTGAAATAGAAGAATATTTAAAATCAATAGGGTTCAAATGTACTAAAGGTCACGGCGCTTCTTATATGGACTCGGAAATGGTGGCAATACTAGAATTAGATAATGTTGAATTGGTGCAAGTAGTTTTGCGGAAAGATGCTGAATTTTATAGACAAATATTTGACAATATCCCAGTCGAATTCTATTATAATTATCTATGGAAAAGTTCACCTGTATTCAATGGTGACAGATTATTTATTAGTAGTTGGTTCGAGTCAGCATTTAAAATTTGTAGAACATTTAAAAGTAATAACCCAGACAGAATATATGTTATGCCTGGAGAAGTAGGCGATTGGGCTACTCCTAGTGGA
>JAHFUM010000005.1:0-92992 GCA_023265135.1 Nitrosarchaeum sp. | reverse complement strand
ATTATTTATTAGTAGTTGGTTCGAGTCAGCATTTAAAATTTGTAGAACATTTAAAAGTAATAACCCAGACAGAATATATGTTATGCCTGGAGAAGTAGGCGATTGGGCTACTCCTAGTGGAGATATTACATGGAATGATAATAAAGTTTAGACAGATGAACTATACTAATTAAGTATCAATAAATATACCAGAATTTAAGAGTGGTACTGCTCTTAATGATAATTATGAAATTTTGAGTGATATTCCAGTGTCAGCGCAATTTAGGCGAAATGCCACCCAAGCGCATATTAAGGAGAAATAAATGTCCAACATGGCTCGTATCTTAGCAGCAGCACAAAAGGCAAAATCAAATAGTTCAGGTGATAGAGAAGAACAATATTTCTACTATCCAGCAACAGATGTATCGGGTAACGGATCTGCAGTAATTAGATTTCTCCCAGGCATCGAAGAAGAAATTCCATTTGTCAAATATTATAGTCACGGTTTCAAAGGTGCGGCAACAGGTAAGTGGTTGATTGACAATTGCCCAACTTCCATTGAAGAACCATGTCCAGTATGTGAAGCAAATTCTCAACTGTATAATTCTTTAACTAAAGAAGAAGCTAGAAAATATGGAATGAATCGCAAGACCCATTTCGTTTCACGCATTCTTGTCGTCGAGGATAAAAAGAATCCTGAAAATGAAGGCAATGTATTTTTATACAAATATGGAACAAAAATATTTGGTAAAATCATGGATGCAATGGCCCCGGCATTTGATGATGATGCTCCAATTGAAGTATTTGATTTAAAGAAAGGTGCTAACTTTAAGTTGAAGATACGTAAAGTTGACGGCCAGACTAATTATGATAAATCTGAGTTCGATGCGCCTTCAATTTGCAAATTTAATAAAGATTATTCAGAAGATCTGAATATTCAGAAATTCATTGCAAGGGACTCATACAAAGATTTTGACACTTTGAAGAAGCGTTTGGATATGGTTATGGGTAACACAACCCGCGTTAAACCAGAAGTTAGGGATGACGATGCAGAAATTAAAGACGATGATGGTTTCTCTGCACGGCCTCCAAAGTCTCAATCATCAAGAAAAGAAGTTTCAAAATCAGATGATGATGAAGACGATGTTATGAATATGATGAAAAAATTGGTTGAAGAGGACGACGACATCCCATTTTAAAGTTTAAGCAAACCTAGGAACCCTAGAATCTAGCCATTTTGAAATAGAATTGTCTGGATTTCTAGGGTTTTGTTTTTGATTTGCGTTACCGGACGCACCAGGCATTATATTATTTTGAACTGATCTGTTCGCTGCATCTACTACAGGTTGCATTGTAGCTTTGGCTTTTGCAGTTTCCTTTTCTTCTTTGGCAGCTTCAACTTTCTTGGCAGAATCGGTAGCTAATTTGGCTTTATTTTTCTTTATATCCTCTATAGTCTTTTTACCTTCGGGGGTATTTATATAATTATCAATCTCTTCTTTAGTTTTTATATGTTCTGCACCTAGTTTTTCTGCACCCCATTCAACTGCTTTTCCTATAGGTTCCTTAAATTTCTCATATATAGCAGTTCCCGCCTTAAATGCCAAATATGCGCCAGCGAGGACTGTTATAATTGGTACAATTGCTCCACTAATAGTTGCAAGTATACCAGCAAAACCGGCTGCAAACGCAGTTGCAGCTTTAATGAGTATATCAAAGAAGCCTTCACTAGATTTTTTATCTTCAGATATTTTTTCGGAGGTATTCACAATTTTTTCAGACTCATAATTAGATTTTTCCTGTTTAGGAGATATAGGTTCTCTTGCTCGTTCTTCTATATGAGGTTTTACATCCTTTTCCCACGATGCTAGAGTTTTACTTTCTTTCCAGCGCCATCTTGCACCACTTTTACCCATTGAAAATTGTTCAAATTTATCGGATGCCAATTCATTTGCTTGCTCGGCTGAAACATGAATGCCCGGTTTCTTCATAGGTTTAGATGCCATTGTTGCAGCTTTAACAGGGGAACTGACAACTTTTTCAGTTTGGGGAGATTTACTTGATTCAACATTTCCTCTCAGTAAACCAATTCCAAATTTGGTTACACCAATTGCAGCTTTACCTACTGCATATGTTATTCTAGATTCAGGAGTAGCTTGAAACGCATCTTTCAATTTTCTTGCACGTTCAGCTTTTCTATCAGATTTTTCTACATCTTCTTTTAATTTTCGTTGTTCAACAGTAAGTTTAGTATTCTTTCCAATATCAGATAAAAACTTAAGCATCTGCTTCTTATACATTTGATCTTCACGATATCTTTTCTCATCTAAAACTGGAGCAGAACCATAAGTTTTTGAATTTTTATCCTCTTTATAAGGAGTAACTAGTCTACTTATTTTTTCTCCTGCACGAGCAAAAAAGCCTTTTGGTTTTTCTTCCCCTTTAGATTCCTCTTCAATACCTAACAATGTTTCAGTATAGGGCGCTGCTGCGGCTATTTTAGTTGCAATTCTTTTATACGCATCTGATAAAATTGTACCACGTTTTCCAACAGCACCGAACATTTTAATTTGTTCTTCTTCAAGTCTATTCGCTTCTTCAACTCTATTTTGCTCAAAGTCATTCAAATACTCTTTAACCATATCTTTAAACGCATCTTCATCGTTACTAATCATATCATTGAGATTGACAAGATTTTCATTTAATAACTTCGTTTGTTCTTGCAATGATAATTTATGCTCCTTGGCATAACTTTCTACAAAGTGTCTAACAATCATTGCCGCAGCAGATCCAGTTGCCTCTCTTTGAACCTCTGTTCTCGCTTGAAGTATATTTTTAACGTCCATTATCCCGAGCCTCTTCTTCTCTTGCTTGTTCTAGTAATGCTATGTAAATATCTCTTTCGTAGGGTAGCATTTCATCTAATTCTGTTAGTGACCATTTTTCTTTATATAACAAGTGAAAATTTGTTTTATAGTAGTCAGCTAAAGAATCCTGCGAAAGAGCTATACGAAAAAACCTTCGAGTCCTTCTATAATAATAGTATTCATTGCTTGGCAATGAGAGCATGTATAATAATACTTAAATTCAAGTGTTGGTACATTATTGAAAAAATCACCAAATGATTGCAATTGAATTGGTGATAATGATTCTACCCATTCAATTCTATCTTCTAGTGGATAATCGGTGAAAGTAATAGAACTGTCACCTTCTACCATTGTATCTAGACACAATGCAATTGCAGTATAACCATCATCTTTGCCAATCTTTAAAGACTCTTTTATTGTTGGAATACGCATTGTAACCCATACATTATCTTTTAGTTTGACATCCTTTTTGAAATCTTTATTTCTAACATTTACATCCTCTAAATCCATCACAAGAAAGTTTTTACCGTTACATTCTTTGCAAAGACCGTTAACTTCCACACCTTCACCTAGTGATTTATTTCTTAAATTGATGAAAAGAAACTCCGCATCAACTTTGTTTAAAGTGTCAATTGAACATACACTAAAAGTACATGCATCAATCATTTGACTAACTGCCAAAATAATAGCACTTATATTATTTTCTTCCTGTGCAAGTAAAAGTATTTTTTCTTCTTTAACAGTAAATGGTCTAAACTTTATTGTTTCACCACTCATTGGTAATGTTAATTCATACTCTGGCAATGCTAATTTAGTGATACTCATTCAATTCTCCTATAATTTAAAAAAACCTTTTGTGGTCAACACAGTTGCTGCATTCTTTGCTTTATCTAACAAATTTCTATTTACTGCTGGTATTTCTTTAGTATTGGTATTTTCCTTAGGTACACCATATGCTGCTAAATCAACTGATCCGTCACTACTTGATACAACTGACCTTGAATGATTATCGAGTAGTTTTGATTTAACTCTCTCATAAACCACTTCTATCGTCACTTCGGGTATACCAGTATCAGAATAACTTAATGGAATTTGTTGAACTGTCCTTATAAAGCAGTTATCAAATCTATACATACTAACTGGCAAAAAGTTCTCATCTAGAATGTTCATAACCATTGCAAAAGAATAACTATCTTTGTACTTTGGTGAATAAGAACTATCATTTTCTGGATCATCAAGTGGAAATATAGAAAGTTCATTTAAACTAGCTTTCATTTCCCACAAAAATCTTCTGGGTATTTTATGTAGAACATCCGCATAAAATGATAACCAAACTGGATCTTGATCTATACCAGTTGCAATTTCATATTGCAAACTGTAAATTTTTCCAGTTTGTGTTCTTATCCTATAACCAGGTATAGATGCTTTATTACACATAAGACTTAATTTTGCAGCTTCATTGTCAGAAAAAATAAAGAATACTTCATACTGATATGATCTACCTAATCTTTGTCCATCTTTCTTTAACTCTGAAATAAAGTCATTTAAACTACTCATCTTCTGCTCCTTGTGTTCTTCCATACCTGTGACTCAGATGCTTTTTGGAATCTCTGCAATGGCAAATGAATGACGTATAAATATATGATAGTCACCAGATTACAGTTCTGCACTATCTCTAGCACTTTATAATTTAAACAGGGCACCAGCATGAATATTTATATATCAAAACAACACCCATCATTTTACACTAATTTACCTAATACTATAGTAGATCGCACGCCATATACGTATTTAATAGGTTGGAGTAAATTAAATAAATGGTATTACGGAAGACGCACTGGAAAAAATTGCCATCCTAGAGAATTTTGGACAAACTATCATACAAGTTCAGTTGAAGTTAACAAATTCATAAGAGAAAATGGAAATCCTGATATAATTCAAATTAGACAAATATTCACTAATATACAATTTTGTAAAAAAACAGAATCTAGAGTTCTTAGGCACTTTAAAGTATCTAAAAATGATAGTTGGTTAAATAAAAAGGAAGGTGACGATAAATGGGATACTACTAACTGCATTCCTCCAATATGGACAGATTCAATGAAAATTAAAAACCAAAATGCAGCATATTTGCGAGCATTAAAAAAATATAATATACATTCATTTGATGCTGCATATACTTTAATTAAACCATATATTGATAGAAATGCAACGTTTAAAGAAATTATGGAATCTCTAAATGTCACAAAAAGCCTAATAAAATTCTTATTTCCTATAACAACTACAATTGATTACATCAACAAAATTTTAGAAAATAAAAAAATTAAGTTAAAAAGGCCAAAATCTGCGGCACATAGAAAAAATTTAAGTATAGCAGCTAAAAAAGACTGGGAAAATGCTTCTCCTGAACGAAAAGAGAAACATAGAAAAATGGCGTCTGTTAATAGTAAACTTAAAAAATGGGTTACAAATGGTATTATAAATCATGATACACGGAACTATAACTATTATTTACAACAAGGCTGGAGATTTGGATGTGCATTCGACCCAAATAGAAAACAAATTCAAAGAAAAATAACAGATAAAAGAATTATGCTTAAATTTAAAACAATTGATGAATTTAACAAAAAAATTTTGGAACTTAATAAAATGGGATATAGTATTAATAAAATCTCTGAAATTGTTGATATTTCATTTTATCTTATTAAAAAACGATTAAATGAACTACTTTCGTGAACGCGTGTCCTGCCAGACACGCTCTTGAGTGGCCTTATTAAATTTTGCGAGAGGCAAATGAATTACATAACGCCAAGCTTCCGGTGGAATAACTATAAACTTTGATTTTACATGACTAAATATGTATTGCTTCACGCAATGTTGTGCACCTGGAAAGTTTGATGCACTTTTCAATAAATTCCACGATATTTTCATTCTTGCCTTTGGTGTTAAGCGGTCATCATTAGAGAATGTCATTAACTTATCTAATAATACCATCCTACCCCTATAATCTAAGTAATGCAAATTTAGACCTGTAAAATGTGTGGGTGATGTTTCAAACGGAAGTACGAGTGGTGCACTGTCCCACCATTTCAGTGATTCTGCTGTTTTGGCACTGTAAATAAATGAGATCAATTGACCGGGATATATACTAGTTGCTTGAGATTTTGAATTATCGGACAGAAACTTTTGAACACTCATACCTTTTGCAGGTTGCGTGACATTCTTAGTATACCATTGTAGACTTTGTTTTGTGCTCAATTCAGGAGTATTCTTTACCTGATCTAATAGAGATAATGATTTTTCAAGCATTTAAATCTGCAAATGTGTCTCGTCGAGTATAATGAAGTCGAAATTATTCTTACTGCACCAAGCTTTAGCATATTCCCATTTGGCCTGATTTACAAGATATGTGGTTACTTCAGTTAAGTATCTTTTAGTATTTTTTCTTTTCTTTGGTTCAACTGTTTGTGATTTTGGTTTAACTTCCACTAATGCTTTCTTCACTTCGCCTGACTTGGTTTTATATAATACGGAAAAATCTACAAAATATCTATGTTGTTTATTATCAACAGGACTTATGTAATTAATTACAGTTTCCTCACTCTGCCATTTTAATATTCCTGGATTATTATCGAAAAACAACATTGTTTTCCTTTCCCAGGAACTACGAAAAACTACATTATTTACGTTTCCTACGTATTTTTCTTTATTTTTAACTTCGTATCTTCCTTGCAAATATCTTGTCATTTTCTTCAATAAATATGAGTAATTCAACATATCAAGTATTTATTCATCAAAATGGCATCCTACGAAGAATTGTATCAAAACTCAGATCAGGTTAAAATAGAGTCCAATAATGGTGCGCCGGAAACTAGTACTGCCGCTGTTGGAACTGCATCAAATCCTGGTGGTAAAGTTGGGTACAATACTATAGAATATCCCAATGGTATGTTGGGTGATCCCGATGGGCCCTGGCCGCACTTTATGATATTTTATATAAATGCCAATTCCAGAGGAAAAATTGCCAATATTCCGGGTAATACAGTTAAAGCAGACCTAACAAAAAATACTTCTGGAACCGGTCTAACTAACGTTATTAGAAATTCACCAACAGCTAAATTTGTAACTGAAAAGCTAGCAACAGTATCGGAAACAGCGGGTTCAGTTGCTGGTAATTTTATCAATCCTCATAAGAGATTACTAACTGCTATCTGTTTACCACTACCAGCTAGTATTCATAGTAATTCTGATGCAGTTTATGATGTAGCAGAAGTTGGCGCTGTAGGTTCATTAATCACTGCTTTTGCTAGTGGTCAAATACAGGGAACTTTTGATGTAGCTCTTTCAACACTTATGAGAGGTGCGGCAACTGGTATTGCGAGTCGATTTAATCTACCAACCAATAACATATCTGCAATTGTAGATAAAGTTCGAGGGGCTCTCATAAACAAGCGACAGGAACAAGTATTTAGAGAAATGAAAATTCGTGAGTATCAATTCGACTTTCTTCTTGTACCTAGAAATGAGCAGGAATCAAATAACATAAAGGAAATAATAAGACTGTTTAGATTGCATATGCACCCTGAAGTGGATAATCTAACATCAAATAATGCTATGTTACTTATGCCATCTGAATTTGATATAGAATTTAGATATAAGCAAGGGTTAAATGAAAATATACCTAAAATTGCAACTTCTGGTTTAAAAAGTGTGCATGTTAATTACACTCCAATTGGTGAATTTATAGCTTTTGAAGATACTAGTAACCCAGTAGCAATTTCACTATCTCTTTTATTTGAGGAGATGGAACCTATTTTCCAAAACAGTGTAGAAAACGGATTCTAATGACATATTTTAAAAATTTTGGTCTAGTTACATATGACTATACAATTAAATCAGATATTTCACCTGTTATAGAAACTGTAACTGATTTAATGCAACGTGTTCAACTAAAAATATCAGATTCCGATTTAGATATTCTTTGTACACCTCATATTATAAAGGAAGGTGAAACACCAGAAAAAATATCCTTCAATCTTTATAATACTCCGATTCATCATTGGACTATATTATATGTAAATCGCATAACATCATTTTATGATTCTTGGCCTATGACCGAACTCGCTTTAATAAACTTTTGCACTAAGAAATATGGAAATAAAGTGAATGGCATCCATCATACTGACGTTCTACCATGGTATATTACAATGGACAAACAGTTTATTATTGATAATTATGGGGCCGACAAAGTTTTAGAAGTTACTAATTATGACTTTGAAACAAAGAAAAATGAACTAAAAAGATTTATAAGAGTTATTCATCCAACTAAAATTGCCGGGTTCGTTGATGCATTCAAAAGAGAGATGATTAGAGTAAATGGATAATGCAAAAGTTTTAGGGGATGGTATTTCAACAGCTGGTGAAATAGCATTAAAAAGTGTTACCTTATATGATGGTCAACGTAATAGAAAATATAATTTAGATAGTATATTCCTAGAATTAGACTTGTATGAGGATTTATACTCTCCTTGCTTAACTGGAACTATTACTATAGTAGAATCACTCAACTTAATATCTGGTATTCCAATATTAGGTGAAGAACTACTAGAAATTGAATTTTGCACCCCAACACTTGATGCATCTCCATTTAAAAAGCAATTTTATGTGACTAAAATTGAAAATCGCAATCATCGCGGTGATAAAACTCAAATGTATGTCCTTCACTTTATGGCAGTTGAAGGCATAACTGATTTAAATAAAAAGTTGAGTAAAGCATATTCAGGTAATGCATCTGACATTGTAAAAAGAATATATGAAACAGAATTGAAGCAAAGTGATGATCTTGAGGTAGATATATCTAACAGCAATATAAAATTTGTGTCTCCGTATTGGAGTCCGTTCCAATGTATAAATTTTGCCACATCTAGATGTCTATTTCCTCATACTTCTATCAATATACCAAATTATTTGTTTTATCAAACAAACAAGAAGTTTAAGTTGAAATCTTTGACTAATTTGTTTAGTCAGGATATCTTTATGACATACTTCTTTGATAAAAATCCTGCTCGTATCCATCAAAAAGATGGTACAAGTGTAAGAAATATTCAACGTGAATACCAAACTATTAAAGAACTATATTATACTTCATCACAGGATTATATAAATCAGAACATGCGTGGAACTTTCAGCCATAAAGTATTTGGTATTAATCTATTTAGAAAGCAGATATCTAAGAATCTATATAACTACTCAACAGACTTCAATAAGACGCTGCATCTAGATAAATTTCCACTACAATCACCAAATTTACCTTTAAGTAAAGAAAATGGTTTAATTGAGTCAAGAATTGTGTCCCCGCAAAAGTTTGACGGATTTGGTGATAAGTCGGACGATATTGTATCAAAGAGAGTATCACTCCTATCGCAATTAGAGATGTATAAATTGGATTTGGTTGTTTGGGGACGTACAGATATTGAGGTTGGGATGGTTATAAATTTTGTTATGAATGAATTTAAAGAAGTGGAAAAAGATGAACAGAATATATCAAAATATGATCCATATTATTCCGGAAAATATCTTATAACTGCTATTCAACATAGAATAACACAAAGTAGGCATCAAATGACAATGCAAATCGTTAAAGATAGTTCACCAAATCAAATTGATTTTAATAGGTCAATATAATGTTACATTATGGCATAGTTGAAGATGCAAGATCTGATCCCCTTAAGCTTGGGCGATGCAAAGTCAGAGTAGTTGGAATTCATACTGATAATAGTACGGAACTACCCATATCGGAATTACCTTGGGCAATTCCTATTCAAAGCATAACATCTGCTGCAATGAGTGGCATTGGACATTCAGCAACAGGAATTGTTGAAGGTTCTATGGTTGTAATCTTATTTGCTGATGCTGAAAAGCAAACTCCGCTCATTCTCGGAACTGTTGCTGGTATTCCTTCTGATAAAACAAATATAGATGCGGTTGAGACTTTTGATAACATTGCAGCGGAGTTGAAACTAATACCACCAGCTACAGCACCAGTAACCGATATACCTTATATTGGGACACTTACAACATCTCAGGTAAAAAAGCTAAAAACAACACTGAATATAAGCGATGATACCCAATTAAAATTGGATTACACTGATCTATGCAGGGCAACTGCTCTGTCACCCAATTCACCTCCGGAAAAGACTGCAGGTATTCTTGCATTGTCGCATATTAGAGGGACACAAGCAACTATTGATTATATAAAGAATAGTGTTGATTTTATTGACGAAAATGGTAAAAGTGTTGATATATACAATACCGGATATTCTGCAATCATTGGTCAATCAACAGTTGAACAGCCTACGTATGATAATATCACTAAATCTGCAATAGATAAATCCCAAAACAATACACAGACATCAAATGTCAAATATGAAGTAAAATCATCAAATAATACTCAAATAAATCAAGGGTTTGTAGACCCAAATGGCAAATATCCACTAATCACACATAAGGATGAACCAGACACACCGAGACTAGCATCTGGCATCAAAATAAATGAAACAATTGTAGGTGTTAAAGAAGTAGAGATAACAAAAAATATACCAATAGCTAATGGTGGTGTAACATGGTCTCAGTCACCAGTTCCATATAATGCGGTGTATCCATATAATCACGTATATACCAGTGAAAGTGGTCACATTATGGAGTTTGATGATACAAAGGGCAGTGAACGCATAAACATTCATCACAAGGCGGGCACATTTATAGAAATAGACAATGTTGGCAATAAAACAGAAAAAACTAAAGGTATCAGAACCATCATTGTAGAAAAAGATGAGCTGATATATGTCAAAGGTTCTGGTCATGTAACTATTGATGGTGATATGAGCATTAGAATAGGGGGATCAGCAAATATAGAAGTTCTTGGTGATACTAACATTCATACTCATGGAAATTTTAGTCAGCAAGTTGATGGATCTTATAATGTATTGGTTGGTGGAGCAATTAACTTTAAAGCTGGTGGAAATTTTAACTTTGATGCTGCTCAGATATGGGGAAATAGTGGAGCAGCAACAGCTAGTGCAGTTCCAGCATATTCCCCAACTATTCAAATTCCAGCACCGGTAACACGTCATGAAACGATGGCATTTTCACTGGAGGAAACACCTGAGGCTAAAATATTAGGACAGGAACCTGGAACAGTTGTAACAGCAACTCAAACAGACACATCATCACCGACCCAAATTGCATCTATAAAAGGTATATGTGACTTTACTGATGGTCTGTCAATGCAGACTCGTTTAACTGTGAACTATACTCTCGCTGATCTATGTAAAGATGGTCTATTCGCATTCGACGGTCAGAATGGATTATCAGGACAGGAAATTGCATGTAATCTAAAACAGTTGACATTAAATGTAATTGAACCATTAAGAGAAAAGTATGGCCATTTAGGATTAAAGATTAACTCATGTTTCAGACCTAGAAAGAATGGTCACAGTCAACATGAGTTCGGTGAGGCAGTTGACATAGGATTTAGTAAAATTAGGGGAACTCCTAATGATCGGGAACAATATTTCAAGTTAGCTCAAGAGATTAGAGATCTGATAGCAGTTGACCAATTAATATTAGAATATAGGGATTCTGGTAGACAAGTATGGTTACATATATCATTCAGTTTAAAGCAACAAAGAGGTCAAATTCTCACTCTTAACAATGATAAGACATATGCACAAGGACTAGTATTACTAGCTTAAAATGACTACACTAACATTAGATATACTAACAGCAAATGTGGATGAATATGTTCAATTCACTCAGGTATTCAACTTAATAACGGATCCGGCGACTCCCATCGACGGACCTTGGTTTACAAAAGTACTTAGTGTTGCATTTAATGTGCCATTTAATATCGGGGTATCTAATTCAGATACAGTTGTTACTTTTACAGGAGTGTTTGAGGATGCATTTTCTAGACCTCTCAAATACTTAGATAATAATGGAAAAAAGGCAATGGTTGATGGATTCAGAAAGTTGCCTTCTGATTATGAAGCATTGTATAGTTATACTGCACCAAGTGCAACAACAATAGTAGTTCCATTCACGCTATCAGTATATTTTAATACAGTGGATTATATTAATGCATCACCATCAGTTATAGCAGCAAATACAGTTCAGGTCAACGGATCATTTACAGTTCGTAATAATTGGCAATACTCGTTGGCCGCTTTTTTAACTTCTCTTAGTGCAGGGTCTACATCAAAAAGAGCTATCGCCGCAGGATATGTATAATGGCAGCAGTAGTTCTTATTGGGATGCAATCTACATCCCACTGCTATCCACCAGTCCCACTCTTAGATGGAAGTTCCAATGTTTTTATAAATGGAATGGCAGTTGGTTTGATTGGTGGAAGGTATCCAGCCCATACCTGCGGTACTAGTACTCATACACCAGTTCAATCGCAAGGTAGTTCATCAGTATTTTTTAATGGCATTGCAGTTGCTAGAATTGGTGATCAGATGTCATGTGGTGATGTGTGCGCTAATGGTAGTAGTAATGTTCAATTTGGGTAAAGGAGAATTAAATGAAAATAAGAGTGGAAAGATGCGATTTTACATCTAGTTCAACAATTGGAAAGATGTATGTGAATGATGAGTTTCAATGTTTTACATTGGAAGATACAGTTAGAGAAGTGGAAGATCAGCCTGTCGAGTCTTGGAAGATTCAAAACGAAACTGCTATACCAAAAGGAACTTATAAGGTAATTATTGATTTTAGTCAACGCTTCAATAAGGAAATGATACACATTCTTGATGTTCCTGGATTTAAAGGAGTTCGCATACATAAAGGTAATAAACCGGAGGATACCGAAGGATGTATTTTAGTTGGGCAAACACGCCTACCCAATGCTGTCGGTGGATCTGGCATAGCTTTCGATATATTTTATCCTAAACTTCAAGCAGCTTTGGCAGCAAATGAAAAAGTTTCTATAGAAATCAAGTAGTTATGAAATAGCTTGCATTTAATTTATAATTCTGTATAATGCGTTATATTGATTGGATTAATGAGAATATAATGATAGTAGAAATCTGGAAAGCTACAGGATCAAAACAACCTTGGAGTGCTGCAATCGGCTCTAAGCGTATCAACGCAGGATGTTACTTTACATTGTTGCATCAAATTGATGCATTAGTCGGCAAGGGTTACACTATTCTAAGAGATGGAATTGAAGTTCCTTATCATCAGAGGTTTTTAACTTTACCTAAGGTCTAATATGTCAGTATATTTTATAATCATATCAATTTTATGCTCGGGGGTTTTTAACTATTATGTGGAAAAGCGACACTTGGACAAATAAAAATCAGTCAATAACTTGACATTTGACTTTGACATCTGTAGTATTTGGACTGTAGCCTCACTGATGTAATTGAAATTAAATGGTTGTAAATGCGTTTATATAATGGAGAAATACAATGAAAGTAAGAATTGTGAATGGAAATAGGAGAGCATGGTATAGTGATAAAATTGGTGAAATCTTCGAAGTAATAGATAATCCCTTTCATCCTTTAAAACAGGATTATACGTATGTAATACATGAGGCTGATTTTGAAATTCTGACAGAGAAAGAATGTATGAAACATGAAATTGAAGAAAATATGAAAAAAATTGAATTTCTTCAAAATGTAAACTCCAGATTAAAAGCAAAATTGAAAAATCTTGATGAGATAAAGGAAACTGATATCTATCCAGGTGCCAAATTTTACAATGATTCCGATAATGAGATGCATAGTGTAACAATTATGAAACATTGGAAAACTGAAGTTCCGGTCCGCAGTCGCGATGGCAAAAGTTGTACATTGTATGTAAAAGCTGGCCTGTATGGTGATCCATATTTTATGTATTCAGACGGCCCGATGACAGCAAAACAAATTGCAGAAGACCTTAATAAAGGTGGGTACAAACAATCTAACGCATGATAACAAAATGACAACCAAATATCGTTTTTATATAACAGTGGATGATATATTCATTGGTGCACAGTTTAATTTTAGCAAAAATTCTTTATGGGGTACATCTCATGGAGATATGGTATTAATGACTTACCTAGATAAGTGGGTGCTCGGTGGAAGGCATGGTGATCGGTATAGGTTATATAGTGATGCAGGAAGATCTACGTATCAATTGGTAGAATACTTGAATAAGATTGGAGCTATTAAACATGAAAGTTAAAGTTATTAAAGCTAGTTTGCTCAGTTATTGGTACAGAGAAAGAATTGGTGAGATATTTGATGTTGAGGATTACGATGAGGATAAATGTCTAATTAGGGACAGTGACGGTCACTTTATCTTAAGAATTGATTGCGTTCAAGTTTACGATGACTTAATTGCACTCGAACTGGAGATCCAAGAAACTACAGATAAATTGGATAATCTTAAGGCCAGCTTAAAGGAACTAAATGCAATTAAATTAGAAGATATCAAAGCAGGAGCCAAGTTTAAATTTTTAGGTGGGTGTCGCAGAAAAATAATGTTGTTACAGTGTCATAATAATTATAATGATCGCGGTGGTGACCCATTATATATTAAATCTGGACTGCACAATAATTTCAATCTACTGCATTGCGATAGGCCCGAATCAGCAACCGAAATATTGGAACAACTTAACGAGTTTGGCGCTATTAAATTAAAGGATTAACTGGGAGTTATTATGTCAAAAGAAAAGTATCCACTTGTTCATGGCGAGAAAATTAGAAAATATTTTGATAGTTATGTTATCCAATTTCCCTCTCGGGTAAACAAGAGATATGGACATACCCTAGAATCATCGTGCTTCTATAAAGTTAAACATCCGCTTCCTGTATTTAAAAAGGTGCAACGTTTCGGCGTCGGAGTAATTGCTAACTTAATTATTCCTGTTGGAGCAATAATATATGCCCCAGATGTTGCATTTATGGTGGCATCATCAAACGTGCATGAACGTAAACTTAGAGCTTCGAAGGCATATGTGCATTCGTTGGCATACACTGACTCTTGCCCGCTAGGGGCGGCATATCCATATAGGGCAGCATTTAGTACCTTCAACGCATCATTTAAGTATGTAACGGATACAATAGTTAAACCTGATAAAAAATTTGATATGAATAAACAAACTTGTGCATCGGGCATTCACTTCTTTTTGAATGTTCAAGATGCGTTAGACTGGAGGTGTTAATATGAAACAACATTTTGAGAATTGGTTATGCGGGTGGGCTGACATGATTTGTGGTTTATTGTACGTAGTTACTTTTACATTATATAGACCATGGTGAGATTATAAGCTGCGTTCATACTTTACATTAAAGAATTTAAAGAACAAAATGAAAAAGAACACATAGTTCAATTAGATTCTAACTTTAACGCGGAGATGTAGCGCAATCTACATCTCCTTTAACCATCTATAATTATGCAATAAATACTACTATTAGTATAAAATATGCATACCAATGGCGGCAATATATTCTGATTTAAACTTAACATTCAAGAAACACCCTGGTACAGGCGATGTTCTTAAAAAATTAAACGTCGAAGCGGTAAAAGCAAGTTTACGCAATGTAATACTTGGAAACGCATTCGATGTGCCGTTTGATCCTAATTTTGGAGGTGCTATCAGAGGACTTCTATTTGAGCTTATAACGGCAGGCACAATAGCCTCAGTGAAACGCAACATAATACTCAAAGTATCTGAGTATGAGCCTCGTGTTACAATACAAGATATTTCAATAACTGAAGGTCAAAACTCAGTTAATATCGAGATACTATTCTATGTAATAGGCAATCCAACAATCCAAAATATAAACTTAGTACTGGAGAGAGTTAGATGAAATCGTTTAAAGAATTTATTAAATCTGAAAAGGTAGAAACTGATAAAGATGGAACTCCCATTCTGAATACTGTATTTGGACAACATTCAAAAAAATCTGAAAAGGTAGAAACTGATAAAGATGGAACTCCTATTCAGAATACTGTATTTGGGAAGCATTCTATCAATGAGAATATTGATAAACTAGGTAAAGAATTAGAAAAACATTATCGTTTTTCTCATAAAAAAGATTTAGATGCAATCCGTGATTATACATATACTTCGTATCCTGTAAATTCACATCTACATCGGAAAACTACGGGGCAATTAAGACCACTTGAAAAAGAGCATGAATTAGTTAAACCTATGGATGAAGCTCTCAATAGGCACAAAACTCCTAAGGAATTGACAGTTTACTCGGGTGTTCGTCACTCACCAGAACATGCTATAAAACATGCAGGTGATGAAAAACATGGTGTTATAACTAAAACTAGTAACTATACATCTGCTTCTCTTGATCCAAACAAGGCTGCGGAGTTTACCGATCATGATACTAAATCAAAATACAATGAGAAGTTTGGGAATTTTGTGGGACATATTCTAAAAATTCATGTGCCAAAGGGACACCCGGGAGCGTATGTAGATCATCACTCTTCACATAAGGGTGAAAAGGAGTTTATATTGCCGCATAATACTAGAATGCATATTCACCCTAATCCGGAATATGATAAAGGAACTGGTAATATGATATGGAACGCACATGTATTACCACATAAAGGAAAAGAATGAACCCAACTCGTATAGGATCACTCGATTTTGATGACATTAAACTATCTATCAAAAACTATCTTGCAAATCAAACAGAATTTACTGATTACAATTTTGAAGGAGCTGCAATATCTCAACTACTTAATGTATTGGCATATAATTCTCATTATGACAGTTTGAGTGCAAATTTTTTAGTTAATGAAGTATTTTTAGATACTGCAGTAAAAAGATCTGGGGTGGTATCCAGAGCAAAAGAACTTGGATATACTCCCCGTAGTCGCAGAGCAGCAACTGTTCAATTAACCGTTACTTTTACTAATGTAACTGGAGCTGCAGGTATATCAGCTCTCACAATGCCAGCGGGTACGAGATTTACTTCTATTATTGGTGAAGCTCTCGCAACGTTTACTACGATTTCAACAGTAATTGTGCCTAGATTCTTTGAAAATTCTCAGTATGTTTACAGAGTATCATTGACCGCATATGAAGGCATTTTATCACAAGAGACAATTACTTATAATTCTATCGACAAAACTGTATCTATCTCTAATGCAGATATTGATACGTCTACGCTTAAAGTAGAAGTTAATGAAGCTGGTATATGGGTTGAGTATGTGAAACCATCAACTCTTCTTACAGTGGGTCCAACTGATAAAGTTTACATGATTCAGGAAGGATTCGATGGATTTGAGATATACTTTGGTGATGGTATATTTGGCAATGAACCAGCTAATGCATCCCAAATAAGATTTACGTACGTAGTTACATCTGGTATTGGAAATGGTGCACTTAACTTTACATTAGTATCGCAGATAGATAATACTGTCGGTGCAACATCAGTAGTATTGGCAACTACTCAATCAAACGGTGCTGCTTTACTGGAGGATGTCGAGTCAGTTCGTTTTAATGCGCTAAATCAGTATGGCACGCAGAATAGAGCAGTTATTGCGAGTGACTATGCTGCACTTACTAAGACAAACTTCGGATTTGTGCATGATGCCTTTGCGTGGGATGGATCATCTAATAGTCCTCCAAAATTTGGTAAAGTTATGCTGTGTATACAACCGACAATTGGAGACATTCTCACTAACTCTCAAAAGAATATAGTATCTACATTTTTAGAATCAAAAGCAGTTGCCAATACAAAGATAGAATTTGTTGATCCGGAATATGTGCAAATTAAAGTATCTACTATAGTTAGATACGACACCACTTTATTGAATGTTGGAATATTCGAACTGGAATTTATAGTTAAGTCAGCTATAGCAGCCTATGCCCGATCAACAATCCAAAAGTTTAAAGGTATATTTAGATCTTCAAATCTGGCTAGAGCAATTGATAGTAGTAACTATGCCATTATATCTAACTTATCAGGAATAAGTTTAATTAAAGATGTAACTCCTAATATATTTTCCAAAAATAACATTAGATTTACTTATTCTAACGAAATGGTTAAATCATCATTTATAAGTTCAGTATTCTTTGTATCTGATCTAGCTGAACGTATGCAACTTAAAGATGATGGTAATGGAAAAATAAATATGATATATTATTCAAATGGTGTTGCTATAGTGCATAAAGCAAATATTGGAAGTATTGATTATATTTCCGGTACAGTTCAAATTGACAATCTAGAATTAATAAGTCTTGAAGGACTGCAATTGACGTTTGAAGCTAAACCATTAAATCAGGACATAAAACCAACCAACAACATCATCTTGAATCTAGCTCAAGAAAATATTGATGTTCAAACATTAGCAGATTATTAATGCAATTGACCCCAAATGTAGTTGACGTTGTAGAATATCAGTTGCCTGAAAATGTGCGTGCTGCTGAAAATACGCAGTTCGTTGCATTAATTAAACATTATTATGAGTGGCTAACGCAAAAAGGTCAGCCGACTGATTTTATTCAAAATATCTTAGAATATCGAGACCTAGACCTTGCGGCACCAGAGTTTAGGCAACATATAACTCAAACACTGCTATCTATAATCCCAGTAGAGCTACATGCTGATAAAGTTTTGATAACAAAACATATAGCTGAGTTTCTTAAATCAAAAGGTACGTTTGACTCATTTCAGTTCATTATGAGAGCAGTATACGGTGAAGAGATAGATGTAGTATGGAACTCATACAAGTTATTTAGAGCATCTGCCAATACTTACAAACGTGATGCTACAGTAGCAATTAAATCAAGTGCTCCATGGGTTAACGTAGAAGGTTCAACGCTAATTCAAACATCTCCATATCCGGTTGCAGCGGTGATAGAATCATCAACAACTGTTACGATTAATGGTAATGAGATCAATTTTATTCAATTGCAAGATAAAACTCTTACTGGAGCGTTTATACAAAATGGTTCAGTAAAGGCACTTCATAACGATATAAATCGTAATTGGACTGAAGTAAAATTCTTTTATAACCCAGTTCTTTATAGTAGCCATACTTTAGTATTCAATGCTACAGCTGAAGAAAATCGTCCTTATGATAATCTTATAGTAAAGCAGGTTGGAACTAATTTTAGGGCAGTTGTTGAATCTTTCGTATCTAGAATAGTTGGAACAAACTCTACAAAAGTTACATTAATACTTGGTAGTGAAACTGGAACTTTTAATATAAACAATGAAATATACATAATACCAGTTGAAATAGAAGTGGCTCACTACGATAAATTTGACTATGAGTATGGAACGGTATCACCTGCAGTATCCGATATAAACATAGTTAATGCCGGCTCTTTATATTTGCCAGGTGAATCTGTTTCATTTCTAGATGGAAGTGGTCAGGAAGTTTCTGCACAAATATCAGATGTAACTACCGGTGGCATAGATTCGATAGATGTTGTTAAAAAAGGTTACGGATATTCTGTTGGTGATGAGCTTAAAATTATTGCTGGTGATACGTCAGGTTCTGGATTAACTGCTCAGGTATCACACATAGATGGTATAAATGCTGAGATTGACGTAACAACAGAATTAAATGGAGCTCAAATAACTTATGGTGGTATCGGATATAAAGTTAATGATGAAGTAGAAGTATCAGGTGGAATTCTAACAAAAGGGTATCCACCTGCCAGAATAAGAGTTAACTCAGTATTTTCTAGTTGGTACTTTGAGAGTGTACGATTAGATAAATCGGGTTCCGGTTATCCACCATATACTAAGTTGGCTCTAATAAACACTGGAACTCTCGCCAAAATAACTGGATTCGCAACAGTTCAAACATACGATGTGGCCGGTGGTATTGCAAGTATTATTCTTACTCAGAGACCAACAATTTCAACTAATGCTTTAGCAGTTATCGCCAATGGATTTGGTGCTACTGCTCATGCAACATTCTCTACCGGTCAAATTGCAACTATTGTCGTGGATATAGCCGGTGTAAATTATATTGATCCTGTTGTAGTAATAATCGGAGATGGCCGCGGAGCTGTTGCAAAGGCTAATTTATCTGGTGATACAATTGGAACAATTACCGTTATTAGTGGTGGTGAAAATTATACAACTGCTACTATAACAATAAAAGAACGCTATGGCCAGGATGCAACATTTACTCCGCTATTCTATGACCAAACAAATTCAGCTGGTGCTATTAATACCTTTTCTATTATCGAGAATGGATATTATGATAATGTACCGCGTTGCTTTGATAATCCTGTAATATCAAAAGTAGGTACCGGTTTCAGTGCAACAATGTCGCTGAATTTTAAATTAAGATCAGTTGCAATAACAAATCCGGGTGAATTTTATAGTGCAGTGACAACTTCTGTTTCTGGACGAGGAGCTGGAGCAATTCTACAACCATTCATTGTAGATGGTGTCATAACAGCAATTAATGTGAACGCAGGTGGAACTGGTTATACTAAAGCAGCTTTACAAATAGCTGATGGTTTAGGATTCGTAGGTATTGTGAGTTTTGGTGGTGGAGGTTCTATAGCATCAGTTGCTATTGTTGACGGTGGGCAGGGATATTCTGCTGGCAGCGCAATAACTGTATTAGGCGATGGTGCTGGAGCAACTTTTAATGCATCAACGATAGCTAATGGAGTCTTAAAAACAATATCTGTTACTAATGGTGGCTCCGGATATTATTACGGAACAACTATATCATGTGCAACTTCAGGCGGCGTTCCTGCGGTAATAACTCCTACTATCGTTAACGGAGTAATTGAATCAATTTCAAGCGTTGGTAGCAGCGGATATGTAACAGCCGATCTGGCAAATCTTACAGTAAATCCTGGCACTGCGGCAACTCTTAATACAACTATATCTGGTACTGGTAAGATTGTTGGGTATGACATTCTTAACGTTGGTAGTGGATATTGGGCAACTTCTGAAGTAACACCATTGTCAATAACAACTGCCGTAGCGGGGAGTGGAGCATCATTTCTGCCAACTATATCATCGCTAGGTGTGATAACTCAAGTGGCAGTACTAGATGGTGGCACGGGTTATACTAGTTCTTCTACAATATCGGTTTCTGGTGGTAGCGGCACAGGAGCTTCTCTAAAATTAGTAATAAACAGTGGAAAGGTCACTGATGTCAGAGTTATTAACGGAGGCAGTGGTTACAGGTACGGATCATATGTTATTGTTGTGGGGGATGGTAGCAATGCTGCTCTTATTCCAGTTATCGACACTGGGATAACTGGAGCTGAGGTTATTAATACAGGTTCTAATTATGCAACAACTACCGGAATAACAGTTAATGATCCGACAGGTACAGGAGCTGAAGTGAGACCTATCGTTGTTGATGGCAAAATAACTCAGTTGAATATTATCAAAAAGGGTTCTGGATATACTAACCCAACCTTTACTATTACAACACCCGGCTCAGGTACTAGTGCCGATCTAAGAGCATTTGCTAGTCGTTACTTATCATCAATTACTATAAGTAATGCAGGAACTGCTTATACTTCCGCAACTGCTATTATAGTTGGCGATGGTATTAATGCAAAAGTTAATCTTATTACTGAACGTATGGGGTCACTCGACGCAACGTCTATTAACAATGCTGGAACTGGAATTACATCCAAGCCCGTTGTTACAATAACAGATAATAGTGCATACGGAGCAGTTTCAGGCGTTGCCGTGACAAATTCTGGTGGAGGTTATAGGAAGACCCCAATAGTATACTTAGCAGATAAAAAGGACATATTTAACAATATTATTGCAACTGGAACTAAGTTTGTATCATATGGCAGCAAAGTTGGAGGAGTCAGAAAGGTAAGTTTCTCCAATCATGGTGCAGAATATAATATACTCCCAAAACCAATATTTGAGTTAAAAGCTATCATAAAAGAAAATGTTGCATTTAGAGTCGGTGAAACAGTTTTAGTTAAATCGAGTAAATATAGAGCTGCTATTGGATCAATTCATCTATTATTAGAACAAGGTGGGGGATCTGTACTACTAGAAGATGGAAGTACATTTCTAGAACAAGATCTAGATGATGATTCATATGACCTAGGACTTACAGCAACTGTCAGGGCAATTGATTATGACAGGAATCTTGTTGAATTATTTGGAATAGGGGATAAGTTTAATATCATAACAGAAGATTCTACTCATATTATATCTGAGAATGGTATACAGATAGTCGACCAGATATCTGGAACGTTTATCGTTGGTGATATATTAGTAGGAGTTGATTCGGGCGCTGTCGGTACTATCTCTAAGTTAAATAGGGCTATCGGTGATGCTATTGTAGGTGGATCGGGATTTACTTCATTTAAATTTACTGATAATGCTGGTATTTTAAACTTCAGAGATTCAGTTCTTGCCGATAATAAGAGATACCAAGATAGAGGATATGTTGTTAGATGCGGTCGATCATTAATTGACTATGCAGAAACATTAAAAAGCACCTGTCATCCAGCCGGATTTGGACTGTTCGGTGATGTTGTTACGCAGAAATTCATCGAGTCAAATATTCTCAATGAGATTGGATACAACCAATTCCTTACTGCTCTATTCATTATAAGTTTAAGTGTAACGGACTTTGGAACAGAATATTCTTCCATGGATTCGTTATTTGGTGAATATGCCAAGTTTACGTTTGGTTACTTACCGATAAGTTTGGTTAAGGACTATACAATAAGACAGACTAGTGCATTGTCAACTGCAGTTATAAACAATTATAACGCACCTACGTTATTCATTGAAAATGTACTAGAATCATGGACTCAACATAATGTAACTCCTGTAGTATCAGCATCAATAGATAATGAAGGTGGATTGAATACTTATAAATTAACGGACGCTAGTTCACTGAGTCCATCCTACGTAAGTAAAGATGTAGTATGTGCGATCAATGATAAGATAAGTATTGAACTATTTGCAAGAAAACAGTCAAATCCTCTGACATATATGTCAGTTATATTACAGTCTAATGAATTGAGAATAAATCTAAATACTGGGTTATATGTAAGTATTGGAAGCATGGATATTGATGTAAAAGATTTAGGTGATTATTGGTTTATTAGAATAACAGCTATTGCTACTTCTACTTTAATGTCAGCTCAAATATATCCGGCACGTGGATTCTTAACAAATATGAACATAGTAGATCTGAACGCAAATGGGAATATAGAAATATCAGACGTTCATCTGAGAAACCTGACAGGTTTAACCCCATTCACCGAAATACTATCAGCTTATAATTCAATGTACGTGCCAGCTCAGTTTCATGTACTAAATACAGAATCATATATAGTAATAACCCCATGATAAATATTGGATCAGATATAAGGATTAATCAATGTCAGC
The DNA here is from genome assembly GCA_023265135.1 of Nitrosarchaeum sp. Taxonomy (GTDB): domain Archaea; phylum Thermoproteota; class Nitrososphaeria; order Nitrososphaerales; family Nitrosopumilaceae; genus Nitrosarchaeum. The sequence continues at coordinate 69,774 of JAHFUM010000005.1, read as the reverse complement.
TATAATTTTGGATGCTTTTAAGATAAGAACTTTGGATCTATTCTTAAATTCTTTGGCAACTAACTCACTCTACTTAGCAATTGGAAGACCATATTACTGGGATACCATTTCTAGTTTAGATTCTACTATTCCAGTTCCGGTTAATACAGTCAAGAATCAATCACAAGACTGGGAGGACGTTCTATCACTCAAAAAATTGGCAACTACTGATACAAATCATGGAATATTTAAAGAAACTTGGCAACCAAATATAAAATATGATACGTATAGACATGACTGGGATGGTTCTATTGTAAGTTCTTATACCGGTTTTAATACTCATATTACAACGCCATCTTCTATCGGAGATGTTAAATGTACCGTTATTACATCAAACTACAATATCTATATCTGCCTGAAACAGCAAATTGTCTTAGGTGAAATTCAACCATCAATATATTCTCCTGATACCGGAGTACCTGTTGGAACTAATACTACTATTGTAAAAACTGCTGATGGATACTACTGGAAGTTTTTGGGTACAACTTCAACATCTGATGTTATCAAATTTTCTAGTAAATTCTATCATCCAATACAAACCATCCCATCTGCTCCAGGTGGAGGGGATCCATATTTGCCTCAATGGAATGCACAAGTATACAGCGCAAACTTCAAAGGTGGTATCTATGTAATTAATGTAACCGCAGCTGGATCTGGATATAATGGTGGAAGTGCAGGTACTCATACAGAATCTGATCCTCAGTTAAAAATTATCGGTGACGGTACTGGACTTCAATTCACTGTTACTTATGGTACGGGTGGCAGTATCAGTGACATAGAAATAACAAATCCGGGAACAGGATATACCTATGCTAGTGTAGTTACAACCGGTGGAACTAACGCAGCATTTGATATTATATTTACTCCTATGTCAGGATTGGGTGTCAACCCTGTTTACAATGTCTGTGCAAGATTTTTACTAGTAAGTACTGCTCTTGTTGGAGATGAGGGTGGTAAATTTACCACTACTAACGATTACCGTAAAGTATCTTTAGTATACAATCCAACAAACTTTGGTACGTCAACAGTTGCAACTTCTGCTACTCTAGATGCTTCTACTACGTTAGTTGTTCAAACTGGTCTGCCATCCGGTGCATATCTAGTTGATGCCATCGTGACAGGTGCAACTTCTGGTGCTAAAGGACGCGTAGTTGACTTTAATCCTAGTACAGGGCATGTAAGAGTTATAAGAACTGGATCTGAAAATATTGGTTCTACTGGTGCCAATGTATCATTTCAAGTAAGCGAAACATTAAATACTACTCCTGGTACCGGTACTGGTGTGATTGCATCAATAATTAGTCCTGATGTACAGATTTATTCTGGTGATATTGTTTATACAGAATATCGTGCTCCGATTAATCGCGATCCTAGCCAAACAGAAAATATAAGTGTGATTGCTAAATTCTGATAATAAATACCAATGAATATAAAGTAGAGAGAGTAAATGCCAATTAATACACAACAGTACCCATACTTTAACGATTACGATCCAGCAAAGAATTATCATCAAATTCTTTTTGTACCGGGTAATCCAGTTCAAGCACGTGAACTGACTCAGATTCAATCTATTCTTCAAGAACAAATAAAACGTCAAGGTGATCACTTATTCCAGAATGGAACTATGGTTATTCCCGGACATATATTTTATGATAGTCAGGTACAGTTCATCAAGTTGGACTCATTCTATAATAATATCAATGCAAATAGTGTAATTGGTAGTATTGTAGGATTGACTATTAAAAATGCTGCTGGGGTAGAAGCTCATATTGTACACGCAGAGCAAAGCACTGATACTGATCCTGTTACGCTATATGTTAAATATACAAAAGCGGCTAATACTACACATGAGTTTAGTTCAGCTGACATTCTGACAAATCCTGACACTTCCATCACTCTTAAAATTGTAAGTTCTACATCATTTACCGGTTTTGCATCAATTGCAACTATCAATGAAGGTGTCTACTATATAAACGGATATTTTATTGGTGTAAGTGGACAAACTGTAGTTGTTGGAAAATACGATAACATTGTAACTGCAGTTGTAGGTCTGGAATTAGATAGCACTGCAGTAACGGCAAATGATGATGATTCATTATTTGATAATGCTAGTGGATTCAGCAATTTCGGTGCACCCGGAGCAGATCGTCTTAAACTTTCATTGAACTTGGTAACAAAACTAGATTTAGCAACTTCTGGTATAAATGTCATTGATTTTATTGAACTTATTCAGATAAAAGATGGCGTTATTCAGAAACTGTATAATGATACGAAGTATGCAGAAATTGAGACTATGCTTGCACGTAGAACGTACGATGAGTCAGGCGATTACATTGTTAATCCGTTCACATTTGCAGCCAGAGAATATCGTTCAAATAACCGCGGGCAGTGGGTACAGGCAACACCATACTTAGCTGGTGACTTTATTACTAATGCGGGTATTAGCTATTTTGCTAGAAACGATGGTATATCTAGCGTAACAGCTCCAACACATGCATATGGAACTGCGGTTGATGGTAGTGTTAATTGGACACAAGTTTCAGGTGCAACTTTTAATGATGGTTTAAATCCTGCAACTGGATTATCATTGGCTGACCATAGAACGGCTGAAGGAAAGTTCATCCTTACTACTTCATCTGGAAAAGGATATATTAAAGGATTTGAGGTTAATATACAAGATAAAAGAAATATTGTAGTTGATAAAGCAAGAGAAACAACTCAAGTAGATAATGCTCAAATATACGCTCCTGTAGGATCATATGTTACTATAACTAACGTTGCTGGAGTTCCGGATATTTCATCAATACCAACAGCAACTATTACTAACTCTGCCGCCGCAACTATCGGCACTTGTTACGTGAGAAGTATAGAGTATGTATCGGGAACTATTGGTTCAGCAACTGCGTTATATAATTTATTCATATTTGGTATTACTATGAATAACAACGTTAATTTCAAGAGTTCAGCATACGCTATTAACATAAGTACAACTTTTACTTCCAATATCGTTACAAGTTCAATACCTTTAAGTGGATATTTTTCAGGCACCGCAGCATCTCCTAATGTAACAGGTAAAGGAACGCTATTCACCTCTGAGTTAAAAGTTGGTGACTCTATTAGTTTGTCGGGAACTAGTAACTCAAATAGAATTGTTTTATCAATACAAAGTGATGTAGCTTTAACGTTGGCATCTAATATTACTACTTCAGTTATAGATGTAGGTGCAACTTCCAGTTCCGCAGATTTAATAGAACTAGGTAAATATGTAAAACCATTCAAACATTCATATATTAAAACTTTAAGGGATGCTAACGGTGCAATTGATACTGGATATACGTTATACAAAAAATTTGGACCTTTTACTGTATCTGGAACAACTCAAGATATTACAACATCTACTAGTGGTGAATCATTTTTACTGACCGGTCATATTGTAGCAAATTCAGTTCCTGCTATAATAAACGCTTCTTATAGTTACGTTAGTAGCGATCCTCAACAACTTAGAATATCCGGATTAACTAATGGTCAATCTATTACTGTACTAGCAGTTATGAAGCGAGTTGGCAATGCTGCCAAAGAAAAGACTAAAACTCTTTTAACTAAAACTGTTACAATTAATGATACAGATACTAGAGACGAATCTAATAACGTTGTATCTACGCACAAATTTTCTGATACTGCAATAGGTTTATCGGAAGCTGATGTTATTAGAGTTATAAAAGTGACAAAGAGCGGATCAACATCTACTAGTAGTTATAGTACCTCAGGTGAAACTGACATAACAAAAGATTTTACTCTTAAGTCAAATCAAACATCTGCTGCATATTTTGAAAGTCAAATAGTTAAAAAACCTCGAGTTGTTATTAATAGACCAATCCGTGTAACATTTGAATATTTTGACCACTCGCCCGGTGATTATTTCTCAGTTGATTCATATTCTAGCATACCGTATACTAAAATCCCTTCGGTTGCATTAGGGGAGACTATCTATAGTCTCCGTGACTGTCTTGACTTCAGAGCAAGACGTTCAGATAATGGTACTAGTTGGACTTCTACTGGAGGATCGGTAACTAACCCATTACAATCGACAAGTGTTATAGAGACAAGTTACTCATATTATCTCCCACGTAATGATATATTGATACTGAATAAATCGGGGGAGTTTTCTTATATTGAAGGAATAAGTTCAGATAGGGTCATAATTCCGGCAATACCAGCTGGGTCATTGCAACTGGCTAATATTTCTCTAACCCCATATACGGAACTTCCTAAAACTACTAGTATCACTGATATTCAACATAAACGTTATACCATGGAAGAAGTTGGTAAGATAGATCAACGTATCGGAAATATAGAACAATATGTAGCTCTAACTGAATTAGAAAAGAAAACTAGCCAGACTAAAATTTTTGATGCAAATGGCTTAGATAGATATAAAAATGGTTTTGTTGCAGATCAATTTAAAGATGGGAGTTTGCTTGATGTTGGAGCTCCGTTGCGCTCTAAAATTGACGTAATATCTAGAGAACTTAAACCGAACGCATCTATACAGATGATTCCTTTAGTTGAACCTTCTGGAATTAATGACGCAACTAGAAATTCAAATGGTTATCAGTTGACCGGAAACTTTGTTTCATTACCATATACTGAAACTCCAATTGTATCTCAAAAAGTGGCATCTAGAAAAGAATATATTAATGGATTCACCATATTCAGATTTATCGGAACATGCAAAATAACACCGGAAGTTGACAGCTGGCAAGAAACTTCTAATGCTGTGTTGACTGAAATTGTCTCTAGTGATATTCACTATAATACAAATACTATTAATAACGTAGTTAATTCTACAAATGCAATTCAAGTTATTCAAGCGGGAGCTATGGATCCTAACCATGGTTCAACAGTTGATAAGTCAAAATGGGTATCAATACCTCCTGGTTGGTATGATCTTGGAAAAAATATAATAGTTGAAGATACTATACTGTCTTCCTCTCAAAGTACGATATCTAAGACGGTAGTTTCTACCGTATCAGATGTTGTAAATGCTCTGGGATCAATTCCAGCTCAAAAAATGCGTTCGATACCTATAATGTGCGAAGTAAGAGGTATGAAACCATTTTCTACAATATATGGATACTTAGATAACTCAAGCATTGATTCTTATATAACTTCTTGCGCTAAGATAATTATTACAGCTCCTGCCGGTAAATTTGTTGATTTTAGGTCAAATATCGCAGGTAACGAATTCAGTTACAGTCGTGATTTAGAAACAACTAACTCTACTAACACAGGATTTTCACATGTTAATTTGTTTAGCAACGGTGAAATAATCTCAATTGCTGCATCCGGTCCGACTCGCACTATTACTGCGGTTGTAGTCGCACAGGAAACTGAGATAAATTCTACCGGTAGTATTCAATATTCGATGTATATTGCATTACCTAGATCATATACTAGTAATCCAGCAAATTATACATCTGACGTCCTTACAGCCGGTCAGGTCATAAAAGGAAAAACATCTAACGCAACAGCTACTGTAGTATCTTATAATTCAAACCCAGGAATGGTCACAAACTCAAACGGTAGTTGGTTTGGTTTTATCGTTCCTGCTAATAATACATTCGACGTCGGAGCACATGAGATCAAATTTAATGATGTTGCTCCATCAGTTTTATCTGATGCAGTTATAACTGAAGCAACAGGTCAATTTACTTCTATTGGATTAATTAATTATACTAAAGAACTTTTAAAAGTTAAACAGGATATCTATGAAAATACGATTATTATTAATAATGTTAATCGCAATACTCTTACTCAGTTAAAAACTTATAGACCAGATCCTCTTGCACAATCATTCAGAATACCTGAAGTGTTTACAGCTGGTACTTGGATAACCAGTGTCGATTTATTTTTTGCCGAAAAGGGTGCTTTCGATTTATTGCCAGTAGTTGTGCAGATCGGTGAAATGGTAAATGGTCAACCTACAGAAACTGTCTTAACTAATGCAATATCGGTTATATATCCTTCTCAAATGAATTTAAGCTCAAATGGCACTGCTCCAACGAGATGTAAGTTCGCAGGGCCCGTATATCTGTCACCTCAAAAAGAGTACTGCATAAAAGTTCTATCTAATTCACTTACTTATAAAGTATGGATATCTCAATTAGGTGAAAAATCTATCCAAGATCCTACTAATATCATCTCTAAACAGCCATCAACTGGTGTGTTATTTAAGTCGCAAAATAATAGTACATGGGTACCAGACCAACTGCAGGATCTGATGTTTGAACTAAATTACGCCAAATTTGATATATCTAGATCTGGAACTTTGAGTCTAAATAATCAATCACAAATTGGTTCTCTAGAATTGATGGAACCAAATCCATTCAAATTAACCAACGGTAATACTGCAGTTAAAGTTACTCATAAAAACCATGGATTATTTGTGGGTGCTCGTGTTACATACTCAGGTTCTGCAGATACAGGTACTGCCAGCCTCAATAATACTTTTGTAGTTGGTACTGTAACTGATTCAGATCATTACACAATAACTTTAGGTGCTGCGGCAAACTTAACTGATAACGTTGGTGGAGCTGCAGTTAGAGTTTCTAAATCAATAAAATTTGATAGCGGTATATTAGTTACAGGACCATCACTATCTGTAAGACCTAATACAATTCTTACTAGCTCTGCAAAATTTACTGATGATACAGTTAAAGATATAATTCCAACTCAAATAACACATGAAAGAACATTTGAATTATCTGCACCTAAGTATATACATTCAGATCTTAATGAGAATGTTTTATTTTCTAATTCTAAATCTTTGAGTGTTGATATTAATTTATCGTCATTAGATTCTGCAATGTCACCTGTTATTGATTTAACACAACTAATGTTATTTACAAATCAAAATAAAATAAATGCTCCAAGTTCAGCTGATATTGTTACGGCAATAGATGCTAATACCATAATTAGTGCAGCATCTTGCGTATTTACTCAGACAGTTAATACTATATCATGTGCGACTGCGGATTTATCGAAATTTATAATTGGATCGTACGTTACAATAACTGGGACAACTAGTAATAATACCGCCGGCTTTGACTGCATGGTCATTGATATTGACTTATTGAGTGCTACACCAGTAATATATGTAAGCAAAGCTTTGGTTAACGAAACAGTTTCTAGCACCATAGTTCAATATGAAACATTCATTGACGAAATATCACCTATTAATGGCACCGCAGAATCTAAGTATCAGCATTTACCTATAGTATTGCAGAGCCCGGCTACCGCTCTTAAGATATTATTTGCTGCATGTATTCCATCTACTACAGATATAGATTTATATTATAGATCTACTACAGTAAGTTCCGGAGTTCCATTATCAGAAACTAAATGGGTTTTAGTTTCTCCTAATTATAAGAAAACTCATGAAGATGAATTTATTGATTTAGATTATGAGGTTAATGGCATTCACTCATTTAACACATTCCAAGTCAAGTTAGTACAACGAAGCACTAATACTTCTATTGTCCCAAGAATTAAAGATCTTAGAGTTATCGCTCTGGCATAAATGGCATTAATTCGTACACAAGATGAAGATTTAGCCTACATGAATCAGCCTGGATTAGTTGTAAATACTAATAAAACTGAGTACGAAAACTATGTAAAAAGAAGAAATATCAACAGAGGCAAAGATTCAGAAATTAATGAACTGCAGTCGGAAGTAACCAAACTAAGATTAGAAATAGAAGATATAAAAAGATTAGTAAGAAATGCATATGCATGATAGTAGAATAAATAAAATTGAAAGTGATATGAATAAACTAAAAGATTCTTCAGAAAGTAGATAACGATGAGTATACCTCAAGTAACAACATTTAACTCCTTCAATGACTGGAGATTGATAACCAACTCTATTGCTAGTAGTATCGGTGATCTAGCTACGCCATTATATGGAAGTTTTACTAATCTAGTTGCAGCTGCCAACGATTTAAATACCAAGAAATTTGATAAGACAACCGGTGATAATGTAACAGGCAACTCAACATTTGCTGGTACTTTCGGTATAACCGGTGCAACATCAATAACTGGTACTCTTGGTCTGTTAGGTTCTACATCTGACTTTACTATTAATACTAATAAATTCAATGTTACAGCATCTAATGGTAATACTACAATTGCAGGAACTTTAAGCGTTGCAGGATCAACAGGCTTAGGTATTCTCAGCGTCTCCGGGGCCGCCGCATTTTCTGTAGGACCAACGGTACCTACGGCAGCGGTTGATACAAATACAACTCAGGCTGCATCTACCGCATTTGTTTTAGCTCAAGCAAGTTCTACCAATCCTTTGATGGATGGAGGAGCATCTTTTGGTACGGGGACTAGATTCTCTCGAGATAACCATATTCACCCAACAGATACAACTCTTGCACCTAAGTTAAGACCAACTTTTACAGATTACATCATAATTAATGGTGGAACTGTCACTGTCAACCAACCAACAATAAGTATTACTCAGACATGGAACAATGCATCAACTGCATTTAGTGGGATTAAGGTCAACGTTACTAATACTGCATCAGCTGCAAATTCATTATTATTAGATTTTCAATTAGCCGGTGCTCAACGTTTCGGTGTTGATGTAAACGGTGGTATTGTGCAAAAAATTACACCAGGCGTCAGTTTAGCTAGAGATATGCAACCTGCAACAGGTGAATTAAAACATCTAAGAGAATATCAGGATCTAAATGATGGTCTTGCAGGTGGCACTCAAGGATTAGATATCAACTCAATATCAGAATTCAATTTTGCGTACAATGCAAGATGGGATACCGGTTCACTGACATATGTTAAAGATAGTGCGTTAGCTGGTGAACATGCAATGATGTCTAGAATTACTGAGGCATTTACACAAGAGTGGTGGTTCTCTGATGGAACTACACCTTCTTCACCAATCGCATGGACAAAGAAGATAAGTTTTGATTTACCAAATAGCACTGCAATGCTCGATTTAACGACTAATATTAAAAGAGACTTTTCTATCGGTTCGAGTAAGTTTAATGTAACTGCATCTAATGGTAATACAACAATTCTAGGAACTTTAGGTGTTACAAATGCTGTTACGATGAGTTCAACTCTTAGTGTTACTGGATTAATAACAGGCAATCTAAGTGGAAATTCTGGTACTGTAACTAATGGTGTTTATACAACGGGATCATATGCAGACCCAGCTTGGATAACATCTTTAGCAAAATCAAAAGTTGGTTTAAGTTTAGTAGAAAATACAGCTTTGAGTACATGGGCTGGTTCATCTAATATAACAACTTTAGGCACTATCGCAACTGGTACATGGAATGCAACACCTATAAGCATAGCAAAAGGTGGAACAGGACTAACGGCCGGTTCTGCAAACCAAATTCCTGGTATGAATAATGCCGCTGCTACTACTGAATGGAAGTCATTCACCTCATCTGATGGTACTATGACAATTATACATACAGCCGGTACAATAGATCTTAAGACATCTGGCGTTGCACCTGGTACATTCACAGGTCGTGGTGATCTTATATTAAACGATACAATTCATGGTAATACATTTCAAGTTCTTGTTGCAACAGGTAATACTACAATTGGTAACCCATCAACTCCTGGTTCTGGTATATTGAATGTAGTTGGAGATGTAAATGTAAACACCAATAAATTCAACGTAACTGCGGCATCCGGTAATACTACAATTGCAGGCACTTTAAGCGTTGCAGGATCGTCAACGTTGGCAACTGCTTCTTCTACCGCATTCACCGCTACTACGAGTTTAACAACTCCCATTATCAATAATGGTGAAGTGTCATCAAGTACTACCATAACAACTACAACTGCAGTAACGCAAGTTCCAGTTGCAACAGTTGCTATTGCAACATATCGCAGTGCTGAATTTCAAGTTCAGGCAACAGATACTACTGGAAGCAAATGGCACAAAGTATCAATTAATGCGATACATGACGGTACTAACATAAACTCAGCCGAATATGGTGGAGTTATATTAGGCAGTGCATGTGCTACCTTTGACTTTGATATTTCTGGTGGCAATTTAAGATTGTTGGCAACTCCATCATCTGCAAACTCGACAACATTTAAGGTTTATGTCCAAGCTACAAAGATATAAATATATAACAATTAATAAACTTTGGGGATAGTGAACCAATGGCAATTAACAAAATTCAGTTTAATGCAAGACATGGTCTTTCAGTTGGTACAACTCCTACATCAATAGTTGACGCATCAGGTAATATCAGTACTACTGGAACTTTAGGTGCATCTGGCACTAGTACATTGGCCGCAATAAATGCTACATCATTGTCAGTTACCGGTGCTACCGCATTTACTTTAAGTCCAACTGCCGCAACCCCAGCGCAGAATGATAACTCCACAAAACTAGCAACTACTGCATATTACGTAGGTCAAGCAGGTGTTGCCTCCCCATTGATGAACGGTTTAGCAAATGCAGGAATCTCATTACTATTTTCTAAACAAGATCATATTCACCCAACAGATACAACTCTTGCCCCTAAGGCGTCACCTACATTTTCTACTCAGATAACAATTACCGGTGGAACTGTTGCAGCTAATACTCCACCGGTAAGTATTACTCAAACGTGGAATAACGCACCTACAACATTCTCTGGTATACTTTCTAATATAACTGATACTGCATCTTCCGCAAATTCAAAACTGATTGATCTGCAGGTTGGGGGCGTCAGCAAATTTAATGTTGATAAAAGTGGTAACATGACGTTTGCAGGAAATTTTATTACCGCTGATACTAATATTGAATTAGGATCAGTTGCAGTTCCTACTGATGTTACAGCAAATGGTGGTGGTATAACATTACATGGTACAACCGACAAAACTATCATTTGGGATAATACTAATTCTAATTGGACATCAAATCAGTCATTGAATTTATCTTCTGGTCTTGCATATAAGATAAACAATGTAAGTATATTAAATGCTACAACATTAGGTACTAGTGTTATATCTTCTTCTCTTACTAGTCTAGGTACGATTGGCACAGGCATCTGGCAAGGTACTGTTATATCTCCAACATACGGTGGCACAGGTGTTAATAATGGAGCAGCAACTTTAACATCTGCAGCAAATTTAACTTTTGCGGGAGCATTTGCCAAAACATTTACTGCCACCGGTATAACAACCTTGACTTTACCAACAACTGGCACCTTAGCTACGTTAGCTGGAGTTGAAGCCCTAAGTAATAAGACAATAACCTTATCTGCATTTAATGGTACAATAGGTGCAACAACCCCATCAACAATCTCTGCAACTACAATAACCGCATCAAATGGAATTGCTATAACTGGTCAGATATCAGGCACGCTTGGTTTAGGGCTGAATGGTGCAGCAGGTTCTGTTGCTGGTGCAATTAATTCAGTTACTAGTGGAAGCTTAGCAATATCCGGATCTACAATTGCTCAATGGTCTACAACAGGTTTTGCTGTAAATTTAAAATCATCGGCACAACAACTAGAAGCAATTGGTGCGGTGGCATCGTACGGTACAGGTGGAGGTGTTTGCATTGATACTAATAACTCACCTGGAATGGGATATATTAGAGCATACGCAAATAGTGCTGGTACAGGTGGAACTAATATTAGAGTATCATTGAATGGCGCCGTTATCGGTGATTTTACTACTGCCGGTCTTATAATTACCGGTAGCTTAACTACATCTGGTTCAATTTTAGGATCAAATCTTTCCGGAGTTAATACCGGAGATAATGCAGCAAATTCTAGCACCACTTATATTGGAACAACTGCAGTTGCGTTAAATAGAGCATCTGCTCCATTAGTATTAACCGGTATAACAAGCATAGATGGGTCATCGGCATCATGTACAGGAAATTCAGCTACTGCATCAAATTTATCTGGTACACCTGCATTACCTAACGGTACTACTGCCACTACTCAAGTAGCAACTGATAATTCAACAAAACTGGCAACTACTGCATTTGCTGTACCTAGAACAGCTGCAACCGGATCAGCTGTTTTACCATCAAGCACAACAGCCAATCGAGATGTTGCACCAGGTGCTGGATATTTTAGATTTAATACTGATCTTGTAAAATTTGAAGGATATGATGGGACGGCCTGGGGATCAGTTGGAGGCGGAGCAACTGGTGGAGGTGGAACTGGTATATTTCAAGAAAATAGTACGGTAATGACAACTAACTATACATTAACTACAGGCAAGAATGCAAGTACAGTTGGCCCTCTGACAATAAATACAGGCATAACTTTAACGGTACCAACTGGTGCTAGATTGGTGGTTCTATAATGACAACAGTAATAGATGGTTCAACAGGTATAACGCCTGCAGTTCCAGTATCAACAGCTAATGGTGGTACAGGCCTATCGACTCCCGGTAATGCTAATAACGTTTTAACATCGGATGGCACAAACTGGATAAGTGCCCCCCGACCTCTATTTAATAGTTTGATAACTCCAGCAGTATTATCAGCTGGAGTTCAGAATCTTGCACATAGTCTAGGTCGAAAACCAAATTTTATCATTGTATCGTTAATCGTTGTAGTCAGTGTTAATGGATGGGCCATTAACGATGAAATATATTGGCATACCTCAGTGAGTGGAGTAGCTGAAAATCTGTTATTTGTTGGATGCGATTCAACAAATATCTTAGTTGCATTTGCAAGTACTACTTTAGCTATCCCTATAAAAACTACTGGTCAGCCAATAGCGGTTGCTGCATCGAATTTTAAAGTTAGAGTGACTTTTTTATAATTAAGGACTTAAATGCCACAAAATATTATAACAGCAGGAAATTCTGTATCTGGTGCTCTTACTACTCAAGCAGGTAACGATGGTACTCTAGCTATTGTTGTTGGACCTAGTGGCGGTCAGGTAAATGGATTATCTCTGGCGGCAGATGGAACTCCAACATTTGTTAAGCAACCGCAATTTATCGGAGTTCCAAGTATGATTAGGTTAAATACTGCCAATGGGTACGGTTCAACAAATACTAAATACAGAAGATTCCTCAATACAGTAATTAATCAGGGATCTGATATTACTTATGCCGATTCAGCTACTCTCAGTTCATCTTTTACTATTAATACTTCTGGTATATATTCCATTAGCTATTCAGATGTCTTTGGAGGAATATCTGGTTACCTTGGTATTACTTTAAATGACAATCAAGGTGCGACAAATATTCAAAGCAGCACGATTGCTAATGTATTAACCATTAATCATACACCGGCGGCGAACTGGCCTGGTAATGTAGCAACAACTGTTTATTTACCAGCTGGTTCAGTAATAAATGCAAAGACTGATGGTGTTGCATATGGAGGAACTGATCCGGTATTATTCACTATAACAAGGGTTGCATAATGACAACATCAATCTCAGATTTAGGTATAACATTCGCTGATGGCAATGCTCAAACTTATGCATCAGTTCCAGTAAGACAAACAATTTTATCTGGTACAGTTGATATTAACGGTCAATCTGCATTTGGGGGATCGACTGGTGGTACAACAGTTACAGCTAATGCAAGTTCAGGTATCTTAGTAGCAACCGCCTCATCCGGAGTATCAAATCGTACAGGGTCTATCACCAATCCTGTATGGAATGGACTATCAACTAACGGTACGACATACTTATACTTAGATATTGCTGCTAACGGTACATGCACTACTGGATCTACACCTCTTGCGCCAGTTTATCAGTGGGGAGGAACTTATAGCATTACAGCTGGCCAGAACACTTTCAATATTCAGGAAATGACCATGAAAGTTGGTAATGGGTCAACTGTAACGCAAGTATATAGAGTATTTGTTGGTGAAGTGACAATCGCTGGTGGAGTTGTAACTGCTATTACGTGGTATGCCTTGATGGGCAGGTACGTAAGTACATTTTCCGCTTGGCCAGCACTTTCAACCGCAATAAGTCAGAATAGTAATATTGGAATAACTGCCACTATAGAACCTATTATTGAAGCAATATGTACCATAACTGAGGCGGGATGGGCAGTTGGAGATATTATGATTCCGTTTACTTCACCATCGTCAGGATTCGTTACACCATTACAACTTTGGCATACCAGTAAGCAATGTGGATTCACAACTGGTGCAAACTTTTCTCTGTACGGTCAAAATAAAACAACCGGTGCACAAGCAGCTTTAACAATAGCAAACTGGAACTATAGAATGATTCATACGAGAGGGTGGTAATGGCAACTTATCTTTTTATAACATTTGTTGCTCTTCAACTTTTAGACATTTACACAACTTCAGTAGCTTTAAAGAAAGGTGCAGTTGAATCTAATCCAATATTAGATGAGTTATTTCATGTTACTAACGCGTTGCCTGCACTAATAGTAGTAAAAAGCATTTTAATTTATCTGACATATAATATATTGGATACTGAGTACATATCGCCTGTTCTAGTTGGGTTGATTGCACTGTATACTTGGGTAGTTGTTAATAACATCAAAGTAATAAAGAATCAAAAATGACTTTACAAATAGACCAATTGATACTAGATGGAATAGAAAATCTTAGGAAAGATGTTTCACATATAAAAGCGGAGATAGCTGTAATAAATGCAAACATTGACCAAATTAAAGAGGAACTAGAAAAAAGATCAATTCAACTAGATACATTAAATACTCAATACTTAGTTCTAGATCATAGAACTAAGACATTAAATGATGAGTTTGATACGCATCTTGTAGAAGGTCTGAGAGTCCTTGATAAAATGAAAATTGATGGATTTCCAGATGGAGATCTAGGTAGACATAAAAGTGAACATCTAGAAATGAATCGTCGTGAAGGTGACATGAGAACAATCAAAAAGGATGCTATTAGTTATTTTATAAAAGGTATAGGATGGGCAGCAGTTGTCGGTATTTTTATAGCATGTAAAGAGTATTTTAAAGGATGGATAATGAAATGAGTTTTTTAGATAAATTAGAAACATTAGAGGGCGCTGCAAGAAAAAGTTTTCTTATATTCATGGAATTTTTGGCATTTACTATATCTTTGATATCGCTCATAGTAATATGGAACACTTTTACTGAAGTGAATCCTCCAATGTCTTTAGCAGAACCAGATGTTGTAGTTTCTAAGGCTTTACCTAGTGACGATGAAGCTAAAGAAATTAAATTAACTCGTATATTAGTTGCTAATAAACCATACGATGCCAAAATAACTGGTGAGATTCATATGAGAGATACTAATCTACGTATGCAATTACAAGAAGCAAATATCTCAGTTAAAGAGCCTGGAAATGTAAGAGTAGATAGATTATATTTCGTTAGTCATATCCCTAACGGAAACTGGTGTATGGAAACAACAATATCATGGAGACCATTCCTATCATTGGTGGATCATAGTATTACAACTTCACCATCATGCTTTTGGGTTCAATAAATATTAGAATTACGAGGAGTTAAAAATGTCATCACGCAGAGTAAAGAAAATAACGAGAGAGTTAGATTATACAGCCACATATTCATCGGGGACTGGCCTTCTTACCGTAACAACAGCAACCCATTATCTTACAAGCACTAATAAAGTTCGTTTATACTTTGCTGATGCACCTCAAGAATTAAATAATGTTACTGCAACAGTAACAAGTTCAACAACATTTACGATACCATTAACTGCTATCGAAGCAACTAGAGTGCAGGCAGTTGGTAAAGTTGTAATAGATTTTTACGGTCCATCTCAAACTGGTGTTCAAGAAGCATTTACAATTCCACGTGGTCAAGGTTCTGGTAACTTAGTCATTCAGTCTTATGTAACTGGAACAGGGGGAGCAACATATACTCTGGAATTATCGCTAGATGCAGTTCATTGGATCACTGCAGTTGCAACGGTTACTCACTCAGGAACTTCGGGTGATACAGCATTTATTACCGTAGATCCCGCATGGGCTTATGCTCGCATAAATCCATCTGCCATTGGAGCTGCCACTCAATTAACTATTCTATTAAGCGTATAATTAAATGTCAACAGTACTTTATAATAATAGCAATGCTGTTGGTTCTAGAGTTGATAGAGAACCGGTTGTTTACATAGTTGCTAGTACAGCAGCGAGAAATGCTCTTCCTAATTTGATTTTAGGTGATATTGCATATGTTAATAGCACTACCTACTATATTCTACAAGCATTAGATTCAACATTAGACGCATCTTGGGGTGTAATTGCTGCACCCCCAGCAGCAGGTTCTGCCAACTTATTAAATGGTACTACAAATTCTTTACCGTACCAATCCTCTCCTAGTAATACAGCATTCTTGGCGCAGATAGGAGCTGGCACTGGAATATTGCAACAAACTAACGGATCACCACCAATATGGACTCCTGATGCACATTTAACAACAATAACATTTCCTGATACTACAGTTGTATCATCGGGCTCTGACTTAATAAAATGTGTTGCAGTTACATCAGGATCTCATACAATAACGCTAGATGAAGATTATGTCGGTGTTAATTTTGCAGGAACTGTTGCGTTAACATTGAATACAGTTACAGGTCATCGCACAATTATCAAAGATGAGAGCGGCGCAGCAAATGATACAACTCATAAAATTACGATAACACCATCAACAGGTACAGTCGAAGGTCAAGCAAGTATAACAGTAACCGTACCCTGGATGTCGCTAACGTTAGTTTGCCACTCAGGAAATTGGTTTGTAGTTTAAGGAGAAGTAAATGACATTTATTCCACTACCATCTGAATTAGAAATTAAAAATGATATAGGAAATCCTGTACCTACATCTAATTCCAATATTGATGTTGCGCTCTCTACCCGATTGAAGCCAGCAGATACTCTGGCTGGTATTACAACGGTTGGATCATTAACTAGCATAACTAACACGGTTACTGTTACAGGACCGTTAACTGATACTCAATTAAGAGCTACTGCAGTTCCTATCAGTCATGCAAATTTAGATGTAGCTCTTTCAACCCGATTAAAGCCAGCTGATACGTTGGCTGGAGTTACATTAGTAGGAGCAGTCACTAGCATAACTAACTCAGTTGCAATAACAAATGCTAGTTTAGATGTAGCTCTTTCAACTCGTACTAAACCTTCAGATAATCAGAATATAAAACTTGCTGATACCGATCAATTAGATGCATTCGGAAGACTGCGAATAGCAGAACCATATACTTTGTTTGATAATCAACTGGAATATGACTTAAATCCTCTTTGGTTTACTGGAGTTATAACTGGTGTTGGTGCATCATCAACACATCTTCCAAATGAATCAGCGGTTTTGATGACTGTTGGTACAGTTTCAGGTGAGATAGTAATTAGACAGACAAGAGAATATTTTAAATATCAAGCAGGAAAATCACTATTGATTAATTTCACTAGAGTGTATGGTGCAGCTAAAACAAATGTAAGAAAACGTTGCGGATATTTTGATAGTCATAACGGATGGTTTTTTGAACAGACTGGCACCGATTTTGCAGTAGTGCAGAGAACCTATACATCAGGTTCAGTAGTTGATACCGGTGCAAATCGCATACCTCAGACTGCATGGAACTTGGATAAATTAGATGGAACAGGACCCTCTGGTATTACTCTAGATGTAACTAAAAACAACCTATATATAATAGATTTGCAGTGGTTGGGTACCGGTAGAGTACGTTATGGAGTGTTTATGAATGGTGCAATAATATATTGCCATCAATTCAATAATTCCAATATTCTATCTACTCCAGAAACTACTACAGCAAATCTTCCACTGAGAAATGAAATTGAAAATACTGGAACGGCTGCTAGTCCAACATCATTAAAAGTTGTCTGCTCAACGATAATTTCTGAAGGCGGCTATGAAGAAACAAAGGGTATTCCTCAAGAAGCATCTAACGAAATAAATACTCGTAGTGTTGGAACTGCAGGAGTGCCTGTTTTGAGTATACGTCATAAAGCAACTTTCAATAGCATTGTTAATCGAGTTAAAATTTTATTAAATCATGCTGACCTATATATAACTTCAGGTGACGCATATTTTGAAATTATACTGGGTGGAACTATCGGTGGAACTCCTGTATGGAATAGTGTAGGTGCAAATAGTTGCATGGAGTTTGACGTTGCAGGAACTACAATTACTGGTGGAGAAATTATTGCATCTGGATTCATGTCTTCTACTACGGGAAGAACGGTGGAAAATGTAATAGAATCTAAGTTGCCAATTGGATTGGATTTGGCAGGTGCAAATCCAATAAACGTTTCTGTATTATGTAAGGCATTTACAGGCACTGTCAATATTAGTTCAGCATTAGCTTGGTTGGAACTTCGATAATGGCTAAACTTTGCATTCTTTACGGTAATAGTTTTTCTTCTAAACTAACTCAGTTCTTTACAGGTTCCAAAGCATACCATGTTTATTGGCAAACCGATACTTATATCTATGAGATGCATCTCCTGAGGGTTAGAAGACAGAGATCTCAGTACGACGATAAAGTAAAAATTGAATTTAATTTTCCTGGTGTAACTGATAAATACTTGGAAGAACAGTTAACCGACGATGCAAACATATATGGTTTTATTGATTATCTACTCTTTGCATTAAGACCATTTTACCATTTGATTGGCAAATCTTCTAGGAATCATAATGGCGAAATATGTTCTGAGGCGTGCAATAATGATTTAAGAGCTTGTGGATATGAAACACCCTGGCTTCCTGAAGATGCACCTCCATCACCTGCAGATATAGAAAGATGGTTAAATAAATGACTATAGTAGACTCGACAAAGCAGATATTAAAAGATAATCCTGTAAAATCTACACTTTCAGTTGTGGGTAGCATAGCTACTCTAGTTGGTGCTCTTTTTGCGTTAGATGCTAGATACGCTCATGCTGGTGACGTTCAAACATATCAAAAATCAGTACAAAAACAACTTATTCAGATGCAGCATGACAATGTTGACAGTAAAGTGTTTGAGATGGAACTACGTAAATCCTCTAAGCCTAAGCAATGGACGACAGTAGATCAAGCAATTCTTGATAAGTACAAGCGTGATTTAGAGGGATTGGATACACAAAAGAAAGATGTAGAAAGCAAATGAGTGAAAATCTTAAGAACTATATAAAAGCCAAGATTCTCGGTGAATCCTTCGAGTCTCTTAATAAAACACCACAAGATAAAGAGCAGCACGTTATTTACGATAAGAAAAATAAAAACATATTATCTTCTCATAGTTCCAAAGGTGAGGCTTACAACCACTTGATTAATACACATAAATTTGACCCAAATCTCACTGTTTTGCATAAATCACAATATCATATATACAACATAAAATAAGGCATTAAAATGGCATTAGTAACCAGACAAGTATCAAATGTTGGTGCACCGCTATACGGTCCTGGAGCAGTTCTATTAGCAAATGTAAAAATAACATTTTCATTGATAAATGCAGATGATCTTCTTACTACTATGTGGGATGCTATCTCCAATGAGATGGTTATTGGAACTGCTGAGGTTACTACTAATAGCAACGGTGAATTTACAATTCCTTTATGGCCTAACGATAGAGGAACAACTCAAACTGAATACTTAGTACATATTGATTACGAAGGTTCAGAGGACTTTGTAGCTTCTCTTAGATCTGGTACCGGTACGCTATCTTGGTCAGATTTTTTAACTAATGGTAGGCCGTTAACTCCTGCAGAATCATCTGCATTAGTAGCATCTTTAACAACTACATTAAATACTCATGTAAATAATGCATCTGTTCACATTACACCAGCTGAATCGGCAGTATTGGCTACTATCTCCGGTATTAATACTGGTGATGCTCCTTTAGCAATTTTAGATGCATCTACGCAAATAACTGCAAATGCATCTTCTATTAACTTTGTTGGTGGAACAATGTCTCACATTGGTGGTGCTGTCACAATCGAATTGATTGGTGGAGCAGGATCTGGCGATGTTGTTGGTCCTAATAGTTCAATTTCAGGGAATATTCCTATATTTGCATCTGGATCTGGTAAAATTTTAAGTGATTCCGGATTCAGTACATCTTCTTTTGCATCACTTAGTCATAATCATAATGGTGTATATGAACCAGCTAGTATCAATATTCAAGCACATATAGCATCTACATCAAATCCTCATAATGTAACAAAATCGCAAATTGGATTGAGTAACGTTGATAATACGTCAGATTTGAACAAACCTATTTCAACTGCAACTTCAACAGCATTGAGTGGCAAAGTTAATACAACTTTACAAATTAATGGTCACTCATTAACTGACAATTTCTCAATATCCAAAGGTGATGTTGGATTAGGGAGTGTTCCTAATCTAGATACGAGTACAACAGCAAATATCGCCGATTCATTAAACAAAAGATTTATTACAGATGCTTTATATACAGTATTAAATAATACTTCAGGTGTAAATTCTGGCGATCAAACAAATATAAGTGGAAATGCTGGCACTGTAACTAACGGAGTTTATACAACAGGATCATATGCGAATCCGGGATGGATAACATCTTTGGCTGGTAGCAAAATTACTGGTTCAGTGGCAAGTGCAACAAATGCATCAAGTACTCCTTGGTCAGGTGTAACAGGAACTCCAACAACAGTTGCAGGCTATAATATATTAGATGCTGCAACTTTAAGTTTTGTCGATGCAGAGATCGCCGCTAAACAACCTTGGGTAAACCACGTTGAAATTGTGAATTTGCTAGGTGAAGCGGGTTCTCCTCCAGTTAGTCCAACTTTAAGAGATGCTTATATTATCACAACTGGTGGCAATATTGGTGCATGGTCTGGATTTTTTGCTGGTGATGTTGTCCAATGGCAAGGTGCATCTTGGGTAAAAATTATAACAGGTGCTATCGGTCTGCGTTTCGGTGTAGCATTTGTAGGAACCCCAACTATTGCTTGGGCTGGATTCAAGAATCAGATTGCTACGATAAATGGTGGGACACCGGGTGCATGGACTTTCTTCTATGATTTCCCAAATGATAATGCAACAGTTTTAGTTGACAATATAAACGCATATCTATTCGGAAGTGTATTCACCTACGAAATGAATCTTGATATTTGGAATAATGTTAGTAAACCGGTTCTTGCTGGAATCGGGCTTTTATATTCTGGTAATTATTTAAATCTTGCAAATACTTCCATAACACCTGCTACTCCATATAATAACATTACATTTGATGCACAAGGTAGAGCTATTTCTGGTAGTTTAGTACCATTTCCGGTAACTTCAGTATTTGGACGTGCCGGTAATGTTATAGCTAATCAATATGATTATAATGTAACTGATATTCTTGCTCCGGTTGTTGGTACCGGCGCAACTGATCTAGGTGATATGATTTCAGATATTGCATCAGCTGGATATATTTCCGGTGGAGACCCAACAATCTTAGGTGGTGGCAATTTTTCAATTTTGGGTGGTGAAGCATTCTTGAGAGCTGGAAATGATTCTGGTCTACCATTAAAATATTGTTTCTTTCCAACCTTAGCATCAGCAAATTGCCCATCTGGAGAAACAAGAGAAATATATGTATTCTATAATGGTGGCTCTCCAATAATTCAGGTTTCAACTACACTTCCACCTAATTATAATGAATATGCTTATATTGGTGACGTGCATAACTTAACTGAAGAATTGCTATTTCATATAGCACCTCGAGGTGCAGGAGACGTTCTAAACAGAATCACAACTTGGGCTGAAAAACTTATCGGAACAAAAGTTATATCTGGTGAAAATGTAAGTGATCCTACACCGTCTAGTAGATATCTTGAAATATCGGGTGGTGATTTATTTGATAGATTCTTCTCTGAATATACTACTCCAACTATTAATACTTCCGCTACAAAATCAATAACTGGGATAACCAACGCTTCTCGTGCTCAAGTTACTTGTGTAGCTCATGGATTATCAGGTAGGGAAAATATCAAGTTTTCCAGCGTATCTGGTATGACACAGATTAACGGATTTGATGCTTTTGTGGAATTAATACCAGGAGATCCGGATCACTTTTTAGTTGATATTGATACAACTGCATTTGGAACTTATACTTCCGGTGGAACTATTAATTTTATATTTGACCATTATTACCGTAGTGCATGTGCATTTACCGGTTCAATATCGGGTACTACACTTACAGTATCAGCGGTTTCATCTGGTCAATTATCAAATTTCCAAACAATACTAGGTGCGGGAATAACTGCAAATACTGTTATTTTATCCCAATTAACTGGAACAACCGGTCAAACAGGTACATATAGCATAAGCAATTCTCAGACTGTTGGATCTGAAGCTATGACAATTTCAGGTTGGGCAATTGTCGATGGTATAACTCAATGGGATAACGCTAACTATGATAATGGGAGTGGGATTCCTGTTGCGATAACAGGTGGAAATTATGGTAATCACTGGGTACTAAGAGGTATTACTGGTGCAGTATATATTGTATATGGTCAGGCGCAATATGCAAGTGCCGTATTAGCGAAAGCTGCCACTCCACCTATCAATCTGCCAGATGAAATGGTAGAACATGGATTCTGGATTTCTCAAATTGTGTTTCTTGCGGGAGCTACTTCTTATGATAGTATCGTATCTATTAAACCAACGATGGCTGCAGGTGTTAATAGTGGCGGAGGAGGTGTAACAGTCCACAACGATTTGTCTGGTATTCAAGGTGGTATATCGGGCCAAAGGTATCACGTAACCGCAGCACAAAATGCTGCTATCGGAATTTTACCTGGTGCAATAGGTACTAGTTTACAAATATTAAGAGTAAATTCAGCGGGAACTTCAACTGAGTGGACAACATTAATTTCATCAGATGTGGGTGGTTTAGGAACAATTGCAACGCAAAATTCTAACAGCGTTAGTATCACCGGTGGTTCAATTTCTGGTGCTTCAATAACCGGATACACACCAACAACTACAACTGTTAATGGACATGCTTTAAGTGCCAACGTAACCGTAACTAAAGGAGATGTTGGATTAGGGAATGTTGCAAACTTAGATACAAGCACTTCGGCCAACATAACAGAGTCCACTAATAAGAGATTTGTAACAGATGCGATGGTTGTAGTTCTAGGAAATACTTCGGGGACAAATACTGGCGATGAAACAAATGCAACTTTAAAATCTAAATTAGGTGCTGCTACAAGTGGCAATGACGGTTATCTAACCCAAACTGATTGGTCAACCTTTAACAACAAGCAATCTGCACTAGGATTTACCCCATATAATGCAACAAATCCAGCTGGTTATATCTCAGGTAATCAAAGTATTACATTATCAGGGAACGTAACTGGCACAGGAACAACATCTATAACAACTACAATAGCTAATAAAGCTATCACGTTGGCTAAAATGGATGATATGTTGTCTCAGTATTTCTTAGGTAGAAATACAACCGGCCTCGGTGCACCTGAATATTTGAGTGCAGCAACTGTAAAAACTATACTTTCATTGAATAATGTAGAAAATACTGCGTTGAGTACTTGGGCAGGTTCTAGCAGTATAACAACAGTAGGAACATTAGGATCGCTAACTGTAACTGCTACAATTTCTGGTAGCGTGAGTGGAAGTGCGGCAACATTGACAACTTCACGTAGTATATACGGTAATAGTTTTAACGGTTCGGCTGATTTAACTCAAGTAATTGCATCTACTTATGGTGGTACCGGAAATGGATTTACTAAATTTTCAGGCCCTACAACAGCAGAAAAAACATTTACATTGCCAGATTCTAATGCAACGTTATTATATAATGCAGGCCCTTTAGGAACACCAGCAAGTGGCAATTTAACTAACTGCACATTCCCAACATTAAATCAAAATACAACTGGTACTGCGGCTGGATTATCAACAGCACTGATAGCAACATCTGGTGGTACCGGACAGACAACTAGCGCAACAGGTGATATGCTGGTAGGAGGAACATCTGCTAACACTTGGGATAAATTATCATCAGTTGCAGTTGGATCAGTATTAATATCTAATGGTATAGGTTCAAAACCATCATGGTCATCTACACCAACTTTTGCTGGTACTAATATAACAGGAACTGGTGCAAGCTTTACTTCCGGACATGTTACAGGATTAACCTTTGGGTCAGGCAAAACCCTGACAGTAAATAACTCAGTAACGATATTATCAAGCATTGGGGATGGTACCTCTTTAGATATTGCCGGTGGTGGAACGCTTGGAACAAATGCCTTTACAAGCACCACATTTGTTCCTACATCAACGACCGTTAACGGACATGCTTTAAGTGCCAACGTAACCGTAACTAAAGGAGATGTTGGATTAGGGAATGTTGCAAACTTAGATACAAGCACTGCGGCTAATATAACTGATTCTGTCGATAAAAGATTTGTTACTGACGCATCTCTTGGTTATACAACAACAGCAACTGCGGCTGGAACTACAACTTTAACTGTCAGTTCAAATCTTCTACAATATTTCACTGGGACAACAACTCAAACGGTAGTTACACCTGATTCAACTACTCTTGCATTAGGTCGTTCATTCTTAATAAATAACAACTCAACAGGATTGGTGACTATTAATAAGAATGGTGGTTCTTTACTTGTTGCCGTTCCAGCTAATACTGTTGCATTGATTACGGTAACAGATATTTCATCGGCAGCTGGTGTATGGGATAATGAACTGAGAGCAAATTTAAACATTGGGAACACATGGACTAAAACTCAATCACCTAATACAACTGTATTAACATCATCAGGTGGAACTACCGCAATTTCTTTAGATGGTGGTAATTTTTACACAGCTGCTTTAACAGAAAATACTACGTTAGGTGCACCTACGAGCGTACCACCTGCAGGAACTACTTTTACGATTGACCTGACGCAGCACGCATCCGCCGCAAAAACGTGGGCGTTCAATACGGCATGGAAACCAAAAGGGGGGCTAGCCGGTGTAATGTCAACGACATTGGGCGCGGTCAACACGATGACTTGTACCGTTAGGTCAGATGGCAATATCGGGTATGGTTTTGAGAATTATGGAGTGACGTAATATGTCTGTTAATTTCAATTCAGCATTTTTAAGCTTTGGTGCAGCTTCAATAACTGCTCCTGTCATTCAATCGTTCACCACGAATTCGACTTCAAGCAGCACCACGTTTACGCCTACCGCACCGAGCGGTACTACCGCAGGGGATCTGATCGTGTGTAATCTCGCCTTAACCAGCGGAAGAACAATACTCTATCTGAATGGCTGGAACGAACTCGATCAGGACAACCTTTTAAACTGGATTAGAAACCAGCACATATGTTTCATGATTGCTACTGGGAGCACGTTGCCAACAATGACGTTCTCAGGCACGGCAACCTATCACGCTTCAACATATCGCATTACCGGACACAATTCTGTTGCGCCGATAGCAGAAACGAATTGGGCGTACAACAATACCTCCGCATCAACTCTTGCTATTACCGGGGTTACCCCTTCAGTAGACAAAGCATTAATGCTGACCATGTTCGCATCGAACGGCACGGCTGCATTATCATCGGTCGATAACGGAATGATCATCGACGTAGAGAATACCGCAGCGGCGTGGACATCTCACAATACGAGCAAAACATTAACCAGCACGGCAGCGACAGGCACCGTCACAGGCACATGGGCGAGCAATACAACGGCACGGATCGGAGCGATTGTTCTCATTTGCCCGGCTGGTTTAACTCCTGATAGAGTTAAAAATCGGTATTGGGTAGGCGGAACTGCAAGCTGGACAGAAACGAATACTGCTAATTGGTCTGCAACTTCAGGAGGTGCAGGAGGGGCTTCAGTTCCAACAAACACCAACCCGGTATTTTTCGATAGTGGATCAAGTTCAGGAAATTATACGGTTAGCGCGTCTACGCCTGCTAGCTGGCAGTGTCCTTGTTTGCATTTCACAACCACGGCACCAGCGAGTGGAAATGTAACTTTTCAATCAACTGGCCGCACAATTTTATCCATTTATGGGAATGTCGATTTATATTCCGGAACAGTTTTTACAGGAGACCAACCCGGATATAAATGGGACCATTTTGTGATGTTGGCTACCGCTCCCTCAACGTTAAAAACAAATGGAGTTTTTCTGGGATACGTCACTCAGTTCTGGATGGAGACCTCAGTCACGTTACTCGATCCTTTGTATGGGGGGGAATTCGCCCTTTCAAAAGGGGACTTTAACGATGGTGGTTTTGACCTAACAGTTTACTGCGTCACCTTTAATCAGGTTTTTAATCGGAGCATACATTTCGGTGCATGCACTTGGAACATTATCGGTGGAGTCGCGCTTCCACCTTGGAACCTTGGGCAATTAGGCTATACCGTCAATTTTTATCTCCCCGCAACACCTAGTAATTCGGTCATCAATATTACGTGTAGCGACGCGGGAGGAGTTCTTTTAGGGTACGACTACACCAGCACCGGGACAAGAAAATTAGGCAAGGTCAAGATAGGCACTACAGGCAATGGGTATATTGAGGTTGCGTCTGGATTTAGTTGTGACACGCTGGAGATAACCGGGACCGCCCGTACACTTAAATTTAGACAGACGTCCACATTAAAAGTAAACGCGACAACATGGTTATGCGGCGGAACCGCCGGGAATCTGAATGTGTTCGCCCCTTTTACAGCAGCAACAGCCTATAAACTGGATAAGACCGGTGGCGGTACGGTCAACATGGATTACCTCAGCATCTCATACGCAAACGCTACACCAACACCAAATGTCTGGTATGTAGGTGCACACAGCACGGACGGTGGTTCAAACACTGGATTAAGCTTCACATAAATAATTATTAAAGCATTACATAGGGAACTTTATATGAGATATTTTCTGAACGACAACCTAATAAACATTAATAGTGAGATTACTATTGGTGATACAATCTATCCTCGTGGAACTTTGCTCATGCGAAAAGATGAATGGGAGACTCTCGGTATTAGCGAAAAAGAAGATCTTCCTAGAGATACCTCATTTTCTGATACTGACATAGATAGAGCGCATAATATTCGCATTAAGAATGAAATTAATGAAATAGAACAATCTAATCTTATGCCTCGTGCATTGAGAGGATATTTACTTTCAGTAATGGATGTCAATACTCCGGAATATAAAAAAGTTAAGGCAGTTGATGATAGTATTGAAGCATTAAAAAGTACACTTAAACCTATTGCATAAGATAATAAATGAATCCATACATACATGTAATCCATGATAAATTTGAATTAATCAAAACTGAACGAGATCGCAGAACTCAAACTGGTGGATATTATGTCTCTAGTGTTGGAAAATGGTTTCATTCCGATAATTTATCGAGAATACAACAAATAGGTCTATTATTGCTAGGTGCAAATATTCCTGCAGGTCTTCAATGGAAGACAATGGATGGAACTTTTATTACAATGACACAATCATTAGCCGCTCAAGTATTTCAGGCAGCTGCAACTTCTGATTCTACCATATTTGCTTATTCTTCAATATTATACAGTAATTTACAAAATGCTGGAAATCCAGTAATATTTGATGTATATGCTGGTTGGCCTAAAATATTTGGAGAATAATTTGGAAGATGATGGATTTTTGATATGTACTTGTAAGATGGATGAAAATGGCAAATGGATTGTAATTATACCATCATCTGCAGATGATACAAATAAAGAAGATAAACCCGAACAAGAAAATGAAGGAAATATTTAAATGGCTATAACTGATCGCCAGTCTTTGGCAAATTTCGCATTGCGACAGTTGGGAGCTGGAGCGATTAACATTGAAGTAACCAACGACCAACTAGCAGATGCAATTGAACTAGCTATTCAATATTACCATGAATGCCATGCAGATGGTATTGAACGTGATTATTTAGTTCATAAATTAACTGGAACGACATTGGTAGTTGCTGATGCTTCTATATTCGGAAACGGTAGTATTATCACATCACTTAATGGTGATACACGAGCACAGATAGCAGATATTCATGGAAATACAGTTGTCATTCAACATCAATTAGGTAACAGTAAATTTGAAGTTGGTCAAGCAATTATTAATTTAGGAATAGGAATCAGTCAACAAACATCTATCTTAAGTATAACGTTAGGTGATGTAGATAATGGATATATTCCCGCAGGAGAAAATATTGTAGGTGTTAAAAAAATACTTAACATTACTAATATTCTTGGTTCTAGTGATTTCATGTTTAACGTACAATATCAAATTATGATGTCTGAAATTCAAAATTTGACTAAAGCAGGTACATCATATTTTTATGGATTTCAAAATTACTTAGGTCATATTGACTTTATTATGAAGAAAGAGAAGAACTTCAGATTTAATCGTCGTATGAATCGTCTTTACTTAGAAATTGACTGGGTAAATGACGTCAGAGTAGGTGACATTATGGTTGCTGAAATATATAGAACAGTAGATCCTGAGGAATTTCCAGAAGTTTTAGATGATATTTGGCTAAAAAAATATACTACAGCATTGATTAAAAAGCAGTGGGGAATTAACGTATCAAAGTACCAAAATGTGCAGCTTCCTGGTGGAATAACATACAACGGCAGACAAATTTATGAAGATGCTATTGAGGATATAACTAAATTAGAAGATCAAGCTATCTTTGAGATGGCCCCACTCGAGTTTCAAACAGGTTAAATACTTTAAAATTAATAAGATAAAACAAATGATGAAACTAATAAAAATTTTTAAAGACTGGTTTACAGATAGCACCGGTCAAAATTATTCTGGTACTAAGATGATTGGTTTTAGTGCTGCGGTTGCTATGACTTATAGGTTTGTCACGGTAGTTGTTCCAACTGCTCCCGATTATGTTGGATATGGAACTGGAATAAGTCTTATCATTGCTGCATTAGCTGCTAAACATTTTGTAGAAAAACAGGAAACAAAATAATGGTATGGTTTTCAATATTAGTTCAATTTATTAAAGGTAATTGGAAGTGGGTTCTATTAATCTCCCTTCTATTAGGAACTTATGGTTTAGCAATTCATAATAATAATAATTCATGGGAAGCTAAATTAAATAAAGAAAAAGTAGCTGCACTAGAACTTGCAGCTAAACAAAAAGAAATTTTTACTAAAGAATCGCAAGATTTAGTTTCTGACTTGATTAGTTATCGACTAAATCATCCAGCAATTAAAACTAAGGAGGTAACAGTATATGTTTCAGAAACTGCTAATAGTAAATGTATTATCAATAATGGTTTTGTGCTCATGCACAACCAATCCGCCAGTGGTGATCCCCTTGACAGTAGATCCTCTTCTAATGATGCCCCATCAGAATTTAAACTCTCTGACGTTGCAGAAACAGTTGCCGAAAACTACAGAATCTGCAACTATGAAATGAAGAAGTTAGAAACATTACAGAAAACTGTTAGAGCATATCAAGATATCCAAAAATGAAAACATTTAAAGAATATCTTTTGGAGTATAAAATAACAAAGGATACTCACACTCCACCAAGAATACACGAAGGTGACATAGAGCATGAAGATTTTAATAAAACTGAATTAGGAAAAGTTGGAAAGTATACTATAACTCATTACAAACATAAGAAAAAAGGTAATCATTATACTTTTGTGAAAGATGAACACGGTGGCACTGTGGGTTCGATTGAACATGAAAAACCAACAAAATCTGGCAGATTGTCCATTACTTATATTGCCAGGGATAAACATGATTCTGAGGGAACTCCAATAGAACATAAAGGATTGATGGTAGATGTCCTACACCATCTAATACAACATGGTCATACACTGGAATCAGATACGTCGAATACAGAACATGGTGCACATAAAATGTTGCAAAATCTGGCAAAAAAACCAGGAGTAAAAACACATATAGAAGATGATGGCAAAATAATACCGCATGAAGGTGATATAACATCACCAGAAAATCAAAAAAAGTATGCAATAAAACCAGAAGGCAAATATTTAAAAACTGGAATTCAACATCACAGATTAGTATTTAGTAAAAATGACTAGTATAGTAAATAAATATTTTCATAAATCTAATATTTTAGAACAAAATATGATGAGTGGTTTTATTAAAGAAACTATTCAGATAAAAGGACATGAATATTTTTATCTTCCAAGAGATGTTCAGATTGAAGATTTAATTTTGGGTGAAGATATTATATCAAAGTTTAGTATTGCTATACCTATTGAAATGTACTTAGTCGATGCTACCGGTTTTACTGGTGATCGTGAAATGTTTGCCAAATTTGGTTTAGAAATACGAAATAGTTTTAAACTAGTTGTGCATAAGGAACGCTGGGAAGAGGAAATAAAATCGCAATTTGATAGTAATCTTTTAAATGGTGAAGCAAATTTTACCATTAATAACTATATTAGACCTAGAGAAGGTGATCTTATATATGATCCTTTAACTAAATATTTGGTGGAGGTGAAGTTTGTAGATCATGATATTGAATTTTACTCGTTAGGTAGAAACTATCAATATTATCTATCATGCGAAGCATTCCAATATCAAAATGAAGTTATCGAAACAGGTAATGCAGTTATTGACTTATTTAGTCTCAACTCTAAAGATATATTGGAAAACCAAATTATACTACAAAATAATAATTCATTGGAATTTGAACAAGGTGGATATTTAGTTAAAGAAGATGGAAATACACCTGCACCTATTAGAGATTATGGTACAGAGTTTAATCCTCCTGCAGAACAAATTAAATTTACAGTAAATAATCCATTTGATATCTAATGTGCATTAATAAATATAACTATGCATTAAAACTAATGCCCTTCACGGAACTACTAATTCCTAAGGGCCCTAATCATTCAACAGTAAACAGGAGTCTACAATGACCAGCATAGATATTTATTCAATACTTTCCAGTAAATCTCTTAACTCGCACTATCTTAATAGATATATTAAGTTTATTGAATATTGCATTAAAAACAACCGATTAGATTTAGAAAATGTAGAAAAGCATCATATCTGCCCTAAAGCTAAAGATTTATTTTCTGAGTATAATTCTTTTAAATATAATCCTTGGAATATTGCAATTTTAACCAGAAGACAACATTATATTGCTCATTGGATGTTATGGAAAATATATAAAGGTAGTCAATCCACAGCATTTTTTAGAATGTGTAAAGGAAGGATAAAATCTAGCAAAGTATATGAAAATGTTAGATCAGATCAATTAAATATGATAAAAATAATGGTTAAAAATAATGAACATTCTTTTCAAGATGTTAAATTAAGACGAGCTAATAGTAAGAGAATGAAAATTAGGCAACAATATTTAATTGATAATAATTTATTTTGGGCTAAAAGTGACTTAGGTAAATCTATTCTCAGAGAAAAATTTAAGAAAAATAACCCATTATTTAAAAAAGAAAATAAAGAAAAACAATCTAACAGACAAATAAGTTTATCAAAAAATGGTATGCATAATTTTCAATCTGATAAAAATATTAATAGAATGAAGAACAGTAATCCGGGCCAAACTTTAAAACTATCTTTACGTGAAAATGTAAAAGTATTGAAAAATTTATTCAGTAGTTCAAAAAGTAAAGTTAAATTAGGAAAAGGTTGGCATCTTCGCTCAAATGAATGGATAAACGCTAAAATTAACGAAATAATTCAGTTAAATGTCATCTCTATTTAAACATCATTTTTATCATTCAACAATAAAGAGGTTTTTAGTAGCATTTGGTGAACTATTCGAAGGTCTCTCAATAATAAAAAGAGATGAGAATGGTAACAGACTACAAGATTATCCGGTAGAAATTGAATATGGTCCTAAAAATAAGTGGATATCTCGTCAACGAGAGCAACCAGATTTAACTGCTCAACAAGTTCAAATTACATTACCACGTATGTCTTACGAAATTGTAGATATTCAATATGACCCAACCAGAAAAGTTGGAGTTAATGGTTCATATGCTGTTGGTTCCATTGGTAATATGAGGAGTAAAATCTTCAATCCGGTGCCTTATGATGTTATCATACAGTTGCGTAGTTATACAAAAGATCAACAACATTCACAACAAATAATGGAACAAATTGTCCCATTTTTTCAACCGTATTTATCTTTAAATTTTGAAATTCTGCCTGAATTTAAGATATTTAAAGATGTTCCAATCTTACTTCAATCATATGAACAAGTAGATACTTATGATACTTCACCAGAAGAACTTCGCATAGTTCAACAAACTTTTACATTTTCAGCTCAAATGGACTTCTTTGGACCACTCATTGGTTCTACTGGAATTATTAAAGATATTATCATTTCACTTAGTGAAGATAAAACATTTAATACTGATACAGTTGAGATAGAAATTAAAGTTGACCCTATTACAGCTAATAAAAATGATACATATATAATAGTAGAAAATATTAAGGAAATGATATGAGTGAAGAATTAGCTAAAGTATTTAATGTCGAGCCTGTAACTTGTGTCGATGTAGTGCATATTGACGGTGCTTCTACTACTGTAGTGCCAGATGGGGATGAAACCGTAGACCATCAATATGCTCGTTTAAAGAATTACGAAATCTTGCAAAGGAGTTCAGAGGCATTAGATATTGCAATGAGAATTTGTAGAGAATCAGAGAACCCAAGAGCTATAGAAGTATTGGGTGGTTTAATGAAAACTGTATCAGATATATCTAAAACTTTAGTTGTACTAAATAAAGATAAAGCAGATGCAAAAACTGCCCGTTCTGGGAAAGGTCAAGTTACACCTCAGACACAAATAGGTACACAGAATGTAGTATTTGCTGGCAATTCTGCAGATTTAAATAAATTAATATCAGGAAAGATATAATGACAACACTTAAAGTTTTAAGAGAAAATAAAAATCAGTTAGTTCCGAACTAAACGCAACTAAAGATCACATAAGTACTGCATTAAAGGATAAAGATGAAGAGGTTCGTATGGTAGCTACCGATCATCCCAATGCAATGAAAGAAAATGTAGATAACAACATTAAAAAGAAGCCCACATTAAAACAACTAAGAGGAGAAATAATGACTACACTAAAACAACTAAGAGAAAATTGGGAAGATGAAACTGATCCGGTGATAGGATCAAGAACTCAATTTGCAAGAAGACCAAAAATAGTTAAAAATGATCTAGAATTTCATATCAAAGGTAGAAAAATGGCTCGAGATGAGATTAATCAATTGAAATCGTCAGGTGAAACTTTTGATTCCTCTCATCCTGCCATGATTAAATATCGTCATCACGATTATATGGTTAAACGTTTGGGTGGTGAATAGATTAAATAATGTTTAAAATTCCTGAGTCAATTTTAGAATTTTTAAATACATTCTCTTTCAGAGGGAATACGAAACTGCGACCAGCTGGTGCAGTTGTCGAATATACTCAGGAAATGGTTGATGAGTATAAAAAGTGTAAAAATGATCCAGTATACTTCATTAAAAAGTACATTTACGTAGTTCATCCTGATAAAGGTATTGTGAAGTTTGATCTTTACAAGTATCAGGAAAAGATGATT
Source organism: Nitrosarchaeum sp. (assembly GCA_023265135.1). Taxonomy (GTDB): domain Archaea; phylum Thermoproteota; class Nitrososphaeria; order Nitrososphaerales; family Nitrosopumilaceae; genus Nitrosarchaeum. The sequence continues at coordinate 36,162 of JAHFUM010000005.1, read as the reverse complement.
AAAGCTTATCATAAAAATAAACGTGTAATCTTTCTTACCAGTCGTCAACAAGGAAAATGCCTTTCGATAAATACTAAGGTAAGACTTAAACAAAAATCCACACAAGAGATTTTTGAGTGTACCTTAGGAGAATTATATGCGTGGAAAAAAACGTTTGAAGGTGATAGTTTGCGGGAATTGCAGTAAAGAGTTTATGGGTTCATCTGCGAAGGTATGTAGTCCGTCATGTTGGTCTGAAATTCGCAGGAAAAATAGAATCTTAGATGGGATAGAAGGCATTGATTATTTGTCCTGTAAAATATGTGGAACCCACGCAAAAGATTTAAGTAGTCATTATAGAAGGTATCACCCAGATAATGAACTACAACGACCGCTAAAATGCCAGAAACTTATTGACAATAGTAGCGGCGAAAACAATCCGGCATACGGTCATGGTGGTAAATTAAGTCCGTTTAGTAAAAAGTTTGTGCATTATAAGGATGAAGAGACAAGAAAATCTATATTGAAGAAACAAGGAGAAATGCGCAAGAGGAATGGAAGCAATCCATTTACGCGAGAATATTATGGATCCGTCGAAGAATTCTCAAAAGCTCAAACTCGGGATTTAGCATGGTTCATAAAGAAATTTGGAGAAATTGAAGGCCCAATACGACATGCGAATAAAATTGAAAAATGGCAAAATACGTTAAATTTGAAGCCAGAGGATGAAAAGAGACGAATAAATCGTATGAAAGTCAGTCGCAATGGCGCAATATCTAAAGCAGAAAAAGAAATAATACAGATTTTAAAAGAAAATGAAATTTATGTAAATGACCAGTTTCAATTAAATCGCGGAAATAAGAAATATTATATTTACGACATTGAACGTGGAAATAAAATAATAGAATACAATGGAGATTTTTGGCATTGCAACCCAATATTATGGGAATCCACTAAATACAATACTAGATTACATATGACTGCTGGAGAAAAGTGGATATTAGATTTAGAGAAAATACAATTTGCCAAAGATAGAGGATATGAGGTTCTAGTGATTTGGGAGTCGGATTATAAACAAAATAAAGAGAACATTATACAAAAATGCCTGAACTTTCTGACTCAGTAAATCGTAAATTTATTGAAACATTTAACATAAGCGATTTACAAATCGAAACCGAAGATGGATGGGTTGATATAACCCACCTAAATGTCACTGTGCCGTACACCGTGTGGTCTTTAAAAACAACGACATGCTCAATAGAATGTGCTGATAATCATATAATATTCGATGAATTTCACAATCAAATATTTGTTAAAGATTTGCACGTTGGGCAAAAAATAATAGGTCAATACGGATTTGAAGAGGTTATATCTGTTGAGGTCGAGAGACAACCAGAATCCATGTTTGATTTATCGGTGACCGGAAACCACACCTACTATGCAGAAGGATTGTTACATCATAATACTACCGTCAGTGCTGCATATTTTGTATGGTTTATTTTATTTAGTGATAATAAATCTGTTGCAATCTTTGCAAACAAGCAGAAAACTGCTGATGAAATTATGAGTCGTGTTCGTAGAGCATATGAAAATTTGCCAATATGGTTGCAACAGGGTGTGAAAACTTGGAATAAAAGAACTATTGAACTTGAAAATGGGTCAACTGTTTACGGTCAGGCAACTTCAAGTTCTGGTAATCGTGGTGGATCTGTTAATATTTTGTATCTGGATGAATTTGCATTCGTTGAAAATAATCAGGCGGAAGAGTTCTTTACATCAGTATATCCAACAATTACTGCTGGTAAAGATTCTAAAGTATTTATGACTTCTACACCTCATGGGTATAACCATTTCCATAAGTTTTGGATTGAAGCAAATAAAACACTTAATGGTGAACCTGGTGGTAATGGTTTCTTTCCTCTGAGAGTTCATTGGTATGAAACTCCTGGTAGAGATCAAAAATGGTATAATGAACAAAAAGCAGTTCTTGGTGAACTTAAGGCAGCTCAAGAATTGGATGCAGAGTTTATTGGTTCCAGCAAGACATTGTTAACTGGTGCAACATTGGCTAGACTAGTATTTGATAAACCCATTAAGGAATTTGCGGATCAAGAGAAGGGTTTGAAGATTTATGCATACCCTGAGAAGAATCATAAATATACTGTAACAGTTGATGTAAGTAGAGGACGACACTTAGATTATTCAGCATTTACGGTATTTGATATAACAGACTATCCTCATAGAATCGTTGCTACTTATAGAAACAATGAAATAGCTCCTATGTTGTATGCATCATTAGTTCACAAAATTTCTCGAAACTATAATGAAGCATATATTCTAGTTGAAATAAATGATATTGGTGCGCAGGTAGCAGAAACTTTATGGAACGACTTAGAATATTTGGAAATATTTTGGACTAAATCAGGTGATATGTTAGGTAAAAAAGGTGCAGATCCTTACCCCGGAATCCGTACGACAAAAAAGACAAAAAGAATAGGTTGTGCAAATCTTAAAGATATGATAGATAATAATCAAATTATAATTAATGATTATGATATGATACAGGAGTTAAGCACTTTTATTCAAAAAGATAATGGTGGATATGAAGCAGATGAAGGATTTCATGATGATACAGTGGCAACTTTATGGTTATATGCGTGGATGGCATCCCAACCATGGTTTAGAGATTTAACTGATACAAATATTAGATCAACTTTACATGCGGAACATATACGTCAAATGGAAGAGAGTTTATTGATGCCTGGATTTTCTGATGGGAATGAGTTTTATGATGATACTATAGTCTCGTCAGTAGATGAGTATGGATGGAGTTTACAATAAATATTTGATAGTCGCCAGATTCGCAGTCTGCACTATCTCTAGCACTTACAACTCAAACAGGAGTACCAGCATGAATATTTATGCAGAAGATTATATACCTTATACATACTTAATAGGATGGTCGTTATTAAATAAATGGTATTATGGAGTTAGATATGCTAAAGGTTGCAATCCAAATGACTTATGGACAACATATTTTACATCTTCTTCAAAAGTTAATGATTTTAGAAAACTTAATGGTGACCCTGATATAATACAAGTTAGAAAAATATTTAATACACCATTTAAAGCTAAAACATGGGAAGATAATGTGTTACTAAGTATACCCAAAGACAAGAGGGTATACTGGTTAAATAGTAAATTCGGTGCATTCAGAAATATTATCATGACTGACGAAATTAAAAATAAATTAAGTGAAACTAGAATAAAACGAGGACTATCTGCAGGAGAAAATAACCCAAATTATAAAGGTAAATATACCAATAAATCTGAAATTAGATTAAAAATGATATTAAATCATGCTAATGTTTCAGGTAAAAATAATCCCATGTTTGGATTAAAAGGTGAGGATAACCCAAATTATGAAAAATGCGTAAGTGAAATTAGTAAAATGAAAATTAAAAAATCATGGGATAACTCACCAGACAGAAAAGTTGAAATGTCTAAGAGATTTAAAGGTAAAAATTGGGCTGCCGAACAAAAATGTAAATTAAGCAACTCAAAGAAAAATGAGGAAAAGATATTTTGTAAATGTTGTAATAGACATATTCAAAAATCAAATTGGACGAATCATATTAAAGGAAAAGCTCATATAGAAGGAGAAAGTAATGCCAATAACTAAAGCAACTAGTATAGATCAAATAATTCATGATTTTGTTCACTCAGATAATCCAAAGTTCGCTGGAAAATCTAAAGAAGAACGTATTAAAATGGCTCAAGGTGCATATTATGGAATGCACAAGGAATCGGTTATGTCATTTAAAGAATATTTGACATCTAAATCACTAGATGAAAGCAAGATGTCTGAACTTCACGCCTCGATAGGTGAACATTTAAACAAACACATCAAAGCATATAAAGCTGGTAAAATAGATGCTGATACTTTAGGAACTCATGTAACTAATGCACATTCAAAAATTGCAGATGAATTTGGAATTCCTCACCATGCAGCTAAAAAATTAACTAATAATTATGTAGATAGCAAGATATAGGAGTTACTAAATGATTACGTTTAAAGAATGGTTAACTGAATCGGAGACGGTTCCTTTAGATAATGATTCTAGAGGAAAAATTCATGAACTCTTAACCTCAGCTCATTTAAATAGATTAATTCATGGTAAATTAGCTCATGCAGAACATTTTAGAGATGAGAAAAATAGAACTCCGCATGAAGCACATAATGAATTAGTTAAAAATATATCAGACCAAGAATATCAACGTGCTCATGCACATGCAAAACAGGCCGCCGAAGTTATCCATGAACATCTTAAAACTCATCATCCAGAAATATTAAATCCACAACATCATACTAGAGTTTCTTGGACTTCACTTAAATCAGACCATGAAAAATTAACCGGTAAAAAAGATGAAGCTCACGCCGGTGGCGCCGATATAATGATTTCCAGCAATGATAAAAAAACTGGTGAATTGCATCACGCAGTAGGATATTCTCTGAAAATTGCTAATAATAAAATTACAACGGGTCAAACTGGTTCTACAACAACAGAAAACGCATTAGGTCTGAAACATGGGATGATGGCTAAATACGATGAGAATCATAAAAAAGAAGTATCAGATATTTTAAAAAAACATGGACATGATGCAGATAAAATGTCTGAAGCACAAAAACATATTGCATTTAAAGCTAGCAGAGACCATAAAACTGAAGCCGGCCAAACTATGGCAAATAAAATTAGAAAATCTTCTTATAAACATGCAGCAAATAAAGTTAAAGTTATTAAAAAACATCTTGAATCTTTACCTGATTCAGAACAAAAGGCAAGAATTTCGCATTTTGTTGCACCAAAACATACATATCCAACATATCAAGCCGCAACAATACCTTCAAAAAATACAACAACGATTAAAAATGAAAATGAATCTATGAAAAAGCAATTGCAAGGCGCTGGAAAACTTAAATTTGAGCAATCTAGTGGTAATGGCAATCTATTACGTATAAAAAATCATGAAGGTAAAACTCTACATTTATTAGAAATAAGAAGTAAACGCCCAGTCGCCAACTCAGAGACAATAATTAAATAATACTGAAAACTAGTAAATGAAGTCATTCAAAACTTTCTTATCTGATATTTTATTTCCAGCCCAATTAAATGAGTCTATGGCTGAGAATACTCAACATATTACTCATTTAAGTCACGTAGAAGATCTAGGCCATGAATATGGCCATGCAGGTGGTGAACACGCAATTTCTGCACTTCATGATGCAGCATCTCATATTGAACATGGTGCACATAATTCAAATTTAACTACTAAAATTGATGGTGGAGTTAGCATTGTTGCAGGCCATCATCCACATTCTGGTAAGTTTTTTGTTGGATATAAAGGTGCAATCAAACATATAGGTGGAGAAAAAGAAACAAAACTTTCATACTCTCATGCTGATATTGATAAACATTTTGGAGATAAACCATACCTTAAAGATAAGATGAAATCTGTCTTAGATCATGCACATAAAATTCTACCTAAACATGGAATATATCAAGGTGATATGCTTTTTGATAAACATTCAAAACATGATGAAGGCAATAAAGTATCATTTACACCTAATACAATAAAATATGCAGCAAATAAAAATACTCAAGAAGGTAAGAAGATTGAAAAAGCTCAGTTAGGTATTTCATTTCATACCGCATATCATCCACATCCAAGTGGGGGAATTCATTCTGCTCCTGTTAAACATGAGGAGTTAAAACATCATGAAGATGCGTATAATTTGAGTACTGCTAATGATACTAGTAAAGCAAATTATCACGAACAAGATAAACATAACTTTAAAGAACACATGGCAAAAGCAGAAAAGATACATAAGCAAGGTGGGCATGAGATGTATCATGCCGTAGAACCTGTAAAAGATCATTTAGGAACATATATAAATAAAACAGTTAGAGAAGATACTAAACCTACTGTGGAAGGTTTACAACATCATATTATAAATCATGGTCAAAATTTAGCGGCAAAAGTAAAAACTGAAAAAGCTAAGGAAGTTAAAATTAATACTCATCATGCTTTAGCTAGTCATGTTTGGAATAACTCGCAACATTTTGATAATTATTTAAATATGCATCATCATCTACAACAAGCAAAAAATACATTAGTTCATGTTTTAGATAAAGCAGATCATCCTCTTGAGCATACAATAAAAGGTGAAAAATCACATCCTGAGGGGTATGTATTCTCTCATAAAAGTATACCTGTAAAGTTAGTCGATAGAAAAGAATTTAGTAAGAAAAATTTTGAGAAATCCAGAGATTAATGATTAAAACAAAAGTTATAGAAAATGATAAATTTTATGTGTATGGATTAATTAATCCAATTACATGTTTACCATTTTATGTTGGAAAAGGATGTGGTAGAAGATCATCTACTCATTTAAACACTAACAGTAAAGAAAATAGTTTCAAAACTGCTATAGTTAAGAATCTTTATAGTAAAGATCTTGAACCTACTATTGTATATTATGCAAAAAATTTAACTAATAATGAAGCATTAAATTTTGAAAAAATAATTATAAGTTCTTATGGCAGAATTAGATTAGATGAAAATGGCATTTTAACTAATAGATGTGAAGGTGGAACTCAGCCTCCTAGAATTACAAGAGAATATATAAATACATACTTAGGTGATGAGTGGAAATTAAAACAGAGTGAAAAAAAATCAAAACGCCAAAAAGGTGTGCCAAAAAAATATAATTGTCTAGCAAATTTTGGCGAAACTCATATAAGATTTGGAAAAGATAATGGATTTTATGGTAAACATCATACTGGTGAGTTTAAGGAAAGACAATCAAAAAATAAAAAAGGTAACACAGATCGTTTAGGGAAAAAATGCAGTAATAAAACAAAAAGATTAGTTAGTTTGAACAATCCTAACAGAAAAACTATAGTTACACCTCATGGCATATATAGTTCGGCTGAAAATTTTGCTAATACTCATTTAAATATATCACCTGAAGGTCTTCATAATATTTTGAAAAATTCAGATATAATTATTACAAGAATGCGTGCTGATAGATGTAATCTTTTTTCGAGGTTAGATATAGGAAAAACTCCTAGAAAATTAGGGTGGTATTATTTATGATAAAAGTATCTCAACTTATGGAAATTAGTGAAAAAAGAGGAACTATAGCATTTATGCGTGCAAATCCACCAACTTCAGGCCATGCCAAAGTAGTTGATTTAGCATTGGCGGAACCAGGTATCAAGAGGGTGTATGTGTCTCATACTCAAGATAACAAATCTAATCCGCTAACACCAGATGAAAAAATACATATGCTTCATACTATGTATCCCAATCACAAAGCACTTTTCAGACAATCTTCAAAAGAAGAACCTACTATCTTTCATGCAGCTGCTAGAATGCACCGAGAGGGAATCAAACATCTTACAGTAGTTGCTGGTGAAGATAGAGTTAAAGAATTTCAAGATAAGTTAGATGCATATAATGGAAAATTTGATAAAAATGGCAATGGGTACAACTTTAAATCAATTCATGTAAAATCCGCTGGAGTAAGAGATCCAGATGCAGAAGGTGCAGAAGGAATTTCTGGCACTAAAATGCGTGAAGCAGCACTTGCAGGTAAAAAGCAAGATTTTAGAAAAGGTCTTCACCATAATATCTCTAATAAAGATGCTGATGAGCTTATGGAAAAAATTAAATCACGCATTAAACCAAAGACTATTAGAGAACAATATTTAGATGAAGAAATATTTAATATTGGAGATATTGTAAAATCTGATGAGTTACAAGGGGAGATTATTGCGCGCGGTTCTAATTATGTAACTATTGTTTCTGAAGGAATTGAACATAAGTGTTGGTTAGAAACATTAAAAGAAGTTGACGCCACTCCAAAAAGAGACCAAGTCTACAAAGAATCTTTTATATTTAAAGGATATAAAACTAAGAATTTTACACGTAGTCTTTCAGAATCATTTAAAGATATTGCCAAAAATACTGATGATTCATATGCTTTACTCAACTATATTAAATCTCTTGATTATCTTTTAGGATGTAATAACAACTCAATTACTGAAAATTTTTCAGTTGTCCGTATTCAAACTGAAAGAGCTCGAAGATATTCAAAGAAAATTGGACTTATTAAATTAACGGAAGCTCTCATATCTGTCATTGAAGAAGATTTACTTCGCTATGCTGTTATGGAAAATGTGAAGTTCACCACAACTGATAGAAATATGATTGCTAGAGTTATTTCTTCAACTGCAGGAATAATAAATAATACTAGTGCCAGTCCAGAAAATGAAATTAATAATGCAGCTACATCATTAAGAAAAGAGCATTTGACAAATCCTGGATGGGAATTGCTAGGTAGAATGTTTAATATGGCAACTCAAGCAGGAATAAAGTGGAACAAAGATATTTTTTCAAACTCAATACAAACATTGATGGGATTAAAATGAAAACATTTAAAGAACTAGTAGAATCTTCAAAATTAAAAAAACCGACAGACTATAGAGAATCTGTTGAAGAATTAGATGAAGATTTCCGTATGCATGGAAGTCAATATATGCAAGGTTATAAAATGCGTGGGTATCGCATTCAAGATCCATTCTTTTCACCTGGTTTAATCTCATTTACAACAGTTGACCAAAAAGGCCAGATGTATAAACATACTCTACATCCTCATGGTGAAATTCATCGTGAAAATATGGGAATTACAACTTCCGGTATTGACGATGATTTAGATACACGCATAGATAAAGCAGAAGATCGTAGTAGTCAGCAGGGTGAGCAACCTGTTAAAAGAGGTCGTGGTCGTCCAACAAAGGAAACTGAATTTGGTGGCAAAAAGTTTGATGATGCTGCTTTAAATACATGGTCATTTGGTGGAAAGAAAGCGGTTCTTCCGAAGGGAAAATTGCGTAAAGTGCATTTTAAAGAAGATATTGATGAAGCTGAAACAGACGCAACTAAAGAATATGAAGAAGTTGAGTTAGACGAAAGAGCACCGATGGAACTACATCTTAAGAAAGGTGCATTTCATAGATGGTTAGGTAAAGGGGAAGATGAGGCTATTACTCAAGATGATATTAAAAAAGGTTTAAATTCAGAAGAACCTCATGTAGTTAAAATGGCAAACTTTGCCAAGAATTCTCGCAAATGGCAACATGAGTCTGTTGAATTAGATGAAAGTGCACGCCAAGTTGATGCAAATTCTCATCACTATGTTGATCTAAATGAAATGTCAATTTTATCAGTTCAAGCGCATCCTAATAGAGGTGGCCATACCATCACTTTAACTAACAAGAAGAGATATTTCTCTAAACTGCACCCGACTAATCCAAATTTCAAAAAGGAAGGTATGCGACCTATCAATGATTCAGTAGAAATTGAAAAAGATGGTTTGATGTATCAATATTCGGTTATGTCAGAAGATAACCAAGTTTTATTTTCAGGTAAATCTATGACTGCTGAAGGTGCTTTACAAATTGCTAATAGATATACAAATACTCTTGAAGAATCAATTACTGAGTCGGAAGATAAAGTGCAGAAGGTTGTCAACATTGCTAAAAAGGTTGCTAGAAAATGAGTTTAAAAGATATCTATAACGATGTAAAACCTCAAAAAGGGGAGAAACTGAAAGATGTTGCTCACGACTTTTTTCCTGTAAAAGATATTATGAAGGTTTCAGGCAAATTAAAAGATTCTGTAAAATCATCTTTTAAAAAGACTATGCAGGGAAAACTTTTACACGATCCTGATAAGATTAAGGAAGAAACTGATTCTGTTGAATTCAACCTATTTGAAAGCAAAATGGCCGAACTGGATGATGCAATTAGAGATCATCCTTCTTTAAAAGGTCAAACTATTCATAGTATTAAATCAAATCTTAGAACTCATCATAATAAAACAACCGGTGATAGAAAATATATTATCCATCATGTAGTTTATTCTAAAACCCCATCAACTCATACAGAGTTATATGGGAAACCTAGGGGAAAATATACTACTACTTTCTATAATACCCCATCATCAACGGATATTACACACGGACTGCCCAAGAAATTGGGTGGAGATATCATCTCCACCCAAGATTAACCACCAATAAATATAATACATTAACGAGGAGCAATAAATGTCTACACCAAACTATATTTCTAAACCCGACTGGCCTGCTGATGGTTCAAAAGCAAGAAAAACATATCCTGGATTCTTTGTTTATCCTTCTAAACATGGTTGGGTTGCCCCTGCTGCTGGTATGGGTGCAACAGCAATTCAATCAATTTCGTCAGATGGTGCTGGATTAGTGACAGTTAACTCAACTGCTCATGGATTGGTTACTGGGCAAAGCGCATTAATCACTGAAGTCGCCGCTTCTGCTGTTATGGCAGTTGCAAGCATCTCCGGAAATGGTACAACTGTTTCAGGGACAACTACAGGAAGTCATAACTATTCTGCTGGTGATACTGTTGTTATTCAAGATATTAGAGGCCAGGTTGAATACAATGGTACATATGTTCTTGCAACCGCGGCTACTAATGCATTTACAATCACATCAAAAACTCAAGGGACTGCTGTTTTAACAGGAACTCCAGTTATGATTAAAGAATCAACTTTAAATGGATATTATAATTCTGTTACAAGAATTACGGCTAACCAATTTACCGCGGCGGATGGACCTACTTCACAAACTGGTACAATCACGGGAACTAATGCTGAGTTTGCAAAGGCATTTGAGGTTATGTGGGCGTTAGGTGAACTGAATTCTATTTATGCTGATGCTGTTGTTGTTCCAACATATACAGCTTCTATTACATATAGCAACGCAGCGCATGTGGTTACGGGAGATATAGTTACGGTTACATTGGCAACATCAGAACCAGTTTCAGTTCAAGGTTCACCAAAAGTTGTCCTTAATGTTAATGCAACTGCTAGAAATCTAGTATATGATGCTGCAACATCAACCTCAACCTCACTAAAGTTTAAGTATACTGCTGTAGCAGGTGACGTTGCAACTGCAGGACAGGTAACAACTGGTGCAGCTACAGTTGGTGGATATGTTTCAGATATATTACCAGAATCTAAGAGTCAAAAATCAACTGTTACATTCTCTGCACCTGATGCAAGTGGCATTTCATTTAACTAAGGATGTGAATGGCTGACTCAAAATTATCTGCTTTAAATCCTGCAACATCATTAAATTTAGGAGACTTACTACTTTTAACTCAGGCAGGATCATCTCTAAAAATTGATGTTCAAACTTTTGCATTAAAAATGCCATCTAGAATTATTGTTAATGAGGCATCTGAATCTCCAGCAAGTGGTGCTTTGGCAACAAACCTCTTAGTTAGTAAGGTTTCTAGTACATCCGGTGTTGTAAATTATACATTAGCATCAGGAACTCATGGTATGGAAAAGCAAATTGTTGCATCGTCTATATCTGGTGGGGGTACTTGTGTAGTTACAGTTACATCAGGTGCCGGAGTTGCAACTATTACATTTAATGCTGTAGGTGATTCTGTATCATTAAAAAATATTGATGGTTTGTGGTATGTATTTGCAAATAATAGCGTTGTGATTGCTTAAGGATAAAAATGGCAGAGATTAAAGTGACAAGTATGTCAAATGCAGTTGCGCTAACTGCATCAGACTATTTAATGATTATTCAAGATGGAACTAACAAGAAAATCAATATCACTACATTTTTGAAAAATCTTAATTCTAGTGATAATATAAGAATTAATGCATTGCAAAATGCAGTTGATACTACAATAATGTCTAAAAACGATTCATCTTTGTTAGTTTTGAAAGGTGCAATAGATAGAATTGGTATTGGAACAAATAATCCTAGTTCCAAATTGCATATTGTTGGAAACTTACAAATTGGGTCATCTTCAACAGATGGTATTACAGTTCAGTCGTCGGAAAATTTGGTATATACCTCAGCTGACCAAACTAATATAGTTACAAAAATTATTTCTCCATTACGAGAATTGACTCAATTAGATTGTAATACTGGTGTAAATAGTTTATTTTCACTGTCCTCTGGTTCTAATGGTCAATTTAAGACAATTTTTGTAAATACATTAGATGGTGGCAAAACTGCATCTATTTCCATTACAGGACTAGGATTTACAACAATTACATTAAATGCAATTGGTAAGTCAACAGTTTTGCAATATGTTTCAGCAATTTCTAAATGGGTAGTTGTCGGTGGCAATGGGGCTATTTACAGCTAATAAATTATTGTGATTATAAACAATTCTAACTTTGTTATGGTTGCTATGAAAGCATACGATAATCCTGCTATTAAAACAATAGAAGAGTTTAAGGAAGATGTAGATAAATTTCTTTTCTTGACAAGGATATGCTCTAAAGAAAATATGGATTTTTCTAGAACTAATCTTCTTTTAAATCATATAGTTACATTGTTAAATATATTTGAACCAGAATTATGTGTACAGATGATGTTTTTTAAAGTAAAGAATGAAAATTGGGATAAATTAAAAACTGTACTAGTATTTTTAAATAGAATGCCCGAGCAAGTTAGTGGAATAAATCAGAGTGAGATAAAATTATGTCAAAAACTTATAGAGAACTTAAGGAAAATTTGATTGAAGATGGTATGCCTCCGGCAACTAATACTGCCAGTGTCGCAAATCCAATCCTACCAATTGGAGATACTCCAAAAAAGCAAAACTATAAAGAAGAAAATAAGAAGAAGTCGCTTGCAAGATTAAGAAATGTATCAAAATCATAAATATAAGATGAATTAGAAGTAATAACACGAAAGGTTAAGTAATGACTCTATTAAGTCCAGGAATCGAAATTATCGAAAAAGATTTTAGCACCATAGTGCCAAATGTAGCAACAGGTGTAGGTGGAATAGCTGGAAGGTTCTCAAAAGGTCCCATTAATACTCCAGTTCTAATTTCATCAGAAGATGAACTTGTTTCAGTATTTGGTGAACCGACTGATCTAAATGCCAATGAGTGGCACACAGCAGCAGAATTTTTTAAGTATACTAATGCTTGCTGGGTTGTGCGTTCTGCAAACTCTGGTGTTGCAAATGCTGTTACATCAGGTGTATCTTCAGTTACAATACTTAACCGTGATGAATATGATGCAATCACAAATACTCAACGCAATAATGCGGGTGAATTTATTTCTAAAGAGCCTGGTACAAATGGAAATGGTACAGGAATTATTGTTGTTGATGCATCAACATGGACTGCTTTTTCGGCATGGTCTTCGACAAATGCTGGGTTGTTTCCAAATTCTAAACCACTAAGTGATTATTTTAATGTACTACCAGGAACATCTTCATATGTTCAAGGTAAAGCACAAGATCTTACTGCAAAAAATGATGAGGTTCATATATTAGTTATAGATGTTAATGGTCATATAACTGGTGTGCCGTACACAATCCTTGAAAAATATGAAGGATTATCAAAAGCATCTGATGCTGTAAATTATCAAGGTTTAAGTATCTATTATGTTAATGTTCTTAATGAAGGTTCTAGTTATGTTTGGTGGTCAAAACATCCAACTGCTACAACCGGTGGTAATGATATTGCAATAGGTTCTACTGCATTTGATGTTGCTCCTACTAATAAAACATTTGCTCAAATCAATATTGTAGCATCTCCAAATTTCTATACAGCAACAATGGAGGGTGGCGTTCAAGGTACACCATCAACAATTTCAGAAGTTCAAACAGCTTATGATAAATTAAAGAATAAAGATTTGTATGATGTTAACTTGTTTATGTGCGGGGCATTTAGCGTTGGTTCAGTAGGTCAATTAGAACAATATGTTATTGAAAATATAGTAAACTACAGAAAAGATGCAGTTGGTTTCGTATCTCCACATACAAACGGTGCACCTATTAAGGATGGTACTAGTGCCAATACAACAGTAGCAGCATTCAAAACTTCAGTTGCTTTAAATGATACTGATGCCTCATATGGGTTCATGGACTCAGGTATGAAATATGTTTACGATAGATATAACAAAAAGTATCGTTACATTCCGTTGAACGGTGATATGGCAGGTCTTGCAGCTCGCACAGATTCAACTAATGATCCATGGTGGTCATTTGGCGGATTTAATCGTGGTGGAATTAAGAACGTTATTAAGTTTGCTTACAATCCAGATCAAACTGATCGTGATTATCTGTATCCAAAAGGCATTAATCCAGTTATTATGGATGCATCTGCCGGTCCAGTATTGTTTGGTGATAGAACTATGACATCTAAACCATCAGCGTTTGATAGAATCAATGTACGAAGATTATTCATTGTACTAGAAAAAAGCATTTCTCTTGCTGCTAAATATTCATTGTTCGAGTTTAATGATAATTTCACAAGAGCACAGTTTAAGAATATGATTGAGCCCTTCTTGCGTGGTGTTCAAGGTCGCAGAGGTATTACAGAGTTTTTAGTAAAGTGCGATGCAAGCAATAACCCAGGAGACGTGATTGATCGCAACCAATTTGTTGCTTCTATATACGTGAAGCCAGCAAAATCTATTAATTTCATTACTTTAGAATTTGTTGCAACACGCAGTGATGTTGCATTTTCTACAGTTATTGGAAGATAAGATTTAGATGTTCATTGATAAATTATATTATGTTAAGATTGCAACAAATCCTCAACGATTTAAATATAATAAGTTGGGATTTGTTTGCAATTTGGGAGATGTAATAAGAGTCGATGTTTCAACTTTAATCAAAATAGGATCCACAATTAAAGTTGGATGTGTATGTGAAGAATGTAATAACATTTTTGAACGTCAGGCAAGACAGATATTAGAACGTCAAAGTGGAGATAAATATTGCACTAAATGTGCACTTAAATTTACATCAACAGGTAAAATATATACAATTGAATCTAGATTAAAAATATCTAATGCATTAAAAGGAATCTCAAGGTCTAAAGAACATCGAGAAAATATTTCAAAATCTAGAAAATTGTCTTTAAAATGTAAAGAATCTTCAATTTGCAATTTGCCTAAACCTCAATGCGGCGAAGATAATCCTGCATGGGTTAAAAAGGATGGATATAAACTATATCTTTATCAATGTAATAGAGTAAGATTAAAAACTATAAAAGAACAAAATTTAGTTAGACAAAAAAGTGAAGGAATACATTACAAAATATCACCAAAAACTGCATATAAAATTGGAATATCACCCAAAATAGTCGGATCAAAATTAATTATCTTAACTAAAAGTTCATATGGAAGTATTAGAGCATTGATAACAAATGCATTACCTAAAATTAAAAAAGAAGTTAAAGCTTTAGGATTTATTAAAGAATTTAGAAGATATCATGCCGCAGTTATTAGGAAAACTAATAAAATATATAAAGAATTTAAAGATACTATAAATCCTGATAATTTATCTAGAGGTAAACAGGGCAAAAATAATAACTATCATTTAGATCATATTATTCCAATTAATATTTGTTGGAAAAATAAAATTTCAGTAGAGTTATGTTCGTCGTTAGAAAATTTAAAGATTATACCATGGAGAGATAATATATCTAAAAATGGTCGGTTATTAAATGAACATAAATATTTGTTAGAGCAATTAATTTTAAGGAGTAAAAATGTCAATTCTCGAATTTAAGGCGTCATTGTTATCTGGAGGTGCCAGAGCAAACCAGTTCCGTGTAACCTTGAACTTTCCATCATTTGTTTCAGGTGGCACATCTGCTGCACAAAAAGCACAATTTTTGTGCGAAGCAGCATCACTCCCAGGTCAAACAGTGAATATTACACCGGTTATGTATCGCGGGCGTGAAGTAAAGTTGGCCGGTGAACGTAGATTTGATAACTGGCAAATTACAGTTATTAATGACAACGACTTTGCAATTCATAATGCATTTGAGTCATGGATGAATATAATCAACAATCGTAAAGAAAATACAGGTCTTACTAATCCATTAGCATATACAATTGATTTACAAGTTGAACAACTAGATCGCAATGGTGTGTCTCTAAAATCCTATACTTTTGCTGATTCATGGCCGACTGCAGTATCACCAATTCAGTTGAACTTTGGTGATAATGACAATGTTGAACGCTTTCAGGTTGATATTGCATACAGCTGGTTTGATGTTACAGGAAATGTTACTGGAATTTCTGCTAATGTTGGAATATCTTCACCATTTGGTGGTGCCGCTGTTGGTATTTAATTATAGAGCATAATGAGTAGTTTATTTGAAGATACTTTAAATTCAACTTTAGGACTTTTTGGGTTACAATTTAAACAAAAAGAATCCAAAAACCAAGAATTATCAGGTGCATTATCCACAGGTTTAGATGATGATGGTTCCTCAACGGTTCTATCATCATCAAACTTTTCAACTGCATTTGGAACTTATCTTGATATAGATGGTCAGGTTAAAACTGAACTTGAAGCGATTAAAAAATATCGTGAAATTTCTCTTTTTGCTGAAGTTGATATTGCTATCCAAGAAATTGTAAATGAGGCTATACCTCAAGAACAAGATTCCAAAATGGTACAACTTGATCTTGATAAATTAGAAGATGTATCAGATAATATAAAAAATAAACTTATTGCTGAGTTTGATGAGGTTCTTAGATTATTACAATATGATGAGAAAAGTTCAGAACTTTTCAGAAGATGGTATGTTGACGGTAGATTACCGTTTCAGATTATTGTAGATAAAAATAAAACATCTGATGGAATTCAAAAATTAGTACTTCTTGATGGTATGAATATTAGGAAGATTAAAGATGTTAAAACAAGAAAAACATCTGAAGGTGCAACAGTTGTTGATTCTATTGAAGAATATTATCTTTATAATGACCAGG
Source organism: Nitrosarchaeum sp. (assembly GCA_023265135.1). GTDB lineage: Archaea > Thermoproteota > Nitrososphaeria > Nitrososphaerales > Nitrosopumilaceae > Nitrosarchaeum. The sequence continues at coordinate 19,305 of JAHFUM010000005.1, read as the reverse complement.
GTTTCGGTACATTTAAACAACAAAATAGTACTGTTGCGCAACAGTCTCCAACGACAAACCTAAAAATTAGTAATGATGCAATCATATTTGTTCCTAGTGGACTTATAGATGCTAATACTAATATGATGTTAAGTCCGCTACATAAAGCAATTCGACCTATTAATCAGTTGCGAATGTTGGAAGATGCTACAATAGTTTATTTCATTGCACGTGCTCCTGAAAGACGAATATTCTACGTTGATGTGGGTAACCTTCCAAAGTTAAAAGCAGAACAATATTTAAAAGATATTATGAATCGTTATCGAAACAAAATGGTTTATGATGCAAAAACAGGTGATGTAAAAAATGATAAGAAGTATATGAGTATGTTAGAAGACTTTTGGATGCCACGCAGAGAAGGTGGGAAGGGTACAGAAGTATCATCGTTACCTGGTGCTCAAAATGTTACTGGTTATTTAGATTCATTGGCATGGTTTAAAGAAAAGATGTATGAAGCTCTTGATATTCCAAAAAGTAGACTTCAGCAAGAAAGTGGTTTTAGTTTAGGTAAAACTGAAGAAATATCTAGAGATGAGGTCAAATTTCAAAAGTTTATTGATAGATTAAGAAATAAGTTTGGTCAATTATTGATTGATGCTCTTAAAACTCAGTTAATACTTAAAGGTATTTGTAATAGTGAGGAATGGGAAGATTTAAAACCATTTATTAAGATAGATTTTCAGAAAGATAACTTCTTTACTGAATTAAAAAATCAAGAAATTTTAACATCACGCATTACAATGTTGCAAATGATAGATCCATATTTACAGTCATATTATAGTAAAGAATGGGTACAAAAGAATATATTAATGTTTAATGATGAAGATCTCGCTCAAATGAACAAAGAGATTACATCAGAAAAAGATGACCCAACTGCACAACCACAATGGAAACAACAGGCAGATTATCAAATGGAACAGCAGCAACAAATGATGCAGCAACAAGGTAATCAACCTGGTCAAGCTCAATCAGGTTCACAATCTCAAGCAGCGGGTGGAGAAGATGAATATAATCCTTCCAATTATCAGAAGTAATAAAATATAAATATATCAATGACAATCAACAAAGGGAATACCAATGCCAAATGAACAAGTACAATCATTAGTTTCTAACATTATTTCTGAAGATCATCTTCAAGCAGAGCAATCATTTAACCAGGTTATTATGGAAAAGGTATCTACCAAACTTGAAGAATTTAAGAAAACTGTTATGAGTAACATTTTAGAAAAAAATGAGCCTTTAGAAGAGGCAACTTTAACAAGAAAACATATGGTGGCTGCAGCTAAAGAAATTGCATCTGAACCAAATTTAGATATCCGCAAAACTCTACACGCACACCATGCAAAAATATTTGCCGCTTCTAATCCAAGATTTGATGCTGAAAGATTTAAGAAAGCATCAGGACTATAAGGAAGTTTAATGAAATTAATTACCGAAGTTTTTGATGATGTCGAACTTTTAACAGAAGAAACTGCTTCTGGTAGAAAACATTTTCTGGAGGGTCGCTTCATGCAAGCCGGCCGCAGAGGTGTTAGAGAAGATATGAATAAGAATGGACGCATATATCTCCCAGAAATACTTGAAGGTGCTGCTACTAAGTATATTAATGATTATGTTTCAAATAAAAGATCACTAGGTGAATTAAACCATCCTCCTTCACCTCAAATTAATCCTGAACGTGTATGTATGGTTGTAGAAAAATTAACTAAGCAAGATATACATTATAATGGAAAGGCAAGAATTACAGAGGGCACGCCGATGGGACAAATTGTTATCGGTATCCTTGATGCTGGTGGTCGTCTTGGTGTTTCTACTAGAGCTTTAGGTTCATTGCAAGAACACGATGGTATTAAATATGTTCAAAAAGATTTGATGTTTAGTGCAATAGATTGTGTGTCAGATCCTAGTGGAAATGGATGTTTTTCTAACTATTTTAATGAAAATATATCATATGAGATGACAGCTGATGGTCGTATTATCGAATTAGTAGTAGATAAAGTTGTTAAAAAGAAAATTAACGAACAGAAGTTCATCCAAGAATTTTCTAAACTCATGCTTAAATTTGGCAAATAATGACAACTTTAAGGCAACTTAAAGAAGGAAAAGATTCAGTTGACGTAATCAAAATGGATGTTCCTTTGTTTATTAGAATGCTTGAATTTGCTAGAGAAGATGCCAAGTCTGATGAAGATTTACATTTTGTAACAACTAATGCAGTTGAAAAATCTAAAAATAAAACTCATCTAAATATGGATGATTATAACGAATTGATAAGAATTTGATTAGATGGATAATGGTGAAAGTTTGAGATTATATAAATATAAGATATAAAGGAGCAATAATGCCTAGTTTAGAAGAAAAAATTCGCATGATTCTTGAAGCAAAAGATGACGAAGTAAAGAATAAAAAAGATTCTGATGATGACCAAGATGACGATCAGGATGACGATCAAGATAGTGATACCGATATTTCTAAGGATTCACCAAAGAAAGATAAAGCTGTAGTTAAAGAAGAAAAATCTGTTCCTGGTTTAGGTAAATCTCTATCTGGTTCTGATACTGATTCTAACGTAGCTGGTTCTGAAACTGCTAAGATCAAATCTGGAACATCTAAGAAAGATGGTGAAGCCAATAAATATAAAATGTCTGAACCAACAGATGGCTCAATGAGTGATGAAAAAGCAAAAGAAGAAACAAATAAAATTAGAGCAGGTCAAGATGTAACCAAAGCTGGAAAATTATCTTCTCCCCCTAGTGGCGGAAATGATTTAGGAAAAGATGATGGTTTGGGTGAATTAGAAGTTGCAGGTAAATGTTTCTATCCTACAGTTTCTGGTGCAATGAAAGAACATATGGATGCTTTATTTAATGGTGAAACATTAACTGAAGAATTTAAAACAAAAGCGCAATCAATTTTTGAAGCTGCTGTTGAGCATGTTGCTGATGCAAAAGTTGAACAGTTAGCAGAAGAATATCAAGTAAAACTTGATGAGGCAGTAGAAGAAGTAAAGGGAGAGCTAGTCGAACAGATTGATGGATATCTCGAATATGTTGTCGAGCAGTGGTTAGAAGACAATGCTGTTGCCCTTGAGAGTGGTATTAAAGTTGAAATGGTATCTTCTTTCATGGATAAAATGAAAGAAGTCTTCACAGAACATTATATTGACGTTCCTGAAGATAAATTAGATATAGTAGAAGAACAAGCAGAACAAATTGCAGCGATGCAAGATGAACTAGCTGAACTACAAGAAGAAAAGGATGCTGCTTTAGCAGAAGCTACAATTTTAAAATGTGAGGCGGCAGTAGTTGAACATTCAACAGGATTGACAGCTATTGAACAAGAGAAGTTTCAAAGTCTTGTAGAAAATATCGAATTTGATACTGATGAAGAATTTACAACTAAGGTTAAAACTTTAAAGGAATCTTATTTCCCTAGAAAGGGTAAAACCTCAGGCGTAAATGAATCTCAAGAAACAGTAACAGAGTCAACTCAGGATTCTAAAGAAATTGATCCTGCAGTTGCAGCAGTATTAAGAGTTTTACGTTCTGGTGAAACCAGAATTGTAAGATCATAAATTTTAGACAATACAAAAAAGAAAGGTAACACAATGACAACTCCTAAACACCAAGCTATTTTAGAAAAATGGGCACCAATATTGGACGACGAATCGGTAGGCAAAATTACCGATGCTAAAAAGCGTTCAGATATGGCTGTTATTCTTGAAAATACAGTACAAGAACAAGCAGCTAATGCTCAATCAATGCAAGGTTTGCATGAAGCTGTTCCATCGTCTTCAACCGCTAACGTTAGCAACTATGATCCAGTTATTGTTGGTCTATTGCGCCGTGCTATGCCTCAATTAATTGCATATGATTTCTGCGGTGTACAGCCAATGACTATGCCAACAGGATTGGTATTTGCTGCACGTAATCGTTATACAAGCAAAACAGGCGCTGAAGCATTGTTTAATGAAGCAGATTCAGCATTTTCAACTGGTCAATCAACTCCGTTGGGTTCAAACCCAGTTGATGCAACAAACGGTTTAGATCCATGGGATGTTTCTCCAACATATGGTGTTCAATCTGGAGTAACAACTGCAGCTGGTGAAGATTTTGGTGGTGCAACAACTCTAAACCAAATGACGTTCACAATCGAAAAACATACTGTTACTGCGGTTGAACGTGGTTTACAAGCAGGTTATACAGTTGAACTGGCGCAAGACTTGAAAGCGGTTCATGGATTAGATGCTGAGTCTGAATTAAGCAACTTATTAAGTAATCAAGTTATTGCTGAACTTAACCGTGAAGTTGTACGCACACTTTACAAAGTAGCATCGACTGGTGCTCAAGTTAATACAGCAACCGCTGGTACATTTGACCTTGATGTTGATGCAAATGGTCGTTGGTCTGTTGAACGTTTCAAAGGATTGATGTTCCAAATTGAACGTGAAGCTAACCGTATCGCCCAAACAACTCGTGTAGGTCGTGGTAATTTGATTCTATGTTCATCTGACGTAGCTTCAGCATTAGCAATGGCCGGCAAATTGGATGTAGGTGGCTTAGGCAGTGCAGAATCATTAAACGTTGATGAAGCATCAGTTACTTTTGCGGGTACATTGAATGGTAAATATAAAGTTTATGTTGATCCATATGCTGCAAATGGTGACGGTAATCAATTCTGTTTAGTAGGTTACAAAGGAAATGGTTTAGGTAAAGCTGGTATGTTCTATTGCCCATATGTTCCTTTGACAATGTACAAAGCAATTGATCCTACAACTTTTCAGCCTAAAATAGCTTTCAAAACAAGATACGCTATTGCTGGTAACCCATTAATGGGTTACAACTATGCAGATCAAGATGCTAACCCAACAACACAAGCAGCATTTACGTTGGCAGCTAAATCGAATGCATTTTTTAGGATCTTCCGTGTCACCAACATAGCATAGTCTGTAGTAATAACATTATGTGATTAAAATAAAACCCCTTAATTGGGGTTTTATTTTGCCTAAAATTTATATAAACAAATATTATTTTAAAATATAAACATTATTGCCGCAATCCCAAAATCTTTTATATTTTGAGTTAAACATATTCTCACTTTCAGATTTGGAAGTATCAAATGATGGTAACCATTTCTCTAAATTTAATTTTTGAGTTTTAAATCGTTTTATTGGAATATTACCGTCAGTCCAAAAATACCCCACGTCAGTAGATCTAATATATTTAAAGCCCACTTTAAAATATGACATACCTTCACCGAATCTACGATCACAATAACTTAAAATTGAACCATCATTTTCATCTCTAAAGGCTTTTAAAATTTTAGCAATTCCACCAATAACAGTATAGTTTAATTTTGTCGCCATTCTAACCAATTCCCATGTAGTTTCTTTTGAGAATCTAGGTTTTGAAAATGTCATTAACATAACCAATTCATTATTAAAATATAACCCTTTGTATATTTTTGCCGAAGAATGCCCATTTATATGATTTTCTTCCATGAAAATTTTAGCATTTTTAGCATCAACTTTTCCTAAAATACATTTTCTAGCGTGTATTTTTTTTGTCAAATTTAATTTCGACATTATCATTGATTTAACAATCGAATTTTTAAATTTCCATTCATAATCGGTAAAATGCATTAACTGTATATGTTGTTCTTTACATTTAACAGTTTTAAATAAATGTCTTTGTTTATTCTCTTTAATGATTTCATCTGCATTACTTAAACTATGATAATATAATCCATCAATTTCTATTGCCAGATTGTTATCAGGTAAAAATATATCTAATTCTTTAGTTTTAAGTATAGACCAATCACTATGAACAACTACAACGTTTAAAGATTTTAAAAAATCAAATAATTCCATCTCATAAATTGAATAATTAGATTGTTTTCTAATATTAAATCCAAACTTTCTACAATACCATAACACAGTACCATAATATGCATTGAGTTCATTTGCAATATCAACAGCAGAACGTTTATTCACGTTATACTCGATATTAAGCCAATTCATATCGTTTAGTTTATCAAAAATTAATGATGATAATTTAGGTTTCATCCATATATCATGTATATCTTCTCTCTGAGAATTGAATTTAACACCATATTTTTGCAACATTGTCTCTTCACGTTTGGAATTAATTTTTACATTATCAGCATTTTTCTTAGTTTCAGAAATTCTTTTACATCTTTTAGGAGAGGACAAAGCGCAAGATTTGGAACAATATTCTGATATTTTACCATTTAAAAATCGAATTTTCTTACCGCAATAACAATTGGGTATACCATCTACATTCAACCAATTCATTTTTAAAAATTCTAATTTTTCTAAATTTGATTTTAAGTGAGATAAATGATTTATCGCCGTTTCAAACTCATTCCATAAATCTGCAATATTGTGATTTTCAAAATATTGTCTGCAGAATTTTGCACCTATAATTCTATTTTTACTGGATATAATATCTATGAATTTATCTAAATTTTTCATTGTAACCATGATATGTTTTATTAATAACAATATTATTTATTAAATCTACTTTACTGTCAAATAAATATCATAAACAACCTCGGAAATTATAATGAGTACAATATTAAGCAACTTACAAGATATAAATGCTATTGGTGATGCAGTTATGGCTAATGGTGATTTTTTGACTTATGATGGTTTACCTAATAATCGTTTTAGTTTAATTATTCCAAAACTTCCAAATGTTCAATTCTTTCTTCAAACGTTCACGTTACCCGATATCTCAATAACTCAAGTTAAAATACCTACCAGATATGTTGATTACAATGAAATAGGTGAAAAGGTTGAATTTAGTCCATTCAATGTGACTTTTATGGTTGACAAATATTGTAGAAATTGGAGTTCTGTATATAATTGGATGAAAGAAATAACTGTCAGCGGATCCAATGTTGGAAATTCAACAGATTGTGTTCTTATGATTGATGGTAAAGAAACTATTAGATTCTATGGTGCATGGCCTACTAGTCTATCGGGATTTTCTTTTGATTCAACTGTTAATGAAGTTATGTATGTTAAATCTACATTATCATTAAACTTTGATTATTTTGATCTTATAGGTATGTTTTCTACAACAGATTCATCATATAAGTAATCATTCATCAGGAGATACGATTAAATAACTATCTAATATTTCTTATATATTTGTTATTAAATTTATCTATCATCTAGGCTACAGTCCAAATACTATAGATGTCAAAATCAAATGTCAAATCATTTTGACTCATTTTGACAACTCTATTATTGTAATGTATTATTATAACATTGATTTAGTGAGATAATAATGAGTATTATTACAATAGAACAAGTAGTAGATGAATGGAAAGATGATTCTAAAATTGACCAATCAAAGTTGGATTTTGAGTTAATCCGTACACCATCACTTCATTCAAAATATCTCAAATATTATATTCACTTCAAACAAAAACTTGCACTAGCTGAATCTAAACGCAATAAAATGGGATTTATAAAGAGAAAATATTTTCGTGGTGAATGTGATAAGAATGATCTCGATAGATATGGATGGTCTCAATGGAATGGGCTAAAACCTTCTGGTGTAGAATTAAATCAATTATTAGAGTTCGACTCAGATATGAATGATTTGGGTAGAGTTGTTGCTGAACTCAAAACATCTGTTGCTGGATTGGAATATATTATGAATCAAATAAAAGGTCGTGACTACTCATTGAAGTCTATGGTTGATTACATGAAATTTGTAAACGGAAACTAAAATGATAAATTTAACTAATTTGCAGGAATTTGAGGTACGTTTTTACGGAAAAGGTGGAGAATCCCTCCCATCTGAATATGGTAAAATATCATATATCAAGGATAGATGTTTTTACTCACCAGATACCAAAATGATAGGTTTGACTCCGGTAAGTGCTGCCAGTGGGAAATCTGACAATTATTTTAGTCATATTCAACATGAGTTTATACGAACTGCGATCAAGTTAAATAGTAAAAAGAAATTAAAATTTTTATCAAATATGCGACAATACATTGGAAATGTGTTAATTCAAATAGGTATATTTGTGAAAAATGACTGATATTATTTTAACTAAGAAGAATGAAACCTCTATCAATATAGATTGCGATCTAGGGATATTATATGAACTCAAAGAAAAATTTACATTTTTTGTTGAGGGTTATAAATTCATGCCAAAATTCAAAGCAAAAATTTGGGATGGTAAAGTTAGTTTGCTTGATTTAAGGTTTGGCACCCTTCCTGTTGGGTTGACTAATGATCTAATAGAATATGCTGAAAAATTGGGATATGTAGTAGAATTAAAAAATTCCACTCAATATGGTGTTCCAAATGAACAAAATGATGTCAAGGTATCAGACATCGAAAATTTCGTAAAATCTCTTAAAATTTGTAAATATAATCAAGGAGTTATAACTGAGATTACCCCACATGAGCATCAAATAGCATCCATTTATAACTGCATAAAAAATCAGAGACAAATATCAATAACACCCACCGGCGGTGGCAAGAGCTTAATCATTTATTGCTTATACCGTTGGTATCTAGAAAAGAAAAATATTGGAACATTTATGTTAGTTGTTCCAAATTTATCACTTCTACGTCAAATGAAATCTGACTTCATTGAATACAGCACTTTGAATGGTTTTGATATTGAACATAATACTCAAATTATAGCAGAAGGTGAATCTAAAGAAATTAAGAAGTCGTTATGTGTGTGTACATGGCAAAGCATTTATAAACAACCTTCAAAATGGTTCAATGATAATGTTGATGTTATATTAGCTGATGAAACTCACCAGTATAAAGCAGATGCAATTAAGGGAATATTTGAGAAGGCGACTGATGTTAAGTATCGTTTTGGTGTAACAGGTTCTCTAGATAAATCACTCACTAATAAACTAATATTAAAAGGGATGATTGGTGATATTTCAAAAGTTAAGAGCACCCGTGATTTGATAGAAGAAGGACATTTAAGTGAATTAAAAATAACTTGTCCCATTTTAAAATACAACGATGATACCAAAAAACTTATGGAAACGGCAAATTACCAAGCTGAAATGGATTTTTTGTGTCAACATCAAAAAAGAAATAAATTTATTAGAAATCTTGCTTTAAGTAGAAGTGGTAATACACTTGTATTATTTAACTATGTTGAAAAACATGGCAAACCCCTATATGAGTTAATTAAAACTAAATCAACTAATCATGAAGTTCATCTAGTATGCGGAGAAGTCGAAGCAGATATCAGAGAAGAAATAAGAAAATATGTTCAAGCAACAGATAATAATATAATCGTCGCATCTGTCGGAGTTTTTTCGACAGGTATAAATTTACCTCGCATTCATACTATTATTTTTGCATCTCCAACAAAAAGTGTTATTCGAGTTATGCAATCATTAGGACGCGGATTGCGTAAGTCGAGTGATAAGGATTATTTGCAAGTTTTTGATATTGCTGATAAAATATATAATACTAAAACAGAAACTAATTATACTATGAAACATTTTTTAGAAAGATTGAGAATTTATACAGAAGAAGAACACGATTATAAAATTATTGAGCTTAATATTGAATGACTGATAATATTTTAAAAAATTTTGAAGATATTGGGCCATCCGCTATCATACTTGATAATGGAGATGTTATTTTTGCAGAATCTAATATTTCATTTGAGAGTGAAGTTATAATGCTTATAAATCCTATAAGAGTTCATTATTTTGCGACACCAGAAGGTGAAGTTACAACATCTTCACCTTATATGCCATACTCGAGTCAAGATACTTTCCCAATTCCACTATATAAGATATTATCATATTCACCTTTAGATGAGTTTTTCAAACGATTCTATGGTTCATCATTATTAAGGTTTTCTGTTCAAAGAGCCAAAAGATTATTGAGTATTGATGGAGAAACCAAAGAAAATTTAAAGACTTTATACGATCAGTTAAAAATTAGAAAAGATGAAATTGCTAATAAATTTGGTTTTTTAGATGTGAATGAAGATGAGGATGGGGAAGATTATATTGAAGAGATTATTAAAAATGATAGAAGGGTGTTACATTAATGTCAAAAGAAGAAAAAGAATTTTATGTTTCTAATATAAGATTATATGCTGAATATATTGAGTGGTATGCAAATATAAAAGTTGCTCAAGAATCTGATATTGAAGAGCCCGAAATTCCTGCGTTTATTGTTGAATCTATGATAAAAATATCAAAAAAATTATCGTTTGCTGGTAATTTTATCAATTATTCATTTAAAGATGAAATGATATCTGATGCACTGTATGACTGTGTTAGATATGCAAAGAAATTTAATCCTGAAATTATTAAAAGTGAATGTGGTGCTTGCAAAGTATCTAAATGTGCTAAACGTGAATTTAATACAGGATGTAAGAGAAAGTCAAATCCGTTCTCGTATTTAACAACTATTTGTTTTAGGGCATTTCTTCGTAGAATTGATTCTGAAAAAAAACAAAAGTATATTAAGTCAAAAATTGTATCTGATTTTCCACTAGATGAATTTTTAGATACTCAATCACACGAAGATGATACTAAATTTATTAATCAATATATTGAATTTTTAAGAGAAAATAGTTATTCTGATAACTCTGTGCCCATGAGCATCAAAAGAGGGCAGAAAAAGAAAGAAATTATTGTAATAATTGATGAAAATGATGTTAATCTGGAGAATCTAGATGAATAATGTAGAAATAACAAATATGAAAATAGGAATTGATTATGATACATTCAAACAAAAAATAATTTTAGAATTAACTATAGATTTGTACCCAGAAAATAATCAAGACATGCATAATATCGAGCAACAAATAAAAACCGCAATTGATGTATATACGGAAATTCAATTACAAAAAAATGAGGAGCTATAATGGCACCGACTTTAAAAATGTTACGGGAAATGGCAATGAGGTTGGCCCACAGAAATATTAAATTAGACAATGAGTAAAATTATATTTTTAGGTGATATTCATATTGGCGCTCGAACTGCATCCCCTATTATTGCAGATTTTCAAATAAGATTTTTTGAAGAAGTTTTATTTCCTTATATGTTGGAAAATAATATAACCAAAATTCTTCAATTTGGTGATATGTTTGATTCGAGAAAGTTTTCAAATCATGTAATATTATACAAATGGAAAACACGGGTATTTGATTATATGCGTGATAATAATATCAATATTATATCAATCCTAGGTAACCATGACATAGCAGCACGCAATTCACTTGAAGTAAATGCTCCCGAATTATTTTTAAAAGAATATAACAATATTAAAATTATAAATGAAGTAACAGAATCTAAAATTGGAGATATTAACTTTCTTTTAGTTCCCTGGATATGTAGTGAAAATAGGGAAAAGGTTGCCGAATTTATTAAAAATACTGATTGCATCTATTGCGCTGGTCATTTTGAGTTTGATGGATTTGAAATGCATAAAGGTCAGAAATCAGTTGGTGGTGATTCAATTAAAGGATATAATAAATTTGATTCCGTATTTTCTGGTCATTATCATACTAGAAGCAAAAGTGGCAATATCCAGTACCTTGGAACACCATTTGAAATGAGTTGGATAGATTATGGTGATAAAAAGGGTTTTCATGTTTTTGATTGTAAAAATCACAAAATTAAATTTATTGAAAATCCTTTAACACTATTTAATCGAATAGAATATGATGATAGGGATAAAGAACCCAACTATATTATTAGCTCATTAAAAGATACATATGTTAAGATTGTAGTTATTAATAAAACAAATCCATCAAAATTTGAAAAAGTTGTAAATAGAATTCTTATGATCGGTCCAGCAGACTTAAAAATAACTGATATAGAAATAGGTTTTGATGATGTTGAAGTTGATGATACAATAGATATTAGTGATACCAAAACATTAATGGAGTCTTTTGTGACTCAAATTGAATGTGACTTGAAAAAAGATAAGTTAAATGATATATTAAATGGATTATACATAAAAGCATTAGAAGTGGTAGATTGATTTGAAAATTATATTTAATAGTATAAAGTATAAAAATTTTCGTTCTGTTGGAAATATTCCAATAGAACTCAAATTAGATGGAAAAAAAACAACTCTTATCAGTGGAACAAATGGTGATGGGAAGTCTACTACCATTCATGCACTGTGCTTTGCTTTGTTCGGCAAAGGTTTTGGGAATGTTAATAAACCGTCTTTAATAAATTCTATTAATCAAAAACAACTCGAAGTTGAAATTGAGTTCACTATTGGTAAGAAAAAATATAAAGTTATTCGTGGCATGAAGCCAAATAAGTTTGAAATTTATTTAGAGAATGAACTCGTAAAACAAGATCCGCATGTTAAGGATTATCAAAAAATTCTTGAAAATCAAATTCTTAAAATGAATTATCGTTCCTTTACTCAAGTTGTAGTTGTTGGTTCGGGGGAATATACCCCCTTCATGGTCATGCCCGCAAAAGAACGCAGAGAATTTGTTGAAGATTTATTAGATATTCGTATTTTCTCAACTATGAATTTGTTGTTAAAAGATGAAATTAGACTAACTAAAGATGCGCTAAAGGACATAGATGCTGAAATTAAATCCACAAGAGAAAAAGTTAATCTTCAAGAGTCATTTGTTAAAAAACTTAAGCAGGAACGAGGAGAGTCAATTGATAAGTTACTGGCAGGTATCTCCAAATGTGAGGAATCTAATAATAGACTTATTAGTGAAACGAAAAAAATTCAAACTAAGATTCTGAATTTAGATTCTGAAGTTACTGCACATTCTAATATTCAAGATGATGTTCGTGGTGCAAAATTAAAACTTAAAAATATTGCTATTGAACGAAATAAAATAATTGAACGAAAAGAATTTTATCAAACGGTTGATGTTTGTCCTACGTGCAGTCAAGATGTATCTGATGTTCATAAAATTTCTATAATATCTTCTGTTAATGTTGATCTTGCAGAGTACGAAGATGAGTTGGGAAAATGTAATTCTCTTATTACTTCACTTAGTCACGATCTTGCGGAATATGAAAGTCTTTTAGAGAATAAAACGTCACTTCAAAGTGAATTGAGTGGAATAAGTAATGAAATACATGGTAATCAAGTTCTGATTCAAAAAGCTAGAACTCAGATAGATGACCATAACGATACAATTTCCATTGATGCAGAAAGTAACAAGTTAAAAGAGTTTGCAAAAAAATTCATATCGCTTGATAAAGAAAAAAAGAAGTTGTTGGAAAGTCAACAATATCAAGATATGATTTTCACTATGCTATCTGATACGGGTATTAAAAGTAAAATTATCAAACAGTATATACCAACTTTCAACAAACTTATTAATAAGTATCTTGGTGAGTTAGATTTTTTCTGTGCTTTTCATTTGAATGAGAATTTTGAAGAAACAATTAAATCTAGGCATCGCGATAACTTTACTTATTCTAATTTCTCAGATGGTCAGAAAAGAAGAATTGACGCTGCGCTCCTTTTAACATGGCGTGACATTGCCAAAGCCAAAAATTCAGTTAGTACAAATCTTTTAATATTGGATGAGTTTGATGCTGCATTAGATGGTGCTGGATCCGAAATGTTGCAACAACTTCTAAAAATTTGTTCAGCAGAGAATGTTTTTATTATTAGCCATAAAGATGCTATGGCAGATAAAGTAGATTCTGTTATCAAATTTATCCGAAAAAACAATTTCACTGAAATATCAATAGATTAGATAAACTGCTTGCATTTAATTAGCAATTCTGTATAATGCGTTATATTGAATGATTAAACAAGGTGTGAATATTATGAACTCTAAATTGATTGTACGATTCAAGCAAAACATCGTAAATAAAACGTTCAGAGTTTTAATTGCGATCTTCATGGTAATTCCAGTGTTGTTATTGGTGGGTTGTGAATCGTTATCAGATATTCTGTATGATTTTTTACAAAATGTTATATTATTTACTGATAAAAATTTCCCTTTACAAGAGAAGGATTAGTTATGAGAAAAGGTGAAATGCTTCACAATATGTTAGTTCTGGCAACTAACAAACATGCTAGTCAGTATGACAAAGGTGGAATGCCTTATATTTTACATCCTCTTGCAGTTATGCATTACTTGAAAACTGATGATGAAGAGTTGCAATGTATTGCTCTAGGCCATGATTTGCTAGAAGATACTGATACTTCATTAAATGAATTGAAGCTAGCAGGAATGACTAAAAGAGTGATTGATACAGTATACGACTTAACCAAAGTTTATGGTGAATCTGACGATGGCTATATGGCCAGATTGCTAGGGAATAAAGATGCAATGAGAGTCAAACTTGCAGATTTGCGCCATAACAGTGATATCCGTAGGTTAAAAGGTGTTACTGCAAAAGATATTAAACGCATGGAAAAATATCATAATATGTATTTGAGACTATCGGAGGCTTTAAAGTGATTATTGAGAATAAACATGATATTAAAACCAATCTGAAAAACTCAGTTGAGTTTGGTGTCTCTGAAAACTCAGCAAAAATTTTTAGTTTTCTTTCTAACTTTCTATATACAAATAAGGAACGCTCAGTTTTAACAGAGTTGACTTCTAATGCATTAGATGCACATGTTGAGTCAGGGAATCCACAAGACCCTATTCAAGTCACATTTCCGACTCAACTTTGCCCCGAGTTGCGTATTCGTGATTTCGGTTTCGGTTTGGCTGAAGAAAATGTATATCGCTATCTTACTAAGTATGGTGAATCGTCTAAGACAGGAACAAATGAACAAATTGGCGGTTTTGGCATCGGTTCAAAAAGTCCTGCTGCTGTAACTGATACATGGACTATTAATAGTCATCATGGCGGATTACATACTCAGTATCTTATTCATGTGAATGAAAATGGTATTCCTGCTATTAATAAACTTTTCAGTAAGGCAACAACTGAAACTGGTTTGGAAGTGGTTTTACCTATTAAACCGAGTCAAATTAGTCGTTGGCATGATGAGGCATATAATACGTTCAAATTTTATTCACCAATGCCTATTTGCAAAAGTATAAAGAATCAGCCAATACCAGTTGATATTTTGTTTAATGGTATTAATTTCTTTTCAAATGTAAAAAGTGATCATAAATTAACTTCAGTTGTAATTAATCGAAGAGAATATGTTGTACAATGGGAAAAAATTGAAGGGCCCAATAAAGAATACTATGACTATATTAAATCTCTCAAAATTAATCTAAAATTCGACATTGGCGAACTTAGTGTAAGTTTATCTAGAGAAGATTTGCAATATGACAAAAAGACAATAGATGCAATTGATGCTAAATGTAAAACAGTTGTAGATGAACTAACTAAATATTGGGAAAAAGAAGTATCCCCAGCATCCAACATATTTGATTATAAGTTAAGGATGATAGATTTTTGTAAAAAATATACTAGCAATAACAGAAATATATTTAAAATTCTTGCAGATAATGCAAAAGATAAGTTCACTGATATTGATTACGAAAATGAATTTTTTAAATTTAGTGTCAGCGCAGATGAATATATTCATTACGTAAACTCAAATGGTTGTAAAAAGGTTAGAAATAGATTTGGCTATAGCATTTCTAATGCTCATATTAAATCAGAATGGTCTTCAAAAACATACTTATACTTTTTATTATTTAAAGTTAGTAACCGGGATGATTTGGTTATTGTATTGCGTGATGCTACAACTGCACCATCAAGAGTTAAACTATACTTAACTCACCCCATTAATCAAAAAAAAGAAGTATTAATTGTTGATAAGGCATTATTTGACAGTATCCCCAATGATTTTAATAAAATTATCGCATCTTCTTTAGATAAACCAATTATTTTTAGAAAAAAGAAAGATAAACTAAAATCCGAGATCTATCATATTCAAGGAAAACATTTTAGTCCTATAGATGAGAATGATTTAGATAAAACAAAAGATATTGTATGCTTTAAATTTAAAAAAGCCAATACTGTCAGATCTTTGGATAAAGAATCTAAAGAGTTATATGAGTTTTATTCACGCATTAATACTCATGCTATAATTGTTGCAGTTTATGAAAGGAATTCAATTCCTTCCTATGCAATGTCACCTAAAGAATATTTAGAAAAAACTTACAACTTTCTACTAACTAAAAAAAATGATATTGAGAAGGCCAAGATTAAGGACATATTAGATAAAAACTATCGTTATGGATTAATAGGTTATATTAACGAAACAGATAAGTCAAAATTGACTTTGACAATAAAACAAGATTCTGTATACTATGGAATAGTTAATATAATTAAGAGTGTATCTGATATTGCAGATGGTAAATATCTAATGGCTCAATGGGATCTTCTAAAAACCTGTGAGGTACTTCTTAACAAACCTTTGTCGACTTTATCGACTTTAAATATTGCAGATTTTTCAAGTAAGTTGCATGACACATACCCAATGTTGAAATTTGTAGAACAGTATCTAAGTGGAGATGATTATAAAAAGATTTTGACGTATATTAATTTGTGTGAGAGGTAATTTTTAAAATAAACTAAGGAGAAGTAAATGGAATATGTGCACTTCATTAATAATGATTCTATCACTGTATTGGATACATCAAATGGGGAACAAGTTAAGTTTTTCAGCAATGATGACCGTTATAATCAAGCGTTGAACTTGATTAGTGAGGATGATTACGATGCAGTTTTTAAATTAGATGTTAAAGTTGCTGTTAAGTCATTCTTTGAAATGACTGACGATTCTTTCGACACTAGAGTTACAATTAAAGATGGGGTTGGGTATATCAAACTATGTGGATATTCCGAAAGAATAGAGTTGCAACCAGAGATTATTAATCGCATAATTAAGATGCAATCACAAGGATTTGATTGCAGACCTATGATAAACTTTCTAAGTAATCTGTATGATAATCCAAGAAAGTCGGCAATTGATGAACTTTATTTATTTATAGAAGCATGTGAACTACCAATCACTGAAGATGGTCATTTTATCGCATATAAAATTGTTCGTGATGATTACAAAGATATCTACTCTGGAACTATAGATAATAGCGTGGGAGCAATTCCATTCATGCCGCGGGCACTTGTAGATGATGACCGCAACAAAACTTGCAGTAGCGGTTTACATTTTTGTTCAAGATCTTACTTGCGTTACTATGGTAGTGGTGGTTCTCGTTGCATGTTAGTTAAAGTGAACCCAGCTAATGTTGTTAGTATTCCATCAGATTATGATAATGCAAAAGGCAGAGCCTGGACGTATGAAGTTATTGGAGAAGTTAAAGGTGAATGGAGAACTTGGTTGCCAAATAAAGATTACACAGATTCTGCTGTTGTATATACTTCCAAAGATGATGGTGGGCCTGGTTGGGCTGGACTTGACTCCGTTAAACCAACGGTTCCACCTGCTGATTACCCTAAACCTAAAATGACACTTTCTGAAATTGAAAAAATTGTTGAGGATAGTTCATTTGAGTATGTATCTAGTACTTCACAGTGGTATAATTATGCATCTTCATATTACGTTGGTCGAAAAATTGTAAAAACTGAACTAGGTTGCCAGTATATAGATCTTGATACTTATCAAAATAGTTTTCTATAATAAAGGAGATATAATGAAAGCTTGGAGAAAACAGAGTCGTATTACTGATAACAATGGTCAGATTGTGCGGATGGGGCGCAAATACAAGGAATTTATGCGTCGAATGGATATGGGTAAAAAGTATTCTCATTCAGTAGTTATCATTGACTTAATGAAGCAAGCTGGAATTGAGACACCTGTATTTGACAACTGGTTTGAATCAATGCATAATAAGTTCATGGATGTTAAAAATGAATCAAATGTTTCTGATGCTGAACTTGTTGCTTAATAAAGGATTACTATGAGTAAAGAACGAGATTATCCGAGTTGCCAACCATTTAATGTTGCTCCTCACCGCAATTTAACAAAGAAAAATAGTTGGTGGAGTAAACCACCTTTCCATAATAATTCGCAACAAAAGGTGAAGAATGCAACTGTGTAAAGATACAATCGAAGTTTTAAAGAATTTTTCGTCTATTAATTCTAATTTAGTAATTAAAGAGGGGAACAAAATTTCAACAATCTCGCCATCAAAAGATATTATGTCTGAATTTAACGGTTCAGATAAGTTTGATGAGCAACTTTCAATTTTCAATTTGAATGAGTTCTTAGGTGTATTGAGTGCATTTGAAGCTCCTGAGTTAATTCTTGATACAAAGTTCCTTACAATTAAGCAAGGAAAATCAAAAGTAAAGTACGTATATGCTGATGAGTCTCTTTTAACTGTGCCTACAAAAAATATCACCTTTCCAAAAGCTGAAATTTTATTCGATCTGAGCGCAGAAACATTGAGTAAGCTACAAAAGATGGCATCTATTTTGTCAGCTGAAGATTTGGCTGTTGTTGGAGATGATACCATTAAATTGCAAGTTATGGATAAGAAAAATCCTACTGCAAACTCATTTGAAATTGATACAGGTGTTTTAACAAAAGAAACATTTAATATTTTCTTTAAGATTGATAAATTGAAACTCGTTGATGGAGACTATAAAGTTGAGATTTCAAGTAAGAAAATTTCCAAGTTTAAACATTCTGGATTAGATTTAACTGTGTTCATTGCAGTTGAAAGTGATTCTACCTTCAAATAGATTTATAGCGGGATAGAGAAGATGGTATCTCGTCAGACTCATTATCTGAAGATCGTTGGTTCGATCCCAACTCCC
This sequence comes from Nitrosarchaeum sp., assembly GCA_023265135.1. Lineage (GTDB taxonomy): Archaea > Thermoproteota > Nitrososphaeria > Nitrososphaerales > Nitrosopumilaceae > Nitrosarchaeum. The sequence continues at coordinate 514 of JAHFUM010000005.1, read as the reverse complement.
GCAACCCAGTTCACAACATCCTTGAGCAAGATGTGTGATGTGACTTGAATGCTCATTTTAATTAGGAGTAATAATGAAACATGATATTCGTACAATGTGGTCTGTAACAACAATCAACGCAAAAGGTCAAAAGGACACTGGTATTTATCGGAGTCGCCATGCGACAGCACAAGGAGTGCGTGCGGAGTTTGCAAAGAATGGTCAGAAGGTAGTTTCTGTATCATTGCGTAAGTAAGGTACGAGGGTTTTCGGTTACCCCGCCATCCTCACCCGGTGAAAAACCGTTAATATTTTAATGAGCAGATGTAATATCTGCTTTTTTATTTGGAGATGAAAAATGAGTGAACTGATCTGGGCAGAGCAATATCGCCCCAAAACTATTGATGAGTGTATTCTTCCCGAATCCACTAAAAACCAAATAAAAGGTCTTATAAAGAGTGGAAATGTTCCATCATTCCTTTTTACAGGTTCCGCTGGCTGCGGAAAAACGACTGTCGCCCGAGCAATTGCAAAT
>JAHFUM010000004.1:92421-113295 GCA_023265135.1 Nitrosarchaeum sp. | reverse complement strand
GAAAACGTGGAAAGGTACTAGATATGTCTCAAAAAGGAGCTGCTAGCATTATTGTTGGCGAAATTCCAGCAGCTGAAACATTTACACTTTCTGAAGCAATGAGAGGTCAAACAGCTGGACGTGCAACCTGGAATACTTCCTTTAAGGCATGGACTGAACTTCCAAAATCCATAGCTTCCACTGCAATTGCAGAAATTAGAAAGAGAAAGGGGCTTGCACCAGAGCCTCCTGGTATTGACGAATATATTGACAGAGAATAAAAAGGGAAATCCCCCCTCTTACGCATGATTTTAGGACACTTACTACGACATAACGAACAGTATGATTTGTTGGAAATTCTTTAAGATCATAATGTAAGTAATGATTTTCATTATGACGTTGATGGGTCAGAAAAACCATTACACCATTAAATCCTTGTTTTTCTAACCTGTATTATTTTATGGACTTGGAAAAGAGGGATAACATCTGTGAACTAAAAAAGAAACTCTATAAGAAAAAGATCATAAACAGACAATATTATGAAATGTTAAAAGAACTGGTCTAATACTTGTCATGACAAACCTAAACAAATTTGTGATAATGACTAATTAGTACCATGACAAGCCTGACAACAATTCAGACATGTCAAATCATTGTCTGTCACTAATTTGTCATTGTCTGTCACTAATTTGTCATTGTCTGTCACTAATTTGTCATTGTCTGTCACTAATTTGTCATTGTCTGTCACTAATTTGTCATTGTCTGACAATGGCAAAATGATGGTTGTCAATCATTTGTCAAGCATGAAAATCTTGTCTTGACAGGCACGATTATCAAGCATACAATGATTTTTGATTTTGTCATGCATATCATTTTGTTACTCTAAATCAGTATCAAATTAACAATTATCAAATTATCAAAACTTTGACAAGTATTACTCTTTTGCCATGTGGTTTAGTGATAAAGGCATTGAATCATTTTTGGTATCGTCTATTTTCGATATTTTACCCAGCCAGAATCTTTTTTTGTCTGCGTTAGGATCAATCCAACGAAACGTATGCTTGATGTTTCCAATTTCAGATATTCGATTCAGGATAATTCCCGACCGAAGTCTTGTGTTTCTGTACTCTTGAATTTTTAAAAATAATTTCCCATTTCTCTGTATGGTATCAAGATGTTCAATTGTTTTTCCACTCATTGATGCAATTCCTCTGTTTTTCCATTTTCCATTCATTCTGTAATAGCCATTTTGTAACAGGTAACAATCATCAGCCATATTATCAAAAGAAAATTCTCCTAACTTTGTAGAGTCATAGTCTAGTTTTTTTGTAGTTAGTATGGAATCAGTTGCAAATGCCACCGTATCAAATTCTATATGATTTTGAATCACAAATTTGTACAATAAACCGCGAATAATTCCAGTAATGGTGACAAAAATCACAGGATTAAACAAATTGCCGATTTTGTTGTTTACTGTCTGACCTGTCTTGCCATAAATTGAGTTTAGTATAATTTTTAGCGGTAATTGTATTGGGTTGTCTTCCTGCTTTAGTTTGAGCCTCTTTTGGTATAGATTTGAGATAAACTCTCTATAAGGATAGGTTTCAGGCTCGGGGATAAACTGCCAAGAATCAAGAATCTTGTAAAATGATGAATTCTCACATGACTGCAATTCGTGTAAGGTTACTATTGTTTCAAATTCTCCTGATGGGAAAAATATTCTGTGCCCTTTCTTAAATGGAAACGGGCAGATGTGTTTTGATATTGGGATATCAGCCAAAATTCTAAAAAATCCAAGCTTGGCATCTTTGTGAATTGATTTTCTTTTTACCCATCTTCCTTTTGTGATATCTGGAATCTGCGTTAGTGCATAGGGATATGCCGAATTTATATCATAAAGAAATGCATTTCCGATTAATCCGCGCTTTGTTATCTCAAATCTTCCGCCATGATCAACTACACTCCATGCCATCTTTTGTACATCATACGGGGTTTCAGTGAACTTTGGAATCTCTATTCTGTTATTTATGAGAACTTTTTCTGCACAGTACCCTGATGATATCCATTTTTGTACATAAAAGTAAAATGCATCATAAAAGTTTGAAACCCAGTGCTCTGCTAGTTTCTTTGTATGGATGCAATCTGTGATACAGTAATCTCTGACTTTTTTTCTGTTATGTGAATAATAGCTTGGAGATAATTGATGCCTTTTTCCTTTGAATTGTTTGTAGCAGTCAGGTAATTTTTCAATGTTTGATTCATATGCATTTTCTAGTGATGTGTGATAGTATTGTGCAATATCGTAAAACGAAACTGAATGATGCCCTTTTGTAATTCGCAGAACCTTGTCAGGAATATATGCTATTTTGTAATCATCAAATTTGAATTTTAGATCATTTGATCTTTTGTATACTTTTAATTTATCATCTAATAGTTTTAGAATTACTTCGGCATCATATCCCAAATTATAGCAAAAATTCCAAGTGTTCTGGTATCTTTTAGAAAACAGAAACTGGATTACAGCATTAATGGAAATATCATCAAGATAATTTCCGTCAGAGTCTGCCATCAGGAAGATATCTCCTTTCCATGTCTCTGTATCTATGGCTGTGACTGGCTTTAGGCATGATTTTGCCAGATCCCTTCTCTGGCGACTACCTGTATAGAGGTGATCTAGTCTAAATGACTCGCTTACGGGGATGGATTCTGCCATATTACATCGGGGATTGGTACTGATTCCTGTTTTTTGCGTCTTGATAGTTGGCTCCTAATCTGTTTGTAGGAATAATTTGGAAAGTTGTTTCTGATTTGCCTGATATAATTATGGTATCTTCGCATCTTTCCTGAGCGGGTTTGGTTTGTCAGTCTCTTCTTTTCTTCTTTTGATGGCTCTTGTGATTTTTTTGTTTCCAGTTTCTTTAGTTTGTCTTGGATTTGTTTTCGTAATTGTGATGCAAGTTTATTTTTTGGAAATAACTTTAGTGCTTCCAGTTGCTCTAGCAGTTTTTCTTTAGATTTGTTTTGTTTCATTTTACCCACATAAAAAAAGAGATAAAGTGATCATACGACCACTATGAAATCTCTTAAATCAAAGTCTGGATGCTTTGATGATTTGCCCAACCATGTCTCGATGGTCAGTTTTGTTCCATTCTTGATTTTTCCTTCCCGTAGCAGACGCATGTACTGTCTGTAGAGTTTTTTGTTTGCAGACTTTGCCCTCAATGGAATGTTTGTTTCAATTCCATCCATCTTTACAAGTACATTCCAGTCATACTGGGTCTGGAATGGCTCAGGATCAACTATCTCAATAGTGATTATGTCTGGCTGTTTCTTGCTTATGCTTTTGTAGTCTCCCCATTTTAGAAATGGAGGATAATTCTTTGTGCTCATTTAGTTTCACCTCCTCCAGTGATTGGAACAAGTCGGATGTACTTGGAATTGTTTTCTTGAACCAATTCCACGCTAACTTGTTTGATGTTTTTTCCTAGATTTTCTAGTGCTGTTTTTGGCAATGCAATCAGTTTTGAAAAATTCTGATTTACAATCGTTCTTTTTCCAAATACCGTAACTACTGTATCGTTATGGACTTGGTTTTGTTTTGTTGTAGTCTTGCTACAATCTGTATGTTTTGCTTTCATTGAGGAATACTTTGACATAAAGTATAATTAGAGTTATGATTACATAATGGTATGCTATTACAAGAACCCATATCAAATGTAATCCTATTTTCAGGTAAAGATTATGATTTTCGTGCCCGAATGATGCAATGTTTGGCAATAGAGGGGGAATCTACTACGTGGGATATTTCTCGTTTTTACTCGCAAATTGAAATCTGGGAAGACTCTTCAGGTAAATCATCGACAATAAAAAGACATCAAAGTGGTGTTTACAGAAACATCAATGAAAGAATGCTTCCACAAGAATATGTCAGGCAGATTGGCACAAGATTTTCAAAAGGAAACAACATTCCTACGTATGGGTTGTCCTTTAGAGGAAGTCTTGTTGTATTGTCACTTCCTCTTAAAAAAGAGGAACTGAGAGCAATGCTAGAAAAAAACTCAGAGGTAAATCCATTTTACAAGTTAATTTTAAGTCTTGAAAAAAAGGGAGCAAAATATGACTTGTGTGATAAGATCATCTTACAGGGATTGATCAACGGAATAAAAAACAACTTGATAAACATTGCAAGCTATAACGAATCAATAATAGGACAAAGCGTAATTCCTGCACTGGCGGTTCATTTTTCATCCGTTGAAAAATCAGAACTAAGAAAATTCAGAGCAACACTAGACAAGATTTCTGGTAAAAGATCATCAAACAATTTAAGCGATATTATAAACTACGTTACAAGCCTTATGATTAGCCCAATGTTTTGGGGCACGTGGAGCAAAAATGAAAATACTCAAATAACCACATTATATCATTTGGTAGATTCAATTCTGAATCCTAAATTGTATGAAGAGAATTTAATAAAAGACTTGGATAAACCATCAAAATCAAAGTACCATGAAAAATCAATTTATCTCAGGTGAAAATATGATGAAAGTTTTATAGCACTAAAAATATTTAAAAATCAAAAATACATTTTATCATATTCGTTATTAGATGATTCGTTTATCTGTAAAAAATTTATGAACATCATGTGGATTATTTATTTTTTATGGAAAAAATGTTGGTGGAGTGTGATTGTATTGTAAAACAAAAACATGAAAAAATTTTCTTGATTTTAACCGGAGTATTTTCTAGGCGTAGATATTTTGAATGTTGTTTTATCATGGCATCAAAGAACTCTTGTTTTTGCAATTAAACCAAACAAAATTGACATGATATGCCGGATTGGTTAACTTTCGTGTAAATCAGCAAATTTTTTGATTTAGGCTTATGCAGGATTATGCAGGAAGAATTTTTAATCAACACAGGAAAGTTTTACCTGAAATGCAGGAAAATTTTACTATGAGATCTATTAGAATGCAGGAGAATGCAGGATAATGCTAGTACAAGAAAGAATGCTTGATTCGCGTGGAATTGTACGTCAGACAAATGCAAAATATATTGTAAGTTATGGTGGCGGAATAAACTCTACAGCATTAATCGTATTTCTTGTAAAAAATGATTTTCCACTTGATTATGTGGTATTTTCTGATACTGGCGATGAAATGCCAGAAACATACGAGTATCTAGATGTAATGAGAAAATATCTAAAAAGAAAAGGAATTTCGTTTGAAATTGTTCAGAACCGAAAAAAAATATCATTATCAGATAAATGTTTGAGCCGTAAAGTTATTCCATCTCAAGTTTGGCGATGGTGTACTAGAGACTTCAAAGTTTTACCGATCCATGCGTTTTATCGTAAACTAAATTCACATGTATATCAATACATGGGAATTGATTATGGTGAAGTACATCGAATGAAGCCTGCAAGAGTGGATTATGTAACTAATCTGTACCCATTGATTGATTACAAAATTAATCGTGAGAGTTGCATTGATCTAATTAAAAAAGCACGATTACCAATTCCTGTAAAGAGTGGGTGTTATTTCTGTCCATACAATAACATGGACAGATGGGCTGAAATACATGAAAAACATCCCGACCTATTCAAATATTCAATGAAAATTGAAGAAAGTGGTAAACACTTTGAAACACAGAGACTTGCTCCAAAGGGATACTCTCTTAGAGAAATAGATAAAATGATGAAACAGAAAAAGAAATTGCCCATGGTGGATGTAGATAGTCCTTGTGGTAGTGAATGTATGATCTAAGATTTAATAGAATTTTTTATTATTTTTAATACAAAATCATGGATACTCAGTTTCTTTTCTTTAGCAATATTCGATAGTTCTTTGAATTCTTCAGATTGTAGCGGAATTACTAATAGATGAATATTTTTATCTCTGTTTTTTTCAAATTCTTTTTTACATTCTGCGACAGATTTTTTTGGAAATTTATGAAGTAAATTTACAAATGAGCGTATTTCTTCAGTTGTTAAGTACGGGATGATTTTCATTGCATCTTTTCTTCTTATTGCATCAATTCTCCAAAGTTGATATGATGCATCAATTCCTAATTTATGGGCTTTAACTAATTTTTTTACTTCATCATCAAGTTCATTAATTTTATCAATTTGACGTAACATGTATTGTGAAACCTTGAAAAAATCAGACATTTCTTTAAACCCTCCTTTCCATTTATTTTGTAATGTTCTACATGCATCAGCAAATTCAATTAAATTAGATGGTTTCTTCTTACCTCCTTTTAGATTTGCAAACATTATTGCAATTGCTCGTTCTTCATTCATAAATCAATAACCCCTTTTCCAAATGCTTCTATTGCCGTTTCTAATATTTCAACTATTGTGTCTTCTGGTTTCTGTGATTTCTTTTTAGAAATTTTCTGAATTATCTCATTTTCTTTTGGAGGGATTTCAATAACATATTTTGTAAAAGGTCTCATCTTTTTAGCTGTTTTACGAATTGATTCTACAGTATCTTTTGGTTCGGAATATCTTGCTGCATAGTATAGATTCTTTTTTTGAGGTCTTGAAGATATTCTGGATATTTCTCTAGCGATTCGTATAGATTTATCTTGATCAGGGAATTTTGAATATAGATCCATCGCTTGTTTAGAAGAAAGCTTCTTTTTGCCAACCAATTCTTTAATTGCTTTTGGGACATCTTCATATCGCAAATAACGTTTCACCGTATTTTCAGAAACTCCTAACGCTTTTGCAACTAATTTCCGATTTTTGAAATGCTCGAGAAATTTTTTTGCAGCATCGGCAATATCGTTATAGTTCATTTTTAATCGAAATAGATTTTCACTGAAAGAGAGTAATTGTGCTTCAGATAATGTTATTTTTTCATGTATGAAACAAGGTACTGTTTTTAATCCTGCATCAGTAGCTGCTAGCAATCTTCTTTGACCACTAAAAACACGATATATTCCATTTTTTGTTTTACCTGAAACAAGTAAAGGATTTTTAATGCCGTTTTGCTTAATGTTGTTTTTTAAATCTTCAAAATCGGTATAAAGATCAGATTTTCTTACATTTGCCTCCTCCCACAATTCTAGTTTGTCTACTTCTATCCATTTTAATGGCGGATTTTTATCGATCATTTCAAACACATACCTTCATTTTTTTTAAAGTTTTCCGAACTTGTTGAGGATTACATATTCTTAACTTTGATTTGACTTTTTCTTGTTCTAACAATTTTGTTCCCTCTTCAATAAAATGGGCATCTGATGTTATTATTAGATCTGCATTGTTTCTCCATGCAGCAGCTAAATGTATTGCATCGGGGGAAAACAGATTTGAGTTTGACGATATATGCAGAAATAATTTCCAGGCATCATCATCTAAAGAAACTACTTTGATAAATGAATATTCGGATAAAAAATTACTCACAGCATCTTTTATTGTTTGAAATTCAGAAACATCAAGGTTCCTATGATATTTATCACGATATATACGATCAAAATCAACATGCCTTGATAATTGTCTGTTGACATACAAGTGATCCTGATCAATATCTATCAATTCGGTAATTCCTAAAACAGAAGTTATACAAGTCCAATTTTTTTCTTTTATTCGGTTCAACCAATATGTAGAATCCTTGTTTCTACGTGCCATCGCATCACGTAAAATATTTGTATCTAAGTAAATTGTAATCTTTTTTACCATTTCAAGTCTCCTCCTTTAATGAAATTTTTAGAAATTTTGGAGTGATCCGTTTACAAACTTTAAACGAAAAATCTGTCAAATCATCATCCGCAAAAGAAATTTCAAGGAGAGACAAATTTCTATTTGTATCGCAGAATTTCTGACATTTTTTTGTCATAATGTTATTTTTAATATGAAGTTAATAAAATGATCATGGTCAATACATTAGTTTTGAGATTCAGATTGCGTGCTAGATACTCAATTTAGTATTGACACAAATGTTGTTGTGAGAAACCTGAAAACTACATTAGGTAGAATCTGAATTTAACAGCAATTGAAAAGAATACAAAGGTTATCTGTTCTTATTGGATGTGGAATTTTTGCAAGTTTTCTTGCAATTTCTCTTGCAAATTATTTCATTGGGATATATTCGATAACAGATATTGCTTCAAAGGCAACTATTGTAGGCGGAATCTTGACTTTATTGGGCACTATCTTTTCTGCGGTGTACAAAGAATTCTCCTCATATTATACGGCTAGAAGTGAGAACGCCTCCAAGAAATGGGATCTGATACTCCCATTTATTAAAACTCATTATAATGCATGGATAAATTCAGCACTATCCCTTGCAGACACAGTAAAACGAATTAAAGATAACAATACTGTAACGGATGATCAGGCAACTAGGATGCTATATCTTACTGCGGTTTTTTATGGCGTACGATTGCGATTTGTACTTAATGATGGAGGTTTGATTTTACTTTCTACACCAGAGGAAGAGAAGAAAGTCAATGATGCATATAGAGAAATCATAGATTCATTTCAATGGTTTGGAACTAGTACTCCAAATAAAGTATCAGAATTACAAAAATTATTTGTTGAGAAAAATAAGCCAGAGACGCCTTATGTGTTAACTGTTTTTGAGAAAGATGTAGTATCAAATACATCTCTTCAAACAAGCAGAGATACTATGAAAACTTGGATTAGTAATATAGATAATCGAAAAAACTTGTTTGAAAAATTAAATAATTTTGCAGAAATTTTTAAAATTAGTATCAACAAACTGTATACCGATTGGGAATGATAATTCAATTATCATTTGATTAGATTCTGTTCTCTTTTTGTGCTCCTAAACAATACTCTGCAAGAGTCTGAACCATAATCTTTGCAATAGTTATTTCTTGCACATTCTTCAGACCATCTTTCGTCTTTGCCCCATGTCTAAACTCATATCTCCTATCTTGAGAAAACGTTCTTTCCAATAATTCCAAGAATTTTCTAATTAGATTATACTCCATTACTATTACCCCCTCTCTGGTGTGAGCAAATTCATCCAATCTGATTCTTTTTGTATGGTCTTTGATGTTTGCAATTTTGAATACGGTATAATCAACTAGCCACCTGAAAGGCTCTATAACATCATACACTAGGGGTTGAAATCCTGTGTGAGGTTTGTGATAAAATCCATAGTAAGGGTCTAGACCAAATCCGTTGATGAATTTGGATATTTCACCAGCTAGTACGGCATAGCCATAGTTTAACAAAGCATTGATTACATCGGTAGCCTGATTTTTTGATATTTTCATCTTTGATTGGTTTCTTGAATGAAATTCGTATCTTTCTGGGATTAATCTGGTAAATGCTCTAAAATAGATGTGAGTAGTTTTTGCCTCGTTTTGAATTGGAGTAGAGATACTGTTTAGATCAGCAAGGTGTGATTCTAGTTTTGAGATTGCCTCTTTGACTTCATCTCTTTGAATTAATTTGAGAAATCTGATTTGCGATTCCAGTTTTGCCTTGACTATTTGTCTTGATAGATATCGACATTTTTCAGGATTTCTAAATGTGTCATACTGTGCCATTCTGTATTGAGTTGCAGTCAAGGACTCCATTACTGGATTCAGATAGGTAACAGGTTTTCCATGATTATCCAGTAGAATCACATTTCGATTATTTTCAGAAAGTAACGATAATGCCTCAGTAGAGATGTAGCCTTTTCCTTGAAGAACTAATTTTTCATAGGGCATATTTTTGACATACCATGATTCTATGATTGGTTCTGAGAAAGGATCATGACAGTCTTTGAGAATTATCTTTGAATCTTTAACTGAAATTGAGTGACCATAGCCTTTTAGGAATTTTACGTTGTAATGATTCGTTTGTCCTTTGAGAGTCATGGAATTACAAATTATCGTAATACTTTGCCATTTTCAGCATCTATCATGTATCCCCATTCATGACCTGATAGAATAGTAGGTGGTTGACCTTGAACTGTAATTATCCAAACATATTGTTCGTCTTCAAGAACATTGCCTAGATCTTGAGGTACAATGCATTGACTGTTTTGCGGACAGAACGGCATCATGTCTTCTAAAGTTTTTTCATCAACAATGAATGCAAATTGATTGATTTTTTTGTGTAGCAGTTTCATGTCTAAAGTTTTATCCTTAAGGAAATTTTCACTCCAGTTGCCTGTTTTAATTGCTAGAGCAAGAGCTTGTTCTTTGGACATTAAGTGTGGGGTTTCAAAATAATCATAAAGGATCAAAAATACACTTACTACTCCAACTGCTAAAAATATCACACAGAGAGTATTGACAATTGTCTTTTTCATAATGTCTTTGTCTCGATGATTATGATTTAACTAATTTCCAACAAATCATACTGTTCGTTATGTCGTAGTAAGTGTCCTAAAATCATGCGTAAGAGGGGGGATTTCCCTTTTTATTGACAGAGAATAAAAATAGAATGCCCCCTATTTGTGACTAGAAATCTGACGCTTGTCGTAAAGAATAAGATAAACTTTTCATAAAATAACACATGGATAAAAAAACATCAAAGATCATTTTAGCCATTATTCTAATAATTTCAATAATTCTTTTCAGTAAATTCTATTCAGATATACTTAGTTCCGCCTCCGAGGATGTACAAAGTCTTTATTTAGCAATTATTTTTTCGTTAGTAGGAATTTTTTTTCATTTTATAAAAAATTATCAAAAGATTCAGAAACGTACAAAAATGACAATGGAATCATTAGAGCTTTTAATGTTAGTATTGACTCCTGCTGAAGTATCGTATAAAGTTCTAGGAGAGGCATTTCCTAATAATCCTTATGCAATTATTGTACCAACAGTAATTGCGTTATTTTCATGGTACATTATCACAATTATACGAACAAGTAAAATCGAAGATAAAATCGATGGAAAAGACACATTTTCTTTTACCATGCTTTTTTTCTGGGGAACTATTGTGGGTCTTATTCCTTTCATTTGGTTGGCTATGTTAATCCTTTGACTCTAAAAAATCACAAAAATCACTATAACGTCAAACTACTCCGTGGATACGGAGTCTCCATTTCTCTCAAAGACAACAAGATTAATCTAAAAAATGGAGTCGATATTCTATCTGGCAAATCTGAAACTGAATCTTGGTTTATCACTCAGTTACCTTATGAGAAAATTGTCATTTCTGGTAAAGGTTACATCTCTACTGATGCTCTCAAGTTACTAAATCAGAATAATAGAAATGTTATTTTGACAGATACCCATGGTAAGCCTGTTTCTTTTATGAATGGCATGATGGAATCGCTAACTGCTACAAAATACAGAATGGCTCAATATGATGCATTTCGTGACCCTGAGAAACGCCTCTATCTACAAAATCAAATAGTAAAAGCAAAACTAGAATCGCAAATTAGATTTCTCAAAATGACTGAAAAAAATGAAGTCAAAGAGGGGATTATTCAGTTAGAAGGATATCTACAACAGATAGAAAACTACTCGATTTCTCCTATCAAAATAGAGGCATCATCTACTCATGTGTATTTTAGGAATTTTGCCAAATTAATCCCAGAAAAATATGGCTTTAACTCTAGGAGTAATTCCGTAGTCAGAATAACAAAAAGAAATGCCACTGATGTGATTAATGCTTTATTGAATTATGGCTATGCTGTACTAGCTGGTGAGATTTCCAAGTTTGTAAACGGATTTGGTTTGGATGCATATTGTGGATTTTATCATAAATCTCATACTGGTTTTCAACCTCTAGTGTATGATATTATGGAGTCGTTTAGGTGGTTAGTGGATTCTACCGTCTACAAAATGGCGAACATTAAAGATCACAAAAGCCAAATTAGACTAAAAGATTATGTCCATTCCAAAGACGGATTTGTTGTAATGAATGATTCTTTGATTAAGAGATTCTTGGAGAAATTGGAAAGAACATTCCAACAAGAAAGACGATATGAGTTTAGGCATGGAGCAAAAACAAAAGATGGTTTAAAAAATATTCAAGAGATTACAATTGCAAAGATTATGGTTCAGAAATTAACCGAATACTGTTTAGAGAAGAATAACCGTTTATTACCTTACAACATCTAATTAAAACAGATTGAAATTAAAACTTACTTCTAAAAATATTCCCACCTTTATCTTACTAGGAATTTTAATATTTCTAGTATTCTACGTTAATGATCTATATGAAAAATTGGGAGTTCATAAAATTTCACCTGTGACACTGACAACTTCATTTTTTAACGTTACAGGAAATATAATTACTGAAAGAAGGGCAGATTATGTTTTTCCAACGGATTCATTACGTTATCAATTAGTATGGACTAGCAAGATAAATGATACATTAGTGATAACACCATATTTGGAAGGAACTGTGGGAGAAAACAACTCATTCTTACAATCGAAGAAATTTGATTCCATTATTCTGTCAAAGGATAATCCATTAATGACCATTCATGAATTTACTCTCGATAAAGAAGGGCAACATAATCTCAGATACGTTATAGAAATAGTGAATCAAACTGATGGAGGCAGTTTAGAACCACAAGAAATACCAGATAAAATAGAGATTTTATCACGGGCAGATCAATTGCAAAAAGAATCTAATCAATGGACGATAATAGGCATCATGATTTCTACAGTTGTTGCAAGTGTTGCAGTATTTGGCAGTATTTATGAAATTAAAAGATCCCGTAATGAGCAAAACAGTACTTTACGTGCATGGGTTGGATTAGAATCGCACAAATTGGACATTGTCAGCTATATTGATGAAAATAATAATGAAAAGAATGACGCTGAGATCAAAGAGCTAAATAAAAAAGGGATTGAGTACAAATGGACAAAGATTAAACGCATGATTGTATTAAAAAATTATGGACATCTTCCAGCAGTAGATGTAAAAATTCGTTTAAAGATCAGTGGAAGTGAACCAAATTTAAAAGAAATCAATAAAATCTCTTTTGGATTGGGATCCATGATATTTCCAGATGGTACACAGCCAATGATTTTCAACACAACTAAAAAAATGGAAGAGGGCATCGCAGATCCAAATAACGATGCATATTTTCTATTAGAGGCACAATATAGATCAACCAATTCTAAAACTATACGAAAAATGGGATTACTTTTAAAATTAGAAGCAAGTCATTACACAATTATTAAAAATTGGGATGAATCCAACACACCATGATTAATTATTAATCATGAGATTTTTGTTTAGTATTTCATATTGCTTTGTTCTAAATGTTTCAAAACAAAACTAGCTTCAGGCCATCCAACTTTAACAAACTCTAATAATATATCCATAACTTTAATTTTAGAGTCTGAAGAAATTTTACCACTGATATACATCTCTCCAAGAAGTTTTATCACTTCACGAGATTTATGAAAATTAGATGTCAAATCCTTATTGTTAGAGTAAATATGATACAAATAATCTACAAATTCATCTGGCATTTCAAGCCAAAATTTTTCAGTATAGTCTATTATCATTAGTCTGTAGTAATCACTTGTAGATAATTCATACTTTGTATTTGATAATTTTAATAACAGAGGTTTAATTTCTGGTAGAAAAGATACGCCTTTACTGATCAAGGAATGTAATAAGAAAAATTCTGCATCAGTAATTACTTTGTTATTACTACTTTGAATTAATTTGTAATAAACATCAAGAATCCTTGTTTTAAGTTTTTCATCAAATAAAATATTCTCATTTTTACAAGCGAACGAAACTCTATGTTTAACCGAGTAATTATAAGAATCGTCTTCCACAAGTTTTGAGAAAAGCAAAGTAAACGAATCATCATTTAATTTTAATGCCATTTGGACAATCAAATCTATCACAAAATCTAAAGATGGTTCTTCATCTTTATCACTCATTTTCAATTTGCCGTATCTGTTGACAATTTTCTCACAAAATTCAAAAATATCTTTAGTGTGAGTTCTTATGTTAAAATGAAGAAAATCAGTTAGAAAGAAATGTAGTCTGCGATTATCTTCTAGAAATTTTTTTGCTAATGTAAGGCTAAGAGGATAATCAACGTGAGATAAATATCTAAGATTTCGGCATACTTCTTCTCTGACAAACGTATGTGGATCGTCAGCCAATTTTTTTATTATTGATATGTTTTCATCACTTAGACTATGCCAAGTCAATTTAAGTAATGATGCTGCTGCATAAGCACGAACAGTTGGATAACTAACTAGTGAATTGCCCATGGGTTTTTCCTCTTCGTATCCGCTACCTTCAGGATCAGTATCCCTACAATAATTACGAATAATTGGTTCAAGTTGTGTTGTGATAGATTTGTTTATTCTAGGTTTTTCTTTGTTTAGATAAATATCGGTAATTTTTAAAAAATCTAATTTTTCATTTTTTGTTTTTATTTGCATAATTTTATTTAGTAAATCGGTAATTTCTTTTTCTTGTTCTAAATCATTCATCTTATCAAATTCTTTTTTTTCTTGGACTATTTTTTGTTCTCCCTCATAAGATCTGAATACAGTAGGTCTAGTTCTTAATTGTAATTTAGGATGAGTCTTTTTATTTTTAATTAACCATTTTTGTGTCTGGACATCTTGATAGTATTTTGGTATTGCCTCTAACAAATATCTCCTGTAACTTCCATCATATGTTAAAAAATTTTTAGGAGTTCTAAAATTAAGCATTAATCTATTTAATTGTCTTATTTGTGATTTAGGTAGATATTTGCAAATATTTTTTAGAATTTTTGGTAAAAGATCAATACAATCATCTGATTGAATAATTTTATTTGTTACATTGAATAATCGCTTGGCAAATAATTTTGGATTTGTGGATAGAATATTGGATTGAATTCTAATGGAAACAGAATACGGGGAAGTATCCAAATATTCAATGATTTCTTTTAATCTCGGATCGTTCTTTTTTGCCCACATTTTTGACTGATTTTCAATTGAAAGCAACAATTTTACTGCGTATTGATAGGAATCAGGATGATACCAAAGTACAGATAAAACGTCGTGTATTTTTTTACTTTTTCTTCTGAGTGGTATTTGTTGATATTGCAATGCTAATTCTAATACAGCATTACAAAATTCCTTTGGTGCCACGTTCAATAATGAGAGTATTTTCTCATTAGCAATCCACAAATCATGTGAATTGTTTTTCAAGTAACGTTGTGGGGGCATAGATGGGAAAAGTCCTTCCATTTCATGAAATTCAGGTTTTAGTAAATTGTTGAATATTCTGACAGATGCTTTTTTGTTTTCTTTTGCTATTTGTGGAAGAAGTTCAAATAAAGTATCTTGAACATAAAACCAATGAGATTTTTCATTCTCAGATAATTCTACAAACCAGTTAATTGATTCAGTTTTTTCAATAGAAAAAGCATTCTTTAAAGCACTGGAAATTGTCCCTCCATTTCGATTTGAATTTACCAAATTTTTGAATAATTGAATTGATGATTTTTTAGTCATTTTTGACTCCTTTTCCAATTTTTATATATTCAGACAAAGCTAGTCCATGTTGGAATTGGTCATCTAAGGACCATTTTTGGAATAATGTATCTTCTAGGTATTGATACCAATCTGAATTTTTATTGGATATGAGGTATTCTAAAAATGATCCTTGAAGAGAACCATCGTTAGCAAGTATTTTTTCAATAATTTCTTTATCTTTATTGTCTATATCGTGCATGTCAGCAAAAAATTCCATTGTTAGACGTTTCCAATAAAATGAAAGTTTGGAAGTAAGAATATCTTCTACATTAGATATGAAGTCGCTATAGTTTGTAGCACGTAAAAAAGCAAGTGTAAAATAAATTGTTGAACGTAAAAAGAATTCATGTCCCTCAATAAGGAAATTTATAATCTTTCCATTCTGAATTATTTTTAATGACATGATGAAATCAAAATATACTTGATGGAAAAACTCTATGTTGTAATCATTGTCTAGAATAACTCCATCACTTCTTAATCTATCGAACTCGGGCGAAGATGGAAAGAATCCATTAGATATTTTGAATTTTTTACTTTCAAACATTTTTTGTACAATATTTTGAAGAAGAGTCACTTTATTACTCGCAAACTCCATACCTTGATCACTATTGCGAATAACTCGATTATAATGTTCTTGAAGGAATTGATATTGGTTTGTAATAGTAGAAAAATTATTTAATCTACCTTTATCTATTATAACTGTAATTAAATCCAAATAGAATGGAATTTGCAGTATTGGGTATAACCGACTATCAATATTCTTCAAGATCTTTAATTTTTTTAATATTTTTTCGACTTGTTTAATTGAAAAACCTTTTACAAAAATCTCTTTTCCCCACTCTTTTTTAAAATCATTTGGAAACGTAACATAATCTGATTTTCGTATTGCAAGAACGGTATGTAATTTTGAATTTAGCTGTAAAGAAATTATTTCAATTGAGAAGGAACTCCAAACGAGAGGGATTTTTTGAATTGTATCTATGGAATCAATTATGAGATACAAGTCATCTTTTTGAGTTATCGTTGAAATTAATTTATCAAGTGTAACTCCAAAGTCATCTTTGTAAACATTAAGAAAATCTTTCTTAGATTGAATATCTTCAGCACGAATATACAGTACTTTTTTCATTTTCGATTCTAATTCTTCGGTAATTTTTTTTAAAATTACACTTTTGCCTATTCCACGTTCACCAATTAACCATGTATTTGCCTTTTTTATTGAACTAGATATTTTATCAAAATCTTCTGGTTTTTCATAAAATTTAGATATGTTGTCTTTAATTAATGATTGATATTTTTTGTTATGTTCTTTCAATTTTATCCTAAGAACACTATAATTCACTGAATTTGTGGATGGATTGTTGACAAATTTTTCAAGCCACATACTAACGATTGCACTAAGCTGCGCAAAATCATTATAATGATGCTCCCATACCCCATTATCCTCAAAATCTCCAATTTTTTTGAGAAACTTTTCAAGAGGTGCCTCCTTAGGCAAATTTGATTGTAAAATCAAACAGGGCAAATTTAATTCTCTAGCTTTTTGAAATTCTAATGCAGTTACAGAAAGATTTTCTGGGTTATTTTCACTTGGAACATAACCCCAACGTTCATGAAATATTCCTATGTAGCAATCTGATTTTGAAATTTCATCTTCAATAGTTTTTCTTGGAGAAGTTTGACTAAGAAATAGTTCTGCTAACCTAGGCAAATTATTGCTCATGTTGATTATTTCTGCAATTTTTTTTCGTTCATCCTGAAAACCAATCATGATAGAACTAACAAATATTTTTTTAGGTATTAATGACACAACTTTTTTTATAAGACTCGGATATTAAAGATCACTTTCAGGATAATAATCCTCATTATCACTCCATTCAATTTCCTTCTCTGAAATAATATCTCCAACCATATCAATTGGAATTGCTGACGAATCACAAAATGTCTCTTCTTTTAGTGACTTTAATTCAGAATACCAGAACCGTTTCCTATCTGAATTTAGGTTAATTTTCTTCTCATATTCCTCAATTACTCCTATTTTGTCGAGTTTGTTGTAGATTATTCCACTTTTGAGATGGATGGTTTTGGTGGTTTTTACTGAAATGTACAATTGTCCGTCTTTACTTATTTTGGTATCTTGATGCTCAATTTCGACTTTTTTCTCTGAATCATAGCCAATTCCACGATTCTTCCAAGTGTCATTAAATCTATAAAATCCGTTTGATAAAAAATACACATCATTAGCAGATTTATCTAGTTTCATCTCCCCTAGTTTTTTGCTATCCAACCCAAGAATCTTTTTTCTGCACGCTATAGAATCAGTTGCAAAGGCAACAACATCATTTTCTAATTTATGATCTTTGACAAATTTGTATAATTGTGCTCTTGCAAATCCTGTGATAAATGATGCAATAATTGGATTATACAAATTTCCCATTTGATTGTTAACGCGTTGTGCAGTTTTACCATACATTGAATTTAATACAATTTTGATTGCTCGCTCTAGTGGATTTTTCTCTTCTTTTAGTTTCATTCTTTTATCATATTGCTCTGAAAGAAATTCTCTAAATGGATATGTACAGTCTGGATTTGCAATAAACTGATACGAGTCAATTATTTTATATCTTATTTTAGGATCACCCGTTACTGCCTTTAGTTCTTCTAATGTGACAAAAGTTTCAAATTCTCCCACTGGGTAAATTATTCTATTATTTTTTGTTCTAAAAGGAAATGGTGCAATCTTTACAGAATAATCAATTTGTGCACGGATATGAAAGAATCCTAATGATGATTTTGGATTTATCTTTTTTGATGCAAACCATTTTCCATTTGTAATGTCTGGAAGAAATGTCAATGCATATGGATATGCAGAATTAATATCATACAAATAACATTCTCCAATGTATCCACGCTGAATTAATTCAAATCGACCTCCGTAAAATGACTCCCATGCTAATTTTTGAATATCATATGGAACATCTACAAAAAATGGAATTGGAATTTTATTATGAACTAGAACCTTTTCTGCCAAATACCCCGAACTAATCCAGTTTGCAGGATAAAATGAAAACGCTTCAAAAAATGCATCTAGCCAATTTTCAGCCAGTTCTCTAGTCAACACACAATCAGTCAGACAGTACTGTCTAACCTGTTTTTTGTGCCTAAAATAGTGCCTGAGACTGAAACTTTTTCTATCTTCTTTGATTTTGAGATATTGTTCATCGAGTGGCTTTTTGATATATTCTGTATATGCGACACTTAGCGGTTTGTTGTCACAATACTGAGCAATATCATATAGAGATACACTGTGATTTCCTTTTTGAATTTTAAGTTGTTTTTTTGGAATATATGATATTGAATAATTCTTGTATTGAAACTCTAATTTCTTTATTTTTCTATAAGGATCAAAAACTTTTGATGGTAATAATTTTAAAATCACTTCAGCATCATACTGTAAATTATAACAAAACATCCAATTCCCTTCATGTCTGAAAAGAAACTCTGCAACACTATCAAATGATATGTTTGGATATTCTATGAACTTACCATCAGAATCTTCTAATAGAAATATATCTCCATTTGCAGTTTCAGTGTCAACTCCTACTACTTTTCTGCGATTTGAACTATTTTCGTTTCTGTTTTGTCTTCTAGTTTTGATAAATGTCAGATCTTTTGCCTTTGATTTTGGAGTATGAATCTGCAAAGTCATGGACTAGGATTCCTCCAAATTATTTCAGATACATCCGTTTCTAATCCTTTTTTGAATTTGGAAAATTGAGAGCGAAGTTCTTTGGCTGACATGTGTGGCAAATAGTTTTTTTGAATTGCTCTAAAATAATTCCACACACGTTTCATCTTTTGACTGCGTTTCTTGTTTGCTTCTGTTCGTCTACTCTGTTTTTCTTCTTCTTTTGATTTTTGTCTAGAAAATATTTTTCTAATTTGATTTTCTATGTTCATTCGTTCGCCAATTAACTGTCTTAGAAATTTCTTTGTTTGAAAAGTAGGACGAAAGGTCTCAAGTGATTCTATTTCTTTTTTGATTGTCTCTATTTCTTTGTGTAATGCATCTGTCTTTTTCATCAAAGAATATACTAGAAAACATCTTCTTGATGTATTTGATTTTTAGTTATAATACCCACCTTAAAGCACTATTTTAGGTATAAATTGTCATTTAGATTCTGCCTCTTTAAATATGATACTCTAGTAAAAACATCAAAGAAATGCTAAAAAGAGGTGAAAAATATCCCAAAGATTTTGTAAAAATTGTAATCTTGCTTTACCTAAGAGATACTGGAAAATCTGCTAGTGATATTAGAGAATTTTTAAAAAAGAATTTTGGATTATCCGAAAGAAGAAACATCCAAAAACATCTGACATATCTTTATGATCATAAAATTCTAGACAAAAAAGTACATCTAGGCATAGAAAGTCGTTATAAATGGAGTAAGAATATTCATGCTGTAAAAACAATTGTTAATTTAATTTCTGAATTTGAAAATATCGAGCAAATTTCAAATAAATTATTTTCAAATATAAAAAAACTACAAACAAAATTACACAAAGATTATGGAACCAATCAATCTGATGCTAAATACGATCCTACACAATTATGGTACAGGACAAACTATATTTTATCATTTTTTAATAAAAAAACTATCTCAGATTCACTCAAATTAGCTTATGATGAATATAGAAAAAAGAAATATAAAAAATATATAAAATTTATACATTTTAGGATTATTCTTCTTGAAAGACTAAATGATGATGAATTAATAACAATGATGTATTATTCTCCCACTTTGGTAAAATATATCTTAAATTTAGATAAACACTATGAACATAAACTAGCCAATCTAAATAGAACTGAAAATAAAATAAACACGATGGTAATGATGGATTGGTTAGAAGACAAGTCTATCTTTGGAGCAAAAGAGTCATTTAATGATGGAATATACATAAAAAAAGGCGACAAACAGGACTCACTTGAGATGCAATTTCATACTACATTATTTCGCCCTAAACCCCCATTAATTGATCATAGTCTTGAAATAAAATATGAAGAATTTAAAAAATATAAAACATATGATTTATTCATAAATAATAAAAAAATATCTAAATAAAAATAAATTTTATAAATAATATCTTAGTTTTATTTTATAATAAAATAAAACGGGCATATTTTTATTCAAAAATTGATTTATTTACATAATTTCAAGCCAAAAACTGTGGTTTTAATGATTTTTCAGGCATGTTTTTGATTAGACACCCAAAAAGCATCAAAAAGATGCAATTTTGTCATTTTTGATTTCAATATTTAGAAAAAACGGTCGTTTTTAATTTTATTTTTATTATATTATTTATGAATAGAATATCATATTTTTTATTATATTATTTATGAATAGAATATCATATTTTTTATTATATTATTTATGAATAGAATATCATATTTTTTATTATATTATT
>JAHFUM010000004.1:0-92411 GCA_023265135.1 Nitrosarchaeum sp. | reverse complement strand
TTTTTATTATATTATTTATGAATAGAATATCATATTTTTTATTATATTATTTATGAATAGAATATCATATTTTTTATTATATTATTTATGAATAGAATATCATATTTTTTATTATATTATTTATGAATAGAATATCATATTTTTTATTATATTATTTATGAATAGAATAGATATTGTATATTTTATCGAAATAGATTTCTGACATAATCAAGATGTTCCGATGGGAAGTATTGATATGATGAATCCCATTCCATATTCTTTGGACTTTCATCAGTTAAATCATAAATTTTTACATGAATATTCATTGAAGTTACAATAGTATCTAACGGATTCTCGATATAGAGATACGCCCCATCTTCAACTGAACAAGTAGATGAAAAACGTGTAAAACCTTTACCGCCATCACAAGGATATATTTTATCAGGATGTCCATCTACAATGTCCTGAAAATGGATAGTTGGCGGTACAGCATAGACAGAAAATCCTGTGTATTTACTATCGCTTTCAATTTCGTAAGAATATTGTCCTGCACCATCACAGAATGGAATAGATATTGCATATCCATCTTTTAGATTAATGGTCTTATCATAATCAATGCTAAAATCATTACCAGTTCCAAGTTCGTACATAATGTTTGTGCTGTCTTTGGAATGAGCAAATCCCATTGCATGTCCCATTTCGTGCCACATTATCTTGTAAACTGTATTGGCGTTAAATGGTTTCCAACTTCCATCACAACCATTTGTTCCAAGGCCTATGAGCAAATATTTTCCAATCTGTCTTCCTATGGCTCCTTCTTGATAATCTTTTGCCCAATCAAATGTAAGATCTGCTGAATCGCTACTATACACACGATTAAGTCTTACACCTTGGGGTGTTTTGCCATCCATAAAACTTGCCAATGATTCTACACTTGACTTAACATCTGAGCTTGAATAACTAGGAAGTTCATTCACGTAATAATTCAACTGGCCTTTGATCAATCCTCGAATTAAAGGACTCCACTCAGCTTCTTTGATTATATCTTGTTTTTCAATTTCAATATTGTTCTGATCTAAAAGACGCTGATTTTCTTTTTGATTTTGTTCTTCTAATCTTTTACGCGCAAGTTCATCTTTGTATTTTTGATCACGTAATTCCTGGTCTGCCTTATATTTCTCTTGTTTTCTTAGAGTCTCTGATTTTTTAAGTTGAAGATCTTTTTGTGTAATTTCATATTTTTGAATCGATTGAATTACATTGTTTTTCTCAGATTTTATTTGTACTAGTTTGCTCTCAATTATTTTTAATTTTGATTCTAAATCTTGAATGTTCGAGTCAACCTTACTGTATGTATCTGTGTCTCCATAACACCAAAATAATATGCATGTTTTTTTGCTTTCCTGATATTTTTTTTCTAACCCTTGAGCATTTTTTATTTCCTTTAGTGTTGCATAAAGATTATCTTTTAGTGAATATGCATTCTTGTCAATTTGCAATAGTTTATCGTACGAATTTTTATAGTGTTTGTTACTTAGAGACTCTTCTGTTTGTCCCAAATTAGATTCAATTTTCCCATTAGATACCCAAGCCATAGATCTAATTCCCCAAGCTCCATCTATCTTTTTTTTAGCCTCAGAGTTTTCAAAAGATGCAGCAGATAATGCCTTTTCCGCAGTTGTTATCCCATTTTTTAAATCATTTTTTAAATCATAGTAATACGTCTTCATTGAATACGCATGATCTTTGTATGCTATATCTGGAATGTCCCCATAAACACTTAATGGAATAATAAACACGGATATTGAAAATAAAATTAAAACAATCTTCAATGATTTTCTAAATATTCTATGAACTTAAGTATTTAGGAATAGAATTTAGAATATGCTTTTAATCCCAGCAAATTCTAATATTTTATTTCTAGTTTGTTCTGTGTTTTTTTCCAAATCATATACATGAAGTAGCTGCCTGTAATTGCACTGTTTTAGTGGAAAAAGTTGAATAGGTATTTGACATTACGATATGATATTTTCCTGGAGATAAAGTTACATCAAATACTCCAGATTCTACCTTGTTGCTGTTGTAATATGTAGATGTATTTTGTCCGCTTTCATACTGGTTGAATGCACTCTCATCAAGAATATAGACAACAATATCATCACCAAGTACAGCACTTGCAATAAAACCGCCTTGAACATTTGCAGTACAACTTAATGTAAAATAGACAGAGCGATATGTTCCTGGACTTATTTTGAAAGTTGAATCTACTATTGTTTGTCCTTTCAATGAAAGATTCAAGTCTTTAGATCCAAACAATTCATTTGCGATTGAATTTATTGCACTAGAGAGTGACTTTCCAACAGTAGAAATTACAGAATTTTTTTGCTCCTGTTTATTCTTTTGAATTTGAGAATTTAATTTATTTTTGATTTCATCGTAAATTGAAATTTGTTTTGATGATTCAAATGGAATTGGAACACTTAGACCAAAGAATTGAAAGTATGCTGTTCCTTTTACTTTAATATCCAATATGCCTTTTGTACTTACAATTGAATATACTGCTGGACTCAAACTATCTTTTTTGATATTTTGAAATGTTGTGATTTGTTGTGTTTGTCCTGGATTGATTGTAATATTGACATCACTGTGGCCTCTTCCCATGTTTACGTCATTTATCAAAATATCATACGATAGATCAGGGATATAGACTGGAAGAAGACCATTGTTTGTTAATCCAAATATGAAATTTAGATTCACCCCATCAATTAACTCAAATGCTGCCCCCAACCAATTTCCTGTTAATGTACTAAGACCTAACTTCAACAAAGTAGACCATGAAAGTGATGCCCAATCTATACTATGAAATCTTACATCATCAAGAGTGACTGAAAGCTGAGTATACGAATATGCAAGCAGTACTCCAAAAATTAGAATTATTAACAGGATGGTTATTCCTATTGCAGGTGCTTTACGCATAGTTTGTTTAATATTCTAAAAACTTAAGGATTTACACAAAAAGAATTTAGAATCTAATTGCCATTTTAGGGTATAGTTTTTTAGATTTTGCAAATACTTCTTCTAAGGATAATTCGATGAATTGTTTTGTGGTTGTATTTACAAAAGCAAATTTGAACTGCTTTCCAAGGTTTTGTGCAACTAGGAGTTCTGCTGTAGTTAAATCAAAAAAATAATTCTTGAAATCCTTAGACATGTCTTTTCTGTTCGTGGATTTTATTTCGTATATTGTGATATGGCGTAAATTGTCAACTACTTCTTTTTCATTTTCAAAATTAATTTTTTTCTTGCATTTGATTAAATCATAGGCTTGTCCATAGAGCACTTTATTATACCGTGCAAATGCAACAAGCAATACTCCATGTTCCTTTTTTGAGACAAGGTGAAATCCTTTATTTGATTTTACTAAAATTTGTAGAGCCTTATTTGCAGTCTGTTTAGAACTCATGGGTTTGTTGAATTTTGTATGAACTTAAGGATTTAGGAATAAAGTCTTTATTTTTAATTTAGCACTAAAGTGATGTATGAGACATATCTCTCCATCGAAACTCCTTATTTTTAGAAAACAAATAGATTAAAAATCAATTACCGTAGATAATTTTCTTTATTTTATCATATTCAATCGTTGCTCTATCTTCGCCAAAAATTTGTTTCAGCATTTTGAATGTTTCATTTCCAAAACGTTCATGAAATTTTTTACCACATTCAGGATCCTCTTTGTACGGTTCAGATTGAATTAAAAATATAACATTCATCGCAGTGATTTGCTCTTCTGTTGATTTTGGTTGTGCTTGAAACATGTTTTCTACGACTGATTTAACAGAATCTCTTAATTTTGGGTGTATTGAATTGTAAGTCATTATATTATCAATTTGTAATTCATATAATTTTTCCCAAATATTTGCAATTGCTTGTTTGCCTTCTGCTGTATAACCCCAAAGACTATCATGTTCTTCTAACATCTTCTGTTTTTCTTGGCTTATCTCCTTTAGATCATTTTCAAATCGAGTTTTATCTAGGTGTAATGCTCCATTATATCCAGTTTCATGATTAGTTTGAATCGCAAATGCGAGTTCACACGTGCTATCAATTTTATACATTTGTAATGGATTTGAAATTTGAATTGATTTGTTTAAATTTTCTTGGTTAAATTCAAAGATACCACTAAGATACAAGGATGCAACTACGCCAACCAAAAACAACCCCAAAGGTACAAACAGAATTTTTTTCAATGATTTTCTAAATTTTTTAAAAACTTAAGGATTTAGAAATAGAGTTATTTTTCACAACCTATTCCATCATGATCTCCATCAAATCTGTGTGGGTCTGGTGATAATACTCTAAAGTTTTTGTACGAAATTTCCCCACAATCCAAGTCTGGTGGATATGGAGCAATACAAACATCAGGATATGATGAATCACAGTTATTTTGACTTGCTTGAGTCTCTACAGGCTTATCTTGAATGACAGCGCTTTCAGACTTTACAACTTTATCTGGATTGAGTTTAGATGAAATTTTACTTGTTATTTCTTGTACTTGCTCATTTTGTTTTATTTTTTCTGTACCTTCCCCAACATTTGAAATAAAGGCTCCTAATCCTCCTCCTATAATCACTAGACTGACTATGATGGCTAATATGATAATTATGATAGTTTTCATTAATCTGAAATTCTCTTAATTTTGTATGAACTTAAGTTTTTAGGAGAACAAATTTTAGAGTTATTCTCCCATCATACGTCTGTAACCGCGTTGTAATCCAGCTAAAACACCAACCACAAACACTACACCTCCGATTAATGAAATTATTAAACCTGGAAAACCGGCCATAAACATTGCACCGCCTGCGGCAGTTATGTAAAAGACACCTATAAAGAAAATTATGATGCCTGCAATTATTACTTTGATCCAGATTTTCATATGTTTTCTAAATATTGTATGAACTTAAGGTTTTAGGAAATAGTTTGAAATCTAATTTACTATGATTATTCCTTGGTGTACCAGAAATTCAATTCCTTTGAGAAAATCATCTTCGGTGATTAGCCCTTCAGACCACCACTTTGCATTGTTTTTAATCCAATCAGGAATATTTTTGCTCTGATTGTCTGATTCTTGAGTATTTTTATTAATATGAATAATATTTTTTTGAACCAAATATTCAATTCCTTTAAGAAATTCTGAATCTTTTATTTGTCCACCTGACCACCACTTTGCATTGTTTTTAATCCAATCAGGAATATTTTTAGAAGCAATAAATGAAACTGTTCCAACATTGGCTCCGTTGTGAAACAATTGAATTTTATAAACTCCAGATGGTGAATCTGCATTTATTGAGAAGGCAGTTCGATAATCACCATTATCAGTTAGAACTGCAGCAAAAGTTTGCACAGTATCATCAGGATTAATTAAAGTGATAGCCAAAGGAGTGCCTCTTTTATGATTAGCAACATTACCGTATAGAATTATTTCCTCAGATTTACCAGATGATGGAATTGTGATTTTATTGGTGCTTAATTGTGGAACTGCTGTTTTTGATGATTCCCCACTATTATTGTTAGACCCAAAAACATTGGTCTCGACTAAAGCATAATGACTATCGTAATATGTGGCAGAAGTTTGATGATCTATTTTAGCTGAATAAACTATCACGTGTGTTTCTTTATCAAAGAAAACATTAATTTCATATCCCGAAAAAAGAGCAGGTTCATCAAAACCATTTGTATTGGTTTGGCCAGGGCTTTTTAGAAAGATTGTTTTTCTATCTGCACCCCAATTCCCTTCCTCGATTGTAATATCCACCACTCCTTCGTTTCTTGCTAACGTTTTGTCATATGTTAACAAGGTTGGGCTAATGGAATAAAGAATATGTGGTATTTCATTCCCAAATAACATGTGTTCAAAGATCGGTTCAGTTATCTTTTCTGGAGATCCTAATAGGCCAGTTGAAATATCCATTACTCTTTTTTGGGAATAATGATGTGATCCATCTTCACTATCGAATTTTAAATTTACTTTAATGTGATTGATGTCTATAAAATCCTCAAATGCATAAGTAAGATTACCTATGCAGCATCCTGAACCATCTTCGAAACTATAACCCACCGTTGGATGTGACGCATATTTTAAAAAATCTCCAGGAAGGACACACACATAATCCGTTTTGCAATTTCTATCTGCAAATGCATTATTGATTGAGATTACACTGATTAGAATAACCAGTATCAACAAAATCTGAATTTTCACTATTCTTTTAACTTTTGTATCCACTTAAGACTTTTCAACTTTCAAGTGTTGATTTTAATTTTGCATATTCTTCAACAGATATTTCTCCTTTGACTAGTCTCTTTTTCAACATAACTAGAGGATCATCTTCTACTTTTTCTTGTACTGTTACATTACTTTGATCCTGAGAATTACGCACATGTTCATTAATTATTGATAAAATTTCTGCTGCTTTCTTTTTTGGAATGGCTGAAATTGTTTGTTTGTTATCCCCTGATTGATACTGGCCAACATCCATGACTAATTCAGATGTAAATGCTCCTTTGTCAAGATGAACTTTATTTATTTGGCTATATGGGATTGATTCTACTCCAGCTCGTAATCCCAGAGTATTGGGGTTTCTTAGAATTAGTCTTTTATTTGTTGCAAAGATTATGTTTGGAGTAATAATAGAACCTCCAGGCATAATTCTACTTTGACGTGCTACAGTTTTGATAATTTCAGATACTTCTAAGAGGGTTTTTACTCGTTTTATTTCATCTTGTTCTTTTTCAGAAAATTCTGACAAGTCAAAAGAATATTCACGTTCCTCATCTTTTTTCTTTCCAAACAAGTAAGATCATAATTTCATAACTGATAAATTAACTTGATCATATTTTGCTTAAAAGCCGTTACGATAAGCGTCAGTTTCTAAACGTAATTCATTCCAATTCAAATCATATAATCTAGATAAAAGATGACTTGAGATATAATCTGCAAATGTGACAAATATAACCCAAACTAGACTCGCTATTCTGTCATAAAATAATTGTGACACACTAATAGCAAAACAGCAATACTTTTATGGCAAAATTGGATATTCTTGTCATAGTGAACAATAAGATAATCGTCTTTGCAATAATTGGAGTTTTGTTTATTGGTACAGTTGTAACTCAGGCTATGGCTGCCCCAAATGAAAATGCAAACTCTAAAGCAAAAGAAATGACAGTAGTTTCCATTCCAGAAAATGCCAAAAAAATTGGAGATGGAGTATATGATTTAGGCTACAAAGTCCATGATGGTCAAATCCTGCAAGGAACTTTGTATGTATTTTCAGATAAAGAACTTGCAAAACCTTCTGATGTTTCTGGACATGGAGCTAAAAGTGGAGGAGGCACAACATGTTACTCTTACATTTCAAATGGCGCTAAATGGAAATCCGAAGAAAATTGGGGAGTTTCAACAGATGGTATACCTGTAACTGGTGCCACTGATATTTTACAAACTGCAGCTAGTCAATGGGAAATTGCAGATCCTGCTGGAAATGCTATCTTTGGATCATATGACAGTAATATTGTAGTCGATGCTAGTTCTATTGGTAATTCCGTGAATGGTGTTAACGAGGTTGCATTTGGCGATATTGCAAGCAATGGTGTAATTGCTGCCACTTGGGTTTGGAGTACTTCAGGTTCCCCATCACAGAGACAAATTGTAGAATGGGATCAAATTTACGATACTAAAGACTTTAGCTGGAGCAATAGCGGGGAATCAGGCAAGATGGACTTGCAAAATATTGCAACTCATGAAATAGGCCATGCAGCAGGAATGGGACATCCAAGTAATAGCTGCACTGAGGAAACCATGTATGCATATGCGTCTAATGGTGAAACTAAGAAACGTGATCTGAATACTGGCGACATTGCAGGTATTAACAAACTTTATTGATTTACTGTAAAATTTAATTTTTCTAATCTATTGTTTTCTTAACTTTTACGACAAGCGTCATGTTTTACTGCCTATTTTGGGGGCATTCTATTTTTTATTGACAGAGAATAAAAATGGTATCCCCCCGAATTATGAGGGAAGACATGCAGTGTTGACGTAAAGCTTAAGAAAATAAGATCATACAAAGTTAGTGTGGCATATCAATCAGAACTTGTAATTCCTATCGTATTTTCTGTAATTGGAATCGCATTGCTTTTTTGGCATAAACATCAACCCAAAATCTCCTGTAGATTTAGTGACTTCAACTGAATACCCTTTTTTCTCAAATAATTTTCCTGTCAGTTCTTCCATTTCGCGCCATGAAAAATTTGTAAAATTATTTTGTAAATCATATTCAGATACAGGAGATGCAGAACTAGAGTATTGTGGAAGTGAACTTAAAATGTATTTTTTTTCTTCTTTTTTGAGAGAACTTTGACCAGCGTAAATAAATGATGATACTAATCCTATAATCCCAACTATGAACCAATATCCATATTCACCCGTAATAAATAAAAAAGTGGCCAAAGCCCAAAAGAATACTACAGTTATTCCAAGACCTGCATTCCCCATAACCATCTAATTTTTGTATTAACTTAAGGATTTAGGAAAAGTGTTTAAAATTCTATATGCAATTTACTATACATGGAAATTTCAATAGTAAAAGCAACTGACAAAGACATTCCATTTATTCTTGAACTTCTTTACGATCTTGACAGACCAATACCAATAGATGAAAAAGAAATCAAAATATTCAAAAATAAGATTAAGGATTATTTTTCAGACTCACAAAAAACAATTTTAGTTGCAAAGCAAGATTCAAAAATTGTAGGATTCGTAAGCATAATTCTTCTGAGGCGACTAAATCGTGCAAAACTTGAGATGTACATTCCTGAATTAATAGTGACAAAACAACTCAGGAGTTTAGGCATTGGTAAAAAATTGATGCATTATTGCATAGATCTTGCCAAAAAGAAAGATTGTTACAGAATAAGATTAGAGTCAGGAAATCAAAGAAAGGACTCTCACAAGTTTTACAAAAGTATTGGATTTGAACAATCATCTTTAACATTTACCAAGAGTGTTTTATGACACTTAGAGGTAAACAAAACCATTACAACGTAAAATTCCTCAAAGGGTATGGTCACTCTATTTCAGTTAAATATTCTAAAATTATTCTCAAAGACTGCCATGGCACTATCTGGTAACAATTGTTAATCGCTTGTCTAACAAATTATACGCGTTCCTTTTTAGTCAAAAATACCATATATTACCACCGAGAAACAGGGCGATCTCTTGTTGGGCTCTAGTCGAACACCATGTGAATCTGTTTCTCGAGTATCTCTAAAAGATTCTTCATTTTTGCATGTCTGATAATTCTCTATTTTTTGAATGACCCAAGTTCTTATTTATTTGAAATCATAAATTTGTGGAAAAGCAAGATATGACATTAAATAGGAATGCTTAATATTCATTAAAAATAATTTATTCCAATGCGATTCATAATTCGTGCAACAATCCCTGTTGAAGATGGAAACAAGATGATTAAAGATCCAAAATTTCTAAAAACATTAGAAGATTACATCAGTAAAATAAAGGCAGAAACATCCTACTTTTTTGAGGCAGAAGGCAAGAGAACTTTTGCATTCATTGTTGATATACCAAGCGTTGACATGATTCCTTCAATTGCAGAACCTTTGTTTCAAAGATATAACGCTAGTGTGCGATTGCATCCAGTCATGTTATTGAATGACCTGAAAAAAGCAATAAAGAGTAATAAATAAAATCACTATTTTTTATCGAGTTTCTTTACCTGCCAACTCTATTTTATCTGATTGTAATGCAATGCAGATGTCCCATGGAGTTATTGCCTGATCTTGAAAAATTATGTAAGGATGCACCATTCCATACATGATTTTTGAAATTTCAGCTAAATTCATGTCTTTGGAAATTTTTTTTGCTTCTTCCAGATTAAATGAATCTGCAACACTCTGATCTAAAAATTTGACATTTCTAAAAAAATCAAATTTCTGTGCTATTGTTTGAATGATTAATCGATCACTAATGAAATTATTTGTATTTTTTAATAGTAGTTTTCGAGTATTTTTTTGAAGCATCAAACTCATTACGTCTTTTATGGTATCATAACGACTAAAAGTGATAATTTCTTTTTTAGGTAATTCTGAAATAGTTACATCAGTAATACAATTAGCACCTATCTCGAGTAATTTTCTTCCCGATATGGCAGAATACCCTCCTAAGTTGTTTGGAATAATTGAAAACGCTCTTCTTGTTTGTTTCCATTTCTCAAGTAGTTCTGTCAGCTTAATTTCTTCAGATATGATGATGAGATTTTTATCTGTGACTTGTTCTACTATTATTTTATCAAAAAAGTCTGAAGATGGATTTTCAAAAATATTTTCAATTATTTCTTTTCCACCAATCACCCCAATTGGTTTTTCATCCTCTTCTGTTACCACAAGAGAATCTGTAAATGATTCTAAATAATGCATTAACATACATGTAGCTATCCACATTTTGTTTTCTTTTCTAATGCTTACTGCAGGTGTAGAACTCAAAGAAAGCGGCAATAGTTCTTTTAGAGATTGATTGTAGATAGGCATAACTTCATCAAGATTATGTTGATAAAGTGAGTTTATTTATGTAAAGACGATTCTCATTTTTGAATTCTTGTAATCCTTGTTTATTGTTGTTTCACTCATCTGAATTATTTTTTATGTTATGTGAAAAACGTTCATCTTACCATTATGTCTCAATCATACATAATTTATTCTCAAAAATTAAACAATGATTTGTACATTAATTTGCTTTTAAAAGATGGCCTGAAATGTTCATCGACCTAACTTTTTCATTACTGTACGAAGGAACGATTGTACAAATGATTCCGCCAAAACATCTCTAATTGTGCTTAATTTTGATAGTTTATTCTAATATTGTTAGATTTATTTACCGATATTGATAAATATATGACCTGTATAAAATAGGTCGACCTAGTAATAATGACTTATCTTGAGCCCAACTTGGAACTGTATGAGCGTGAACGGACTGTTCTAGACTGCATCAAAAATAATCCAAATTTGCATCATAACGCACTGATAGAATTGATAGTCCCTGAATTTATGGCAAAAACAACATTTGAAAAAACTAGAGATTCATTACTTAAAAAAGAGATTATTTCAGTTCAAAAAAAAGGGAATATGAAATTCTATGTTCCGACAATAAATTATGCTATGCGATTTCAACAACACATTGAAAGAATTACCAACACCTCTTTTCATAACATGAAAACCTACATAAAAAAACTTGAGACTGACTATCAACATAAAGATGTAAATGAAAAGATCGTCATAGTAAACTTACTACTGAGAAACATACTGCAGACTGATAATGGATTTACTCTTTTAGATTCAAACAAAAACCCAAAAAAAACTTTGTATCATGACGAACACCTGGAAATTCAACAGATGATTCATAAAATTTTTGATATTGTACATAACGATAAAGATTTTGAGACGATCTATCCCACAGTCATGAGTTATCTTAGTACTAGTATGCCAAAAAACTATCTAGAATCAGAATAATTGTATAATTGAGGCTATCTGATTTTTATTCTGGCTTGTTTTACTAACTTTGAAAATGGGACTGCTTTATACAAAATTCTATCTTGATTTTGAACCCAATGATTGGATGGAAGTATCTAGGAATCCTGTAATTTTTGAAACTATTTCAGAAAATGTTTCTTTGGAAATTTATGACACATCTCAGAAATTATATAAATTAAAATTTAAAAAAGGTGGAAGATTGCAACTTTTTAGAGTTTCTGGAAAATTTCGTCTTACGTGGAATGACGAAGACATCATTTAAAAAATACATTTAAACAATATAGTAATAATGGGATTCATTTTAGGTTCTTTAATGTTGTCGCAAGAAGTTAAAGAAATTTTAAATGATTTTGATAACATACCCACTGATCGAATTGTTGAAATTTTGACTCAGATTAGGCACCATCTAAAAAGCGATATTACACAAAACTATCTTCAAGGAAAAATTCAAGGAATTCTAAGCGAAAATAATGTTGCTGAAAAGAGGAAATTGTGTGAAAATTTGAAACCCTACCTTGATTGGTATTTGCAAGGAAATAGTTAAATCAAAAATTGTTTGATTTTATTTAATGTGTCCTAATTGTCTTAGGATTATCTTTGACTGATTGTGAAATCATACTGACTTCAAAAAGTATTCATGTTCTGCATCCTGATTTTTTTATCTACATAACAGTAGCACTATTGCTAAAAATGACGTGTCATCACTCAAAGAACTGAGTAATCTAACATCTGATAAACTTCCTTGAATTTTTTTTATGATTTCATCCATTTTTGAATCGTCTTTATTGCCTTTTGTTGGAGTAATGATCCTAGCATCTTTGATGAGTTATTTAATTTGGGTATTCCCTATAGTTTTTAATCTTTTTTTATAATGCTTTAATGATTTTTACACTATATCGTATCCCATTAATCTTTAAGAAAGATTGCACCCACCAAATTTTTTATGTCAATTTTTTTAATGCATGTATTTTTATAATTTCTAGTGATCTTTTTACTCACTAGTATAATTTCTACCTATTATTAATATACAATAAATGCTTATACGACTTGTTGAATCTTACAAATGAATTTGGCATGAAGCAATTACTTGCATGTTGTCCAAACTGTGACAGCAATTCACTATACTGCGGAAAAATTCCTACATCATTAAGAGATATAGTAAATAAAGAAGTATTATTTTGTAAAATATGCAAGTTTGTTGTTTCCGTTGATGAATTCAAAAAGGTATTGTTTAGCGAATAATGTATTTTTTTGAATTTTAATATTATTTTCATTAATTGCCTACATCGAAATCTTGGATTTGTGGCTGATTTCTATTAATCAAATACATCAATATTCCTGCTAAAGTCACTCCGATACCTAATAATTCAATAAATGTTCCTGCATGCTTTATTGTTCTAAGGAAAGGTGCTATCTGGGGACCGCTCTGAATAATATAAAATAATATTATCCCGCAAATTATCATTGCTGCACCTGTAGTAATAATTACAATGCCACTTTTCATGAATTATTTCTTTATATGCCAACTAATAAACTCCGATAATTTTTTGTCAGTTTAAGCGCATTTATTTCTGAGACCTTTTGTGACTGATCTTATACATCGTAATCTCTTTAAATCCAATTGGTTTCTAATAAATATGAATATTTTATTTTTAATGATTTCAATTCTACTGGTTTCATCTGTTGTTTTTACCAATCTTGTTTTTGCTAAAAGTTATGACATCAACATGCCAACAGGTTCTTCAAGTCCTGAAGCTCCATATTTTTGGCAAAATGAAAAATCGGGGTTAGCTACAGGTGATATAGAAATTTCAGTTGGTGATACTGTTGTTTGGCAAAATGCAGATCAGGCAAATCATACCGTTGTATCTGGAACACCATCTGAAGGGCCTGATGGAGTTTTTGGCAGCTCTGATCTTTTGGCTCCTGGAAAATCATTTCAATTTCAATTTGATAAAAAAGGACAATATCCATATTATTGCATCCTCCACCCATGGATGACTGGAACTGTTTTTGTTACAGACGGATACAAGACAATTCCTAAAGTTGGAAAAACTATCGGGGATGGCACTAAGGTATTCGATGTAGAATATCACTTTGATAGACTTCTTTCACTAGTTGCAATTGATAAAGAGCAAAAATTACTTACATTTGAAATAGTTGGACGTCCACAATCTGATGACAATACTCTAAAAATTCGCTTGCCTTCCGATCTTATTGAAGGTCCATTTATCATAATAGTTGACGGAAAAAAGATTACTCACTTTGAAGAATCTAAAAACAATGAAATAGATACTATTTCTATTACCATGCCTGATGATTCAAAATTACTTTCAGTAATGGGCACTACAATTGTACCTGAATTTGGAACATTGCCTATTATTGTACTAGCAATAGCCAGTATGAGCATCATATTATGGGTGCGCAAGTTCCCGATTGGATTAAAATCCCTTTAAGTACAGATAACTAATTCCACATAATCTATCTACAAATGATATTGAATTTCTTGAATCTTCTGGCATTATCCAAATTTGAAATACTTCAATAGAATATATTTAGTAAATTTACTTTCACTTTTATCATGAAGGATGCAAAAATTGATCTCCTAAAAATTGTTGAATCTATGATTAACTTAGATCCTAAAATGAGATTTGCTGCGATCATTGATCTCAAAGGCAACATCAAAGAGGGAATTATGAAAAGTGGAAAAACATCATTAAAAACTCAAAAAGAGGAAGAGCACTTTTGCAAACAGGTTGCACAGAGAAGAAAAATGAGACAAGAATTTGACAGAACACTGGGGAAGGTTCGTTATGTTCATGTTGAAAGGGAAAAAGTGACTCAAATGGTAACTTACGCTAAAAGAAATACTGTTTATTTTACTATGGAACCTGAAATGGCAATTGATACAAAAATTCGCATAATCACAAAAATTAAAAAAATTACAGCAGACCTTTAATTCTAAATATTCATATTTTCATGAAATGGCTCTGAAAAAATTCATTGCAGATTCCAAAATGTTCGAGTATGGCAAATATTATAAAGAATGCCAACAAAATAACCAGCCTTTCATCAAAGCACGAATAAATCCTAGTAATGGAAATTATTATGTTCAAATTGATTTGATGACTTGCCACTATAATCTTACATTAGAGGGGCAAAATCAAGTAAAACAATTATTTGAAAATGAAATTACTTTTCTCAAATCTAAGGCATACCTAAAATCATTTTTTAAGGGTTATAATGTTGATAAAGAACTTTCTTGGTTTGATGGTGTTATGCCCGTTAGGCTCACTCTTTTTTGTGAAAACTTGTATGATTTATCTCAAAATTATCATGATTAGTTATGTCAAATAATCTGAATGAATGGATTCTAATTTCATTGTTGAATCTAATTTTAATTTTCTGACCTATTTTATTATGTTCTTTGCAGATTAAACTCGATTGTATTTTTTAAATTCACAAATCATATGACTTCCAATTTCTACACATCATATTTTTAACATAATTATTTACACTAATATTGAAATTTGATTAGATCAATTCATGTCAAAACCTATTAAAATTTTAATTGATGAGATGGATGATGGTTGGGATGATAAGCTTCGTAAGATGGGTTATGATGCTTACAGTGTAAAAAAATTACGTACTGATGGTTATAAATTACGTACTGATTATTCTGTGATTAATTTTGCAAAAGAAAATGACATGGTTTTAGTTACTAGAGATACTGAAAGCGGTCAAGCATGTGAAGAAAACAATTTACCCTTTATCTTGCTTGATAATGACGAGATTTTTAAAATCGTCCTGGAAAAACTAAAACAAATTATTTGATATTAATACTCTGGGACTTCATTTAGTTTACACTGTGTGAACTTATTTGTGATATTCGCAAATTTGCTATCACTTCGTTGAGAAATTCTTCTTCAGGCTGATGGACAATGCTTTCCATTATACTTTCCCAGCAATCACTGATTTTTCTGGTGATCTGTGAAAACATTTTATCTTTTTTAAATGTAGGATAATGTGACAAAAGTTTCATTACTCCATCCGTAGATTGAACAATATGTATGAAATGGATTGTTGCTCTTAGTCTTTCTTGGAATTCAATTTTATTTTGCTGAATAGCTTGCTCGAACTCTTTAATCTCTTCAAAAATCATTTCAATTTCCTTGTGAACGCTTTTGAGTTGATTATTTACCGTTTCTGATATGTTGATTAATTCATATTCGATATGTGATTTGCTGTACATTTTTTTTTCTATCTCTCCTGATTCTACCAGTAAACTGATTTCTCGGTGCACCATTTTTTCATTTCCAACCTTTTTTATCACCCTACTAGTCAGCTCGCTTCCACGAATTTTTCCACTTTCATTTAAAACACGTAAAATTTCTATTCGGATAATATTTGAGTCTGCAACCATCTTATTTCATATGAAATTCATTTACTTAAATGTACGATCTTGCTCTTGTTTTTTTTGCTTTGTTTGTCTGCTTTGGTTAATTTTATAAATTTCTTACTTTTATTTTCTATATTTTTCTAAAACTTCTTTCTCTCCATTTTTTTTAATCTCATCTGTCAGTTTTTCTAAAATTCTAATTCCGTTTAAAATAGGATCTTTATCTGATTTTTTGTTTTCTAATTTGTGTTTTAAAACCATTTTCTCATTATTTATGAAACTCAAAAAACTAACACTGTTTTGCATTTCTAGATTTATGTAAAATTCCACATAATCTATTGATGTTTTTATTCCCATGTTTTAATTGTAGATTTCTAGTATTTGATTTAACTTATCGTTTTGATTGCTAATCTTGTAATTTGTTGAATAATCCTAAATATGCCCTATTGTTAATATACAAAATTATTAATTTATAAAAAATTCTAATTATCATGTTCTAGGTTTATTTAGAATTTCATTTACCGTGTATTATTGATTAGTGTGATACTAGAATCTGTGCATACAAAAATGGGAAAACTTTTGATCAGTGTAAGGAAATTACTGAATCCTTAAACCCTGCATTTCAGGATCACTGAAAAACATGATAAACTTTTCTGGACAGAGAATTGGAACATGATGAATTAATTTACAAATTTACTTTAAAATTTCTTAAAAGAGATGGGTATGACATAGGAAATAATAAAATTCCTGAGGTCAAAAAATTTATTTTGTAGGATTGATTTTACAGCTACCGTCAGCGTTTCTCAATTTTTTTGCCATTATGAATGGAGTCACTAATAACACTGGAATTGATAATGCAATGAATAGTGTTTGTAATTCTGTTAGCGCAATTGATAACGCAATTCCACTTGCTGTTCCTATAAAAATTGACATAAATGTTCCTGCACACGTCGGACATGCTATGAACAATCCTGCTGCAGCTCCAATTGTGCTAATTCCTCTTCCTTTTTTTGATATTGTATATGCACTAGATGCAAGAGCCATGTTTAGCCCTACTAAATATGATACAACTACTTGTAACACTAAATTGATGGGGATTATTTGTAATCCTACATGTTCTGTTAAATACACTATGATCTTTGGCATATATCCAGGAATGTCACAACAAGGTGACACAAATCCGGATGGTATTGTTGCTCCGTAATGTGTTACAAAATTTATCTCTGGTTGATATACCAATGTGCCAGATATTAATGAAAAGAATATGCCATAAATAACAAATGTAATCACAAAAATTTTTCTGGCTCTTGTAGTTGATACACTTAATGCAATAATTGTTGTGATGTTTTTTTCATTTTTTTCTACTTTTTCCCTGAGATATAGATAAATTCCATATGTGATGGCCCCAAATGCTGTTATCAGTATTATGTAAAAACCATATGCAATTCTTTGAATTGAATCCATTGAATCAGGTGTGTATGTCTCTGGATCTTGATATCTCGAATATATTGTGAATATGATTGCTACCGTTACAAATCCTAAAATCATTAATTTTTTTCCACTATGTCCGATTATTTGCTTTTCCAACATTTTTCGATTGATGCTATGGAATTAATTCTATTCTGTATTTTAGAATGTTTATTGGCTCAATCTAGGCACAAAAATGTAAATTATGCCAATAATTTCCATCCTTCCAATTATCATCAGTAAACTTATCACCATTTTGACTGAATCGTCTGTCTTCAAATCCACAATGTCTGAAGTTAATCCTGTGGTAGTAATTATAGAAGTTGATTCAAAGAATGCATTCTCAAAATTTGTATTTTCAATTGTTGTTAAATATACTGCTGTTATGTATATGGTCCCAAAAAATATTATTATTATTAACATTGATGATGTCATCTCTTTTTTTCTCTGTGGTGCTAGTTCCGATCGAGTTATTTTGCTAAATAATTTTCTTACCTCTCTTAATTGTAATAATCTAAAAACCTTGATCCCTCCAGCCGTTGAAAAACCACATCCTCCTATGATCATTAATACTATCAAAATTGCATGTGTTGCTGAATTGAAATTTACCGGGTTTTGTGAATGTAATCCCGATGTTGTACTTGCCGATATTGAATAAAACGCACTTGTTAAAGGATCTAATCCGCTAAATAAAATAAATAATATTATTGCACAACCTAATATTATGAAATAAGCTAATACTTCTTTGCCGAGTTTTGGCGATAGGAATTTTTTTCTGACAAATGAATAGTGAAATGTAAATGGTAATGCCCCAAATATCATTGCACTCATTAAAATCATCTGCTCTTGCCAATCAAGATTATTCAAAATTGTAGATGTAGGTAAAAATCCACCAGTTGCAAATGCGCTTATTGCCAATGCAAAGTTGTTAATTACGTTCCTCTCTCCAAATAAATAGAATAAAATTACAACAATTACAATGTATAATGTAAAAATTATTGTGATGGTTCCAAAAAGCTCTCGCATGTGCAATGATCTACCTGAAATAAAACCTCTAAGTGATTGAATTTTTGATTCTGGATAAAACGCTGTGATTACCAAATAAATAAAACTCATTCCACCGATTAATTGTGTGAAACTCCTATAGAAAGTAAAACCTTGAGGCAGGTTTTCTGGCTCATCAATTAATGTTAGGCCTGATGTGGTAAATCCCGATACGCTTGAAAAGAAAGAATTGACAAACCCATCTGCTGATGATTCTCCACTTGGCATTACATACAGGTATGGAATTGTTCCAAATAATGACAATATCAACAAACTTGATAACACGAGAATTGATGCTTGTTGAATATTCAGGCTTGCTTTTTCTCCATACGCATTGAGGAAAAATCCAGTTACAAGCAAAAGTACTGTTGTCAGATAAATTCCTGCAGCTGTCAATGTTTCCCCTAATACTGTTGACACTATTGCAGGAACTAGTAACAAAACCCCTGCAAATTGTAATACAAATCCTAAATTCCCTAAAATTGCTTTCACGGGAGGACTAAATAGATGAGGGGCAGTAGCAGTTGCATCTCTTATCACATTTGCAATAGTACCCTGAAAAATTATCCCCACGACTTGCTTTTTCTTAGATACGACTGGTAATTTCCTAATTTTACTATCTCTCATTTTATGGAGGGCTACCTGTAATGTCGTTTTTTCAGTAATTGTAATCAATGGTGCAGACATGATATCTTTCAAAGATGCCGTTTTTCCATATGTTGTGATTTCGTTTATTTTATTTATGATGTCTTCATCTGTAACGATTCCGATCGGTTCATGGTTATCGTTAATTACAATGATATCATCTCTCTCAGAATCTTGAAGCATTCTAGCTGATTCACTAATTAACGTATTTTGATTTAACAACAGGAAATCTTTACTCATGTATGATGAGACATGTTTTGTTAGAACATATGATACTGAACGTTCAGGGTTTATCGACATCAAGCTTCCCTTAATTGTTGGCGTTAAATAATTTGGGGTTGCACACTTGTTTAGATTGTTATAAAAAAATTAACACTGTCTCAATCAATTCATTTTAGTATATTTATAAGGACTGAACTGGAAGATTAAGCGTATTATGGAAATTGATCAAGCACAAGAGCCTGATTATGAATCGGTCAAAATTGATTATGTTGGATTTGTAGATCCTTATGCTGTTGAAGGAATGTTGGTTCTAAAAGGTGATGACGGTAAAGAATTCCATATGAGAGCATTTTCTGGTGAAGTTGCAAGACATATATCCAGTTTTGTTGAAAGTTCAGGGGAATCAGTACCATCAATTTACAAAATGATGGAAGAAATATGTGAGGAGAATGAATTGATTTTAGTCAAAGTCAAAATCTATGAAAGTGGAGAGGTATTGCGTGCCAATCTCTATTTTACTGGAAAAAAAGATATGGTACTACGAAATTATCGTGCATCGGATGCCATGGCTTTGGGTGCATTGTATAACATCCCAATTCTAGTTCGTAAAAATCTCCTTAAAGAACACATGGAAGCTTAAAAATTACTAGATAATAATATCACATGTTGATATCTTGCAAAAGTGAAAAAATAATTCTATTCAATAGTTGAGGTTATGGTAATACTACTAACTGTCCAACCATGCTTGGTAAATCATATGTGCAATAATACGTGAAGGTGCCTATTGTGTCAGCTGTAAAACTAAATGTTGTGCTTTCGCCACCATCTAGTTCATAATTCATTTTGTATGGTGATTCCATAGTGAACGTATGTCTATCTTCTGGTTCTTCTGCTGCATTGATAAAGTGAATCGTGATTTTATCTCCTTTATGTACTGTAATTTCTGTTAGTGAAAACACTGCTACTGGTACACCTAATTTTTCCTCATTTGCATTTAATTCTTGTGTAAAAATATAAAATTCATTTTTATTGATGCCAGGTGCTCCCACCACTAAATTTTTATTTTGTTCATGATCTACAACTGTATCTAATTTGTTATTTAGATTAACAAGCATCACTAATGCAGCAGATGACATTATGACTGCCACAACTACACCTATAATCAATCCGCCTATAACTGCGTTGTTTAATATCATATGTTCACAACATCTTGTTCACTATAGTATTAAAGGAATTTTGTTCTTTTTAATCCACAAATATCCTCCTTCATACTTTCAATAACTGTTAAAGTTGTAACCCTTAATTCTAAATCAAAATAGGGTTTTGATTAAATTTAATACATATTGTGTTTATGCCATCAATGATCTCTTGAATTTTTGGGTATTTCGATTTATTTTCTGATATGTCATTTTTAATTACTCGGAGATAATGCAAAATCTTTTTGATCTGTTTGTTTTTTTGAGTTTTTGAGATTGGTGCGTTTGCTAAATCTTTTAGATTTGCAGATATGTCACATAATTTGATAATTTTTGTTTGGAATGGGACATCTTTTAGCTGATTTGCATATTGGATTTCTCTGTCTTTTTTTGGAATGCTTTTATCTTTTGATAGTGATAAAACAATCACTGCTACTTCTCTGCCAAATCTTTCATTTATCTGATCAAAAGTAACATCCGTATCTTCAATGATGTCATGAAGCCAGGCTGAGCATAATGTCTCTTTATCTGTTACTCCCAAGTTTTTGAGTCTATTTACAACTCCTTCTAAATGATCATAAAATGGAGTAACCCCATCTTTTCTTTTTTGATTTTTATGTTTTTCCTGGGCGAATTTTTTTGCATTTAACACAATGTCTGTATTTTCCACTATTCTGTAATTTTTTCTGGCATATGTAATGTTTATCTCTAAACTTATCCAAATTATTCTCTATTTGAAATTCTAAAATGTGATAAATGCTTCATAATTCGGCAAACTCATCAGCAATCAGATATAGCTTTTCTATTAATCATCAGCATTTGTTTATTCTACATTCTAAGATATATGAGTATTATAACCGATATTTCTTTTTAAATCATAACATTTTTGATATGCTGAAAACTAATGACTTTTCATGGCTAATCTTGATATCTTGTATCGTAATGTCGCTGCTAAAGTTATCCAAAGATGTCATGGTAGTATCAAAATTACAAAACATGGTAAAATTTTAGAAGTGTATGACGTAAATAGACATATTTGGAGTAAAGGACTTGCTGGATTGATAATTAAAGAAGAATGCAAAAATGCCAGCTTGAAGGAATGGGAATTTGCATATGTTCGAAATTACATAATTCAAGAATTGCTTTCATGATTGTATCTTTTAGATTTGAAATTTAATATGTGACTTTTCGTATCAGATGTGGCTCTTTTAACATCACTTGATAGTCTTTTGCAGCTGATAATTCTACTTCTCTAAGGTTATGACTTGTAACTACTGTCAGTGCTTCACAACGTGTACATAGTATTGTCTGACCATCAGACCTTCTTTCAAAAATAATATTTTTTTCTAATCTGTCTTCTTTTTGGCATGTGGGGCAAAGTTTTGGCTCTTTTAGAATTGTGATTATTTCTCTAATGTAAATTATTCTTGGCATTTGTATATTTTATGAAAGTCTGACAATAAAGAGTTTGTATTTTGATGTTAACTGGCATCCAGCATTCTAATTCAAACAAAAACCGTTCTTTTAATTATTTGAATCAAAACGTTAAGTATTCAATATATTTCCTAATCTAGCCAATTAACAAGTATTGTTTTCATATCTAAGAAATATGTCTTTCATTTGTTCCTCTGAGGCATTTGAAAAAAAATTTAAACATTATAAAATGTAATTCTATGTTACTATCTCATCAAGACGACCTTCGTCTTGAGCACGTCTTATCTCCATTGCTATTCTTCTACCTACTCCAAATGTTTTACCATATTGATATTTTGTGTATGGGCTAGTAGTTGCTACAATTGGATTGCCTGGAACCCGGAGTGATACGTCATACACTACTAGTTCCAAATCTTTTGTAATCACACTTTGCAGTGAAAACGGTCCTATGATTCCTGGCGAGTACTCTTTTTTGGCTGCTGCCACAAATTTGTCCCCAATCTTGATTACTTTTTCAAGTAATGACTCTCTGATGCTTGCAGGGGTGTGACCCACTTCAATATTCTGTAAATCAATATCTATGTCCAACTGCTGTTTTGCTGGAAGTGCATTAAAATCATGCACATTAGTTTGCAGTCTTCGCTCAATTCCTATAAAATCAACTTGTTTTGATATTGGAGTGTGAAAGAAATTAAAATTCATGTATGTCCCAATTGCCAGTTCTTCAATACTTGATTTTTCCAAATCTTTTCTTGAAATCAACCCTTGTTTTATTTTTGCCTCAGATTTTTCTTTATAATCTTTGTATGACGATACGGTAAAGAATGCACGTTCTAATGGCCTTTTCATTTCTTGAACTTTAACAATACATGGTCTGTTGATGCTTTTTGGATCTTTGAATAATTTTGGAAATTTTATTCTTGCTTTTTCTAACAAATAATATTGATTTCGTTTGGCAGTTCTTTCTTCAGCTTGGAATAATTTTCTATTTCCAAATATTGGAACTTTGAATGAATTTTCTAGAGTTTTATATCCTAGATATACAGTCAATGATCTGTGCGGGATAACTATAGTGTTTGTATCTCTCATAGTTTTTTGAATTTTAGGTGATGCCATGTCTTTGAATTTATTTAAAATTATTATCTCATCTGCAATTCTGTTGAATCTTTGATATGGTTCTTCTCTGCCTTTCTGACAATAAACAACAGTCTGGAAATTTTCATCTTTTGCTCCAT
This sequence comes from Nitrosarchaeum sp., assembly GCA_023265135.1. Classification (GTDB taxonomy): domain Archaea; phylum Thermoproteota; class Nitrososphaeria; order Nitrososphaerales; family Nitrosopumilaceae; genus Nitrosarchaeum. The sequence continues at coordinate 69,189 of JAHFUM010000004.1, read as the reverse complement.
CCATTACTTCTAATGCAGAATGGCTTCCCATCACTCCTATTCTTACATCCGAATATTGGCTTACAATTTTTTTAATCTCAGAATTATTAATCACACATTGACTACAAAGCAGGAACTAATATAGCTAATTTTCAATTATCTGGCTCTGATCACAAGATTTTTCTTAATAGAAACCAAGGTAACTATGTGTTCTATTCTCTTCAACTACAGATGGCCGGAGTGATTTTACTGTCTGCAATGACTGTGGGTGGAATTTCTTTATGGTTCAAAAGAAGAAAAGAGCGTAAATTAGATATTCATCATGATGATCCGCAAGATGTCTAGTCTGCAAGTGCCAACTTTGCATTGGTATCTAATAGATAAAATACTGTAACATATCAGATAATTTACAATGAAATTGGTAATTGGCATTACTGGCAGTACTGGCGTTATCTATGGGATTCGTTTGTTAGAAGTTCTCAAGAAATTAGGTGTTGAAACTCATCTGATAATGTCTGAGTGGGCTATCAAGTGCATCTCTATGGAGACTGAATTCACACTTGAACATGTAAAGTCTCTTGCAAATACTGTCTCGGATGAAAAAAATATGGCATCCAGCATTTCTAGTGGGACTCATAAAGTTGATGGTATGATCGTTGCACCGTGTAGTATGAAAACATTATCTGCAATTGCAAATGGGTATGATGATACTCTAGTGGCAAGAGCAGCGGGTGTGACAATTAAAGAATCAAGAAAACTAATCTTGATGGTCCGAGAAACCCCTCTCTCTGCAATACATCTTGAAAATATGCTCAAGCTATCTAGATTAGGTGTTGTAATTTTACCGCCTGTTACAGAATTTTATACAAAACCAAAAACCATTGATGATATTGTAAATCACGGTGTTGGAAAATGCTTGGACCAATTTGATCTAGAGCACAGTTTATACCCTCGCTGGGGCACTTTGTAAATTATAATTGTCAAAAATTATTTTTGAAAAAATCATAAAGGCAGATAGAAAAAAAGTTTTTGAACTTTCGACAAATTATGAAAATTTTCAAAAAATTCTTTCATCCCAATATCCATCTATCCGAATTATCTCTGTACGTGGAAACACGTCTGTTGTTGAAGAACATCTACGTATTGCAGGACAAGAATTAGTTATGATGGTAAAACATGTAATTGATGAGCCCATACTACATGAAATTTTTGTTATTGGTGGTGATGCAAAAGGCACTCACATCATTAATCGATATGAACAAATTCCATATGGTACAAAGTTAACCCTTGAGGTTGATTGGAAACTAAAAGGTGTGATGAGACTCTCTAATCTTTTTGATAAAACCAAGTTCCCAACTGAGTATTCTAAAATTATTGATAAATTTGTAACAATTGCCGAATGCTAATCCGACTTTTCTTCTTTATTTTTTAGATCATTAAGCTCTTTTTGCCCTTCGATCTTGCCTTTCTCAAATTCTGCTTTTGCCTTACCCATAGTTTTAGCTAGCTCTGGTATTTTCTTTGCTCCAAAGATAAAAACAGCAGCCAAAACTAAAATTATCAAGATCTCATTTATGCCCGGCATTGCAAGAAAAATACTTTGTAGTATCATCTGAGTTTTAGTCTATGATTTGAGATTTAAATCTTTTTTACGTTTTTTATGCTCAATTATTATCATGCCTCCAAGATACAGAGCCATCATGGGTATTGAGATAAACCACATGGTGACACCGCTTCCATCTGGAGTAACTATTGCGCCAAAAATTACAATTGCTAGTATTGCATATCTAATGTTTTTTCTCCAAAATTTATCGCCTACTATTCCTGACATTGATAATGCATACATTATCAATGGAAGCTGAAATGAAACTCCAAATGCAAGCAAATATTGTAAAACGAAAGTAATGAAATCCATTATGTTAAGAAATGTGACCAACCCTGACACATCTCCATACATGTAAAGAAATTCTAACATGTATGGAATTACTAAAAAATACGAAAAGATACAACCTGCTACAAATAGTGCTAATGCAGGAAGTGCAATACTACGTGTAACTTTGATTTCATGTTCTTTTAATGCTGGTTTGATGAATCCCACTGACTCTTTGATTATCATTGGCATTCCAACCACTATGGACACAAGTGCGGCGACATAAATTTGAGCAAATAGAGCTTGTCCTGGTTCTGTTTGTATTAATTGAACTCCTTCTGGAACAAGACTATTTTTCATATGTTTTGTAATTTGTGCAGCAACATTGTTGATCGGGTCTATTGATGGATAGTATAGGTGAACTCCTGCAACATCAATTGGGTATAAATGACATGAAATTACAAATGCAAAAATTATTCCCAATACTATGATGACCCGCATAACTCGTTTTCTTAATTCTTCAAGGTGATGATTGATACCTTCAATTGATGACATCTAAAACCCATCTGTCTTAAACTGTTTTATCTATTTGCCTGGGATTGGAAGTAGTTTTGATTCTGGCAATCCCGCATTTTTAAGTTCTTCAAGGCTCAAATCTTGGAATTCTAAGGAAATGATGGCTTTGGTCTTAAATTTTTGTTCCATACCTTTTGCTAATGCTGCTATGTCATTACTGGAATAGATTTCTTTAGAACCTTTGAGAAATATCCTTTCTCCTTTTTCCATTTCTTTTCCTCCAAATCTCTCTTGAAGGTAACTTGTGATGGAAGGTAATTCGCTTCTTTGAATGTTGTTATAATAATAGGTAATGCCCTTAATTGATTCATAGTCATATGGTGTACCGTTTCTATACATGAAAACCCCGATGAAGATTGCTTCTACATCTGGCTCTCTAACGCATTTAATTTCCCAATTTAGTAATTTTTCTTCATTATAGACGAATTTCTGCATTTCATCTGAAGTAATCTTCCAATATCTTGATCTTGACAATATATGGTATTCTTAAGTAATCTGATATAAATTCCAATGTCTGGTAATTTATGTTATAATTCTCTTCTTTGGCTTGTCTTTAACTCACAAAAATATTTTTAATTTTGTTTTTATAATTTTAAGAGACATTCTTGATTGATTTGGAGCTGTATTTTTTAGAAATTATTACTTCAATAACAAGACCTGTAACTATTACAGCCAATACTACTATTGCAGACCATAAGAACTGAACTAACGGGTCAGGTGTTTGTACTGGAACAGCTGCAGATATTGCACTTTCTGCCCCTTGTGTGGGCATTGACTTAAGGGCTGCTTGAGGCGCTTCAGAAGGCACAGCATCCATCATCGGTGTTTGTGCTCCTTGATCTAATCTTGATTCCATTGTTTTTTGGATAATTTGTGATGAAAACCATGCAGCTATAGAAACTCCACCAAGTGTGGCCAGTCTGTGAATTCTAGTAAATGAATTAAAAAGAGATTTGCTCTTTTTTGCAGGCTCTGACATTTTTGATGGCAATATTATTATTGCAAGCTTGTCTACAGTGTAAAATTTCATATCGTGAGATTTTGTATTTTTTCCGATACTTGTAATTTTTACTACTCCTGATTCTTGCATCTTTTTTAAATGATAAATTACCAGTGGTAATGAAATGGTTGTCTTTAGTGATATTTGGTTTGCCGTCAACGAATCATTGAACAAAAGTTTTAAAATTTCCCTACTTGAATCTGAACTTAATATTTCTCCAATTGCTTTTATTTTTTGATCTTCTGTTGATAGAATTTCGACTCTGTCTGAAATTCCAACTGGATCGTCTTCTACATCGTCTTTCATTAAAAAATCAAATTAGTAGTATCTTATTAAGACTTGTTGTTAAAACAAAATTTAATCAAACCTTATCTACAAAAATCTATAAGGTATATTATGAAACATTCAAAACAAATCATTGCAGCAATAATTACCGTTCTGGTAGTCTCTGTGACTATGAGCGCAATTTCAATTGCTCCAAATGCAAACGCACAGGAGGTCACTCCATTCCCATCCCGGGAAAAAGTAATTTCTGTGACCGGAACTGCACTTTCAAGTGTAGCGCCTAACCTTGCAAACATTAGTTTTGGTGTTGAAACTCAAGAAAAAACTGCTAAAGACGCACTTGCGGCAAACTCTGAATTGATGAATAACGTAGTAACCGCTTTAAAACAAGTCGGTCTAAGTGATTCAGAAATTGGTACCTCTCAGTTTAGCATCTATCCTGTTTATGACAGCATACAGGAAAAAGAGACTGGAATTTACACACAAAAACTTGTTGGCTATAAAGTAAGCAACATTGTGACTGTAAAAACTGAGAAACTTGACCTTGTAGCTACAATCATCGATAGTGCAGTGAATGCAGGAGTTAACAGAGTAGATAGTGTATTTTTTTCATTATCTCCAGAAGTTACTTCTAAACTCAAAGATGATCTTTTAGAAAAGGCCGTCTTAGATGCAAAATCTAAAGCAGAAAAAGCGTTAACTCCACTAGGTTACAAAATAATCGGAGTAAAGGAGATGTCTCTATCTGAGCTTTCAATACCATATCCAAGACCAATGTATGACATGGCTTATGGAGCAATGGAAAAATCAGCTGCACCAACACCGATATTCACATCAGATCAAGATGTGAGTAATAGTGTCAACGTTGTCTTCCTTATTGGAAGCAACTAATTTTTTTATTTTACCTCCAATTTTTTTATCAACTAATTTCAAAATGTAGGATATCTGTAATATGGAAATATAATTGAGGTGCTTTGCAAAATATCTGATGTGCTCAATGTGCTTTTTATTTATCTTCTAAATCCGTTGTTGAATCTTTATCAAATCCATCTTCAAATTTTTTATCAATCTCTTTTTGCTTCTCTTTGAACTGTTTGTATTTTTTATCCCATTTTGATAATACAATCCACTGTCTGACTCCAATTCCTAACCATATCAAAGAAATTACAAATATTGTAAATTCAGGTGGTCGTAGTAATGGATTTGGTTTTTCATGACTAGTTATTTTTTCTTTGATACTAAGATACTCATCATGAGTTATTAATCCTGCATTTAATTGTCTTTGAAGTCGCTCTTCTAATTTTTCCTCAAATTTTTCATGAAATGGAGAGTCAAAGAGAGTGGTGGTCACCAACAAAGCTATTGGAGGTATGATCAATGTTGTTAGAATCATTATCATGAACATCTTTTTTGTTCTACTGAGATTAATCATCATCCCATCTAGAATTTCAAATAAATTTTCTCGACTCTTTTTATCTTTTGACATTACTTTTCTCCCTCTTTGCTTTCTCTTGGGAATAATTCCTCATATGGTTCTAAAACTGCACGAAGGATATCCTTTCCTTTTTGGGATATGTTATATTTTATGGTGATTTTATTTCCCCACGGTTCATCTTTTCGCTCTATCATCTCTTTTTTTACCATCTCATCTAAGATCTCCTTGTGCTTCACATTGTTTAATCCACAAATGCTCATCAGTTTACTCTGATTCATTTCACCATATTCGTAAAGTTTCAACAACACATCCTTCCTAATGTAAATTCTATCCCGATATTCACGTACCAGTTTGGTTCACCTTTAATTTGTGCCATGTAATGTCATCTCGATTAATTCCACATTCATTTGATTCTAGATTTTGTTCTGAATTTTGTTTTAGAAGAGTAAAAATGGGATTCAATATCGGAAAAACAACTCCTTAAACAATTCATCCATTCTAATTTGTAGAGTAAATTTGTTGGTATTTGTCTTGTTATTTGTTTGCATACTTCATAACCTGCTTGAATCATAAAAAAAAATCATCGAAAATGAGTCTTAAAGATAAGGTAACATTGTTACGTATGACTTGCTAGCAAGTCTTATTATGCAAAATTCCGTTTATACTATAATGACAAAATCTCAGACATTCAAAAATCCAAAAATCATCATTCCTGGGGTATTAGGAATTGCATTGCTTACCGTTGTTTTAACAATGTTTAATCCAATGCTGGCAATAGCTCAAATTGCTTCCCCCGACTCTTCAGTGAATCAAAAACCCGTGATAACTGGTTCAGTGAATGTAAAAGACACAATCAAAAACTACATCAATGATAACAAAAAAGTATCCTTTTCTGATGCTGCTGTAACTGCAGAAAAACAAATACAAGATGGCTCCGTAGTTGGAGGACACGTAGGTATTGAGCAAGGGTATCTAGTTTACACATTTTTTGTCATAGATACAAAAAATGATACTGGCTACAAAATTATAATTGATGCAGGTAATGGCAGTGTTCTAAATAAATCCGAAGGCAAGTCAATCAAATCATTTGGCGATATGCCATTTGGCCCAATGGGAATGCATGAATTTGGTCAACATGGAATGCATGACTTTGGTTCACCTGGAATGCATGAATGTGGGGACAAAAATATGATGCAACATCAAGGATTTGATGAGTCAAGCATCCCAACGTCATCCCCTTAAGGATGAATTTTTTTCCTTTTTTTCATTTGATTTTATTTTCTTGTTATATTTTTTGAATTTTCTATTCTCTGATTAATGAAAAAAGAAATTGGATTTCAAAAATAATCCCATATTGGGGTTATTCAGGTATCTGTTTCTGAATTTAAGTATTAAATCTCAAATCTTGTAGGAAGATAGATTAACCTCTTTTTAATTTTGCAAATTGTTAATGGCTATTTTTAACGTTCATGTGACCATTGAAAACAAACCTGGAATCAGTGACCCAGAAGGTGAAACCATTCTAAATGACCTTGTATTGAAAGGCACGCATTCATCAATATCTAAAATCAAAACTGCAAAAATGCTGAAATTTACAATTAAAGAAAAAGATAAAAAAATTGCAAAAGCCAAAGTCCAGGAAATCTGTGATGATCTGCGCATTTACAACCCAATGGTAAGCAAAGTCACAATTGACGTATTTGACGCTTAATTCTGTGTTCTGATTTTTGCTAATGCTTTGTGAATTATTGTTCTCTGATTTTCTGAATTCGTTTTATGACGTAATGCGATCAACATATTTTTTATTTTGATATTTTTTGACTAGATTCAAATTAAATATATCTACTGATAAAACTAGTTGTGAAGGTAGGCGTTATAGTTTTTCCAGGTAGTAACTGCGATCGAGACATGTACCATGTATTGACTGATGTTTTCAAACTTGATGCAGAGTATTTTTGGCATGAAAAAGGTTTGCCAAAAAATATTGATGCTGTAATTCTTCCAGGAGGATTTTCTTATGGAGATAGACTCAGGTCAGGGGCAATTGCAGCGCACAGCCCAATAATTAACGATGTTAGAAAGATGGCAGAAAAAGGAATTCCTATTTTGGGTGTATGCAATGGATTTCAAATTCTTGTGGAGGCTGGATTATTGCCCGGTGCGTTACTCAAAAATACATCTCTTAATTTTATGTGCAGGTGGACTAGTCTAATAGTTGAAAATAACAAGACTCCATTTACAAATAAATTAAAACTGCATCAAAAAATTCCAATTCCAATTGCAAATGGTGAGGGACGATATTATGTCGATGAACTGACTCTAAAAAAATTAAAGAAAAATAATCAAATTGTATTTAGATACAGCGAAGTAGTAAATGGCTCTACAGATAGAATCGCCGGAGTCTGCAATGAAGACGGTAATGTTGTTGGCATGATGCCGCATCCTGAGCGAGCAACTGAATCTGCAATTAATCCAATTGACAATAAACCGTCTTCTCTAATTTTTGAGTCTCTGATTAAAACAATCGGTGTTAAAAATTGAGTCTAGAGCCACAGGAACTAGATGAACTCACATCAAAAATCGGAAGAAAACCCACGTCGACTGAATTACAAATTGTAGCTGCAGAATGGTCTGAGCATTGCTCATACAAATCATCAAAGAAGCATCTCAAAATGTTGCCAATGAAAGGGCCATTGGTAATATCTGAGAAAGGATACGATTCTGGAGTTTTAGATGTTGGTGATGGCTATGTCATAACTGCTCACATTGAAAGTCACAATCATCCATCAGCAGTAGAGCCATACGGTGGTGCAGCAACTGGTGTTGGTGGAGTAATCCGAGATATTCTTTCAGCTGGAACAAGACCCATTGCAATCTTTGATGGACTGAGATTTGGAGATATTGAAAAAGACCAACAAGCAAGATGGCTTTTTAAAAATGCAGTTACTGGAATTGCAGATTATGGAAATTGCCTGGGAATTCCTACAATTGGTGGCGAAGTTGAATTTGATGAATGTTATTCTAATTATGCTCTAGTTGATGTTGCAGCAATTGGATTTGGAAAGAAAAAAAATCTAATAAAAAATCATGCCAAAAAAGGTGACCTTGTTGTACTACTTGGAGGCTCTACTGGAAGAGATGGAATTGGTGGCTCCCAATTTGCTTCTGATTCTTTGGAATCTGAAAACAGATCTGCAGTGCAAATCCCAGACCCGTTTATTGAAAAATTAATCATAGAGGCAATACTGGAAGCTAGAAATCAAAACCTCATTCATGCAATGAAAGACCTTGGCGGCGGTGGACTATCTTGTGCCGTATCTGAAACTGCGGATGCACTATCCATAGGAATTGAGATGGATGTAAACAAAGTTCACACCCGCGAATCAGATATGAATCCAGATGAAATTATGGTATCTGAATCCCAGGAGAGAATGCTCATAGTTACAGACAATGACAAATTTAAAAAAATACAAGAGATTTGCAAAAAATTTCACATAACTTGCTCTGTAATTGGCAAAGTGACTAGTGGTAATATGATGCATGTAAAAAAAGGAAAAAAGACATGCGCCAATCTTCCAACAGATCTTGTTGCAAATGCTACTCTGTTGGACAGACCTTCCAAAAAACCAGCATACCTGGAAAAAATAGAAGATGAAAAGAAACTAGCACCAATTACAGATTATTCAAAAATGATGATGATGTTTCTCTCATCACCAAACATTGCAAGCAAAATTTGGGTGTACGGACAATATGATCATGAAGTAGGAATTAGAACCGTGGTAAAACCTGGCACAGATGCATCTGTACTTCGACTAGACAACGGTAAATTTTTAGCAGCCAAAATAGACGGTAATCCAAAGCACTGCTACATCAATCCAAGAGAAGGAGCAATAGGCTGCTTTGAGGAGGCATGCAGAAATGTTGTCTGTACTGGGGCTACCCCAATTGGAATGCTTGATCATTTACAATTTGGAAATCCTGAAGATCCTGAAATCTTTTGGACATTTTTAGAATCATTAAAGGGACTAACTGACTTTGCAAAATATTTTGAAATTCCATGTGTTGGTGGAAAGGTCAGTTTGTACAATGAAACTCCGTCTGGTCCAATAAAGCCTACTCCAATCATTGGAATTTTGGGATTAATTGACAAAACACCTCTCTATCCTCAGAAGATTGCAAGTGGAGATTGTCTTGTAATTATTGGAAATACAAAAAATGAGATGGGTGGCTCTGAATACTTTGAATACATTCACAAGTTTATTGGAGGAATATGCCCCGTTGTTAATTTTGAAGAATCAAAAGCTAACATGAACACAGTGTTGAATGTGATTAAAAAGAATCTTCTCAAAGCGGTACATGACTGCTCTAAGGGAGGTCTAGGAGTTGCAGTGTCTGAAATTTGTATGACTCATCAAATAGGATGCACAGTCTCACTAGACAAAGTACCTGGACCAAAATTAGATGCAGACAGAATTTTGTTTTCAGAGAGCCATTCAAGATATCTTTTGGTTTTACAAAAGAAAAATCTCAAAAAACTAGAAGAGATTCTCAAAAAGAGTCATGTTTCATACCACATGATTGGAGTATTTGGAGATGAAAATATCCGATTCAATTTGGATAGAAAATCTATCATTGATCTAAGAGTTGATAAGGCACAAAAAACTTGGTCTAATTCGTTAAGGGAGTTGGTTGTACATGGTTAAAGAAAATTGTGGTGTAGTTGGAATTTTCAGTCTCAGTGGAACTAATGTCATCCCAATGGCAATTGATGCACTAAGAGCTTTACAACATAGAGGTCAAGAAGCATGGGGAATTGCTATACCCAACAAAGAACCACTAAAAAGATTGGGTCTGGTATCTGGTGCTTCATCAGAATTTAAGAAAATTTGTGAGGATTACTCTTCTCCAGCAGTAATTGGACACGTGAGATATTCTACCATGGGAAGAAGCACACTTGAAAATGCCCAGCCACTCAAAGTCAAAGACCTTTGCATTGCTCATAATGGGACAATAGCAAATGTTCAAGAACTATCCAATTTAGTTGGAGGATGCTCATTTACTCCTCAAAATGCAAGTGATACATTGGTTGCTGCGCAAAGACTAGTCTCATTAATCTCTGAAAATGGTCAAATGGGAAAAGCACTTGCAATTTTAAAAAATGAGATGATTGGCTCTTACTGTTTTACATTTATCTCTGATGATAATTCTGTGTATGCTGCCAGGGACCCAAAGGGATTTCGACCTATGGTATTGGGTTACAAAGAATCTGATGACACATACATTGTTGCATCAGAATCATCTGCAGTCTCTGCAGTTGGCGCAAAACTTCAAAGAGATGTAAAACCTGGTGAACTAATCAAACTCAGCAAAAATGGATTGGAGACAGAGAGATTCTCCGATGATACAACACGAGCTCATTGCTCTTTTGAATTTACTTATTTTGCACATCCATCAAGCAACATGGAAGGTGCAAACATCTACATTTCTAGAAAAAAAATTGGACAATTTTTGGCAAAAAAATTCCCTATTCGAGATGCAGATCTTGTAATACCTGTTCCAGATTCTGCAAGACCTGCAGCACTAGGTTATGCACAAGAGCTTGGTCTTATGTTTGATGAGGGATTACTCAAAGACAGATACAGCAAGAAAGGACCATTGCGAAGTTTCATTGAACCTCACCAAAGTGACAGAATTGAAATCAATCGCTGGATAATCCCAATCAAAGAAATCATTGAAGGAAAACATGTTGTCGTAATTGATGATAGTTTAGTTCGCGGTACTAGCTCAAAGGCAATCATCCAAGCTTTGCGAAGAGCAGGTGCTAAAAAAATCAGCATGGTAATTACATATCCGCCGATCAAATTCCCATGCTATGCCGGAATTGATTTTCCATCCCAGGAGGAACTTGCAACATTCTCAGATGGTCATATCATGAATGAAGAGGAATTGACTGAGATGGTCCGAAAGAGCATCGGGGCAGACTTTTTGGGGTACAATGATGCTGAAAACCTTGCAGCAGCTGTGGGCATTCCAAAAGATTCAATGTGTTTTACTTGTTCGTCTGGAAATTATGATTCCTTAGGAATTACGCCAGAGTTTAAAACCAGATTAGAGATGAAAGGCGAGTAATATGGAGACTGCATATGTTCTAGTCAAAAGTGAAATGGCTCATGAAATGGATGTAATGGGAGATGTTTTAAAAATTGACAATGTAAAAGAAGCAAAGGGAACATTTGGCGTTTATGACATTTTTGTCAAAGTAGAGGCAAAGACCTCAAAAGAGGTAGAAGATACCATTACAAAACAGATAAGAAAGATAAAATACGTTCTGTCTACTACTACCTTGTCTGTTATTCCAGAGCAGAACAAAAAATAATTTATTGTAAATTTTTATTATAAATAATCAGTTGAAAATCATATATGCTATTATATGTGATATGAAATTAAAATTAGCATGGTAAGTAAAGTCATATTTGTCGGAATTGTGGTGGGGGTATTTCTTGTCGGACTAGGGATAGGCTATGCGGCATTCTACTCTTACAATCAACCAAATTTTGCAATGATGACTCCGCAACAGATGCAACAAATGATGAATAATCCTCAACAAATGGCACAATTGCAACAAAGCATGATGAGCAATACCGATGCAATGAATAGATGGATGCAGAATCCACAGCATGTAAGCCAGATGATTGATCTTATGAGAAACAATCATGATTTTATGCAGCAAATGTTAATGCCCATGATGAATGATCCTAATATTCGAGTGCAAATGCTAGGCCACATGAGTGAGAATCCAGAGATGATACAACAAATGAGACAAATGATACAAAGTAACATGACTCAAAACCAAATGATGCAAAACATGACTGGGATGAACACCGCAATGATGAATCCTTGATGATTTGAGTATCTGTAATCTTAATTATTAGAAAAAGTAACTTGTTTCAGTGAAACAATACACCATTATTGTTACCATCATTGTGGGAGTAGTTGCAGTAATGGCTCTGATTTTTGGTCTGGATGTAATGAAACTGTCCATATCCACCCAGGAGTATGATATTTTTGTGGATCCTATAATTGACAAGCAAAACCTCTTTGTAACTGGCAGAGTCACAATTCAAAATACTGGTTCTCAACCACTAACAAACCTGCATGTGAATTTTGGTGCAGGTGACATACTGGATATTAAAACTCTCAAATCAGGCCAAAAGATCATATTGTCTCCACCCTCTGATAATCCAATGGAATTTGTGATGATTAATGCAGACCATGATATTTTTGTAAATAAAGCCTATAGAGAAATGCCAAAGATGGTCGGCATGATGGGCTCTTAAAACTAGATAATAAGTAGTAAGGCATTAATGATAATTTTTGTGATTAATTTTATGTGTAACTCAAAAATTTTATTGCTGGTTGGAATATCTCTAATTTTGTGTCTGGTTGGTAGTGGCGTTGCTTTTGGCACTCCTTTTTATGAAAATAATGCATTTACACCAAATGGAATAGAATGGTGTGAAGAAAATCTTTCATTGTATAATATTTTAGGCGATAAATTTTTTGAGCATCACAAATATTCAATAGAGTCACGAGTCTGTGCAAGCTTGTACAATGACAGTTTGTGGAACTATACGGGTACTGACAGAGTTGAAAAATTAATTGAAAAAAGCAGATACTATTCACAATTGGAGATTGCTGAAAGTTCCTCTGAATCAAAGACGGGTGTGATTGACCCTACTCCCGCGGCAAGAAATCAAAATGCTACCATAATTTATGGTTCGACTCTGGATGAAACCCTATCTCTCAAGGCAGTCACAGACACACCACAGCAAAACAAGCAACTAAAAATCAATCTTTCATTTCTCAACAAAAATGGCAATCTAGTGACTGATGTTAATTTTGACATTGAGATAATTCAGCAAAATAAAACCATCTTTTCTAAAAAAGATGACTTTAGCAAAGATGGGCTGTATTCAATTACTACCAGACCATTGGCATCTAGTGAACCTGTGGAGATGAGAGTCAATATCAATGGACTGGGAGATCCTCAAATCCCCGTTCAATGGGTAGGGCCCAAGGGGCAAATGATCATGTTCACTATTATTCCAGAATTTGGTCAACTGGCAATTATAACACTGGTGTTCTCTATTATCTCATTTCTGGCAATATCAAAAAAATCCCGCTTTTACAGGATAAATTAGAACATATCCTATAATTGGGAGTACTCTACATTCTGTAATGATTGAAATTCATTACGTCTGGTAAAGTCAAGGATATTTATGATCTTAATGATGGTGCAATTCTCTTCAAATTCTCTAACCGCGTTTCTGCATATGATGTCAAATTCAAAGAAGACATTCCCCAAAAAGGCAAGGTTCTATGCAAGTTTGCAGAATTTTGGTTTAACGAACTTCCGGTTCCTAATCATTTTGTAAAAAGACAATCAGATACTGAAATTATAGTCAAAAAAATGAAGATGCTCCCAATAGAGTGCGTTGTTAGAGGTTACTTTTATGGCAGTCTTATAAGCAGATGGAAAAAGGGAGAAGTGACTCTACCTAAAGGCACAGATACCACACTTGCTGCAAAACTATTAGAGCCCATATTTGATCCTACCACAAAATCAGAGCATGACATCCCAATTGACAAACATAAAGCACTGAAGATGAATCTAGTTACTGAAGAGCAGTACACGTGGCTTGAAAAAACGTCAATAGAAATTTACAATGTCATGTCTAAAATTGTAGAAAAAGCTGGATTCATTTTGGCTGATCTAAAACTTGAATTTGGAATTTTAAATGGAAAAATAACACTGGGTGATTCAATTGGCCCTGATGAATACAGACTGTGGCCAAAGGATTTGTACAAGGTTGGCAAGACACAAGAGGCATATGATAAACAGATTCTGCGCGATTGGTTAACTGAACATGGTTATCAAAAACAATTCGATGATGCACGAGATGCAGGAAAAGAACCCGTAGCACCAGCAATTCCATCAGAAATAATTCAAAAGATGACAAACCGATATGTCATTGCATATGAAAAACTAACTGGACACATTTTGTAGTTGTAATATTTTTTAAAATTCATTTGATCGAGATTCTACACACACAAAGATAACTTTCAACTCGAATTTTACTTTGAACTATTTTCCAACATCCAATATTGCATCATTTGCTCCTATATGGTAACAGTGTTTTTTCATTTTTTATTTTTTTATATTTTCTTGTAGCACTACTATAATTATTATACCGATAGTATAGTTATGATAGTACTAATGATAATTATCTTTATGTTATAATATTAATGATAGCGGTATATGTTATTTTGATACCCATCTCAATATTATAGTAACAAAAAAAAATTGATGCGATTAGACAAAAAAATATGATACGAGGATCTTTTAGATCAGAATTAAAGCACTCATCAGCATGTCCACATTACTGGAAAAAGAAATCAAGGTAAATCGAATACTCACTACAAGCGTAAAGCATGCACGTGCAATTGAAGACCCTGCACGTGCAAAAATTATTGAAATTCTATATCACCGGGCATTATCTGCTGACCAAATTTCAAATGAGCTAAAAAAGACAGGATACAAAAAAGCACTAACTACTGTTAGACATCATCTGGATATTTTAAAGGAATCTGGTTTGATTGAAATTGCCAAAATTGAAGAATCACGTGGAGCCATCACTAAATTTTACAGCACATCTACAAAATTACTTGGCTATGCTGCCCCTGCTGATTTTGAATTAAAATACTCCAAAGTAATTGACAGCACATCTGTAAAAATTGAAAAGATTCTAAGAAGCATCACTCCAAAGACTATAAAATCCAAAAAAACCAAAGGAAACAACTCTGAAGGCTATTCACAATACTTGGTGATGGAAATTATGAATCGCGCAATGACAAATATCATGGAGAATTCAAGCAAGGCATGACTAGATCCGAATACTTGATCTTTTTCATATAAAAAAATGAAAGAAAAAATGAAAATGACTTGGCATGAATGTCTGAAAACGTGATAACTGTGGAAGAAAAGACAAAAAAATTATTTCTGCAAAAAAACATTGTTTTTATTGCAACTATGATGAAGGACGGTTCTCCACAACTTTCACCAGTATGGGCAAATTATGATTCAGGATACATCTTGGTAAATACTGCAGAGGGTAGAATCAAACACAAAAACGTTTTGCGTGATCCGCGTGTTGCAATATCTGTCGTATCAAATTCTAATCCACTTGACATGACTACAATTAGGGGAAAAGTTGAGGAGATAATTCCTGATTATGATTATTCACATGCAGATAAATTAACACAGCAATACATGGGACAAAAACATTATCCATTCAAAAGAGAAAACGAGAAAAGAATTATTCTCAAAATAAAACCAGAACATATTTTTGTCATGCCTGAATTGACACCGAGCAATGACTAGTTGATAATGTTTCTAAATTCGAGTAAAGAAACATTTTGAAATAAAATAGAAAAAAGATGTTAAAAGCAGTCTAACGTCTACGTCTTACTGCTTTTCTTACCACAGCTCGTCTTACTGCTTTTCTTACCACAGCTCGTCTTACTGCTTTTCTTACCACAGCTCGTCTTACTGCTTTTCTTACCACAGCTCGTCTTACTGGTCTTCTAGAAGCTGGTCTTGCTACTGCTCTCTTGCGAGTTGCAGCGGCTCTTTTTGCGGCCCGACTTCGTTTTCTTCTTGCTGCCATCTTAGCTGCATCAGCTGCTAATTTTGCCAAATTCCTTTTTCTTGTTCGTGCGGCTTTTTTAGCTGCTTCTGCTCTTCTGGCTCTAGATATTGCCATGCCTGTTTACTTTACTCATAGCGGTTATATGGTTAAAGTCACACATAGTTGCCTCAATGCAAGTAAAATTTGACAATAATTTTTTTGCGATCAGCAATTTGTGATACAAATTGATGCAACATCTGCTGATGATTGTTGTTTTGATGGATGAATCGTGATGCTGTATTTTTTTTGATCGTCATATGGAATATCAAACTGTGTTATTAGATTTACTGGTTTGTTTGGCTCTAACCAATATTCTGAGAAATCTTCTGCAGAAAATTTGCCATAGATGGATTTATGTTTTTGTTGCTTTTCATCCATTAAGAAAAATTGACTCTTTGAGATCCAGGTTTTTTCATCACTGATATTTTTTGCAATTATTTTGATTCTAACAAATGTGTCTACAGGCATTGTCTCTTTATTTCCATTACTAGTTCCATCAAATGATACTGTATATTGCACGGGACCTACTGTTACTGGCTCTCCTGTTTTTGCAATGATGAAATTTGTCTGATGTTGTGTGTACATATACAGTGTCGCTGTCATAGAAATTATAATTACTCCAATTACTATAACTTGTCCAATTCGTGCCATAAGATGAACTTGATAAATTTGGTATATAGTCCAAGCGTAAAATGAGCAAAAATTTACCAGAAATTATCAATATTAGTATGATTTTTCTGAAAATCTTCATAATGAATTAAAAATACCCTACAAAGTATGGTATAACGGGTAGACAAATCATTAGAAAAAGAGACTATCAAAATAGCAGCAATTTTTGGAATAATTACAGTTCCTCTGATATTTGCATTCTCTATTAGTCATTAATTCTAGAATTTGTGTGACATGGCGATCTATTTTTGTGGGGATTTTCATTGTTTTCTGGCTAGTTTTTATCTTTTTTACGATCAAAACTTGTGTATTATTTTTTTATGAGTAATTATTAAATAAAATACATTATTACACATCTCCAATAATACAACAAAGACAATATTGAGTATATCGTTGATTACAGCAACAGTGTTTGCGGTAATCTTTATGACTACATTTGTAAAAGCATCTCCATCATGGGCTGTAGTAACAACAACAACTGCAAAACAACAAGATGCCACAATATCAAAGCTTACTGTAACTGCTAGTGGAGATATTCCACGAAAAACATCTGTAGACCCAGATGCTGTAGCGGGTTTTGCATGAGCTGATCTAGATACTCTTAAAGTACTTGTGGCAACTATTCACCCAACATTCCGTAATTCTGCACAAAACCCAGATTCATGGCATATGCATGCTGCACAATTAGCTACTGGACTAAATGGACATGATTTATGCATTGATTCATTTTTCCCAAATCCACAAGGTGGAATCTCAATCAAGGGTGACAAAATGAGTATCAATGTTAGAATGCACAAATGCCATTTACAACATCAGAGATAGATGGTACAGTGGGATTTGTTGTAAATCCTGAATCAGGATGCAATGCTGGACTTGCAGTTGATTTAACTGATGCACCTGTAGGACTAATAAAATCACTTTTTCTTTTTTATTTTTTGACGGGGTTTAGCTTTTATTCGTATGAATGATTTCTTTGGCATCTTTAGCTGGGACATCTTGGTGGTTTCGCGATTGGCTTTCCTGTACAAGCACAAGTGTTAAACCCCCCCAAAAAATGAATGATTTTGATAATATGACATTGTGCCTGATTCCCGGAAAATTAATGGGGGGTTTAGCTTTTACGACTATTTTTCTAAAAACTACCTCTTTGATTATTTTGTAAAAATATAGACTGGTTTACTGCATCTGATCAATATCCAAACCTCTCGTTTTATCTGATATCTAATATTAAACATTATTTGGCTATAGCATCAATTGAGGATTTGTGATTGAATATCTTGAATGTTGTTTGAAATACCCAGGTGTAAGACAATCAAACTGCACAATAGACTCAACAAATACTCTAATTTTAGAAAGTTTTCATCAAAAAACGTGCAGTTTTTTCATGCATTTCAGAGACTAGGTCAATTGCATCAAAAACTGTTTGTTGGCTGATGTTTTCTTTATCGTCTAATACCACAAAAACCTCTACCTTTTGCTTGCCTTCCTCAGTGATCATTTTGTTAATAGCTTGAATTGAATTACAAAAATTAGCTACTTTTTTCTCAAATTGAGCTTTTTCATCATCGTTGAATCCCAAATATCTTGCAATTTGATTATTTTTCATTATTACTTTGGCACCTATTACGATGACTTCTGGCTGTGATTTTGGTTCAAATATTTCAATTGGTATTCCATATTTACCTGCATGTTTTACTAAAAGATGATAATTATTTTCAGGGGTTTTAATTGATTCAAATGAATGGCTCTCATGTATTAGCCATCTTTCTACATTGTCTTGCATTTTGGAATTTATCATGCAGTGTATTCTTTTTAGGTCTATATGATTCTAAATTTTGTGTATGAGTCATGTTGTTAATTTCAAATATTTCTAAATTCGAATAAAGAAATAATCTTAATCTATACCTGTCTGCAACGAGTTTTGAGCACTGGTTTTAGACATTTACATTGATACCAGGCGTGACATTTGGAATTTGTGTGCCCATCAAAATATTGATAATAATTCCAGCAATTAGTGACACAATTCCTATATACAAACATTTTTTTGCTTTAGGTGGATCATCACTTCTTAAAATCCAATATGCTATGAATCCACCAATCAATCCTGCAAATATTGGCAAAAGATACCACATATTGCTTCTGGGTCTTACAGGTTCCATTTTGATCTTTAATTGGTTAATGTGTACATTAAATTCATTACTTTCTAAATGGTTTTTTTCTGATTTTGAGTTATCTCTATTTCCACAGTTTCAAGTGGGTCATCTACCTGATTCCGTCTAATTGAAAACATCTTTGGTTTTTCAAAGTCTTTCGTGCAATCCGGACACGCATAGACTAGTACTCTATGTTCGTTTGGAGCTTTTGGATTAGATAATCTTGGGTAATAGACTAATCTTGAACCACAATCAACACAATATCTGTTGGCCCTTCTAGTTCTGACCAATGTAAACCTCCTGCATTATTGTTAATATGCGATCATCTATTAGATCTATCCAGTCTAATAGAGTAAACCAAATTGTTTCAATCGATCGATATTTCTAAATTCGAATTTAGAAATATTTTAAATTAATGTGTATTATCTGATGGTGTTAAAAACCAATGTTTCAAAATTCGAGATTAGAAATAAAAGGCGCCTCCCATCAGACTTGAACTGATGACCATCCGATTAACAGTCGGATGCTCTACCACGCTGAGCTAGGGAGGCACAAGTTTGTACCTTAGTAAAAGCGATTTAATCCTTGCGCCCATAGGATTCTGGGTAATCTTTGAATTCTATTAGTTGAATTTTGCAAAAAACTCTTTAATTTCTTTGGAATACCTTTCTACCAATTCTATAATTTCCATATGCTCTTCTGCAGTTGGTTCACGTTTGTGAACAATTTGGAATGCACTCAAGGCAGAGCCTACCATCTCACCTACAAAAAAACCGCAAAGAAAATCGCCAACATTTTGACAATCCCATAATTGGCCTACTCTTGGTGAAGCACCTGCACTCTTGTATAATTCCAGTGTTTGTTCAATGAGTGATGATGTTTGTTTTGAAAATTCAGGATCAAGCGTCATAAGAGACAGTCAAAAATTTAAAAATACTATTTAGTTATTCCTTTTTTCTTTTCATAGGAATAAACCCCGTCTAAGAAAACTCTATGATCTTTATCTTTTACTTTACTGCGTAGTTCTATGTTTGCTGCAGTTTGTGTGATGTCGTTCCAAACCTCTCCTGTTAAAATAACATCTTCTCCTTTTGGAACTACTTTTGTATTTCCAATAATTCTTGTAACTCTTGCTGATCTTTCACCTTGGAAATTTTCAATCAAGATAGTTTTATCTTGAACCTTTACAGTAATTGGAAAATGTGCAAATACAATTTTCATTTTAATTGTGTAGCCTGTAATTAATCCCTCACAAATATTTCTGATAATTGATCTTGCAGTATGCAATATTGAGTAATCTCTTTTTCTATATCCTTGTGATTTGAGAATAATACTCCCATCTTTTATTTCGATGTTAACTGGTATGTGTCTGAAATTTTTGTATGTTTTTCCTAATGGGCCTTGAAAATGTAACATACGTTTCTTTAACGTGACAGTCACTCCTTTAGGAATTTCAACTATCTCTTGGAATTTTTCAATTTGCTCAGTAGACATATCCTATCAAGAACCCTCCTAATCCTCTATTAACAGCTTCATGATGAGACATAACACCTTGGTTTGTTGTTACTAGTAACATTCCTCTGTTGTATGCTGGCAGATATTGCTGCTCCCAATCATTGTACTCTTCATTTTTTACTTTAAATCTTGGTGAAATTGCACCACACTTTGTGATTTTGGCCAAAAGTTTTATTTTGAATTTGCCGCCTCTTTTATCATCTATATGTTCAAACTCTCCAATGTATCCGTCTTTTTGAAGTGTTTTTAGAACTTCAATGCCTAATTTTGAAGTTGGCAGAATGATGCATTCACTCTTTCTTCTAGCTTCATTATTGTATAATGTGACAAATAGATTTGCTAAAACGTTTTGTGCTGGCATACTAATCACATGTTCTTCCTAAAGCCTAAAGATGTTGCTACTTCTCTGAAACATCGTCTGCAAATCATGAGATCATACTTTTGAATTACAGCTGTATAGTCTCCACATCGTTTACACCATTTTGAACCTCTCCCAAAGTCATGTTTCTTTCTTCCAGTTGCTTCGTATGATCTATCTTTTGCCATTATACTATCGTCACTCCAAACTCCTTAACTAGATAATCTTTTGCTTCTTGATTTTTTATTGTGTGTGTTTTTCCTACACTTGCTTTGTGTTTACTTCTTTTTCTAATTCCATATCCCGGTCTAGTTAAGGTTACTGAAATTCCAAGACCCAAGATTCCTACTTGTGGGTCATATTTCACACCAGGAATATCTATGTGCTCTTTGATTCCAAATGAAAAATTTCCAAAATTATCAAAAGATTTTCCATTTATCTGATTTCCTTTTGAGTCAAGTAATCTTTTCAATAGTTCTCGTGCATCTTTTCCTCTTACTGTAACTGCAACTCCTATTGGTTCACCTTGTCTTACACCCCACTCTCTTTGTGTTTCTTTTGCATCACGGGAACATGATTTCTTACCTGAAATGTGATCTAGTGCTTTTTTTGCTACTTGTATTACATCTCCAGATTTTCCTAGTCCCATATTTAGGACCACTTTCTCTAAAGATATTTTCTTCATTGGGGATTCTGTTATTTGGGACATATGATCACTTTATTTGAATTACAGGTTCCTTTTTTCCTATTGCCATAATGATGTCAGTTGGAATTTCAATTTCTCTCTCTCCTAAAATCAACACTGCACGTCTAGGTAGAATAAAAGTTCCTTCTTCCATTGATTCTATTTTACCAATTTGTCCTGCGTTAATTCCACGAGTTACTAAAACTTGAGCATCTTTCTCTAATTTTATTACTTCAAGAATTTTTTGATCCGGAATTTGAATTAAACATGTATCCCCAACATTTACCTTAATATCTGAAATTGTTGAACGACCATCATGAAATCCTATTTGTGTTTTACCTTTATTGATAGTTGTTTTACTTGTAACTCTGACTAGTTTTTTTGCTTTTTCTGATTCTTTAATTAATAATGGTTTTAGTAATTTTCCTTCCATTGGAACTAGACGATATATCTCTGGAACATTTTCTAATTCTACAACATCCATTAATCCAATTGCATGATGAAGTGATTTTCTAACAACCCCATCGATTTTGACTTTACCTGTATATATTGCAGCTTTTGCTTCTCTTAATGTAGTTACAATTTTTAATACATCTCTGAGAAATACAGCTGTTGGCACAGAATACTCTTTTTTATGTGGACCTGGCCTAACTGTAATTACAAATCTTTTCTCTTTTCTTCCTATTCCCCAAAATTGAGGGGCCATTTGTCTTTTGAGTTTTTTACTTCCAGATATGCTTACCATTATTTTTCAACTTCCTTTTTTTGAGTCTTTTCTACTTTTGTTTCTTTGCTTACAGTTGTTTTTGTTTCCTTACTTGGCGTTTCTTTAACGATGGTTTTGATTGTATCCTCTTTAGCCGGTGTTTTTTCTATAACTGTTTTTGGTTTTTCATTTGGATTTTTACCTTCTAATTTTGCAATTCTCCACTTGTCGTCTGTATTTAATCCTGTAACTAGAAGATTTGAGGTGTGAATGTACACATCAAATTTGTCTCCCTTCGTCTTTTCTTTTTTTACACCTTCAACAGATACACTACTTTTCTTTGTAAATATTTTTGATACTTTACCGTCCACTCCTTTAAATTCACCTCTTACAATTTTTATGCTGTCTCCTTCTACTACTCTCACACTTTTTTTACCATATTTTTTGCGAAGTTCATCTGATAATTGACTACCTAATTGTTTACTTCTTGTATGGAACGTTGCTTGATAAATTAAATTATTACGTGATTTTGTCGGTTTCATTTTATACCACCATTGATGCCAGGTTAGCTACCCTAGGCCATTTTTCTGAAGCTTCTGCTGCCACTGGTCCTTTAATATCAGTACCTTTGACTTCACCTTCTGGAGTTATCAAAACTGCTGCATTATCTTCAAAACACACTCTTACTCCGTTTAATCTGCGAACTGCGTATTTTTGTCTAATTATTACTGCGCCATACACTTGTTTTCTTAATTCAGCTGGACCTTTTTTTACTACAACATTGCAAAAATCTCCGACTGCAGCAGCTGCTAATTGTGCATGTCTAGTTTTGTGTCTTTGAACCATTACTATTTCTAAAATCTTTGCACCTGTATTATCTGCACAAACTACTCGTGCACCAATAGGAATTGCTCTTGTTACATATGGACGGAATTCTGCTACTCCTTTTCCTGCTTGTTTTGCCATTATGCTTTGACCTCCACAACAACATATGATACTGATTTTGATATTGGTCTACATTCTGCAGTTAACACATGATCACCAGTTTCAACGTCCATACATTCAGGTACATGAGCATGAATTGTGTTTTTGCTTCTTGCATATCTTTTGAATTTCATATAGTATATTGGTGATTCTTTTTGTAGTGTAATTGTTTGTTTAGCTTTATTGCTTGTAACTTTACCATCAAATAATTTTCCTCTCACTGATAATTTACCATGAAATGGACAATGTGTATCTGTACACTCTCTACTTGGCGCTTTTACTTTCAATCCAATATTTAACGCCATGTTTTTCCTCCTATTCTATCAAATGGTCTTTTTGCAATTTTTGAACCGTTTACAGTAATGTCTTTGTTATCAATTGAAAACTTCCAACTGTTGTTTAATTTTGCAATCATTTTAGTTCCATTTGCAGTATCGATTGTAATCATTGATTTTGTTTCATCTATTATGGTTCCATTTAATCCTATGATTTGTGAATTTGATGACTCAACAATCTCTGTGCGTAATCCAATTAATTCATGTGATGTAATGTTCTCTGCTGTAATCATTTTGTTTTCATCTCATTTAATCTAGTCATCATTCTGGCAATGTCGTGTCTGAGTGGTTTTAGCTTTCCACTCTCTTTTCTTAGTGTGCCTTTTGAACCATCTACTCTTAATTTTGCAAGTTCACTTCGTGTTTCCTGAATCTTACTTTTGAGGTCTTTCTCATTTAATTCTCTTATTGTTTTCATACTTAATCGGGTCATTATAGTAACTTTGCCTCCTCTTCTTCTAGAGTTTCAAGCTCTTTCATTTTCTCTTCCTCGATTGCAATTTGTTCAGACTCGGTTCTTGCTTTACGTTCTATTTCTGTTTCATCTCTCATCTTTCCAGTATCTGCATCTTTGACTTGTTTTGCTTTCTTTGGTTTTTGAGTTCTTAATTCAAATTCTGGAATGTATTTCTCGTTTCTTGCAATTCTTATTCTGATTCCAATTAGACCCATCGCAGTTTTTACATGTGCAATATCCTCATCCACAATTACTTCTGCATGATGCCCTGCTCTTGGTAAAATTCCAGCAGTGTGTTTTTCAAATGCAGAACGGTCTCCTCGTAATTTTCCTGAAATTGTTATCTGAACACCCATTGCACCATTTTCCATAATTTGCTTTAATGTCCACATAGTAGCTCTTCTAAATGCTGTGCCACGTTCCAAGTGTGCAGCCATTCTATTGCACATTACACTTGGTGAAAGTTCTGGTTTTTCAATTTCCACTACTGATATCTGTGGATTCTTTAATTTGAAATCTGTTGCAAGTTTTTCTGTCAGTTCTCTAATCCCAGAACCTTTTCTTCCAATAACTATCCCTGGTCGTGTAACATGGAGCGCAACTCTTGTTCCCATAGGTGTTTTTGAAATTTCTGCATGTGAAAATCCTGCATCTTTAATTGCAATTCTCAAATAATCTTTGAGAAGCATCATGTTGTAGTTGTCTTTGATTACGTTTTTTACTGCTGACATGTTATATCTCCTGTGCCACCAATTCTACATGTGTCAATACATTATTTTTTGGAGTAGCTCTTCCCATTGCCCTTGGAATGAATCTTTTTACAATAGTACCTTTATGAACAGTAGCATTTACAATTCTTAATCTATCTAAATCCATTCCTTTGTATTCTGCATTTGATTCCAAGTTGTCTAGTACCTTGATGAACTCCTTAACTGTTTTTTGAGGATAACGTCCTGACATCATTCCAGGATCTGATCTGTGCCCTACTTGATTATTGAATCTTCTAAATGCAATTGCTCTTTCTTTATTGACTACTGCTTGCAAGTAATCCCGTGCTCTTTCAATTGAAAGTCCTTTAATTGCAACAGCTACCTCACGAGCATGTTTATGCGAAATATCTTTTTCTCTTAATGAAGAACGAACATGCTTTGTTGCATCAAAATTTTGAAATGCGTATTTGAATCTGCCCATAACAATCACTTTAATGGAACGTAGAGACTGGATCTTGATGCTCCAACACCTGGTGCACCATGTGAGACTCTTTTGTTTGTAATAACATATTCACCCAGGTAATGGCCAATCATTTCCGACTTTAATAGAACTGGTGCGAATTCCTTTCCTGAGAAAACATTTACTGAAATGCCTACCATGTATGGCAGAATGATCAAATCTCTAGAATGTGTTTTTATGGGATTCTTTAATTTTCCTGCTTTTGCAGATTTTATCTCTTCAATCAACTTTCTCTTATCGTCTGTTATTCCTCTAGTCAGTGATCGTCTTTGTCTTGAATTGAATATTTGGAATAACTTCTCTAATGACATATTGTCTAGCTCCTCTTTTGGCAATCCACGATATAGAAATTCTTTGACCATCTTATTTCTCCTCTGTTAGTATTGATGAAACTTCATTGTCCATATTATAGCATTCCTATCTTTGTGGCTAAATCTCTGGCTTTTTCTGTAGTTTCAAATTGAACAAATGCCTTCTTACCATAAATCGTTCTTGCTGTGTTTACATTGATAGCTTTCTGATTGTAAAGTGTACTTACAGCTTCTATTATCTGTGGCTTACTAGCTGATCTATCTACAATAAAACAAATTTTACTTTCATTTTCAATCATTGCAAATGTTTTTTCAGTGATATATGGTTTCAAAATGATTTTACTTGCTTGATCTACATTCATCGTGTTTTCACCATTAATTCTAGATGTGTTGACTTTATTTTTGCAATTTCTTCTAAGGCTGCTTTTGAATATACTGTTAATCTAATAGGATCTGAACCTGGTGCTAGATCTAATACACTCAAGTCTTTAACCGCTCTTACTTCTACTCCCGGTAAAGCACCACATGCTTTGCTTATTTTTGATGCATCTTTTGTAACAAACAATACGCTTTTTCCAACTTTTTTACTTCTTCCTCTAAGTGATGCTTTTCCTGTACGTGGTTTTCTTGTTAGTAATCTTTCAACATCTTTCATCAGTTTTAGATCTTCTAATACTTTGGAAATTTGACTTGCTTTTGAAATAGTTTCAATATCATTTGATATTATAATTGGGAAGGACTCTATGCCTTCTACTTTATGTCCTCTTGATTGTATCAAATCCTTTGATGCAGTTGCAGCTATGGCAGAACATAGTGCTAATTTGTTTTCTTTTTTATTTAATTTCTTGAAAATTACTCTGTCTACAATTGGAGGATGAGCTTGTCTTCCACCTCTTACTGATGCAACACCACCTGCTTGACCTTGTCTTCCACCACCCCCACCTTTCATTTTTGCGATACGTGCAGTATGTTGTCCTGTTGGAGGATCATTTGATCTTGCTACTACATCCATACCTGCTGTTGGATGTCTGCCCTGTCGTTGGAATTTATGAGAAGTTAGATTTGTGAATGCCTTGTGAATTAGTTCTGCTCTAAATGGCGTTGAAAATATTAATGGTAATTCAACTTCACCGTCTTTAGTTCCTGTTATTGTAAATACTGTTGTTTTCATTATATTACTACCTCCAAAATATTTGGTTTGGTGATTTTCACCGGTGCATTTCTAATTTGGCTTCTTAGTTTGATTAATCTTCTATATGTTCCTGGAACTGATCCTTTAAGGATGATGAAATCTCCTCTTACTAAACCAAAATGTTTGTATCCTCCATCTGGGTTTATTTTTATTTGATTATTTTCTGTGTTGCCCATCATCATAATTCTTTTATCATATTCTGTTCTTTGATGGAATCCCATTTGACCTGCTCTTGGGACTGAATACATGACGTTTGATGGTGAAATTGGACCTAACGAAGCTACTTCTCTAACTGTTTTTCTAGATTTGTGCTGTTTTTTCTTTACCCCAAATCTTTGAATTACTCCTTGCCATCCTTTGCCTTTTGTAATTGCTGCAACATCGATTGTTGCTCCTGTTTCAAAAATTTGATCAATTTTAATTTCTTTTCCTAATAATTCTTTTACATGTGCAAATTGTTTTTTAACATCTCCGCCACTTACTAATGCTTCAAAGATGTAAGGCTTTTTTTGTTCTAATCCTGCAGCACGAGGTGATACTGCAACTATTGCAAAAATTTCTTTGACTCTGCCCAGAATTTTTTCAGCATTTTCAAGTGCACCTTCTTTATTTTTTAAATTAATTTCTTTTGAGATGCTTTTTGGAAATTCATCAGCATAAACATCAAATTCTGCATGATGTCCAAAATGATCTTTTGAATAACCTCTAATTCCTAATATTGAAACTGGTGGAGTAACTAAAACTGTTCCAAGACTTACTAGTTGTTTTCCTGCGTTTGGAGTTTTTTCGCGATCATCTATAGTTACTATTTGAACACATCCTGCTTTGAAACCACAATGAGCTAAAATTTTAGGTTCATTTGAGTTATTTTTTGGCCATGATCTAATTCGGGCTTCCATACTTTTGGCGCGTCCTCTTGGATAGTATGCAGCGCTTCCTCTACGCGGTTGAGCATATTTTCGATGTCCCATGGATAAATCGAAATCGTCTTCAACCGTCTAATAAACCATGTGAGATATCGTTAACTTACAAAAATCATGAGGTTAACGAACTATTCCATTCTACCTATGGTCTTATCAAATTACTTACAAAATTCCAAATGGTTATTCCACCTATGATTATACCTATGATTCCTAATCCAATTGCTAAAATTAGGAAATTCTTTTTTTCAATCATGTTTATTTTTAACCTATTCTGTATGCGTTGATTATTGACAATGTTCCTAGAATTGCTTCTTCTAAACGAACAGTCTCTGTAGCTTGATTTGGAAAAAAGTTTAATGTTTTGGCATTTTGAACGTTTTTTATTTTACCCCCAAGTATCTCATGGACTCCTTTTTCAGGTGAACCAAAAACTACCAAAATTGGAAGATCCGAACTTAGATATTTTGTCAATTGTTCTTTTGTGGCAGTTCTTCCTTTCTTTGATGTTATGATTGTATTTCCTTGCCATTCAGTTAATAATGAAAATAGGCTAGCTCTCTCTTTTACTGCATATCCCCAATACTCTGGTGTCTCACTTCTTTGAATTTCTTTAACTGAAAAATCTGGATGTCCTATTTTAAATTGAACCGTGACTCTTTTACCAATATTTTCTTTTCCAAAAAATGGTATTAACTCGTTAATTCCTACATCGACAAATTTTTTACCTTTAATACTTACTACAACCCCCTCTCTTACATCTCCGGTGTTTATTTTTTTAGGATTTGCTGGGGTGGAGTGACTTGGAATTTTTAATGGAAGTAAAACGCCTGCAAACTTTAACTCGTTCATCTTTGGAAAAATCCTCCTTCGTAAAAATTGAGGTGTTTCTAAATATCTCAAAATTGTCACAATTAAATTTCCATCTTCTTTGTAGTTTCCTTCTTGATAAACATAAATTGTGTCTACTTTAAAAATAGCACAAGCTCTGGCTAATACGGATATCTTTCTAGTCTTATCAAGTTTTAAAGATTCATCCGATAACGCTGATTCTGGAATTGCAATAGATAATTTCAAATTTAATCCACATGTAGTTGTAATTTGTTACTTCTTTTCGTGAGGATATTTTTCTTTAGCTGTTTTTGCATACTTTGCTATTTGTGCATCAGATACTAATTCAAATAAACCTGTTTTTGATTTTATTTGTGCCATTCTAATGTGACTAGTCCCTTCTTTATCTTCACTTGATAAATAAATTGCTGCAGATGCTAATGTGGATGCTTCATCTAAGGTCAATTCTTTGTTGTAGGTTTTCTCTAGAAAATCTGTTACTTGTTCAGATCCTGAACCAATTGCAATTGCATCATATGAAATGTAAGTACCACTTGGATCAGTCAGATAAAGCTGAGGATTATTATTAACTACACCGCCCAAAATCAACGCAACTCCAAAAGGTCTTACTCCTGCATATTGTGTAAACTGCTGACATTGATCTGCTAAATGTTTTGCAATTGTTTCAACTTCTACTGCTTCATCATAAATCATCTTGTTGCTCTGAGAAAAGAACCTTGCATTATCTACTTGGCTTCTAGCATCTGGGATGTATCCTGCTGCCGCCACTCCAACATGATCATCGATCTGAAATATTTTTTGAGCAATATCTGTTATCTGTAATTTTCTTGGTTTTTCTTCTACTGCTATTGTAATACCTTCTTTAGATTTTATTCCAACTGCAATGGTTCCTCTTCTTACTGTCTCAATAGCATATTCTACTTGGTATAATCTGCCGTCTGGTGAAAACACTGTAATTGCTCTATCATAACCTTGTTGTGCTGGAAGCATTTGATTTCAATGCTTTGAAAGTTTAATTAAAGCGTTACTTACCTTTGCTAAAATTTAT
Organism: Nitrosarchaeum sp.; assembly: GCA_023265135.1. Taxonomy (GTDB): domain Archaea; phylum Thermoproteota; class Nitrososphaeria; order Nitrososphaerales; family Nitrosopumilaceae; genus Nitrosarchaeum. The sequence goes on along the minus strand of JAHFUM010000004.1, from coordinate 39,881 downwards.
ACAATATGGAGACAGGCTCAATCTCCAAGCAATTTATCGATCATCCTATTTTAGTAAAAATCGTTTTTATTTTATGAATGGATCAAATAGCCGATATGCTTTTTTTCAATTAAAAATTATAATTTGAGATGGCTATTGTCACAATTTTAGTATTTTTACCTATTCTACTTTTAATCAACCACCCTTCCGAACTTGTTGTCCCTGATTGGATAAAAAATAACGCGGAAAAATTATTGTTGCAAAACAATCTTGATGAAGCCCATCTTGCGCTTATCCTTGAAAATCTATCTGATTCAGGAATAATAAAAAATGCAATGTTTGCTGATTCGCAAACTTATGATGTGCCATACAAAGGGAAAAATGCTTTTGTAAGTCTTTCAGGACATGTAAATGAATATGGCAAAACTGGAACTGTTTCCCTTGAAATAACTAAACCTGATGGCTCAAAAGAAATTCTGCATACTCCTATATTGGAAACTGGTCATTACTCTACAGTTTTTCCAATCAATTATCAATCTCAAAAAGGTTCATACAAAGTATCTGCTGAATTCGATTACAAACAAATTTCAACTACGTATTTTTATTTAATGGATAAAAGTAACATCTCTGAAAAGATTCCTTCTTGGTCTGTCACAATTATTCGTTGGTGGGCAGAAAATAAAATTACGGATAAAGAATTTATCCAATGTATTCAATATGTGATTGATAAGAAAATTCTAATTGTCATTACAAATGAACCAAATATTTCGCAACTCCAAGTTTCTGTTAATGGTCAACATCTAGTTAGAAGAAACACAACCCATATTATTACCACCCATGTTGCTTATGGAGATCACTCAGTTGAAGGAGCAAGAGTAACTTTAACAATAGAAAAACTTGGTCAAGATTCTGACGAAGAACCAATTAGAGAATTCGATGGGTTCACAAATGAACATGGCGATTTTGTTTTTTCATGGGAGATTCCAAAATACTTTGATGATATAGAAACTCTTGTTACCTACATTGATGTGACATATGATGGTTCATCTGTGACAAAACTATTCAAATTTCAGGTATATTGTTTACCTGGTGAACCTAATTGTAAGATTGATGGAAATCGATGATAGTTTTTTTGTTAACGTAAATACTAATTAAATTGTACGTAATGTTAAAATTAGTATTTTAAAAAATTTGATTTTAATATAATGATTTTTTCATTGAAATAAAAATTGAATAAAGTTTAATTTAAGTCTAGATTAGTTCAGTCCCATGATGTTTGAAATTCAATTTTCTGGTCACGAAAATATCAGGTCAAATCATCAAAAAACAATTGAAATAACAAAAGAATCTCATCTTACTCCAAGCGGCGATTGTATAATTGGAGTTAATGCAACAGCAAGCTGTGCAGATTTACCGCCTACAATGAAAAAAAAATTACAGAATCCAAATTCAAAAGTAACATTTTCAATCAAAGTAGGTGGACATGAATTTAATGTGCATGGCAGAGGTCACGAAAATCTAGTTCTCACTCATTTGGAAGACATTGTAATTAGAAAAAGTAACTTTGTGTGTCCTAGAACTTTGTCTGTAAAATGTGATAAAGCATCTGATCTTATCCCAAGAGAGATGGTCTCATTACTACAAAATCCAAATACAAAGGGCACATTTACCATAATAATTGATTAAATTTGTCACGATTTTATATGAATACATTAAATCTATATCATGAGTCTTAAAACAAAAATTTTCATCATCATTCCATTGGCAGCATTTGGCGCACTGATTTTTGGTATTGCCATATATATGGAAATATGTAAAAATACTAGTCTATCAATAATTGACTGTTAATTCCTCATCATTAGACGTTATTTTTCAATTATTTCCTGTTTTGGTTTAATCTGATTCAGCAAGAATTTCTTAAACCATTACATTTACCAGACTTTATGCAAAAACCTGTAATTGAGTTGCAAATATCACAACAACCTACTGAAGTTGAGCTGAAAAGACTACGTGAATATTTCAAGGAAATGCCTATATCTGACATTTTGTCTGGTCTAAAATTTGCCAAAAATAGATGGTCTGCAAAAGATGCAGGAACACTAAAAGTAGGAAGAAAAAGCATTATCCAAAAAGAAGTTCATTCTGTTACATCAGAACAAGCTCAATGGAGATTAAAAAATTGGAAAATGATGATTGCTAATTATCGACGTAGAGGTTATAGCTATCCTACAATATCTAGAATCAAAAAAATTTTAATACAAAAAAGTAAAAAGAAAATAAAATAATTCTAGAACTCAATTAAACCAAAACATCTGATGTTCTTCTTTGAATAATCTCGTGCTTTAGACTGTCAGGAATATCTGGTATTGATGCTTTTGTTTGTCCTGCAATAACTGAATGTGCTTCTTCAAGAATTGCTAATGTGTCTGAATTGCTAACACTTCCAGTACTCATTAAGTCACTTCCTTCAATTGAAGAGCCAATCATTACATCTCCCAATATCTGTGATAAATCTTGCATAGATGATGTAGCTTCTGGCATTATTCCACTAAGTGATGGACTCAATCCCTTGATTATTGACATACATGGACTAAGTGTTACTACGACATCTCCTAACTCAGATACTGTGTTGAGTCTTAACTGAATCTGTTCCATTGAAAGTTTTGCTCCACTTACCATGTTTTTCATTTTTCTGACCTGAACAAGTTCGGTTGCATATGCTTGAGCATATGCATTGTTGTGAGATTTTTGAGCATTAACTACCTTTTCAAAAATTCCATCATGTTTCTTTTGTAATTTTTCTGTAATCCCTTCTAATTTAGTAATTTGAAATTGTAATTTTCTTTGTGCTTCTTCAATTCTTGTTTTTAATGGGATATCTGGTTTAACTTTCGCCATTACTCTTTGAGAAATGCTTTCCCCTTCCGCTTTATTCCATGAGTTACTTATCAAATCTTTATTTCCTTCATTATTAGTAGGAAATTTTGTTTTAAATGAATTTGTCACTAGTGTATGTGTCACCACAGTAACATGGGGGTTTGGTTACATGTTATTTATGGTAAATATTTGAATTATAATTCTCATTTCAAAATTGATACTGGATACAGAATTTTCCAAAAGTCATTTCATTTTTATCTAGGCTTGAACTATTTTTGGTGTGAACAAACGTTTCGTTTTAGTGGGCATTGTTTTAGGAATTATTGTTGTTATTTCTGTATTAATCGGATCCCCCGCTATCGGTGGCTTAGATATGTTTAGATGATCTACTCATTATTTTTTATAAATTCTAAACTTTGAATCTATATTTTGAATTTTTTAGCAGCTTGCTCAAAAATAGATAATGCAGAATTGATGTCTTTTTCAGAAAGCCACGCTGTAACTGATAATCGTAATCTTGCTTTATTTTTAGAAACAGTAGGGTATCTTATTGGTTGAACAAATATCCCTCTTTTAAAAAGAAATCCTCCAAAGTCCATTGCTGTTTTTTCTGCACCTATGATAATTGGAATGATATGTGATTTTGAATCAATTTGATATCCTATTTCTCTAAGTCCTTTGCCAAGTAGTTTTGTATTGCTTTGTAGCTTTTTTCTATGTTTTTCTCTATTGGATTCAAATCTCTTTAATGAATATTCCACTAAAAATGAGGGAAGAGCTGAAGTATAAATAAAAGATTTTGATTTGTTTATGCATAAATCTCTCACATTACTTTGTGATGAGACATATCCTCCAAATGATCCTAGACCTTTACTTAGACTGCTAATATACAAATCAATTTTTTTTGCAACATTGAAATAATTTGCAGTGCCTTTTCCATCTATTCCAACAACAAAATCCCCATGTGCGTCATCAAGTATGGTTATCGCTTTTGATTTTTCTGCAATTTCAATGATCTCTTTTAGTTTTGAAAAATCCCCATCCATACTAAATACCCCTTCAGTGACAATGAATCTATTCTTGCATTTTTGTTTAAGTTTTCCATTTAAATCATCTACATCATTATGTTTGTAAATTGAAATTTTTGCTCCCGAAAGCTTACATGATTCGATTATGCTTGCATGATTTAATTCATCACTTAAAATCAAATCCCCTTTTTTTGCAATTGCCGTGATTGTGCCTAAATTTGCCATATATCCAGTAGGATAGATTAAACTAGTTTGCTGTGATTTGTGTTTTGCAAGTTTGTTTTCTAGTATTTTGTATATTTCATCATTTCCTGAAATTAATCTTGAACTCGACTGCATTTGTTTTATTTGTATTTTTGTAACCGGAATTCCTAAATAATCATTTGAACAAAGATTCAGCAATTTTTTTCCATTGATTATAATGTGTCCTTGATTTAATTTGCCATATCTTAATTTTCTATATAGATTATTTTGTTTTATTTGCTCTAATTCCAAATCAACAAATCTTAGTTTATGGTTCATGTCAATTATTCTAAATTAAGATCAGTCAAGCGTAAATTCCTTTCTTATTATCTTAATTACAATCTGATTTTTTCCTTAATGTTTTAATTTATGCTGATGTATAGGTAATATTTAGAAGCAGTTATTTGGTTTACTTGTTTCTCTTTTATTATTCATTTCATTAAAGTTTACAATTTTTACAAATATACTTTTGATAATATCTGTATAAAACAAATATCTAATTCACTTAAGCTTCTAATCCTATCTTTTTTATCATTTCCAAATCTTTCTCAGAGTTGTTTCCTCCCATTGTAAGATACCCTGATGTGATTATGCCGTTTGCACCGCTTTGCAATAACTCTTCACCTGAATCATCAAGATTTGTTTCTCTTCCGCCTGAAATTTTTATCACGGATTCTGGTAAAAGAAATCTTATTACTGAAAACATTCTTACAATCTCAGAATTTTCTAATTTTGTTTGTAATTCCAATGGAGTACCAGGTACCGGAACCAGTATGTTTATAGTTACTTCTTCAGGATAAAGTGTAGCTAATTCCAATGCTAATTCTATTCTTTGTTTTCTTGTTTCACCTAATCCAATTATTCCACCAGTGCACAATTCTAATCCCGCATCCCGGGCAATTTTTAAAGTTTTCAATCTGTCTTCATAAGTATGTGTAGTACAAATTTCTGAAAATTTTGATTTTGATGTTTCCAAATTATGATTGTATCTTTTTACCTTGAGATCTTTGAGTTTTTTTGCTTGATCATATGTAAGAAATCCTAAGCTGCATTCAACATTAATTCCAACTTTACTGTTGATTTCTTTTATTATGTTGCAAACTTTATCAAAATCTTTAGGGGATGGCTCTCTCCATGCTGCAACAAGACAATAAGATTCTGCTCCTTCATTTTTTGCTTTACTTGCTTTAATTACCACTTCATCAGCTGTTGGTAACTGATATGTTTCAATTCCTGTATCAAAAAATGCAGATTGACCACAAAAAGAACAATCTTCACTACATGCATTTTTTTTGATGTTGTTTAATTGTTCAACATCCACTTTATTTCCATTGAAATCTCTAGTTATTTGATTTGCAGCTCTGGCCAATTCTTTGATGCTTTTATCTGATATGTTAAACAGTTTTTCAGCATCATCGGTTGAAATTCCAATTCCTGAAAATACATTTTCTTGGCATTCTTTGATAAATTCAAATTCATTATTCATGATCATTTTTATAAAATTACATTAAAAAAGATTAGTGACCTGAAAATCATCGTTTGTGCGTAAGATACATACTTTTAAAAATGCATTTATGTCATCTTATTTTTCGAAATTTATTCAAAAAACATATTTAATAAAAATGATGTTTTAGTTGCTTCATAATTACATCACTTAGGTTTGTACTGATTTGATGGTTTTCACGGTTCTACTTAGTAGCAGATCTAGTTCTTCTTCAGATATTGCCAATGGGGGTACAAGCATGACAATATTTCCTAATGTGCGAAGATATATCCCATGTTTTTTCCCCTCTTCAAAGAAAATCTTGTTTAATGATTTTTTAGAATATATTGGCACCTTGGTCTTTTTGTCTTTAACTAGTTCTATTCCCATAAGCATCCCCTTTTGTCTGACGTCTCCTACAATTTCTATTTCTGTAATTTTGTCAAAATATTCTTCAAACACTTTTGATGTTTTTTGAATTTTTTTAATCAAGTTATTTTTTTGATATAATTTTAGATTCTCATTTGAAACTGCTGCAGATAATGGATTGCCTGTAAATGTATGTCCGTGAAATAGATGCTTCGAATCATTGAATTCTCCTAAAAATGAATCATAAATTTTTTTGGTTGTCAAAGTTGCCCCCATTGTAAGATACCCCCCAGTCATCATTTTTCCATACGCAACAATATCTGGAATACTATTCTGTTCTGTATATTGAATCATAGAACCTAAACGTCCAAAACCTGTTGCTATTTCATCTAAAACCAATAATACGTTGTATTTTTTACATATCTTGCTTATTTTTCTTTGAAATCCTTTAGGAAATATAATCACTCCCCCTGCTACTTGTGCCCCACTCTCCATAACAAATGCGGCAATTTTATCATCATTAGAAAATTGGTTTTCAATTTTTTCTATACAAAAATTCTGATAATCCAAATAAGTATATCCTTTTGGAATTCTGTATTTATTAGGTACAGGAATTTGTATTGTTGAAAATAATTGTTTTTTGAACTTGTCAAAAAACTTTGGAATATAACCTACAGCCATTGCACCAAATGTATCTCCATGATATCCATTTTCTAATGCGACAATCTTTGTTTTCTCTTTTACCCCAGTATTATTCCAATATTGCAATGCTATTTTGAATGCAATTTCCATTGCAGAAGAACCATTGTCTGAATAAAACACTCTGTGCATTCCAGGTGATATTTTTACTAGATTCTCTGCAAGTTTTTCTGCAGGTTCATTTGTTAAATTAAATAAAGATGTGTGTTGTAGTTTCTTGCTTTGTTTTATAATTGCATTTACTAATTCAGGTTTGGAATGACCCCACACATTACACCACATCGATGCAACTCCATCTAATAGATTATTTCCATTTGAATCAGTAAGCCACATTCCTTTGGCTTTGATAATCTCATTAAAAAAATCCCATTCTTTCATCTGTGTATTTGGATGCCAAACAAAGCTCTTCTTTATCAATTCATTTTTCTTATACTGCTTGATCTTAATAATCCAATGTTATCAAATACAAAATTTTTGGTTTTCTTATATTTGAGATATTTTTTAGTATTCTTAACACATTCAGTTTGATATGATTTCTACATAATATATGATTTTGAAGTGTTATGAAAATTATTCACAGATTAATGTGATATACCTAAGATTTTGAAAATTTGTTTTTTTTCAAAAATTGCAATTCCAATTAATATCACGAGACCTAAAACCAAGCTAATTTGTGATGAGAATAGTTTTTCAGACATCTGCCATATCCCCCTCCAAAATAAAATTAATCCTACACCAGTTAATAAAAGAATAAACGTACGACCAATATAGTTTAGAGATTCAATCAATTATCTTTTTATGATTTATGATTATTTAGGGTTTTTCATAATTAAAATTTATGATGTTGAACTAACGATTTTTTTATATTATATATTTTGAAAAACTTGTTATTTTTTATTATTTATTACTAAATTAAACAAGGCGTTTTCGGCATATTTTACAAATTGGAATTTTGTCAGAATTGATTATTATTTCTACACTAGAATGACAGAGATGACAATCCTTTCACCTCATGACCAAAAGATATCTGAACAATCTACACAATTATGATTATGATATTTGTCTTGTTTTTTATTTATCCTGATTTTGCACTTTGTGCATGTCATGTTTCATGCTTATTGTTTTGTTGAATTGGTATTGTTGTAGGATTTTAATGAATTTGAAAGTTTTATTTAATCGCCTCTTGAAAAATCTGAGAAATAGCTGAAACTTGACTGTATTTTTTAAAAACCTATAATCTGTGGATAAATGTCTATTCTTAACTTAATCCTGGATTTTTTGTAATCTGAAATTGTTACACCATTGATTATTAGACAAATTCGTGCTCGAAACTTAATTTTTTAGTATTTAGATGAAAATTCATAAAATAAGCTGGTTATTATAGGAAACAAACTAAGCAATATAGGTCTTATTTTTGGTTTTACAAATTATCAACGCAGATACTGTTTGCGGACGTTGTGGAAAAAACTGTATGTTAACTGATAATGTAACTGGTGAAAGATTTTGCGGAAAATGTGGATATGTTATTTCTGAGACATTGCAAGATTCTGGACCTGAATGGAGATCATTTTCAAAGGAAGGTGGTACAGATCCTACTAGGACAGGTGCTCCAACTTCGCTTGCAATCCATGATAGGGGGCTCGCCACTATTATCAACCCTATAAATCGCGACTCGTCTGGAAAACCACTTACATCTGCTATGAAGAGTACTATTGAAAGACTAAGAACATGGGATAGCAGAAGCAAAGTTCATGCATCAGCGGATAGAAATCTAAGACAAGCATTAAGTGAATTAACTCGATTAAAAGACAAACTTGCACTTTCTGATGCAGTTGTTGAAAAAGCAGCATACATTTATCGTAAAGCATTAGAGAAAGGCCTTGTACGAGGGCGTTCAATTTCGGCCTTGATTGCATCTGCACTTTACGCAGCATGTAGAGACACGGAGACTCCTAGAACTCTAAAAGATGTTTCAGATGCAGGTAATATTAAGAAAAAAGACATTGCAAGATGTTATAGATTACTACATCGAGAATTGGATCTAAAAATGCCTGTGGTTGATCCAATTCAATGTGTTTCAAGAATTGCAAGCAAGCTTGGAATCACAGAAAAAACAAAACGATATGCAGTTAAAGTACTTAAAGTAGCACAAGAACACGAAGAATCTGCCGGTAAAGATCCTATGGGATTAGCAGCAGCAGCATTATACTTATCATGCGTAAAAAATTGTGAAAATATGACTCAACGTGATATCGCTGAGGCTGCAAGTGTAACTGAGGTCACAATAAGAAATAGATACAAGGGTCTAAGACTAGATCAAGATACAGACATTTAGGTTGGAGAAATAACAATATACTATGACACAAACTAGACCTTTAATTTCAATAGTCAACGTTGTAGCTTCTGCGACAATAGATCAAAGATTAGATCTTGTTGATATTACGAAAAAATTTCCTGATGTGGAATATCATCCCGAACAATTTCCAGGTGCTGTTTTCAGGCTGAAAAGTCCAAAAACTGCTACGCTACTTTTTAGCTCAGGAAAGATGGTATGTACTGGTGCCAAATCCCAAGAATTGGCAGAAACCGCGGTATCTAAAGTGGTGGAGATATTAAGAAAAGGTAAAATCAAAATTAAAAATGATGCTTCAGTAACAATACAAAATATTGTCTCATCTATTAATCTTGGAGGCAGAGTTAATCTGGAACAAGCAGCTAGAACTCTTCCTAGAAGCATGTATGAACCAGAACAATTTCCAGGATTAATTCACAGAATGCTAGATCCTAAAACTGTAATCTTAATTTTTGCATCCGGTAAATTGGTTTGTGTAGGGGCTAAACTTGAAAAAGACATTCATCGCTCTGTCCATCAAATTCATAGCATGCTTGAAGAAAAAAAATTAATGACTTATAATTAATATCATAAATACAATTTAAAAATATCTGTACAAACTATGATCATAATATGTCCTACTTGTGTGTTGTTCAAATATATATGCAACATATTGTAAAAAAATTAGATGATTAAATTTTGAATGATGATTTTGAATACCTTGACCAATCAAATAAAAAATTTCTTAATAAAATAGTTGGCAATCAAAAGAAAAACGACAGTATGTTTTTCTGTTCTAAATGTCCGGCTTGTTATCCATCAGAATATCCTATCTGTCCATCATGTGGTACAAAACAAATAGATTCTGAAAATATAACGACAGAAGCAAATTCTTAGACATTATCAATTACATGTAAAAATATAACAAAATCATCCTGCAATATAATCAAAGACTTGAATCTAATTTAGATGTCTCATTTATGAAAAAATAGAGTTTATTCTTCAGAATCTTTTTGCACTGCATTTTTTATCGTTTTCTCCAAACTATCGAACGCTTGTTCCTCTCCAGATCGATCTTTTTCTAATTCTGTTGTTTTTTCTCTTAATTTTTCAATATCATTATTCTGAATTACATTTTTAGACAAATATTGATTCAACGCGTCTATTGTTATATCTGTAATTGTCATTCCATTTTCTTTTGAAAACTGTACTAGATTTTCATACAAATCCCAAGGAAACATCAAACTCATGTGCTTGGACAGTTCTGATAGTTTCTCATTTCTTTGAATTTTTTGTTCACTTAATGCATCATTATCATATAACTCAATATTTGGTAAGTTCCGTGATGTTGTTTTATTTCCATCATTGGACGGTCTATTGTGAAATTCTTTATTCGCATCTTTATCAAAAGTTTTTTTCATGTTTTATTATTACACTTGGTTGAATATATCGATAACCTAATTTTTCATGATGGTTTTATTATGCAAAATTCTAGTATCGTCATTTCATAATTTTTTATAGAATTCTCTGTATGCATTTTATTCTGTTTTGTGAATAAATCAAACTGTCGGGTTGATGATTTTTTTATTGTCTCTGTCCCTTTTACAGAAACTACAATATTCCTCTGATGAATTACGATTAATTGGTGTTAAACAATCATGGCAATATTTCATAATTATTACATGTTGTTCCAAGTATATTAGGAAATCATCAAGCATAACCTTTGTGTTAATTTACCTTTAATTGATCATGTTTCTCGTATTTTCTCTTACCACATGATTCACAAATCCAAAAAATTCTATGGCTATTTTTTATAATTTCTTCTTTTTTCTCCATTATTCTATAACAATCAAAACATATTTCAGTTTTCATTTTTCTGTTTTTTTACTAATTGACCACGCTTATACTCATTATAGTATCCTATGCATGCATTGAGTTCTTTTAAGAAACCATTATCTTCAAAATCACCTTCTTTCAAGTCTGTCCAATATGTAAGAATATCTTGTTTTAACAATGCCAATGTTTTTTCTTGCATGTTTATAGTTAGTTTCTCTAGGATACAAACCCATGTATACAATGATTTTAGTTATAAAAACGATATTTTATGTTAATATCTTAATAAAAATTAAAAATTTGATAATTTATCTATGTGTGTTGTGTTCATGGAAATTTATAAAAATATAGCGCCCAGAAATTTGTATATTTAGCAAGTGAAAGATTAATCAATAAAACATTATGATGGATAATTATTGAATTCTCTATTTATCACGGGAACCGATACTGACGTAGGAAAAACATACGTTTCAGCTGGATTTGCAGTGACTTTTCGAAAGATGGGCATTGATGTGGGAATAATGAAGCCATTTGCTGCAGGAACTGCACAAAAAATTGGATTTAAATCTGAAGATGTAGAAATTTTAGCAAATGCAGCACAAGTAAGCGATCCTGAAATTCTATTAAATCCTCAATTTTTCTCAATTGCTGCATCTCCTTATGCTGCATTGAAAAATTTGAGAATAAAACCAAATATTAAACTGATTTTAAATAGTTTTAAAAAATTATCCAAACTTCATTCGATGATGTTAGTTGAAGGTATTGGTGGCATAATGACTCCTATTCTTCAAGATTATTTTGTAACAAATTTGATCAAAGATATGAAATTGCCGACAATTATTGTCACCAGAACAAAAGTTGGGGCTATTAATCATACCATTATGACTTGTAAGATGTGCGAAAAATACAAAATTCCAATTAAAGGTATCGTGATCAACAATTTTGATGTCAAGGGATATGATGTAAAAGATCTAAAACGAGATTTAGAAAATTTAACAAATGTGCCTGTATTGGGCTCAATCCCGTTTATTGATGACATGGGAGATGCATCGCTTTATCGTGTTTTCAAAAAAAATATTGATTTCAAATATTTGTTAAGTTAATTTTTAAATTCGTAATATTTTGAATTTACTTTGACCTTGAACATTTACAAACTGTGTTATATCGTAAATCATTTTTGAAAATGACGAATTTTTCTTTTCAATCACATATGTTTTATTTTGAAAATCCAGTTTTTTTGTAATTACTAACCAAATATTCTCTTTAACCGGTTGGATTTTTTGCAGGTACTCCAATTTTCTTTCAATGATGTTTTTGTCAATAGTTTTCGGTATACAAATTATCAGAGTTTTTTTTGGATCTGTCTCCAATGTTTTCAAATCTGGTATGATGATATCTATTTGGATTCCATTACGTTCTATTTTTCTTTGACTTGATACTAGCGCATTAGTTAAAAGATAATGCAATAACCCGGTGGAAAGAATTCCTAAACTCTCTTCTTGTTCTCCCATTAAAGTTACTTTGTCATAACAGTTCTCCAAAACATCATCAATTATTTCTGAGAATTTTGATTGTGATATTAGCTTATGAAATTTTTCCTCAGATTTTTTTAGATAATCAAATAGAAAGTCTTTGATTGGATTTGATTCTTCTTGCATTATTCGTTGAATATGTATCGTCTTTCGCCTCTTGACTCAGTAGTTGTATTGACATCTACTAAGATGAACTCTCTTTTTGTATTAAGCATGGGTTCTTCTGGGGAAAGCTTATTTTCATGTAGTATCTCGTATTCTTGTAGCGTAAGTTTTCTTCTTGGAGCAAGTTCTGCTTCTAAATTCATATTTTTTACAACCTCTTCATATTGAGGTTGAATTAGACCGCTGAACACCATTGCACTACTTCCACTTCCATATGAGCCAAATCCTACACGTTTTCCATTCAAATCAATTCCTTTTTGGTATTCAAATTCAAGACAGCTTCTAAATCCAAGGTACAATGATGCAGTGTATAGATTTCCAATCATCTTTGATGCAATTAATGAGCTTGCAAGTTTTGATTCATACACTTCTTGGAATTCTTTTGTTTTTGTAAATAATTTTGTAAATTCATGGTCTTTTGCCATAAATTCTTCGTCTCCTAGTACTGATTCAATTGTTCCACGAGGATCTTTTGGTACAGGTTCTAGCATACCCATATCTTGGATTAGTTTTTTCCATCTAGGAAGTTGACGCCATTCATGTCTTATTAGATATGCAAGAGCCTTTTTTCCCATATTGCTGTATGGTAAATGCATGTTAAGATAATCCATATGATCTAGTATTGTTTCACCTGGCTCTAACTTCATTAATCCTGATGAAAGAGCTTTTTTCTTGTAAATTTCAAGTGCTTTTCTTACCTGAATCATATACAAAAGATTGGAGTATTGACCATGTACAATTGGTGTTTCCTTTCCAAATGGTCTGTAAAAGTCGTATTCGTCTTTAATTGATGTTGCTGTTACCTTTGGATCAAATGCCAATAATCTTGGTTCATCATTAAGTAGCATTACTACTGCTCCAGCTCCCTGTGTCATCTCACCACTAGAACCCAAATCGTATTTTGCAATATCTGACACTACTACTAATGCTTGTTTTCCTTCTGCTTCTCCTGCTCTAATCCAATTAGTATTATCATAAAGTGCATAAGACCCACTAACACAGGCAAATTTTGTTTCTACTCCTCCACAATGCTCAAAAGCACCCTGACCGTAAACCTGTTCTAACATTCCAATGACATACGAATTCATTGCCTTTGATTCATCAAATGAAGATTCAGTGGAGACATACAATCTTCCAATATCTTCTGGTGATAACTTGTTTTTTTGCATAATCTGAAGACATGCATTTGCTGCAAGACATGCCGGGTCTTGATTAGTATCTACAATTGCCATCTGAGATACACCTAAACCTTTTTGAAGTTTTTCAGGGTCTAATCCTCTTGCTTTTGCAAAATCAGCTGCATCTATGAATAATCTTGGTATGTAAATTGCAATGTCATCTATACCTGCTGCCATCAAGCTTGCCTCCGTCTATACTCATATAAGGATATTGAGCTAATTCTGTATTACTCATTAGAGAATTTTTAGAATTTTTTATATGTTTTTTGGTAAATATTCTGTTATTTTTCTATTTTTCCAACTGTGAATTGAAAATTTTTTCAAAAACATCATATGGCTGAGCTCCTCCGATCTTTGTAACTTTGTTGTCTGGACTAATAACAAAAAATGCAGGTGTCCCTGTCAATCCTAAATCCTTTGCGTCTTGATTACTTTTTACAATGCTTTGGGCGTATTTTGATTCTGTCATACATTTGGAAAATTCATCAATATCCAGTCCTAACTCTCTTGCAAATTGATGAAGATTATCCTTTGATGCCCATCCGTTATTTTCCCCAGTCCAATGATTGTATAATGTATCATGATATTCCCAAAATTTTCCTTGATCAGATGCACAGTGGGCAGCATTTGCAGCAGTAGATGAATCTGCTCCAATAATTGTAAAGTCCTTAAAAATTACTTTGACTTTACCTGTTTCAATATAATTTTTCAAAAGAGAATCTTCTGTTTCGTGGAAGAATTTATTGCAGAAAAAACACTGATAATCACCAAATTCTACCAATGTAATTGGGGCCTTTGGATCACCTAAAACTGGCGAACCATTTTCAAGAAACGTGGCAGCCGTGATTTTTGCTTGACTTGACTCTTGAATAGTGGGAGTCGGCTCTGTCACAAGTTGTGGACTATTGTTAAATATGTTAAATGCCAAAAACGCTACAATTATTGCAACTGATGCAATTCCTGCACCTATTGCCAAAGATGGAGCATGAATCATTAATTATTGAAAATTTTTGAGACATTTAGTCTTTTGTACATCACATAGTGTAGAAAAAACATGTTCTCGTTGTAACTCCAAAAGTTTTCTAGTTTTTCGATTGATTTACATCTTTCAAACTAATCTAAATAAATGGGGTTCTTTTAGAAAAAACATGAAAAAAGTTTTTGTTAACGGTTATGGTTCTATAGGAAGTAGAATTACTTCATTTCTAAAAGATGATCCTGAAATTTTTGTAATTGGTGTAGGAAAATATTCTCCTGACGATGATGTGAATGCTGCACTTTCTCGTGGATTAAATGTTTATGTGCCTGAACGAAAATTAAATGATTTTAAGAATTTCAAAATATCTGGTACAATAGAGTCTGCACTTGATGACTGTGATTTAGTAATTGATGCTGCACCTGGTAGATATGGATATAAAAATAAAAAGAATCTTTATGAGCCAAAAAATCTAATGGCAATATACCAAGGTGGCGAGACGATAATAGGCAATGAGTCTGTATCTGACTTGTTGTTTAATTCTCGAGTCAATTATGATTTGGCTATTGGCAAAAAACATGTCATGCAAGGCAGCTGCAATGTTACTGGTATGGGGCGTATTTTAGAACCATTACGTAATAAATTCGCTGAAAGATTAATTCGATTTGATGTAACTCTTGTACGACGATGGGCAGACATTGAGCAAACAGAAAAACAAGTGCCAGACACTATTGAAATGACTGAAGCACCACATCATGGTGAAGATGTAAAGGCCTATTTTGGAAAAGATGCACCTCTTTTTGTTCGTGCTATTAAAGTACCCACAAGACAAATGCATCTACACATTATGGATATTCGTTTTAATGAAAAGGCACCAAAACCTTCTGAAATACATGATATTTTTACAAGCGAATTTGGTGTAGCAACTCTGTGGACAGCTAAAGGAACAAAAGATGTAAGAGATTATGCTAAAAGTATGGGGTTTAACTTTACAGATACTAATATGATCCACATTCATGCAAACATGACTGTTTCAATTGGTGATACAGTACAATTGATGTACTCTGATGATCAAACAGGAATTGTAATTCCTGAAAATCATATGCTATTACAAGCTATGTTGTTTGGAAAATCGTACAATGATGCATTTTCTCATACTGAATCAATATTCAATATGAAAGAAAAAAAGCAAAAATTAGAAGCACACTTTGCAAGAAAAATCTGATCTTATTTTTTTATACGTTCTATTCTAATTTTTTCAGGTATATTTTTTATTACCTTTTCAACAACAATTCGTATATTGTCAATTTCGAGTTTATCCCCCTCTCTTGGTATGTCCTGTAATTTCTCATGCAATAATCCATTAAGTGAGGCGTAATCATCACCTTCAGGAAGTTCTGACTTGAAAATCTCATTAATTCGTTCAATCTTAATTTCTCCATTTGTAATTATCGTGTCTTTATCAACAGAGTCATATTCTTTTGGTGGTGTGTCATCTGTTTCATCTTCGATATCTCCTACTATCTCTTCTATTAGATCTTCTAGCGTCACTAATCCCTCTACCCCACCATGTTCATCTACGACAATGGCCATGTGTGTTTTTCTGCCTTTCATTTCTTTGAGTAGTGAACTTACCATTTTTTCTTGGGATGCAAATACTGGTTTTCTTGAGACTTGTTCTAATGTGATCATTTTGTTGTCTTTTTCTAAATGTGTTAAAATATCTCTTACATGAACAAATCCAACAATATCGTCATGTGTTTTTCCAAAAATTGGTATTCTAGAATGTAAATTTTCACTGATCAAAGGAAGTGCATCAAAGAGAAGCATCTTTGAAGGCAGTGTAAACATTTTTGTCCGTGGTGTCATCACAGTTCTAATTACAGTATCATCAAATTCTAAAGCACTATGAACTAATTCACTTTCATCCTTTTCAAGTATTTTATCAGCTAATCCCTGTGCTACTATTCCTTTGATCTCCTCTTCTGTGATTGGTGGTGGATGATAACTGCTTCCAGTTAATTTGATTATTGTTTTTGTAATTATCTCAAAAAGTTTTACGATTGGCCATAACGCATAACTGAAAATTAATAATATCGGTGCACCTCTAAGAGCAATTTTTGTAGAATTGGCATTGGAATATATTTTAGGAGTAATTTCACCAAATACTAAAATCACAAACGTCATAATTCCTACCGTAATTCCTAATCCTTGGTCTCCAAAGATATCAGTTGCAATCTTTGTTGCAAAAACTGATGCGGCTACATTAACAAGGTTGTTTCCTAAATTAACTGTAGACATCATCCAACTTGGATTAGATGTAAATTTGTGTAACGCCTTTGCGCCTTTAACTTTTTGTTTTAATAATTGGGTGACAGTTGATTTTCTTATCCCAACCATTGCAACTTCCACCCCACTGAAAAATGCAGAAAATCCTATGAGAACTGCTAATACTAAAAACTCCCAAATTTCTACCATTTCATCCTCCGAAAAAGTTTGTCAGAACAACACATGTTCTTCATTTTATTATTTATACACCATCTCTAAGTATGGACTTATTCCTCTTATACCCTCATTAACCTTTTCCCTATTATGAGTGAAATTACGCACGAAATACACCCACAACAAAAAAGAATTGAGAGATAATTTGTTTAAATAAAAAATTTGAAAGTTTCTAAACTCAATTTCTAAATCCTTAAGTTAATACAAAATTTAGGAAAATTAGAGAAGTATGAGATTATTAATTAAACTAGTATTGTATTGACAGTAATTGGGTTCATAATCGATATTTTATTTTTCTAAACTCTTTTTGTGACTAAAATTTAGTGTGTGAAACTTTTTTACCCAAATCATCTCTAGGTTGAAAATATTTTGTAAAACCTATTTTTAAGGTGTAATCCATCTGATTAACTTTTAATAAAATAAATTGCTTTATTGTGGCTAATTTTTGGGTGGAATCGAGAATTTATTTTTAGGATTATTGTGATACTCTACGGGTAGCATTGCATCTTTTTGTCTGCCTGTAAGAATTCCTACGACTAGATCATCTTTTTTGATTATTTCTTCATTAATCAGTTTTTTAATTCCAACAACAGATGCCCCTGACGCCATTTCACAATCAAATCCATTTAACCCGACAACTGACATACCATCTAACATCTCTGAATCTGATACGGTGGTTACAACACCATTAGTAAATTCCAAGGCACGTAGTCCTTTTAGTATATTTGCAGGTCGACCAATTTGAATGGCGGTGGCTTTAGTTTTTGGTCTGATCCTGTCTTTATCTAGATGTTCATAATATCTTTGAATTAATTCAGTATTTGCGTTGCCTTTCTTCCACCGTAATTCTTCTCCCTCAAATTTGCCATTGTACAAATCTGATAATGTACTTGCACCTTCAGAATTAATTACTGCAATCCTTGGTATTTTTTTTATCCACCCCCAATGGTATAATTCCATTAGTGCCTTTCCACAACTAGATGTATTTCCTAGTGCTCCTCCTGGATACACAATCCAATCTGGAGATTCCCATTTCAAATACTCTAATGCTCTATATGGAATTGTTTTTTGTCCTTCGATTCTAAATGGATTTACAGAATTTACTGTATATCCACTATGATTTTTTGCATCATAAAGTGATTGTTTTAACGCATCATCAAAATTTCCATTCACTTCTACTATTTGAGCTCCAAATTGATATGCCTGACTTAATTTTCCTGGAGCAATTTGGCCTGATGGAATGTATACATCACATCGTATTCCTTCATTTGCTGCAAACATACCTGCAGATGCTGAAGTATTTCCAGTAGATGCACAGACGATTTTTTTTGCACCGACCATTTTGGCATGCGTTACTGCAGTCACCATCCCGTTATCTTTGAATGAGCCACTTGGATTGTATCCTTCTGGTTGCAACCATAATTTGTCATTAGAAATTCCTATGAAATCCGCAGCTTTTGACATTCTGTATGGTTTTGATTGCCTGCCTTCTGCACCATCTAATGAAACTAAATATTTTGAACACTCCTCAATATTTTCAGTGTCTATTTGACAAAAATTAAGTAATTCTCTAAACCTCCAAACTCCACTTTCATTGAATATGTTTCCTTGCGGATTTCTTCTCTGATAAAATACCTCTTTTAGATTATTTGAGGGATTATTTTTGTATATTACGTCAAGTAGGTGACCTTTTTCACATTCTACATTTGTGCTTTTTATTGGATATTCCAATCCACAATGTGGATCAATACATTTGAGATAGGCGTCACCTTGCATTGTCAGTTAGCGGAACCAGTGATAATTTAAAGTTAAGAATATGATCCCAAATAATGAGAATTGATTTCCTAAACTTTTAGATTAGATTATACCTTTCTAAAATTAATCATGGTGACTAATTATGAATATCTGAAAAGCATCTTAGAGAAGATCATAGTTGCTCACAACATTCTTAAAAAACTAGAAGACAAACCTGGAGATTTAGAGATCATCAAAAAACAAATCTCAAAGATCAATGGTTTTTCTCATGTATTGATTAACAAGTTGTACGCTGAAAAATTTCAATCACCTGATTTTTCTGATTTAAGGTCAAAATTTGAGTATTATCTGAAGAATTATTCTTTTGAAAAAGAGATAGAAACAATGGCACAGTTATACTCTGAAGATTCTAGTCGGTTAAAAAATATGAGATTAAAAATTCTCGAATCTTTGGCAGATAAAAAATTAATAGATAATATAGAATATGTGATCGAAAAATTATAGAGTTATGAAAAATAAAGAAAAAAAATGTGTTTTATGTGGATGTACTGATCATTATTTGATTGGGTGTTATCGTCACATGGCAAAAAAATGTAGTTGTCATAATGTTTATGATTAATTTAAAACGTAATTGACTTTACTTCCTTTTGGAACCTGATCTTTCATGAAAATTCAAGCAGCATTTGCATTCTTTTTTAATACATTCATCTTCTGTAGGATGATCACATATCCCGCATTCGCAACCGCTTGCCATGCCTTTGGATGATGCATTTGTAATATAACTAATACTACAAATTTTTCTGATTTTCAGGTCAAATGGTTTTATTTTTTTGATTTTGGTTTTTTTGCAGTAGATTTGTCTGGTTTTCCTTCTAACTCCTTTTCCATTTCAGCGGCTTTGTTATCTACAACTTTTATGATTTCTTGAATTAATCCATCAAGGTCACTATCTGAAGCTTCTGGTTCTACTGCTGTTGCAATCTCATTAATTGTACTTGAAATCTCTGCACTTACTTCCTCAAAACTCTCTGGATCTTCATATGCTGCATTATACAGATTTTTGAGATTATTTACATGGCTAATTACCTGATCAGTTAATGTGAGTCTAAATTCAGTACCATTGACTTCAATCATCTTTGTAATCATATTTCAGATTTCAAATTCTGTTCCTTAAAGGTTTTTAGTTGAAATATGTTGATGTTAGATGGAGCGACTTTATCAAGCTAGAATATTATGTAATCTAAAGCTGAGGCATCGCTGATTAATGTGGTATGTCTTGAACCTACAACATACCCATTTTTAATATCATTTGCAGGCACCCATCTGTTTGTTGAGGTATAGTGCCTTTTTTCAGCCAATTCTCTCTCTATTGCCTCAATGTCAAATTCCCCCTCTTCAATTTCTTGTGAAGTCAGATGTTTTATTGTGACTAATATTTTGCTGACTTTGACACGATCTCCAAATTTCCATTTTGAAGGTGGATTTTCATCTGAAACTTCTAGAACTTTAATTTTCATTTGTTTATTTCCAAACGCATCATAGCTAACCAGAGTTCTTTCATCTGTAAACTCTTCAAAGCTTGTTCTTGAATGAGTTCCTTTTGATTCAGATATTGTATCTAATAATGACTTTGAATGTATTTCATTTCCCTCTACTATTCTGGCTTCTCCAAAATCGTCCTCTGGCATAATATCAAATGTTATTAATCATTAAAAAACACTGCTATCTCTTAAGATAGTTAGGCACTAGTTCTGTGCTTTGTTTTAAATGGCATTGTGTGTTCTTTAAGATCTAGTTTCTCTCTCTTCCCATTAATCCTTGCAAATACATTTCCTTCATAGGTACAAACACAATCTGTTATCTCTTTTGATTCATCCCAAATTTTGTAAAATTCTCTTAATTCTCTACTTTCATACTGACCTAATCCTATTCTTTTTTTTGAAAGAAATTTGAATGCAAGAATTACTTTTCTGTCATTGTAAATATCAAATGTCTTAATCCATTTCTGGCATCTTTCAATCTGATCCGCTGGAACAGGAAGAGATGTGCTTGTGCCCGATTTTGCCTCTATGGAGAAAATCATGCTATTTTGAGTATTTACAGCTAAAACATCTGGTAATGCCACACTTGGAGAACCTAATCTGAAGGCTTTCCAGTTTTCAGCAGAATTGAATCTTTTTACCAACGTGTCTTCCCAGTTGTATCCACGTTGTCTACGAGTGCGCGAAATTTTTTTATTATCTTTCTTCATCTTTATTTTTGATTTTATTAATGAAATTGAAGGCATTTTACTACTGTACATTCATGTCTAGTTCAGATATAGTAGGGTAGGTAATTACAGAATAACCCTTCATAAAGAAGTGGTTTTGATATGAATTAACATTGAAAGTTAAGTTTTCAGTATGAAATATTTGTTGAACTGGATTTACCACTAGTCAATTTCATAATTACGGTATATGAAAACAATGCTCAAAATTTTGTTGACTAGAGATAAAACAAATGATCACCCACTGTCGTTTTTAATCTATGCAACTATGCTAACAAAAGTTTTTAAAATCATATCTGAAAACATTGATAGTTCAGCAATGAATTTTGGTGGCTGTTGCTAAAACAATATTTCTGAAGTCATCAAACATTTTTTGATTTACGTTATTTGAAAAAATTAAATCAAACGATTGAGACACTGGTTTATTCAAAGTTGTTTTACCATGGGTTTATCAATCTCTTTTTTTAGAGACATTTAAGATGCATGAGCAAATTGCCCAAAGTTTAGCCACATTAAAGCAAGAATTTGTACAAGTATATGAGGGGCATAGCCATATTCAGGAAATACTTCCGGTTTACTCATCAGAATCTTTTCCAATAAATGAGACACATTTAGAATTTCTACATAATTTTGCTACAAAAAACCCTATTTATCATAATGTCTATGAACAAAAAATCGCGGGTATTTTGTGTAAAGTATACGAAGGAGACATCAACGAATACTGGTTAAATAGTATTAAACACGGTTCTAGTTGTCAGCCGTTTTATCCTACGTGGATTCTTTCAGCATATATTACTGCATTAATTGCAAAAAGTTTTGATTATAAAGAATTAGTAGACATTGGATCTGGTGACGGGCGAATTGCATATTGTGCAAAAATTTTAGATTTACAAGCAACTAGTATTGAAATTGATGATGTATTAGTTGAACTCCAAAAATCCATTTTGACAGAAACAAAAGTTAATTTTAATCCTATCTGTGCTGATGCTATAGAATTTGATTACTCATTGTTAAATTTAATACGTCCAATATTTTTTATTGGCGGATTGCCGCAAATGGGTGGAGACATCTTAGCAACAAATATTATAGAAAAAATTTCTACAATTCATCTTAAAAAAAATACTTGTATTGTTTTCGCGGGCACTCATTCAAAGAGACAACTTTCAGATAATCAATCAGAGGGAGGATGGAGTTCATTAATTGAAAAACATAATCTAAAAGTGATACAAACGGTTAGCCTTCCAACCATTTGGACTTTTGATCAACTTGTAGATACACCATATATCTACACTGAATTTACATAATTATTTTACTGCTATTTCAAAATAGTACCCATCGTCTTTTATTCCACATTTTTCTATCTTAACATGTTTGCCTATATCTGGAATTCCAGATGAAACATTACACATTATTTTTATGGTATTTTCAATTTCTATAAGACAGAAATAATCGTTATTATGTTTTGAAAATTCAATAATCATACCATCGTACGAGCCTTTTCTCCAAGAAACTTCTTTAAAACACTGATTACAAAATTCAGATGGTGGCCATATTATTTTTTTACAATGTATGCATTCTCCTATGATGAAATTTCCTTTTTTTAATTCAGATTCAAAATTCATTTTTCTAAAACCAAAACTGTGGATGACGTAGCTGCTGCAGACATGTTGTGAATTAATCCCATCTTTGCATTATCTACTTGTCTTTTATTTGCACATGATTGTAATTGCTTCATAATTTCAATAGTTTGCGCTATTCCCGTTGCACCAAGTGGATGCCCTGCCCCAATTAATCCTCCTCTTGGATTGATTTTTGAATTATTTGTAGTGTATAATTCTTTTACCATGCTCATTCCTTTTCCCTTATCTGCAAAACCTAATGATTCTAAGGCCATTGGTTCACAGACAGAAAATGCATCATGAACTTCTGCAACGTCTATGTCATTCACACTATGTTTAGACATTTTAAATGCATTTGATGCTGCAATCTGTGTTGATTCCATTGAGCTAAACGTCATATTTTTTGTGAATCCAGCAGAAGTTGTTTTTTGTCCTATCCCAGTAATCCAAACTGGATTATCTGTGAATTTCTTACATGTATTTTCTGAAGCAAGTAAAATAGATGCTCCTCCAGTACAAGGTCTAGAACAATCAAGTAACCGGAGTTCATCTGTTAATTTTTTAGAATTTATTACATCTTCTAAGGAATATGTTTTTTCTGAAAGTGCATTAGGATTATTTTGTGCTTGTTTGTGATTTTTTACTGGTACTAGTGCTAGATCTTCATCAGTAATTGAAAACTCTCTTTTGTATGCTTTTGTAAAAATACTTGCCCAAAAAATGGGATGTTTGAATTCGCCTCTGGAATTGTCCCATTCTAAAATTTGTCCTGGACTGTCATATCTTTCAGCACCTGATACTAAAACAATATCTGCCAATCCTGATGCAATGTATGAATAACCCGATACGATTGCGTTTGTTCCAGAATTACACAGACTTTCAATAGAATGGGCAATTCTAGGCTCAATTCCAGACATTTCAGCCAATATTGCTGACAGGTATTTTGAGTTGTTATTAGTTGATACCAACACGGCATCAATGTCATTACGGCTCAAGTTGGGACTGTTATCAAATAGTTTTTTTGTTGATTTTAATAAGACTGATTCAATTTTCATATCATCCCTTGAGAATTTTGTAATTCCATAGGCTGCAATTCCCACTTTAGGCATTATTTTTCCTCAGAAAATGTATTTGTAAATAATTTAAAAGATTCCACAACCTCTCCTACTGGATTGAATTGTATTGTTGGTAAATCCACTCCTGTTTCACGGAATTTTTGTAACTGTTTTTTGCATTGATCAGGTGTACCTGCAATTGTTAATGATTTTAGCATGTGATCAGAAATCAACTCATGATTTGATTTAAATCCTGATATTTTGAATTCATCAAAGATATTTTTGGTTTCTGTTTTAAATCCATTTTTTGATAAAAATTCACGATATATTTTTCCAACTGAAACATAAAATGCAAGTGTTTGTTTAGCACGAGTCATGGCACTTTCTGCATCATCAGATACACAGCTGATGATTTGACATGTGACATCTATTTTTCTTTTAGATTGCATTTTTTGTATAGTTTGTTTCATTTCGTTTAGTGGTCGTAAATAAAATATCACGCCATCTGAAATTTCCCAAGTCAGGTCTACCATTTTTTTATTAACCGCCGCTAAATATATTGGAATTTTCTTTCTGTAGGGTTTTATCAATAACGTAAAATTTTTTAAAGTAAAAATTTTTCCTGAATAATTAACTTGCTTTCCAGATAATGCTATTCTGATAATCTCTACATATTCTTTCATTCTTAAAACAGGATTTTCAAACCTGTATCCATGAAAATCTTCTACTATAGGTGGACTGCTTGTCCCAAGACCTAGAATCAATCTTCCATTTGAGAGAGTATCTACAGTTGCAGCTCCCATAGCAATCAATGAAGGACTTCTAGAGTAAATGTTAATGATAGATGAGCCTATTTTTTGTTTTTGTGTTTTCTTTGCTACCATACTTAGCATTGAAAAGTTTTCCATTCCCCATGTTTCTGGAATCCAAATCATGTCTGTATTAGTATGAGATAAAATCTCTGAGCATTCTAAAACTTCATTTATTGTTAAAAGTGAGCCTAAACTGTATGCTATTCGCATGGACTGACTATAACTCTTGGATATTCTAGTGTTTCCGAAGCTATTTTTTGATGTATTATTTGCATATGAGCCTAAAAATTAATAATTAAACAAATTTTAGACTATGATGGAATCTACTGGAATTTGATAAAATGTTAGTCTAACTCATTTTGTGACTAGAATATCCTGTCAAATCTTTTTATTCGACTCTTATCTGACGTTTTTAAAAATAAGAAAAATTAAAACCCCTTATCTGCTGAAGTTGTTTATGGTAAGTAAGGTCATATTAGGACTGACAGTAATCCTCTGTATCTCAATTTTTGTAAATTATCAGTTTTATCAAAATAATAATTACTTAGTTAGCCAAATAACTTCTTTAAGCCAACAAATTGAACATTTTCAAAATCAAAACACTGAGATTCAAAAACAAATTAAATCATTAGATGCTGAAAGAATCCAGATTGAAAAATTAAAGTTACAAATACATCAGCAAACAGTTTCAAAACCTCTTGATATTTCAGATTCCGAATCAATCACTGCAGTTGCAGTCAGGTCTATAGTAGAATCTGATGGATTTTTTGAACATGTAAAATACATTGGTACCACAATGAAAATCACTGTTGACATTAAAGACGGTACTGGATTAGTATTAGTGAATACTGTAGTTCCTACAGGTGTTGACTTTCAGACATCTTCAAAAACTGCTGTCTTTGTAGCGCAACAATACACAAAGACTAATCTGTCTGGCAAAGATATTATATTTTCAATTTCATCTGAAAATGAAAATGAACTACAAGCAGTTGATGGACCAAGTGCAGGCATGGCAATGACTGTGCTTCTTGTTAAGGAACTTGAGAGAAAGCCAATCTCTGAAAGTGTATTGCTTACTGGAACAATACAGGAAGATGGCTCAATGGGACCAGTTGGAGGAATTGCAGAAAAAGCAGATGTTGCAGGTAAATCCGGGGCTAAATTTTTCATAGTTCCGAAAGGACAAGCTATAACATATGTTCAAGAATGTCAAGAAAAGAAGGAAGGGCCAATCTTGTATAGAAACTGTACGTCCGAGGCAAAAGATCTCTCACTAATTCTTGAGGAAAAATATGGCATGAAAGTAGTTGAAGCGATGGATCTGAGTTCTGTTTTAAAATATTTTGAATAAAAATATCCAAATCTGTGATTTTAAATGGTCGAACAAAGATAAAAAATCTTAAAATTCATTAATTTGAATGAATTATTTTTACATTTACTTTTTACGTGTTACAAAATTAATGTACATGATCTCCTAAACTTATTTTGTGCGTAAAATACATTCAAGAGGACATAATCTAGTCAACTCTTTTAGCATTATGTTAATTATCGTTGAGGTGGAATATTATCAAAGAAATCTCTAATTCCAATTATGAGCGAACAAAGTAACTCTGAACGCGGTCCATCAAAAAACACATTTTGGGATAATGCCACAAAATACACCGCATCTG
Source organism: Nitrosarchaeum sp. (assembly GCA_023265135.1). Lineage (GTDB taxonomy): Archaea > Thermoproteota > Nitrososphaeria > Nitrososphaerales > Nitrosopumilaceae > Nitrosarchaeum. Next base: position 13,508 of record JAHFUM010000004.1, on the reverse strand, counting down.
CAAATGGGGACGAGCAGTTTGTAAGTGAAATAGCATACATGATGGTGACTCTTCATAGAACTGGTGCTTAAAAGTCGGTCATTTATTTATCCTGTCTAATTCTAATGAACATTCTTCCAAATCTTTGATTGAATCAATAGAATGCCACATTACATTTTTGAATTTGATTGTTGTTAGTTTTTCTTTTTTAGCATACATGGGAAAGACTGTTTTTTCTATGTCTCCTTTTTTTGGCAAGTCTTTTAACACCTCTTTCTGCAAATGATAAATTCCTGCATTCATCCATATTTCTGGAATCTCTTTTTTCTCATTGAATTTAGTTACTGTGTCGTCTTTTGTTTCCATAATTCCAAATTTTGTTTTTAATTCAATTGACGCAATTGAATTTTGTTTTTTTAACAATTTATTTAGGTCAATGTCAGTTATGATATCTCCGTTTAATACTAAACAAGATTTATCATTTATTGACAAACCTGCTTGTTTGATGGCTCCCCCTGTGCCCAATGGAGTTTTTTCTACTGAAAACTTTATTTTAACTCCAAGATTATCTTTCATATTTAGAAAATTCTTAATCATCTCTGCTTTGTAGCCTGCACAAATTACAACTTCTTTGACTCCAAATTTTTTTAGATAGTTTATTTGCCACTCTATAAGAGGAATATTATTTAAAGGAATAAGTGGTTTTGGAACATAATCTGTAATTGGTCGTAAACGTTTTCCTCTACCTCCGGCCAAAATTATTGCCATCATCAGATTACCAATACTAATGTGACATTATAACTTTAATCAGATTTTCTAAAATATGTTTATTCCTCAATTATTTAAAATCATATTTTAGACATATTTTGTGATAAATCGTCTTGTTTCTTTTTACACACCCCACAGAAAAGATAACCTTCTTTGTGTCTAATCCAATAATGTTGTGTATGATCTTTTAATTCTCCCATCTACGTGTTATTCTAAAAATTAGTGGTTATTTTATTGCTTTATTCTATTTGTTTTGAATTGACGATTATTCTAGAATATGCCTAATGTTACTACTCCAAAATAATATCCTACACTCGTTAATGCTATGCTCCAAATACATGACCCCGCCAGTGTAAAAATCAAAAATTTGATAGGATTCATATTAAAAATTCCTGCAGGAATTGACACTATCTCACGAATTCCTGGAATTAGTCTACCAATAAACACTGCTTTATCTCCATATTTTTCAAACCACTGGTCTGTCTTTTCTAAATTTTTTTCTTTAATTTTTGCATATTTTAGATATTTTATCAATCCAGCTCGTCCTAATTTTTTTGATATGATGTAAATCCCAAATGCCCCCACTGTTGCACCACATCCTCCTATTATTCCAACACCTATAATATGAAATGCACTCATTTCATTTTTTAATATGCTGTATCCAGCTACTGGAAACACAGCTTCACTAGGTATTGGTGGAAATACCGTTTCAATTAAAGCAGCTAAAAAGACTCCAGGATAAAGATTCTCTGATATGATAGATGTGAGCCAATTGATGAATGCTTCAAATTCAATCAAATCATTTTTCTTCCGTTAGATAATAGTGTAGTTCAGTATAGCATTCAGTACAATACTCTTGATCATTTGTATGATCACAGTCATACACTTTTGTTACTTTGTTATTGCATTTTGCACAAGTCGGCATTCTATTATACACTGGTTTTAGATTTTCGTATCTTTATTACACCTAACGCTGCAATAATTGTTCCTATGACACTGAGGCTTCCTCCCTCTCCGATCATTCTCTTAGAATTTTCCGTGTCTGCAGCACTAGTTATAGAAATAATTCCTCCAATGATTATCAAAATACCTGTTACTATCAACATTATTCCCAATCCTTTGTATGGTGGTTTTTTTGAGATGAAAAATGCGATTATTGATAAGATAATTGGTGGAAACCCAAATACAATTCCACGTGTCATAGAATCAAGTGGTAAGAATCCTTCCCCAGACCCTCCACTTGATATCACATCTACACCATAAATTACTAGTAAAATTATTGAAATCCCTGAGATGACATGTGGAATTGAAATTGACATGCTTGGATTTCTTTATTGATATTTAATAAACCTATTAGGACATACTAGTTTTATGCTGGATTTATTGATACTTTGTCTTTGATTGTCTCTAATTTTTTTAGCAGATAATCTATTGTTTCGCCCTGTTTTCCAACTAGATTGAAATGTCCTAATTTTCTTAAGGGTTTTGAAATTTTTTTGCCATACATTTTAAGAAAAACATTTTGCTCAGATAGTTCTATCGATTTGTATTCTCCCTCAAAAATTTTTGAGCCTAAAATATTATACATTATAGTTGGATGTAGCAGAGTAGTATTTCCTAATTCCAAACCCAAAATTGCCCTTAAATGTTGTTCGAATTGTGATGTTTCACTAGATTGTAATGTATGATGACCTGAATTATGGACTCTTGGCGCAATTTCATTTATTACAATCTGATTATTTTCTGTAACAAACATCTCTATTCCAAAAACGCCTGCACCATTTAGAACATTCATTGTAGTTTTAGCTATTTCTTCTGCATATTCTGCTACATTTTTAGATATTCTTGCCGGTGCTATTGTTTCTCGAAGAATATTATCTTCATGAATGTTTTCCACAAGTGGAAATGTTTTAATCTGTCCATTTGTGTTTCTTGCAGCAATAACTGATACTTCCATTTTAAATGGCACAAATTTCTCAAGCATCATTTCCGCCCCATTAAAAAAATCAAATGCCTTTTGAATTTGTTTTTCTGAATCGATTTTAAAATTACCTCTTCCATCATATGCGTCACGTCTAGCTTTGAGTATTGACGGATAGCCAAATTTTATCAATCCTTGCTTCAAATCCGAAATAGAACATATTTGAATGAATTCTGTAACTGGAATGTTATTTTTCAACAAAAATGATTTTTGTAAAAATTTGTCTTGAATTATTTTTAAGGTCTCGGGGGATGGATTAATTTCGGCATCTTTTTCAACTAATTTTAACACCTCACTATCTCCTGACTCAATTTCATATGTAATTATGTCAGATCTTTTGGCTAGTTCAATTATTGCTTTTTTATCTTTAAAATCTGCAACTATCTGTTCAGCACCAACCTGTGATGCAGAGCAATTCTGTACAGGATCTAAAACTATGATTTTTGAAATATGCTCAGGCATTTTTTTGGCAGCCTCAGTTAACATCATTCCAAGTTGTCCTCCTCCTATTATTCCAAGTATTTTACCCATACAAATTTCTCAATTTACGATTAAAAATATCTAATGCTGATTTTTAGATACGGGCAACTTTTTTCATTGTAGGCTCAAATTTTGAGAATGTGTTTCCAAATAACATACATGTCATTAACTATGAATGTAGATAATACATCGTATGACTAATGGTATTTCCGACCCAGAATTGGAGAATTTATTAAAAATGACAAACAATTTGATGAATAAATTAAAAAGACAAATTCAATGATAAGTTAAAAAACATCGATTTTACAAGATTAAAAATATCCTAAAAAACAATGTGTTTTAACTACGCCCAAATTTTAGCCATCATAGATAATAACTTGATTTAATTTTCTACTATTATGAGTTATGCAAAGAAACCTCTAGTTGGAATCATTATGGGTTCAAGCTCAGATAGTAGAATAATGAAAGATGCTGCTGAAATTCTTGATAAATTTAAAATAAAACATGAGGATCAGATTATATCTGCGCATAGAACTCCAACCAGATTAGATGAATATGCAAAACATGCAGAAAATATGGGATTTAAAATAATAATTGCAGGTGCTGGCGGGGCAGCACATCTTCCTGGAATGATTGCATCTCATACAATAATTCCTGTCATTGGTGTTCCTATCATGGTGTATAATGATAAGCAAGCTAAAAAAACAGATAATTCAAAATTTTCATCTTTTGGAGGATTGGATTCTCTTCTTTCAATATCCGAAATGCCATCTGGTTCACCTGTTGCAGCAGTTGGGATAAACAAAGCTGGAAATGCTGCAATATATGCGGTGAAAATTTTGGCAAATGAATTTCCAGAATTGAAAAATAAATTAAAACAACATAAATCAGATCAATATGACTCTGTAATAAAAGAATCAGAGTTGTTAAAAAAACAAGGTCTCAGTAAATTTGTTCAAAAAAAAATCTGACGAGTTTATGTCATTAAACTAAATTTGATATTCTTCTTTTGCAGTGTCTCGATTAGTTTATCTGTCTGCTCTTTTCCTTGGGTTTCTAAACTTAGTGTAACTCCTGCGGAGCCTGCGCTAATGTTTGAACTTAATCTGTCATGTACAACTTCTACAATGTTTGCATTTGCAGCACTAATTTCATCTACTATCTCCTTAAATGCTCCAGGTCTGTCAGGCAATAATATGGATAATTTCAGTAAACGTCCCATTGTGGCCAGGCCTTTGTCAACAATCTGTCCTAAAAGATACATGTCTACATTACCCCCTGTCAATATTGCAACAACTTTCTTTCCAGGAGAAGGTTTTGCTGAAATCAAATAAGCTAAACCGACAACACCTGCTGGCTCAACTACAAATTTCATTCTCTCCATTAGCAAAAACATTGCTTTGATAATTTCAGAATCATCTACTAACACTATCTCATCAATTAATTCTTTAATTATTGAAAATGTTATCTGCCCTGGTATCTTTACCGATATTCCATCAGCAATCGTTCTTGCTCCACCACTTGATGTTAAAGAACCATTTTTAAGAGATTCATACATTGATGGAAATGATTTTGATTGAACGCCAATTACTTTGATGTTTGGATTTTTTTGTTTTATTGCAATTAAAACTCCTGCAGCCAATCCCCCGCCGCCGATTGGAACGTATACCTCATCTACATCAGGTAAATCTTCTAAAATTTCCAATCCTATTACCCCTTGTGCAGCTATTATTTGTGGATCATCAAATGCATGTATCATAGTTGCGCCTGTTTTCTGTGCAATTTCTTTTGCTTTTGCAGATGATTCATCATAGTTTATTCCTTCTAAAATCACATTTGCACCATATCCTTTTGTCGCAGATACCTTTGATGGTGATGCATTTTTTGGCATAACAATTGTACATGGTATTTTTTCCAATGATGATGCAAATGCAACTCCCTGTGCATGGTTCCCTGCTGATGCTGCGACTACGCCCTGTTTTTTTTCATCAGTAGACAGTAATCTTATTTTATAATATGCACCTCGAATTTTAAATGAACCTGTTTTTTGTTGGAATTCTGCCTTTAGATAAATCTGAGAACCAGTTAGTTCACTAAAAGTAGGTGAATAAATTAACGGTGTTTTTCTCACCTCAGTTCCTCGTAAAGACATTGCAGCTTGAATTTCATCATAAGTAGGATTCATTGGAAATTCTGCTAGATGACAGAGATATTTGACTTCTTCCATTTCAAAATTAGTTTTTTAATCAATTTTTGTGCACAATTTTTAAAAAAACCTAAATTAATTCAAAACAGTCGTTTAATTGGTGTTATGGCATAGATTTTCACACCTCGTATTTGTTTTTATCCCAAGTCAGTCAATTTTTTTAAAATAATTAGAATAATTTTAAATATTATTCAGTCAATAATCTAGAAAATTCATCTAAACGTTTAACGATGTTTTCTTTTATTGATTCAGAAATCTTGCGAGGATCAAAGAGACCTTCTTTTGTTTTATTTCTTATAAATTCAATATCAAATGTACATAAACATCCTTCTTCTCCTGTGATTAATCTCGTATCATCAATTAGAACAGGACTGGTTTGATACGTTTCTACTAACATATTGTCTAATTCCTTGATCAGTTTTGTTTTTTTATTCGATAAATCTTGGAAATTAACATCTATGTCCTTTTCAATTTCTTTGTATATTTTCTCTCTAAGGTCGTTATTTTCATAAAATATTTCAAATAATTTTTGATGATCAAAATCTTTGTACCCTCTTTCTTTTAATTTGTTTAATACAAATTGATCACTGTTGTCTGACATTTGTTGTTCTTTATTTTTTGTTAGATCAATTACATCGGATAATTCTTTTTGCAATTGTATGACTTGTTGATCTGGTTTATAGTACAACAATACATGGTATTGTAATGACATGTGTCCTGAAATGAGATAGTTTCCTTCTCTAATTTCAAATTTTGTGAAAATTCTTCTAAGATCATCATTATTTGAAATTGAAACTTCCTGAATTGACCAATCTTTCAAATTTTTAATGATTGTTTGATAAAAATTGCTTACAAGTAAAGGATCAAAAGTTTTTTGTACTGTAATTGTGGCATCGCCAAGCATCACTTTGACATTTACCGATTTAGTAAGATTCATTATTTTTACAAGAAATAATTGCTGAATGTCATCATTTTTCTTATTTAGATATCGAATAAAATCATTTGATGATCTTGTACCTAATCTCATAAAAATTAGTGATTTTAACTGTCATTAAACCTTAAGTTCTTCATATCTCATCCAAAATTAAATTATTTTGTTTATGTTTGATAGTTAAATAATCTGCGATCTTTATAGAATTATGCTCATAAATCCTTATCATGAAGGTTATAAGGGGAATTGAGAGATACATACTGTCTGAAATACAGATTTTCCGTTAGAAAAAGATGATAAAAAATGTCTAAAATTGATGAATCCAATAAATCTCAAACTAAACAAAATGATTTTGACTCTGCAAATCCAAATTTGTTAGATATGCTACTTGGACAAAAAGAGCAAACAGTAGATTCTGAAACTATGATTCTTGAAACACAGAAACGAATCTGGGGTGCCTTAAAACAAGGTTATGAATACATTGGAATTACAGATGAATCTGAAAAATTTTTGCGTAAAAATGTTTTTTTAAAATTTGACATAGTAGTGCTTTATGTTGATTTAGTTGGTTCAACTATGATGGCATTGGAATTATCTGAAGATAAGTTAGCAATTATAATAAGTTCTTTTGCCCAAGAGATGGCATCAGTTATATCTCTTCATGGTGGCTATGTTTTAAAATTTGTTGGTGATGCAGTTATAGGATATTTTGTTGCTTCAAAAAATCCTCTTTTGGCTGCTGATAATGCAGTAAGCTGCGCAAAATCAATGTTAAAAGTTATTCAAAAAGGTATCAACCCAATTTTGAATCAATATGATTATCCTGATTTGATGGTAAGAATCGGAGTTGATTTTGGACAGAGTATAGTTATCCGGTATGGTGTAAATCCAGATACTGCACAAGTGGATTTAATGGGTCCTGCAATGAATATTGCCTCTAAAATCCAATCACTTGCTAAACCAAACCAAATCTTAATTGGTGACGATGTATATCGTAGGTTGCATCCTTCTTCACAAAGTTTATTCAAAGAAATTGTTTGGAAAAACAACGAATGGAGATATCGTTCAAGACTAACTGGTGAAGTTTACAAAGTTTATGGATACACTGGTTAAACAGTAAACTTTCCTGGACATTCAACATGTTCATAATGATGCTCTGTGAATTTTTCCTGAACCACATAAATTACAATTTTATGTAGATCTTCTTCGTTAATGTTTTTGTAGCATCTAATACAAGTCTTTGATGATTCTGTCATGCGTATTTGCGATCTAAAACAGCAATCTATAAGGATCTGCGATCAACGCAAATTGAGCAAAAATGACTCTGAATTAACTATCTAGTATATCAAATGCCTAAAGACAAGGCAAAAATATGGCAAAAATCGATGTACAGTGTGGAAGATTTGCCAATTAAACAACTAAAAGACAGTTATGGATTAAATCCAAACATCCCTCACATCGCTTTACAATTTCCAAGATTGCCACCTGGCTTGTCTAATCCTGTGTTTAAAATTTTTGAAAATCCGATGAAAGAAAAATTTGCTGAAGAAAACGCATCTATCAATAAAAAACTACAAGGATTTCAACAATCCTATCATAGATATGTATCAGGATTATTCTCCATGAATTCAGGTGGAATTATTCCTCCGGGGCATCCTTTGTTTAGCCGACAAAATTCAGTCAGTACACTAAAGGCAGAAAATGACAAATTATTAAAAGAGAATCTAGACTTAAAGAAAAAATTAGATGAGAAAAAAGAATCAAACTCTAGAATGCACTAGTATGCAGTGTGAAGTAATTTAATATGTTGATATTTTTTAATAAAGAACTTTTTGCAAAAATTGTTTCAAATTCAAAACTTGTTTTAAACATTAAACAGCATACATGTTAAATTATATGCCATAAAAAGAGTTTAAAATTTCTTTGATTCTAACATCGATATCATTACAAATCTGAAAAAAACAGTCCGCATTATACATAATCAAAGATCTTAACATACCCGCACCTATTTTTTGACCTGTATCACCATAGGTTTAATAATTTCAAATTTAATTTTAAACATGGTAAATACTCCTGCTGAAATATGGAAAGACAAAATAATTCAATTCAAAAAAAAATGTCAAAGCATACTCCAATTATCTGACAGTATAAGATATGTTGGTGTAGTAAATGCATATGGCAGGACACTAACAGGAATCATCAGACCTAATGTTAAACCTCTGCTAAAATCAGAACAAGTGAAAAATGAATTTTTTGTGATATCTACGTTAATAACATTAAGAAGAGATACAGTAAGCGCAATTGGTAAATTAGATTACGTGCTATTACAACATCAGAAAGTATCTATTGTAATTTTCCAAAAAGATGACATGACATATTATATTTCAATTGACAGAACAGAAAAAGATACTGATAAAATAATTGCTGCTATTAAAAAAACAATCTAAGCTGGAGTAAATCCGTAATACCCGCTTGTTTGTTCAGCTTTATCATCAAATGATGGCTCAAACAATGAAACTAAATAATCATCAGGATCCAAAATGACTGCATTTTTTCCTGCATCTCTATCCACTATATCTCGATAAATCTTCACGCCTTTGGATTTTAATTCGTCTACTGCTGATTTGACATCGCCAACCAAAAATCCAATTGTAATTCCATTTTCTATTGAACTGCCTATGTGTTGTGCAGTCAGTGAAGCTGGATGTAAACTCAATAAAGCTCCAGAGGTTCCTAAATCTACCCAGGATCGTCTTTGTCTTTTTATTGGAAGTCCTATAACTTCATGATAGAACTTTAAAGATTTATCAAGATCCTTCACTGCTAAGATGATATTCCCAACCTTTTTGATGTTCACAAATACCCTTCTCCAAAGTATGTTAAATTCTTTGTCATTGAACTTCCACCATAGTTTCAGTTCTTTCTACGCCACTGATTTTTTGAATTTGATTGGTAACTTCTTTGATTTTTCCTAGATCTTCAACCTCGATAATAGCTACTGCATCAAATTGACCACTTGTAGGAAATGAATCATAAACTGAATTTACCTTGCGTAATCTTGCTGCAATTAATTTTTTAGGAGATTTTACCAATACAATTGCTCTTACCATCCCATGTTAACCTCCACCTCAATTAATGTCTCAGTTGTTACAATTTCATGGATTTTTTTAAAATCTATCACAGTATTATTAATTTCATCAATATTACCATGTAATACTGCTGCAATATCTGCACGACCAGTAACTATCATTACATCTTTTACTATTTTTCGTTTTTTCTTAAGAATTTCAATTACAACGTCTACTTTACCAGGTTTTACAGTAATTAGACACAGCGCTTTCATATTGAGGGTATGGCAGTTGATCGAATAAAGATTGCTTTAATCATATGCATCTTGAGATCTGGATTCTTCAAGATATGCCCTTCTTTCTTCATTTACTTTTTCCTGATCTATGGCAATATCATCATCCACTATGACAATACCCATATCATCGCTTTGCTCTTTTGATTTTTTAGGCTTCAATTTAGCTGCTTTTGCCTTTGGTGTAGCTGCTTTTGCCTTTGGTGTAGCTGCTTTTGCCTTTGGTGTAGCTGCTTTTGCCTTTGGTGTAGCTGCTTTTGCCTTTGGTGTAGCTGCTTTTGCCTTTGGTGCTGTTTTTACTGCCTTTTTTTCAGCCATTAATGTCGAAAATCTAGAGGCTACCCTGTTTTTAAATATTATGCAGAATAATTTTTTTAAAAAATTTAGAATCTATGGCACGTATTCGGATAAATCAGCCATTTTTAATCCTAGGCGTTTATTCTATTGCCTGATATTAGGTTCTAAAATTAATTGGTTCTACAGAAATTTACCACGTCTTAAATTTTGCAGGCATTACATCAGAGTCATCTTGAATTAATCCCATCAAATATAGAATGTCGTTCATATCTCCTTTGAATCCAATTTGTTTTGAATTAATTGCATTAAGAAGTTTAAGATCACCTGACATTATAGATTTGTGTGTTTTTGTATCCAGAGTTAAACTGTACTTAGAATTCACATCTGAACCTTCAGTTACCACCAATATATTATGTCTAAAATGTAATGTAAACCCTTTATCGATATCAGGATAGAAAATACTTAGAGATTCATTTATGTTGTCTGCTTTGTCTGATTTCAATTTTGTTGGCAACACATACAATAATTTTTCAATTGGAATCTCTGCCAATTGTTCAGAATTAATTTGTGAAACATCATCATGGTTTATTGTAATTTTTCCTTCTAGCTCCAGTGCATTAGTTAATGTAATTTGTCTTGCATCATATGACAACATTCTTTGTCCTAACACACGTAATGCATGGGCCTTTAGTAATTTGGCTTCAGTATTTTCTGGTTCTACATGTAACACATATGTTGCAAGTTCAGATGCCCACTCATATTCTCCTTTATCAATTGCATTTTTAACCCCGACTAGAGCATTTTTAGAACCTCCAAAAGCATCAACAATTTTAGTTGATCTTTGATCTATGCTAATTGACTGTAAAAATGCAGGATCTTCTTCAAACCAACCAAGAACCCCGTAATAGATTTGTTTTACATTCCATGAAATCTGTCCTTTTTGAGATGTTAGCCAAGGATGATTTTCAAGAGATGCAGGCAATTTGATCATAGTTGATAGTTCATCTGCATCATGTCCTTGGTTTATTCCTCTAATTGTTTGGTCATAGATGTACTGTGTTGCATCTCTAGTTGAAACCAAAATGTCTTTTACATTTTCTTTTCCAATTACAGGTTTCACATGAGATAAAATCAAAAATTGGGGGTCTAATTGAATTACTTTGTCAAGAGCATTGACGTAATTCATAGGATCATGGTAAACTGTACCACGAAGTATGTGGGCATTTGGAGATATACCATAAATGTTATCCCCAATTATGACAGATTTGTCATCTGGGAGCCAAACGTAGATTTGATCTGATGATTCTCCTTTAACATGGACAAGATTCATTTTTACTCCTGAAATATCAAGGTTCAATTCATCAGTAAATGTATCTGTTGGAGGAACATAAGTGATTGTCGTTGATTTGGTTTTAGAATACTCTTTCAAATTATTTTTATCTAGTCCTTCGTTAGGCAATAACAAACCTGTTGCATATTGACTTCTAAGTGCAGTCATTTGTCCTAACATGATATTTTGATTTATGTAAAAATTCAAATTATTGTCATGCGATATAATTTTAACATTATTGCCTTCTTCTAAGAATGCTTTAGTGCCACCAACATGTTCTAAGTTACCTGTTGTGTAAATTATAGTCTTAATTGGTTTGTCTGTAATTTTTCTAAATTCATTTATTACATTTTTTGCAGATTCGTAACTGCTTAAAGTATCTATGATTATGATTTCTTTGTCGCCCTCAATCATCACACTGTTTGTTGAATCATAACCTACTGCAACCCATAGTCTTTCATTTACTTTATGAACTGCAGGAGGATATCTATAATCATCTGTTGCTAAAAGTTCAGGATTAATTGATGGTTGTTTTGGATATGGAAGAAGCAAAACTATTTTTTTGCTTGAAATTTCTGTTCCGTTGTCTGAATTTATGGGGTTTTTTTCTTGTTGATTAATTGTTTCAAGTTGTTCTTGAAACACAGCATTTTGAATTATTTTAGCTAATCCAAGTTTTTTCCAAGATTCAGCTGTTAATTGGCTTGTACAAAATGTGTCTTGATGTACAAATCTAAAGACGAGCACATATCCTTCGCGGCATTGCAAATTATAATTTTCATGTAGTGAAGGCTTTTTTTGAATAGCTGTTTTTATAGATTCTTGATTCAAAATCTTTGTTATTTTTATGGGCTCAATTATGTTATTTTGCACAATTTCAGCCAATCCTAATTTCACCCATTTCTCAGCAGTTGATGGACTTGTGCAAACGTATTCATGATTTAGAACTCTAAAGACTAGTATGTTATCGTCTCTACATCCTGCGTTAATATTTTCAGTTAATTCTGAATCATCAGACGCAAATGCAGTTCCTTGTAAAGTAAAAGCCAAAATTATCAAAAATATTGATAAAAATATGATTTTTTTTGTTTTCAATTTGATTTTATGTTGATTTTTCTTATTTACAAAACTGAATTAACATCAATGGATGATTTTGTTCATAAATATAGATCATTTTTGATCTTTAGCCTTATTATTTAGTGAAAATGCTGAAAATATCTATCCAATAATGTTTCAACTTCATATCTCGACTATGATGGTTTAATTCCTTTAAACATCAAAATTAAGTAGAAATATTTGACATAAAAGCAAATTTTGACAATTCGTATATGATTACTAAAAATTCGAATTAAACCAAGTAATTGGATAGCATAGATCTTATTGCAAAATTAGAAGAAAGTTTACAAAATGACTTGGGTGATTGGGGGCGTACCAAGTATTTGATTAAAAGAATTCAGAAAAGACAAGAGATTTTCCAATCCGATAAAAAATATCTTGACAGAGTACTTGAATCCATGCAAATAAAAACTCAGCAGATTATTTTAGAATCTAAAAAGCAGATTCAAACATATCATGAACCAGTTTTTACGGGAAATTTGGTTAAATGTAATTATTGTGAGACAGAAATCGAATTAGATCAAAAAGCAATTAGGAAAAATAATTTTTGGTTTCACAAAGAATGTTTTGAAAAAATTGATCACCGAAAAAAATCTGTCCAGATACAAAACATCCAAGTCACGCATCCAAAAAAATCTCTAAATTATTATGAACCACAAAAATATGTAATACCAAGTAGACCCAACCCATCACAAATTATTTTTACAATTTCTCTCTTGGCATTGTTAATTACATCGATTTACTTGCATTTTGATTTGATGCTTACAATAATAACGAGTATTTTTGGTATAAGCATTTTTGTCATTCTGTATAATTCAGACATAGCGAATATGTTCCGCAAAAGTAAATACTCTAAAAATACTGAATCTTTAACTAAAACAGGAATTCCTGGGTTTGAGTCATTCTTATCAAACGGTTTAAAAAAGAAAAGCACTATTTTAATCTCAGGTCCCCCTGGCAGTGGCAAGACTACATTTGGTTTACAATTTCTATACTCTGGTGCCAAGGACTTTGATGAACCAGGTGTATACATTACCATGTCACAAAATATCGATGAGG
>JAHFUM010000013.1 GCA_023265135.1 Nitrosarchaeum sp. | reverse complement strand
GATCAATTGTGATTCCTCTTTCTCTTTCGTCTTTAATATTATCCATAACCCAAGCATATTTGAAAGTGTCACCTTTTCCGGTCTTCTCGGATTCGGCTCCATGTGCTGCAATAGTTCTCTCATCTACAACACCCAGATCCATTAAGAAATGACCCATAGTTGTTGATTTACCATTATCAATATGACCTGTAACTATTAGGTTCAAGTGTGGTTTAACTGCCATATAAAATCGGTATTCGAGGGGATTTATTACTGTTATGAATTTTTGAAAAAAATTTAGAAATTTTTCAAGAATTTTTAGATCAAATGAATTTGAAAAATTACACATAAATCAAAGGGAAAATCAGAGAAGTCATGAAAATTACAGTGTCAATCATCAAAGCAGATGTAGGTGGAATTGGCGGACATACAAGACCAAGCGATGGATTGATAGAAGCGGTTAGAAAGACAGTCAAAAATTCAGGAGACTTATTGATTGATCATTATATAGGATATTGTGGGGATGATGTCCACATTGTTATGTCACATACACATGGTATGGACAATGATAAAATTCACAAGTTAGCATGGGATGCATTTATGGCAGGAACTCAAGTTGCAAAACAAGAGGGACTTTACGGAGCAGGTCAAGATCTTCTAAAGGATTCCTTTTCAGGAAATGTAAAAGGAATGGGACCAGGGGTTGCAGAGATGGAATTTGAAGAAAGAGCAAATGAGGCATTTACAGTTTTTGCTGCGGACAAAACAGAGCCTGGCGCATTTAACTATCCAATTTACAGGATGTTTGTAGACAGTTTAAGCAATACAGGATTAATTGTAAACCAATCTCTTGCAAGTGGTGTAATAATTAATATCATGGATGTAGAAGAAGGCAAGATTGCAAAACTTTCATTGTGGGAAGACAAACCAACAATTGAAGCTGCTCTGATGTATCCTGGAAGATACGTAGTATCAACAGTTACAACAAAACAAGGAGAACCAATTCTTGCAGCGTCGACAGATAGGCTACACAACATTGCAGGAACTTATGTCGGAAAAGATGATCCAATATGTTTAATCAGAACACAGAAAAATTTTCCGGCAACAGAAGAAGTGGGCAGTGTATTTAACAATCCACACTATGTTGCAGGAAACACACGAGGAAGCCACAATATGCCATTAATGCCAGTAAAACTAAACTCTGCAGCAACGATCAACTTTTGTATTCCAATTGTGGAAGCACTGGTATTTAGCATGCATAATGGAAAACTGACAGGTCCATTTGACGGATTTTCAACTCCTGATTGGGATTACATAAGAGAGATTGCAACGAAAAAAGCACTTGCAATGAGAAGCCAGGGATTTATTCACCCAGCCACACTTGTTCCATCAGAATTAGAATACGCTGAAGGATACAGAGCCAGAATGAAGATACTGGAAACCAAGATGAAGTCAATTGATGAATCTGGGGTAAAGTCACAAAAGAAAGAAAATTACGAAGATCCTGATTAAAAAATCAAAAATGAGAAATAGTTAAAAGAAATCACCTCCTACCAAAATCACTCATGCAGTTGATCTTGAAGGTTTTTGATTGGAGAACATACATCGCCACAGCCGTTGCAGTGATTTCATTTTCAAATTTTATGGCAGTATTATTTGGTCAAACCATACCAGGAATTTTTGTGACATTTTTTAGATATGCAGGAGAGATAATAATTTTAGGAGCAGTGTTTTTGTTTGCTCTAGCATGGCTACTAAAGGCCAGACCGCACAATCGTCCAAAGAGCTATTCAGTTGTAATCTTTGACGTGTATGGAAAAGAAAGTAAGATAGCAGATATACGTACTGAATTTAAGACTCATGATGTAGCTTGGAGCTTTATGAAGCAGTACAAAAAGTCATACCCATTGTATAATTTTGCCATGGTATCCAAACTTTCAAAATCAGACAAGAGAACAATTTTCAAATACATCTAAAAATCTAGACAAAATTCAGACTTTTATTCAGGAAATAAAGTAGTACCTTAATGGAGTTTTCTATTCTTGCTGATGCATTTAGTAAAATGGAATCAACTACAAAGAGACTAGAGCTAACACAGTATCTTGTAGAATTATTTAAAAAAACCCCACAAGATGTTATTTCAAAAATTGTTTATCTCTTGCAAGGAAAATTAAGACCAGATTTTGAGGGAGTTGAGTTAGGAGTTGCAGAAAAACTAGCAATTGGAGCAATAGCAAAGTCAATGGGGTCAGATAACGCAGAGAGAAAAATAGAAGAAGAGTACAGAAAAAGTGGGGACTTGGGACATGCAGCATCCAAGATATTAGAGCAAAAAGAGCAGACAACATTTCTGGTTCAAGATATCACAGTTGAACGAGTTTACGAAAACTTGTTTACAATTGCAAAACTAGAAGGCTCAAAAACTCAGGACAGAAAAATGAAATACATTTCAGGATTACTCAATGATGCAAATCCAATTGAAGCTAAATTCATCTTAAAGATTTTACTTGGCACATTGAGATTAGGCATTGCAGAAAACACAGTGATGGATGCACTTGCAATCGCATTTACATCTAATAAAGAAAACAGAAAAGCTTTGGAACACGCATACAATGTATCAAGTGATCTTGGAAAGGTTGCAGAAACCATTGCAAACAAAGGACTAAAGGGAATAGAAGAATTTGAAATTAATTTGTTTAATCCTATACGACCAATGCTGGCAGACAGAGTAAAAAGTGAAGAAGAGGCAATGGAAAAACTGGGGGATAAATTTGCTGCAGAATACAAACTAGATGGGGAGAGAGTTCAATTACACATAAAAAAAGACGAGGTGGTATTATTTTCAAGAAGTTTAGAAAACATTACAAGTTATTATCCGGATATAGTAGAAAAAATTCCAAAAGCAATTCAGGTAAACGAAGTAATTTTAGAAGCAGAGGCAGTTGCAATAAATGAGAATAGTGGAGAATTTTTGCCGTTCCAAGAACTAATGCATCGAAGAAGAAAATATCAAGTGGAAAAAGCAGTGTTACAGTATCCAATCACTGTAAACTTTTTTGATGTGCTGTATCATAATGGAAAAAGCTGTTTGGAATTAGAATACAAAGAGAGGAGAAATCTTTTAGAAAAAATTGTAAAAGAAGATGACTTTGCAAAACATGTGCCAATGAATATAATAAACAATCAAGGAGACATTGAAGAATTTTTAGAAAACAGCATTAATGCGGGATGTGAGGGAGTGATGTTAAAGATGCTAGACAAGCCATATCAAGCAGGTTCCAGAGGAAGTTATTGGTTAAAACTAAAACGCGAATATAGAAACGAGCTTGGTGACAGTCTTGACTTAGTAGTGATTGGTGCATTTTTTGGAAAAGGTAGGCGAACAGGAAAATATGGAACACTGCTTTTGGCTTCATACGATTATGATACGGATATGTTTACAAGCATATGCAAAGTTGGAACAGGATTTACAGATGAAGACTTGGATCAGCTCTATCAGATTCTCTCAGATAAGGTAACAATAAAGAAAAACCCAAGAATAGATAGTGACATGGAAGCTGATGTGTGGTTTGAGCCAGAACTAGTAATTGAAGTGGTCGCATCTGAAATAACTCTGAGTCCTATTCACAAGGCGGCAAGAAATGAAATTAGAAAGGATACTGGATTGGCATTAAGATTTCCAAAATTTGCTGGAAAAATAAGGCTGGAAAAAGATGCCGAGGATGCGTCAACTAATGAAGAGATAATGACATTATTCAAAGGGCAGAAAAAAGTAGCTCATGACAAAAATTTAATGTGATCGCTGTACAAAAAGTGCCATTACTTAGAGGATTTAAATTACCTGAGCATGTTTTAAAATCTAGAAATGTATAGCGGAGAGCTTGAAGTTCAAGCAAAAAGAAAGGCTATAGCAGTTTTACAAGACGAAATCAACAGAATCTTAAATGCAGCCAGAGAACTTGCAACACTACCAGAACTGATGATGAAAAAAGACAAGAAAGGCATCAAGAATTCACTGGAGCAAATATCAACTATCGAAGAAGAAGTAGAAAATCTTAGAAGAAAAATTACTAGAGAGGTAGCTGACGTAGGAGGTTTGATCATGAACAGAGAAAATCTTCTAAATACAGCATACACAATGGATGAAATTGCCGGCTACATCACTGGAATAGCATTCAAACTTTCTAACATCAAGATAACTACACTGAAAAGTGCAAAGCTGGACGAAGATATTACAAAGTTGATTGAGTTGGTAGTAGACGAAGTTTACAAATTAAATGAAATCATACGTAGTCTAAACACCAATACTGCTAATGCAATTGAACTTGCACAAGAAACACAAAAAATAGAACGTGAAATAGATGTAAAATACAGACAGGCAACAATCAAACTTTTATCAGAAGTAACAAATATGAAAGAATTATTACTGATAAAAGACGTAATTGAAGGAATTGAAGAAATGTCAGACAAATGTCAACGTGTCTCAGATTCTTTCATACTATTAGCATTGAGTTTATAACTAAATCACATCCATTTTTTAATTTTTATCTTATTTGATAAATCAATGCAAATTTCAAACTATAGCATTTTAAAAATACCACATAGAAAATAAAACCAGGTGGAGGTATTTAGCAAAAATAACCATCAGCATACAAAATTATGTACAAATACAAACTAGAGAATTCATATACACATGTTACTTGAAAAAACTAGATGCGTACGGAACTAATTGAAAACAGAATCATAGTATGGAATATTGAAGATTCACGTAAATTATTTAGTCATGGATATTATGGTAAGCCCATAGGAATTCCAAAACCAAAGCCTGAAGAAATCAACGTTCCACTAATCTTGGATCTTATAGAGGGACTTTACCTGCTTGAGAATAAAAAAATATCCATTCACAAATCAAATCAAAAAATTACGGTAGAAGAGATGACGGAATTGTGTAAAAAAGAATATCATGATTTTGATAAAAAATATGTAGTGTACAAAAACTTTCGAGACAAAGGATATGTTATTAATCCCGGAATAAAATTCGGATGTGATTTTGCAGTTTATGAAAAAGGTCCGGGAATTGATCATGCCCCATTTTTGATTCAAGTGTATAGTAGAAGCGACCCAATCACATCAACAGGAATTGTTTTAGCTGGAAGACTTGCGACTACGGTGAGAAAACAATTCATCCTGGCAATACCAAGAGGAAAAGACAAAGTAGATTTTCTTGCGCTAGATTGGTGGAAAGCTTAGACTTTTTTTATGTGTCCAGCTATTCTGTCATAAATCTCATAGAGTTCTTTTGTAATTCCAAATTCGAGATGATTCTTCCATTTGTTTCGAATTCTAATTGCATCGTCAGTTGGTTCCACGATGATTGTAGCATCAGAAGGGGATTGTTTTGCGATCATCTCATTTAGTTCGATATCTTCATTTAATTTTCTTGCAAGACTGCCATTTCCATCCCATTGTACTTTGAGAATTATTTTTGATGAAAAATATCCCTTTGTTGTAAGTTTGGTTCGGGCTAGGTAATTTGTAACTCCCTGATCAATATGTTTTCTAACAATAAAGTGTGCTTGATATCTATCTTGTGCGCCCCATGGTAGCGGATTTGGATCTTGCATCATTATCCCTTTTGAATAATTTGAATCACATCAATGTTAGAATTCTTAACATCAAGACATCCCTTATTTGTAACCATTCTAGGTGTTTGAGTGAAATATCTACTGTAATAATCGCCTTTTTCAACATCGTCAGTTCCAATTTGTTTTGATTGAGAATCAACTCCGATCTTTTTTAGCATCTCAGAAAATTTCTCAGGCCATGACTGTAAAACAAAGGTATCAGACTCTGAATCATGCATAAAATACAAAAAACCATACCCACAAATAAAGATATCAAGAAATTATTTGCCCAGATAACAATCTAATTAAATTCACAAAAGCCACAAAATCAGATATTAACTGAGAATCACAACAGTTTTCTAGCATATCTTTTTTATTGTTTTATGGAATTTGAAATCTTAAAAAATCCAATGAGTATATTGGAAGTTCAATTAAAGAAAGATGAGAGCATTACTGCCGAAGCTGGCGCTTTGGTGTTTATGAAAGGAGATATTGAGATAGATACCAAGATCCGTTCAGGTATTCTAAAGGCAGTCAAAGTTTCATTTTTAGGAAATGAGTCGTTTTTTGTAAACAAGTACACCGCACAAGAAGATGGATGTGTTTTGGGACTAACTGGTCCACCAGTTGGTGACATTTTTGAGATTTCAATAAATAATGATGCAGGATTTATTGTACAGTCAGGTTCCTATATCGCTTCTACACCAGGTATAGAAATTGATACAAAATGGCAGGGATTCACAAAAGGAATATTTGGAAGCGAACTTTTCATGCTAAAAGCAACTGGAGAAGGCAAAGTATTTTGTAATGCATATGGAGGAATAATTCAAAAACAGATTTTACAAGGTGAAAAGTTTGTTCTTGATAACTATCATCTTGTTGCACTGAGTCTTGATGCAGATTACAAAGTCACAAAATTTGGCGGTCTCAAAAGTACTATGCTTGGTGGCGAAGGACTAGTCACAGAAATATCCGGTCCATCTACAGTGTATTTTCAAACAAAGAATCTCAAAGAGTTAATTGATTTGCTAGGTGTTAGACACACTCAAGAAACTCAAGGAAACAACTTGAATATTGGTGGCTTTAGAATAGGAATGTAATTTCTTGTTGTCAAGATTTAAAAAATAGTTATTTTGCTTATAGTGCCATTTTAAACATGGTAGCCAAATCTCTCTCTTTCATAAATCCTGGATCACAGTTTTGGAAATTAATTTTTTGGGAAATCCGTTTCATCAAAAATATTGCTATTTTATAAAATAACGACCAGACGTGGCTATTTTGATTGATATCGTAGACTCGTAGTAAAAAAGTCAATAGCCATTTTGCGTTAGGATAATGTTCTGAGATATAATCAATCAAGTAATCTTTTGAATTGTGAATTTTGTATTTTAAATGATCAAGGGTCTCATTTTGCAATGCATATCCAGTCTGTGAAATTTCAATCTTGCCATGTTTCATTGATTGCAATATGCTATCTAGATTATTTTCAGAGTCTATCATGTTAACACAACGTCCCAATGTGGAGAGAACATGAGAATCACTGCCAGCCACTTGAACCATTTTGTTATCCAGTGCAAATTGGGTTGCGCGCGCATTTGAAAGAATATCCACATTATTGCTGTTAAACACCTCAACCATGTCACATTTTTTGGCGTTATCACGAAGTGCATCAAGTAGACTAAACGGATGGGGTGCTGACGAAACTCCACCCTGATTTCGAACTTGATCAATTATCTCTTCCAAAGAAAGTTCAGATTGAATTTCATCGTGTATCCCATATGCTAAAACATGTGCGCCAGTATCGGTAGTTATTTCCTCAGCTGGGTAAACTTGAATGTTTTGAAATTTCAAATGATCTTTTTTGTATTGTAGTAACTGATGATATCCATCCAAAGTATTATGATTGGTAACAAAGATTGCGTCCAATCCCAGATTATAAGAGCGCTCTAATTGATCCCTGATGGATACATTGCAATCATAAGGTGCTTCTTTATCACCAACATGAAAATTGGAGAATGAGTTATGGCAGTGTAATTCAGTTTTAATAATCAATTTCAAGTAAAATTTTCTTTATTGGATTATAATTCTATTGCAATAATTCATCGAAACAAGTCTTCATTTTGAGGACGAATAAGATGATTTATGGAAGAGTTTTCGATTTTAAAATCATACCCACGTACAATTACAACTGGACATTTTGTTGCTTTTTTCATTACCAGTTCTGCTGCTGAGCATAATTCATCGGCAATTGCAATTGCAGTTATGCGTAAAGTTTTTTCAAAAGAATCTTTGGTTCCGGCATAGTCTAGTATTGGAGTTATGCCAGAAATTCCAATGGCGCAATTAGTTTGCCCCATTCTAAACGGACGTCCAAATGTATCAGAGATAATAACAGCCACTGTCTTGTTTATTTTTTGCAAGATTTCCTTGCGAATGTTTTCTGCGGAAACATCTGAATTCAAAGGAAGTAATGTAACAAATCCATTTTTGACGTTGCTTTCATCTATGCCGGCATTTGCACAGATGAATCCATTGTTTGTTTCGACAATCAGTATTTCATGTTCCATTCGAATGATTTGTTTTGATTCGTTTAGAATCAATTCAACAAGGTGTGGATTTTTTTTATATTCGGAGCTAATACCTTCTGCCAATAAAGAAGGTACAACAGAAGACAATTCAACCATACGTCCTTCTTGTTTTGAGATAATTTTTTGAGCGACAACTAAAATATCGCCATCATGGATTTTTTCTGAATTAATTATTAATTCAGATATGTTATCTCCGGGCTCTATTTCTTTTTCTATGCGTATTGGAATGATTTGCAATTATAATAGTTGTAAAAATACATCAAGATATTGTTTATGCAGTGGTTTCCAAGGTTAAGTGATAGTGTTTATTTATTATATCTAGTATTTTTGAGAGATCTTTTTCTTCTAGTGTAGCAGTTGCCAAATCTTTTACCACATCCTGAGCTCGATAAGCAATGCCTAGACCAGAGATATCAAATAGTTTGATATCGTTTGCGCCATCCACAACACAGATGATATTTTCTTTCTTTTCATTCCATTCTGCAATTTTGATTTTGGCTGATTTTGATTTATCAGAATCAACATGAATTGTTACCCCGTCAAGTTTTCCATTTTTAAAAACTAGCTCATTTGAAAAAATGTAATCCAAATCAAGTTCTTTTTTTAATCTATCAGTCATTATTGTAAAACCGCCAGAGACTGCCATTAGTTTCCATCCTGCAGCTTTTAAAATTCGACATGCCTCCTTTGCACCAGTCATGATTGGCAAAGCATCTGCAATTTCTTTGCACGTGGAATAATCAAGGCCTCTTAATGCCTCAATTCTTGTTCTAAGACCATCTTCCCATTTAATCACACCTTGAATACCTTGCTTTGTGATTTCCCAAATCTCATCTTCCTTGTTTAGTTTTTCTGCAAGAATGGGAAGGTATTCTGCGTCGTATAGAACCCCTTCAACATCAAAAATTGCCAGCAATTGATTTCTAATTTGCAAAAAAATTACTAATTATATTAAAGTTGAGAACTGGATTTCCAGCACTATCAATGATAAACTAAAGATCGCCATAATTAAAAGAATTTGTGATGTGTATTTTCAACATTACAATCTGAGTGGGAAAATGAATAGTCCAGACAAACTTTACACATATAACTAAAAGATAGAATTGAATTATGAAAATTTGAACTAGTTGTGGATATCGTGATGATATATTTTCTCATACATTGCAGTCAGGGATTCAAATGCCAAGTCTGCTTCGTGTTGTGCTTTCTCATCTAATCCAGATTCTGCTGATCTTTTTCCAAACTCTGGAATTTCATAGTAAAAGGTATTGCTTATTTCGCTGTATGGTTTTGCAGTACAATCGGGACATAACTTGTCCATCACTGACTTGGCAACTAGCAATTGATTGTCTTTGACCTCTACAAAATTGACATGATTTCTATCATAGCCAAATAAATCAGATATCTCTTGAGGAGTCATTGTAGATAGTTTGTTTATTGCCTCAATTTTTTTCTCGTTGATATTTGAAGGAGCGTCTCTTATCACTGGAATGTAGTCTTTATTCCACACACCATAATTAAATGACCATGAATTTCCAAGATCGTCAACTGCGTTGGTTTTATCTGTTTGAATAAGGTGGTAAATTACACCGTCATTGATTCCAGCGTATTCCTTTACAGGATTCATTGAATCGCCAATTATGTGAATTCCATGATTAAAATAATTCTGCCATGAATTTCGCTGCTCATCTGTAGCAACAGTTCCTACAATGTCATAATCTAATGGAGCTCTAAATGTGTGATATATTTTTACTAGTAAGCAATCATCATCAACAGATGATGGGGTACACTTTGCTGCTTGGTGTGTTACTCTAAGAGTATCATCGTCAATTGCATTTTCAGGATCTGTCTGGGTTACAACACCATTTCCTTCAGAGTCGATATCATAAATAATTGAAGCTTTGCTCTCACTCATGACCTCTCCTGTTCTTAATCCAAATGCCAACTCTACGTGTCTGATTTGCTTATACCCAGATTCATCAAATATTTTTAATTCAGCAACATTTTCTTCTCCTATTGTTGCATTGATTAATGGATATGGAGTATAGTAATAATTTGCATCAGTGACTTTGCCATTGTATGTAAATCCACCGTCTACTAGTTTTCTGCCCATGCTGTCATAGCCTAGTGTTGGAGCAGTACAGTCATCACAAGAACCATTTCTATGAGATGAAGTAGGTCCATTGAAATTAGAAATAGATGTAATTACACCACGCCCACAAGTATCATCTGTAGTAAATACTCGAAAACCAAAAATATCGCCAGAGTTTACTGGGACTTCTATATGTCCAGATTGAGAATTTGAGCCATCATCATTAGTAAATTGGAAAAAATCGCCATTGAGTAAATAACCAGCAGGATCAAAAGATGGGCCATCACAATCATGTGTAGTATAATCCCAATCAAAAGTTATTGTACTGGTACTAGGAATTTCAATTGTATAATCTGTATTTAGAGCACACTCACCACATTCACTATCATCACTTCCATCAAGCTCAATAAAATCAGGAGCACCATCAGTATCAACAAAACCATTGCCCTCTGTGGAAAAAGTCCAGTTTGCTGGATCAAAGTCTCCAGAGAATCCTCCAGATGCAAATGCTTTTTGATTAGAAATGCTAATTATAGATACAGTCAAAATAGCAAATAAAACAATAGTACTAACAGATGCCATTTTCCTAAAATCAAGTTTAAGATTATTTTTTGTCTCGTTAAATTGAGTCATTGTTATAGTTCAAAAAATATCGTAGCACAGTCATTAATAAACTAATTGTGAAACATCATGATCTTTACGATCAATTAAAGATGGTTGCAAAAACCAGATTAATCAAATTTAAAAGGAACAGATCAAACATATTTTTGATTAATCAAGATATTGTTTTACTTGAACAGATTTTCAAATTATTTCTTATTAAATTGGCATTATTGGATTTGTAAATCAAACATTTTTTGATACAAAAATTAGACATTGTAAAATCAGAGAGATTTAACAAGAAAACAAAGATCTAACAAATTCCAACTAAATCTAAAATTTAAAAAATCATCAAAGTGTAGATTTATCAAAAGGTGTGAATATAATCATACATTGTATGATTTGTTAGTTCAATCCATTCAGGCATTACAAAAGAGCAAATACGGTAAAGGCAATAAAAAAAGACTAGCCGCGATTCAAAGCGCTCTCAAACTAGCAAAACCATTATTCCTATCAGATACTCAAAGCAGTGAAAAAACATTAATCAGTTTTAGAAACATAGAGCAGGCAGACCAGATTCCAAAGATTCTAGAGGAATTTATGAATGATTTTGAGATTCAATGTCTCCAAAAAAAAGGAGCATCTGCAAAAAATTACTCGTTATTTTCAGTCACACTACTAAAAATAATCAAAACTCTAGATGCAGACAAAAAAAGAGGACTGCTATCAGCACATGCAATTAACATACTAAACAAGATGTTTGTGAATTATCCAGTAGAATACAAAAAAAGAGAAACCAGAAATCCCTTATCACTTGTATTTGTAATTACTGAACTTGCAATAGATGCAGAAAGAAATCTTTCTAGACCGTATGAGTTTGATCAGACCATACCGCTTCAGATTGCACCATTAATGCAACGATACCACATGGAGTATGACAATGCACTTTTACAGATCATAGACGAGTTTAACAAAATGCCAAAGTTCAGACTTACTGTATCAATTGGAGAAAGACACAAAGAGATTGTAAAAAAGTTTTTAGAGCATGCAATAGTTCTACTTCCACTTGAAGACAAAATTGCCAGGGCAAATAACACTATAGAGAAAATAATTCATGAGAAAACGGATACCATTACTTTGGAGCACTATAACCTGTTGAAGCTTTGCTATAGCGACAAGGAGATACGTCCTCATTTAGCAAAAATTGCAAAAACAAAAAACATTTCAGAGAGGAGATTTGCAAATACAATCTTAGATGAACTTTCAAAACTATAAGACAGTAAAGTTGTTTAGATAATGAGATTTTTTCTAACAATGTGTTTCAAAATTTGAATTGCTCTTTATTTTATCAACACATCATTAATGATTCAGGGTATTTAACTACAGATTTAATTCAACCTATAAAATTTTTTAAAAATCTAAAAACGCTAGTAATAAATCGGAGATAATTATTCAATTATACATGGAAGAGCTAGAACACAAATACGAAGTTGTCATAGAAACAACGGAAGCAAAACAAAAACTTCCAGATGCCATAAAGACAGAGTTAAAGGAATCAGGCATGATGGATGAGAAAGGAAAATTAAAACTCAAAGGAGTCAGCCCAAAAATGCTCAAAAAAATGAAGCAGGAATTTGTAAATTGCCCAGTTCTTAAAGAAGAGATTCAATTTGTCCAATGCTTTGTTTGTCCGAACTTTCAAAGTAGAGTCATGGGCAAAGTCCTCTGCAAAGGCGACTCGCTAAAGTAAAGACCAAACATCACAGTTTAGATAATGTATGATTTATCACGAAAGGCTCATTAGTAAAATTATTTCCTTGAATGTTACTTTGAGTAAAGAAGACATTGGAATTACAGTTTCAAAAGAGGCAGACTTTAGTGAATGGTATACACAGGTGGTTCTAAAAGCAAAACTAGCAGACTATGCACCAGTAAAAGGTCTGATTGTACTAAGACCTGATGGCTATTCCATTTGGGAATCATTGCGAAGTACTTTTGATGAAAAATTTTCTAAAAATGGAATCAGAAATGGATTTCTTCCAATTTTAATTCCAGAGTCACTTTTGGGAAAAGAGCAAAAACACTTTGCAGGATTTAATCCCGAAGTATTCTGGGTAACTCATTCAGGAGAAAACGAAATAGGGGATAGACTTGCACTAAGACCAACATCAGAGACTTTGGCGTATACAATGTATTCTAAATGGATACAGAGCTGGAGAGATTTACCATTAAAGATTAATTTTTGGAATACAGCATTACGAGCGGAAATCAAAGCTACAAAACCATTTCTTAGAACTTCAGAATTTTTGTGGCAGGAAGGTCACACCGTCCATGCAATTCAAGAAGAAGCAGAAAAAGAAGTCTTCAAGATATTAGAAATTTACAAAAATACTGTCGAAGATGAGTTAGCTATTCCAGTAGTCACAGGGAAGAAAAGTGAAAAAGAAAAATTCGTAGGAGCAGTGTACACTACTACAATGGAGGCAATAATGCCAGATGGAAAAGCTTTGCAGATGGGAACGTCTCATTTTCTTGGACAGAATTTTTCAATACCATTTGAGGTAAAATTTGCAGACAAAGACAACGTAGAGCAATTTGCCTGGCAAACGTCCTGGGGAGTATCATGGAGATTGATTGGTGCCATGATTATGGTACATGGAGATGACAAAGGTCTTGTACTTCCACCAAAAGTAGCACCAATGCAGGTGGTGATTGTTCCAATTTACAAATCAGATGAGGCTAGAGAGACTGTATTTTCAAAATTAAATGAAATTAAGGAACAGTTAGAATCAAAAAAAATCAGGGTTCATGTTGATGACAGAAATGATCTAACTCCAGGTTACAAATTCAATGACTGGGAACTAAAAGGAATTCCATTGAGAATGGAGATAGGACCAAAAGATGTAGAAAAACAACAAATAGTTTTGGCAAAAAGATACAATCGCGAAAAGATAAGTTTAGGGTTTGATGAGATTGAAAAAATTGTCACAATATTAGATGAAATACAAAGGGATATGCTAAGGATTGCAAGGGTAAAAGCCAAAGAAAACACGATAAATATTTCAGACTATGCAGAGTTTAAATCAAAAATAGGAAAAGGTGGATTTTTCAATGCAGATTGGTGTGGCAAAACAGAGTGTGAAGAAAAGATCAAAGAAGAGACAGGAGCAGACATTAGAGTTATTCCTTTTGGTAGTGAAAACACAAATGGAAAATGTATTTACTGCAAGGAGCAAAGTGTTTCAACTCCGATTTTTGCAAGAGGGTATTAAAACCGGTTTTATTTGAATAAATGTTTTATCGCAAATCAATAGGTGTAAATCATATTTCTTGATATACTTCTTTATCTAATTCCATACATTGGATGAAATTTTAAGAATAGATCATTTGACAAAGTTTTTTACAAAAAAAGGCATTTTCAGTAAAAAAGCAACATCTGTAAAAGCAGTAGATGATGTCTCATTCTCTATAAAAAAAGGAGAGGTATTTGTATTGGCAGGCGAGTCGGGTTCAGGCAAGTCAACTATAGCAAAATTAATTCTCAAATCCATTACTGCAGATTCAGGAAAAATATTCTTTGAAGATCAAGAGATTAAAAATGGCAAAAAAAGTTTAGAAAAAATTAGAATGAATTGTCAAATGATTCATCAGGACCCGTATGATTCAGTAAATCCAAGAATGAACATAGGAGATATTGTTTCAGAGCCTCTAGAGATTCACAAAATTGGAAATAAACAAGATAGAAGAAATAGAGTCATCGAGGTATTACGGGAGGTAAAACTTGAACCTGCCGAAGAAATTCTAAAAAAATATCCTCATATGTTATCCGGAGGACAGCGGCAAAGAGTAGTGCTTGCAAGAGCTCTGGCTCTAAGACCGAAGATAATTCTTGCAGACGAGCCTGTTTCCATGCTTGATGTCTCCATACGAGCAGAAATGCTTGAACTAATGCAAGAGTTACAGAAAAAATATCAAATTTCATTCATATACATCACTCATGATTTGGCAACTGCCAGATACTTTGGTCAAAAAATAGGAATTTTGTATCTTGGAAAAATTGTCGAGATGGGATTAATTGATGATGTATTGTTAAAACCAAAACATCCTTACACACAGGCTCTTATCGATGCAATTTCAGAGCCAGATCCTGAAAATCTCAACAGAGAGAAAAAGATCAGAATCAACGAACCACTAGACATTGATGTTTATGACGGATGCAGATTCAGAGCAAGGTGTCCATATGCTATTGAAAAATGTAAAATAGAACCAAGTTTAGAAAAAATACAAAAGGATCACCTTGTAGCTTGCTATGTCAATTTAGACTAGGATGTCTTAAGAGAAGGCATTCGTTTGTCTTTGTATGTGACAACATAAGATACACCGTTTTTTGGATAGACACCATAGATGAGTTTGGCTTTTTGCACGACAGAGTCTTTTAGAGAAACCATTATAAATTGACTCTCGTGAGAACGTTCCTCCAAAATTTTTGCAAGTTTTTCAGAGTTTGGTGCATCAAGATGTGCATCGACCTCATCAAAGAGATAGAAAGGAGATGGCTTTAATTTCTGAAGTGCCAATACAAAAACTATAGCAGCTAGAGTTTTTTCACCACCACTGATTGAGGTGGATTCTCTTTTTGGTTTATTTGGAAATTGAATCATATAAGAAATTCCAGAATTAAAGATATCGTCTTCGTTTTGCAATTCAAGCCAGGCATTGCCTCCAGTCATTTTACTAAAAATAAGACGTATTTCCTTGTCTACTTTATCAAATGCGTCCAAGAATGTTTGGCGTTTATCTTTTTCAATGTCTTCAATGAATTTCACAATAGAGTTTCGTTCCTCTTCTAGTGAGTTTTTACGCACAGACATAGAACGATACCCGTATGATACTTCAAGATATGTCTCAGGGGCTTTTGCATTAAGGGCATTAAGAGAATTTAATTCAGTAGTCAATCCCTGCACTATAGAGTCAACATCAAAGGTTTCCATATTTTTGTTGAATCCAAATGATGTGAGTAGATTGTGTAGTTTTGTTTCATTTTCAATTAAATCACGTAAATCACGAGTCAAAGAATCAGACTGTCTTTCCAAAGAATTGATTTCCTTTGTTAATTCTTTGTCTTTTTCAGAAAGAATTTTTAATTTATCATCGTATTCTTTTAGCTGTCCGATGGATGAACCGGATGTAGAAATTAGTTCTTGTTCTTTCTCTCTTAATTTTACAAGAATTGCAGTTTTTGATTCTTTTTTTATCTCCAATTCTTTAATCTTGTGTTCTAATTCCTGATATTGTGAGTGTAATGAAGATTCTTCATCATAGAGACTTTTAATTTGAGATTTTTTTCTGCCGTCTTCAGTCTGCAATGTAGTTAATTGTGAATCTCTATCACGATACTCATTCATGATTGTGGTGTAAAAATTTTCAAGTTCAGACTTTTTTGTATTTACTCTTGATAGTTCATTTGCAATACGTGTTTGTTCTCCGCTGGCATAGTTTTCTTCAACAATGGTAATTCTTGCAACAAGTGATTCAATGTGAGATTCATGTGAAGCAATTTCTACAAGCAAATTGGAATTTCTTTTATTCAACCCAGAAATTCTTGTAGTGAGTTGCTGTTTTGTATTGATTGCAGATGAAATTCTTGATTTCAAATTAGAATAATTCTCATCAGCTGATGCAAGACTCTGCTCTGAAAGAGACAACCTTCCAGAATAGCTCTGAATGGAATCATCTAGTTTCTTTAGGGAGTGTTTTTTCTTTAAGACGTATTTTTTGAGCAGATTGATTGATTCAAGCAATCCGTCAATATCGGCACTCATGGAGATAATTTTAGTTAATTTTGAAATTTTTGAGTTTATATCGATTATAACAGCCCCACCTTTAGCCTCAAAATACTCGCCATCCAAAGTCACTGCCTTGTGACCTAATTTTGAGATGCGGTATGCCGAATCCCTAGAGTCAGCAAGAACAACATTTCCAAAAAGAAATGTTTTAAGAGAATAGTGGGAAGGATTGCACCTGACATAGTCAGATAGGACACCTATTACACCTGGTTCCTTTGGAAGATCTAATTTGAATTTTGGAATTGCATCAAGTGGGATTATTTTTAATTTTGGAAGATTTTTTGAACGTGCAACTTCTGCAATGCCAAGTAATGTTGCAAAGTCCGGAACCACAATTGCCTTAATCCAATCAGAGCTTACAGCAAGTATTGAGCGCTCATATTGTTTGTCCCAAGATATCATTTCATAGACTAATCCTTCAATGCCAAGCTTTTCTGCATCTTCTTTTAATTTAGCAACAGTGTAATCTTCATGCATTATTCCCTTTACAGTTTTGATTTTTGTATCATATTGTGCTGCAGCTTTGCTGGATTTGTCTAAAATCAGTTCAAGATCTTCTAAATCATTTAATGTTTTAGATTTTTTTGAATTAAGTTTAGAGATCCTAGATTTTAATTCGGAGATGGATGCATTGTGATTATTTATCAGAGATTCCAATCTTGATTTCAAAGTAGATAATGCAATGGTGTCTTGTTCCAGATCAGACAGTCTATCAGAATTGGATTTGATTTTTATTTGAGATTCATCTTTTTCGTTTTCAACTTTAGATAGTTTTAGTTTTGTGTCATTGAGTTGGTCAGAAAGCAATTTTAGTTTATTGTCAATTTCAGATTTTTTAGATGCGGCTACTGATTGCTCTGTCAGAATTTTATTTCTTTCAGAATCAAGTATTTCCAAATCATCATTAATTTTTTTCTTTTTTATGTTTGTTTCATTTATTAATTCCTGGG
This sequence comes from Nitrosarchaeum sp., assembly GCA_023265135.1. GTDB lineage: Archaea > Thermoproteota > Nitrososphaeria > Nitrososphaerales > Nitrosopumilaceae > Nitrosarchaeum. Next base: position 15,202 of record JAHFUM010000013.1, on the reverse strand, counting down.
ATTTCAAGATATGAGATTCGATTTCAACTCTGTCTAGATCAATTGATTCAATTTCAATTTTAATTTCAGGAATTCTTAAATCAATTTGTTGTAATCTTTTGCTGGATGCAACAATTGCACTGTTGTCTGTCTCATATTGGTGCATTGCAGAACTTAGCTCAAAGTCAATAGCGGTTTTTGCCTGAGTATAGTCAGTGGCAGCCTTCATTAATTGTGATTTTTCATTTTCGAGCCTGGCAATATCGTTTCTAATTATGATTCTCTCATCATCAAATTTTTTGATGTCATATGTAATTTTGTTAAATGTGTCTTCCTTTGAAGATTTCTGACTTGTTATTGCTCTTAGCTTGTTATATGTTGAAATTGCCTTGTATCGAGTTAGTTCTCGTTCAAGTATATCATGACGAAGTTTTTGATTTCGTTCCTCTTCAAGCTCATCAATTCTTTTTTTAATTTCGCCCATCTTTGCAAGAGCAATTTCTAATCTCCTGTCAGCATCATCTAGTTGTTTGATTGCCTCAGTTTTTTTCTCATCAAAGTAGGATAATCCAATTAAATCTTCAATTGTTTTTCTTTTTTCTTCTGATGTGAATTCAGATATTCTTGTTACGGTTCCTTGCTGTACAGCATTTAGTTGTCCCAATCCAGCATTTGCAACATCAAGAAGATCCAAGATTTGACTTCGGTTTGTAGGTTTTTTGTTCAGATAGTAAGAGTTTTCACCTTTATCATCCATTTCCCTTGTAATTTCTACAACATCGGAATCTACAGGGATCTTTCGATCAGAATTATCAAAATGAACACTAGATCTTGCAATTTTAGGTCCATGTCTATTGCCTTCTATATCGTGTAGCAACGATCTGAGTTTATCAACTCTCATCATTTTGGGTTTATTTTCGCCCAGGGCAAAAATTATCGCATCAAGTATGTTGCTCTTTCCAGAACCGTTTGGACCAGAGATGGAAACTAGACCTGGCTCAAACAGAACAGTGGTATTTTTAAATCCAAATGATTTGAAACCAAAGATCTCTACTTTTTTAATGTGGACCAATAACATTGATTTCTCAATTGGTTGGATAATCGATACTTAACAAGTTTAGTTGACATAATTGATTAATTTTCCTTGGTTTACTATCATTTTTTTCGTAACGGTGAGCATTATGAAATTAGAATGTAAATAACAATTTACGTATGATTGTTTACAGTCCAGAAATTGAGCCTGTATTGAACCAAACGGTGTTCAATTAAATTATTTTTTAGGCATGATTAAGATTGGAAGTAAAGTCAGATACGTACAAAATCAGATACGTACAAAATCAGATACGTACAAAATTAAATTATAAAAGCAGAACAAAAATGCACATAGTTAAAAATACAGAAAAATTATGTTTCTATTTGCCTTCTACGAATTTTTCGCAGTCTATTTTTGCTTGAACGTCAGACATTTGTTCAAGAGGATGTTTCATTAAATACGCACTGGCAGGTATGATGGGGCCTCCTACGCCTCTATCAAGGGCAATCTTTGCCAGTCGTATTGCATCAATAACAATTCCTGCAGAATTTGCTTTATCATCGACTTCCAAACGAACTTCCATGTTATATGGAATGTTAGCCCACTGTCTACCTTCAATTCTCATAAACATCAGCTTGGTGTTACCTAAGAACGGAATAAAATCAGAAGGACCGACATAAATCTGATCATCTGCCAATCTTTCAGCAAGTTGACTTTGAACACTCTCAGTTTTAGAGATTCTCTTTGATGCCAATCTGTCTTGTTCTTTCATATTTAGAAAATCAGTGTTTCCTCCAACGTTTATCTGGTAAGTTTTTTCGATTTTAGTTCCACGATCACTGCATAATTTAGCTAGAGTTCTATGAACTATAGTTGCTCCTACCTGACCTTTAATATCATCGCCAATTACAGGAATGTTCTTTTCTTTGAATTTATTAGCCCATGTTTCATCAGATGCAATAAAAGATGGAATACAATTTACAAAAGCAGTATGTGTGTCAAGGCAAATTTGAGCCCAAAATGCAGTGACTCCATCAGAGCCAACGGGCAAATATGAGACGATGATTTCAACACCATTCTCTTTGAGAATTTTTTTAATTTCATCTGCCAGTTGTTTGTCAGTTTTTGTAGAATGGATTGGTTTTATTCTATTTTCAACCCACAACCCAACACCGTCAAGTGCAGGACTTTCGAAGACTTTGGCATTAGTTTTTGGCATTGCCTCCTTTGGGATCCAGGTAACCATGTTCGGATATTCGTAAATTGCTTCATTGAGTAGCTTGCCAATTTTGTTCTCACCTACATCAAAGCCGCATACAAAATCAATATCGTGAATTCCATATCCAGCCAGTTTATCATGAATAATACCTGTAACTTCTTGAGCAGGGTTTTGTCTATAGTATTCTATTCCCTGAATTAGACCTGCAAAACAATTGCCTATACCTACCAAACCTACTCGAATTCTTTTTCCCATTCAAAAATAAGTGAGATTATGCCGGTTTTAAGTTTTCTTACTGGAATTTCAACAATTATCTAAAGTCTAGTCTTCATTTTCTTATTTTACCATGTTAGAAAATATACAATCGCTTGAATAATTCCTGCACATTCTTCAAATGAAATTCTCAATGTTTGATCAAGTCATTTGTAACTTCGATGAAGTCGGAATAATAGAAGCCTGTTTTTAGATAGAATTTATCAGAACAAGTTAAATAATGAAAATAAAATAATTGTCTGTGAATAGAGTTATCGGCGTATGTCTTTTTGTATTTGTCTTATTAGCAATATCAGTCAATCAATCCTTTGCTCAGTCTTCTCAGACAAGTGAACAGGTTACATTATCAGGGGACCTTGCAAACAATCCAGTTGCACAAGACATTCTAAAAAAAATAGAGCAGACAAAAAAGTGGATCAAAGAACTAGAACAGAGAGACTACAAAGCACTTGAAGCTAAAAAAGAACTTGAAACAAAAAGAGCACAGGCACTAGAGAAGCTAAATCAAGATCTTAAAGAATGGGAAACGCTCTGGGAATTTTATTCTCCAAAGGAATCTTATTCACGGTTTGTAGATAAAGTTGCACAACCTCAGGTAAAGGAAGTTTTTTGGGATCAGTTTGAATTTCATCAAATGAAAGTAGATGCGGGACGAACAGCGCTCAAAATGGTTTTAGCAAACGGTGGTTCACTTAGTGAGGCACGACAAGCATATCACACTGCAGCAGAAACAAAACGAATAGAACTAATTGAGGCAAATAGCATCTTTAATGTAAATCACAACTTGGCATATTACAATCAACAGATTCTCTTTAACAAAGAAGGGCAGTTTGTTGAAACTCCTATAACGGGAGAGCAACTGCGAAAATACTATGAGGATTATAGAACAAATCCTGCATACCTGCAAGCAAATCCTAATGACAAAATATCATGGAATGATCTTGGAAAAACTTCCCCAGATACAGAATGCAGAAATGGATATGTTGTTGTGTATCGTTTCCATGCAAATGACTATGTTTGCGTTTCAATGTCAACTGCAGAGATGTGGATACGTCACGGAATGGGAGAAATAACTGGAAACCAGGATATGCAGTCAAATACCAATTCTGTAACACCGTTGACAAAATGCGATGAAGGATTTACAGTACTGTATGTTTTAGAGTCTGAAAAATACTCTTGTGTACTGCAAGAAACTGCAGATTCATGGATTGCACAAGGGATTGCAGAGCACCATGATCCTCAATCATATATTTTAGATAAAATTCAAGACAAGGATACCGCAGTAATAATTTTAGAAGTCAACCAAAAACTAGAAAAATTTGACGAGGAACTTGCGTTAAAACAGGCAGAGCTGAAAGATGTCTATGACAAGAAATATGCTGATGCATTGGTTCAATCAAAAGCAGATGAGAAAAGCGCGATAAAGAATCAGAGTGAGCGTCCGGGCATGACAAAGGAAGAACTTAGTGCAAAAATCATGCAAATAAGAAAAGAGTATGACTTGACTCAAGAGAATATTCTAAAAGAAAAGATAGTAGATTTAAAATCTCTAGATGATTCATACAAAGAAAATTTAAAGAAATTTGCTGACTCGTATGAGATTGACCCATATGTCAATGTAATCTGGAATGATCAACTCTCAAAATATGAAGCAGTAAAGAAAGACTAGAATAAGTTCTTGAAAAAATATGTGTGTAAGTCATATGCTTGAGAAGTTTGATATCATTCTAAAACTAGGTAAAATCACTTTAAAATTTTAATTTCTTACATGAATTTTATTAATCATCTAGTGTTCATTTTCGTTTTTTAAGATAGGAATCAAATTATTCAAACCTTCTTTGTATGATGTGAATTTAAAATCATAAATTTGTCGAATTTTTTGATTTGATGCACTAGTTGAGCGCATCAAAAGATTGATTGCGTCTGAACCGAGAACTAGTTTTGCCAAAGATGCGGGAACAGTTCCAGGTCTTTTTACTCCAATGTTATCGGCTAAAAAATTCACAAATTCTCTAAATGAAACAGGTACAGAGTCAGTCAGAATATAGGTATCATTTTCTCCCTTTTGCATAATTGCAATCAATGCATCTGTAACATCATCTACATGGATAAAATTTTTGATGTATTTGCCATCTCCTGGAATTCTAAAGGTTCCATTTTTTATTCTATCAAACACAATTGATTTGAAAAATCCACCATTCCCATATACAATATCACCAAGATGCGCAACAACCAGATTCATCCCTGACTTTTTACAATTTTCTTCAAGAAATTCTTGTGCTTTGATTTTTATTTTAACAAATTCAGTGTCAGATTTTTTTAGAGATTCTTCTGTAATCAAATCACATGCAGAATCAAATACAGCAAGACCAGAGATGTAGACAAATAATTTTGCGCCAGATACTGCAGAAAAAAGATTCCTTACACCATCATAATTTACTGAATGAAGAATTTTCTTGTTTTTTTCTAGTGGGGTTACTGATGCCAAATGACACACCACGTCAAATTTTTGATCAAATTGCAAATTAGGATTTGTGAGATCACCGATAATTACTTTGAATGGAGAATTTTGTATTTTTCTAGTAAGAATTGTGACATTAGCGCCAGAATCAAGTAGTTTTTGTGCAAGCCTTGAGCCGATAAATCCAGTCCCGCCAGTAACTAGGATTCTAGTGTTTTGCAGATTCATTTATGATTCTCTAAGATGTGACACATTAAAAATGCCAGTATTTTCCCATAAATATTCATCATATCTTTGTGATGAGAAACTTCAAAATTATTACATGAGTAAAAGGTAGATTTAATCTTTGAAAAATCACAATAAGATCACTTGCATGTTTTAAATGAGATATTTGTTTTCATTTCTCCAATTTCAGGTTTATACTCACCTATCTGAGTAACTGTTTTTAAATTATCTACGAGAAAGCATTTTGCTGCAATAATTGGTATTCCACTACCTTGGGTTTCAAAAATTACATACCATCCCACATTTGATTTTTCTACGTAAATTGCTTTTGGCGGTAAGTTATCACTTGGAAAGTCTTGTAATTGTGGATACAGTTTTTTTATGAGGGATATGGCTTCGCTTTCATTTACTTGATCAACGGTTACCCAATTACGTTCAATCAATTTAGTTTTAGTTTCTGATTTTACACATGCGGGGGAATTATCATATTTTGTAACAAGAATCAGAGATTCTTTGCATTGTATTTTGTCGATTGGAATTCCAGACTTGAATTGTTTAAGAGGTGAGAGTATTGTGGTAACAGGATGTTCCATATTTGGAATTTTATCATCCTTTGTTATTTTTAAAATTGCAACATAATCTTCTGGTTTGATTGTTTTCGTACTTGTAGGATATGGTTTTACATCAATTAATTGTATTTTGTATTTATCAAATACATTTAGAGTGTTATTAGTGTAGGTGCTCAAAGTTATCTCTTTACTTTGATTTTTTAATATGTCAAATATTAAATCAGCCTTACCTGCCCAAACACATGTAACATCACTTGGACATCTAGAATCTTCAACAACTTTTAAGAATGTTATTGTGAGATTTTCTGCTGGAATCTCGACATATTGTTGAGATTTTAGTTCAAACGGGGCATCTAATGCTTGAATAGATCCGATTCTTTTTTCTATTGGAAAAGATTTTTCGGGTTGAACATCAGATGTGTTTCCCATGTATTGGGCAAATGCGGAACCTGAAAAACCAATCAAAATTAGTAGCAAAACAAGGTATTTCATTATTAGACTAGTTGATTAATTAGAAGTTCATAAAGTGTTCTAGTCTTTTAACCTTATGTCAAAAAAATCTGGAGATTTAATGATCGGAGGAATAATTTCAAAACATTCTGCACTTGTTTCAAAACCAAAGTAATCAAATCAGGTAAAAACTATTATTCATTAGAATCCAATACATCATATTGTTTTCCAGAATAAGAATTAAAGAACTAAGACCAATTAATTTAGAAGGAGGTTATCTCATAGACGGATTTCCTTCTGTGGGATTTACCAGTGCAATTGCAACAGAATCAATGATACAGACTTCACAGTTTAGTTTGGCAGGAATAATTGATTCAGATAGTTTTCCTCCAATTAGTTTAGTAAAAGATGGGAGACCAAATTATCCGACACGTATTTTTGTAAATGATGATCTTAAAGTTTCAGTTTTTTTATCATATCTCACTCTTGATGAATCATTACATAGAATCATTGCAAAGACAATGCTCAAGTGGGCTAAAAAACAAAAAATAGAACTGATTGTAAGCAGCATGGCAGTAAAATCCATGGAAGGTGTTCAAGGAATAATTGCAGTAGGAAACACAGATTCGGCAAGAGCAAAATTAAAAAAATCAGGATTGAAAATTCTTCAGCATGGTACAATTCCAGGAATAGCTGGAACCTTACTTAATGAAGGAAGCATCTCAGAACAAGATGTAATTGTAATTCTTTTTCATTCAGATGGAACAGGTCCAGATTTTAGAGCAAGTGCAGAATTATGCATGGCTATGTCACAATTAATTCCGGGTACATCTTGTGACATTCCACTTTTACAAAAAGAGGCAGAGAAGGCAGAAATATCAATTAAAGAAGCTGACGAAGGATCACGGCAGGTAAAGGATTCAATTTACAGATAAAAAAAATCATCAAAATACTATGTTTATTTTATAATGAGTTGTTAGTAAAAATAGAAATTAATGATTCAGCCAATAGAATTTGCATTTTTAGTTATCGTGGTTTCAGCATCAGGAGTAATGGCACCAGGTCCTTTATTTGTAGCAAGCATAGCGTATGGGTTGCAAAGCGGTGGAAAAGCTGGAATAAAAATGGCAGTAGGACATACAATTGTAGAATTACCACTGGTGATTTTGTTAGGGATTGGAGTGTTTTCATTTGAAATTTTCCCAGAATTCAGAACGCTGATTTCAATTTTGGGCGCAATCACACTGTTTGTGTTTGCAGGACTTCAAATCAAAACAACATTTCAAACTAAACAGAAAACTTTCAGTCCAAAACATGGAGAAGTGATTACAGGGATTACACTTAGTGCGCTAAATCCATTTTTCATCATATGGTGGCTAAGTGTGGGTTTCAAATTAATCTCAGATGCGATGTTAATGTGGGCATTTGCAGGAATATTTGTTGTTTTTTTATTGCATATATGGATGGATTTTGCATGGTTGTATTCAATTGCAAGTATAGCTTCCAAGAGTTCAAAAATTCTTTCAAACAGAAATTATAAAATTTTGATGGTGGGATTGAGTGTAATGTTGGTATATTTTGGAGCGTCATTCATATCAGACGTCATTTAACCGCAATCTAAAATTTCAACTTCTGGTTTACAATCATTATTAAATAAATTAATTTTTTCAACTAAAGCATTACACAATTCTGGATCAAATGATTTTTTATATGATTCCAAATTAGACATAATTACAATATGTTGTATTCCGCAAGAATACGCTGCAGTCACAGAAATTATTCCAATTATTGAAATGCCCACAGAGATCAAAATTAGATTTCTAATGGTTTTAATTTTTTGTAATGTCAATTTCTATTGTAGAGACATTGCGTAGTTTACCATCTTGAGAAGTAAGTGAATCAGATGAAATTCTAACGTCACTAACAACATACCCAACTGTATTCATTCTTTTAACAATCATTTGAGACACATCAACTGCCTGAGTGATTCGTTGACCCCGTGCCTTTATTGTAACAGTGTGTCTTGTTGAAAGTTGTGTCAGAGTAGCTGCGACATAAGTCATTATTGGTTTAGTGCCAACAAAAATTATATCACGTTCTTCAGGATCATGTTTTGTTTGAGTTGAGGGCTCGACAGTTGGAGCTAGTTGTGGTTCAGATTCAGGAGAAGGTAGTTGTGGTTCAGATTCAGGAGAAGGTAGTTGTGGTTCAGATTCAGGAGAAGGTAGTTGTGGTTCAGATTCAGGAGAAGGTAGTTGTGGTTCAGATTCAGGAGAAGGTAGTTGTGGTTCTGTTTTTGGCTCTAAATATGCACCACGTAATTCTGATAAAATTTCTTCTGCATCTTTAGATTTTTTAGAGTCACTCAATTTATTGTTCCTTTAACAACAAAAGCTTCTTTGTCTTTTATTTAATTTTTGAGGTTTTCACGTTGTATGTATTCTTCAAAGATTTTTTCAACTTCATCATCATTTTTGCTATTCTTTACTCGATTTACTAGTTCTTCTTCCTCAATTTCATAACAATTTAGGAAATCTTGCGAGTCTTTGAACAGCAGAAGAACTTTGTTCTTAAACACATGATGATATAATTTTTCATTTTCCATCAATTCTGGCTTTATGTTGATGCCGTTATCATCAGAGGATACTGGATAGTCCATAGAATTATTGAAAATAATCAATATTTAGGTGAATACACAATATAGTAATAATCAGAGAGATGATTCAAGGCATTGGGAGCTAGAGTAGTTTTCCACGTAGATTTTGATTATTTCTTTGCCCAATGTGAAGAAATACGGAATCCAGATCTTAAATCAAAACCGGTGTGTGTATGTGTTTTTTCAGATAGAGGTGGAGATAGTGGAGCAATCGCAACTGCTAATTACATTGCCAGAAAGTTTGGTGTGAAATCAGGAATACCAATTAGTTTTGCAAAAAAAAGATTAGAAGAAAGAAAAGATGCAGTTTTCCTTCCAGTTGACTTTGATTATTACGTAGAAATTTCTGAGAAAGTTATGGACATCATGAAAGAAAGTGCGGATATTTTTGAATATGTGGGAAAAGATGAAGCATATTTAGATGTCACAGACAGAGTGGAAGGAAATTTTGACAAGGCAAGTCATTTGGCACAACAAATTAAAAACTCTATCAGAGACAAGGTAAAGATCAGTTGCTCCATCGGAGTTTCATCAAACAAATTGATTTCAAAAATTGCGTCGGACTTTAGAAAGCCAGATGGATTAACTATGGTGTCTCCAGAAAAAGTAGAGGAATTTTTAGAACAGTTAAAGATCAGAGTAATACCAGGCATTGGAAAGAAAACAGAAGAACAACTTACATTGATGAAGATTGAAACGATAAAAGATCTTAAAAAATTAGATGTGTTCACTTTGAATAAAGAATTTGGAAGAAAATATGGCACATACATATTCAATTCTGCCCGAGGAATTGATAACGAACCAGTAAAAGAAAGAGAGTCAAGCACCCAATTCAGCAAGATTGCCACTCTGAAAAAAGATTCAAATGATTATGATTTTTTGGCAGAAAACCTAAATGAGTTGTGCATTGAATTACATGAGGTAATTCAAAAAAACAAAAGAACATTCAAATCAGTTGGGATACAATTCATTTTTTCAGATTTAACAAATAAAACAAAATCAAGAATGTTAAAAAATCCCACATCAAGCCTGGAAGAATTACAAAAAAATACAGTTCAATTATTAAAAGAAGCGTTAGAAGACCAAAAAAATACAGTCAGGAGATTAGGCGTAAAAGTTTCAGAGCTTTCAGAAATTCAAGGTCAAAGTGACATAACTAGTTATTTTTAGGAAGGAATTTTCCTTCAGATTCCAATTTTTTTAGTCTCTTTGTTTCTATTAGAATTACAATTAGTAAAAATGTAAACAACCATGGCAAAAACATGATCTCACCTGCAACAGAATGGAACTCTTCCCACTGCTTTGCATTTGTGGTAACTTTGAGGGCATAATAAGACAAAGAAAAGATTCTAATCATGTTAACACCAATGGTGCCAGCAATTCCCATTGCAAAGTAAACAACTTTTCTATTTCTGTGAATATTCATTTTTAATAGAAATGCACCCATGACCAAAGAATAGATGATTATACTGTGTACACCTGCAGATGGCCAAAATACCTGAAGTACCATTGCTCCGAAATCACCCTTAAGGAACATCATGTTGCCATGTGCCGTAGCAGTTCCAAGATGAAACAAGTTTACTAGCCATACGTTTGTTTGCACCATGTAAGGTACAACATATTGTAATGGACCAAGTGAATCATATGGAAAAAATGCATCCAATGAAAGAATAATTGCACTACCTGCAAGAAAGATTGGTCCAGCAGGTGCAATTCTTATCCATCTTTTACCAAAATAGATACTGAGTGCAGTAATGACAAAAATTCCCATTATAATAAAGTCCCACATCCATGTCCAAGAGTAGACCAGTTGTACGTTGAAATGTTTTGCTGATGCTATAATATAATCTCGCAATCCATATTCCAAACCAATAAGATATACAATCACTACTGCAGCCAACGGAATTACAGTAAACAATCTTTTTTTAGGAATGATTATTTTAAGACCAACTAATTCGGCAACAACAAAGACAAGTGCAAAAATAAATCCACCTCTTCCTTGATTCCAACTCAAACTAAAGCTGCCAGGAAATGCAACTAGTGCAAAAACAATAGGGCTTGCAATAATGGCAATGCCAATTATCAAGTTCTTATTTTGCATTATCTTTGAATTAAAAAGTGGTCAATAAATAGATCAAGATTACATCAATAGATCATTGTAAATTTCTCAGGACAGCAAAGATGTTCATATTGCGGTTCAGATAGCTTGCCTTTGACCAAAAATACAATAATTGTATAATTACCAGTTTTTGGAATAATTTTACTGCATTTCATGCATCGTAAACTGTCCATGAGGAGTTTTGGCAATAAAATATACTTTAGAAACAGGATGTAATGATTGAAAATAACCCTAATGTAGAAAAGTCACAAAAAAATTGTTTTATTTTAAGTTATTTTTGTATTCTATAGAACTAAAAAACTAACAAATGCTAATTCTCGGTGGGTTAGTTTTAAGGTAAAACAGATTAATTCATTTACTTGGTGTGAATTTTTGTATTTCATTTTCACAAAAATTGCTTACATAAATAAATCCTGAAGAATCAACCGATATGTTATGAGGGCAAACTTCAAAGGAACTCAAGTAAATTTCAGTATATTTGATTTCCATCCAGTTTGAGGTATTTTTAATAAATTTCTGAATACGCCCATTACCCGCGTCCAATACATACAGATTTCCGGACTTGTCTATGTCAAGACCGTGAGGATTATTTACTTGTCCTAGTTCCTTGCCTTCATCAGCAATCAAACTCCATTTCAAAGTTGTTGTATTAAATTTGTAGATTTTAGATTCTGAAGTAGAGATGAATATATTATCAGATGCATCTATTGCAATATCTGCTACATTGATACAGTTTACATCTTTAGATTTAGCTGCGTTGCAGATATTTACCTCTCTTTCTGTACTGAAATCATATTTGTTAACTTCCTGGTAATCACGGTCAGTGAAAAAGATATTTCCCTTAGAATCAAGTACAAATGCCGTCATGCCACAAAAATAGTCATGTCTATCTTCTTCTGATCTATAACAATGCTTAATTTCTTTACACATTCCTGAAGAATCACACTGACCAAGCCAACCTTTTCCAAGGAAAAATAAATCACCCTTACCATTTAATTTGACATCTCTAAGATATTCCACACTTCTTGAGATTGGAACTTTGCTCCATTCAGATTTAGCAGGTGCAAATTTTAAGAGCCGATCGTTTTCTGAATCAATTACATAAAGATTGTTTGAGGAATCCACATGCATTGCTGCAGGATGGTTAACTTGCCCAATTTCCTTTCCTTTGGCTGCAAGAACGGTCCATTTACCATGTATTTCTGTTATCTCCGAAGGGGAAAAAGCGTCAGTTGTTCCCACGTGGATTATTTTCTCTTTTACAAGATATTCCAAGCCAGCAACAAAATCTTTCTCAGTAATTAGATTCGAGGCCCACCATCCAGCATTCTTTTTTATCCAGTCAGGCACACTTGGAGTTGATTCGGTTTGCCCTACTTGTTTATCAGGTTCTGAAATTTTTGTATTATCAACTGTGGATGTGGTTTCAATGGCAATGACATCATTTGAAATCATCCATTCTATTCCTTTTAGAAAATCATTTTCTGAAATTGTATCTTCAGCCCACCATTTTGCATTGTTTTTTATCCATAACGGAACACTTGTAGTTTCTTGCATCACTGAAGGTTGTGATGATTCATCAGGACATCCATCTTGGTCGTCTATTTCATTATACACTTCAGCTAGTGAAGGACACTGATCGTTATCATCTGAAATTCCATCATTGTCTGAATCTTTTACAGGTAATTCATCAGGACATCCATCCTCATCTTGATAATTATTATAATTTTCAGGTTCATTTACACATTGGTCTACATTGTCTGGGATATTGTCTTGATCAGAATCTACTATCTGATTTGATTGTTGTATTTGATCAGGACATCCATCCTCATCTTGATAATTATTATAATTTTCAGGTTCATTAGGACATTGATCCACATTATCTGAGATATTGTCTTGATCAGAATCTTGGTAATTTTGGGCATAAACTGGATTAATCGCCAGTAAGAAAACCGAACAGCAAACAAGTAAAAAAATAAAATATTTCATAAATTTTTAAGAACATAGTATTTGAAATACTTTATTGTGTTTAACACGATCATAAACCAAAGTCATATTTTCTTTTGAAATTGCAGATAATCATCTTACAATAAATTTAACTGGAAAAGAATTTTACAAACCAAATTAGAAAAAATCTGCAATTGTTTTCTGACGAATTAATTTTAAAATATTTCCTTTTGAAAGCCATTCAGGTTTGCTAATACTCATTTTCTTTGATGCCAAAGTAAGAGCGTCATCAAATGTTTCACCCACTAAAGGCGTTTGCCTCATGGCTGAGCGAATGCCCTCTCTTACCTGCCATACCCCCACAGGAATTGCATATTCTGGTCTAATTTCCCGTAAAATTATGACTCCAGATTGAATTTTATTTTTTTCAAGATATTCAGTTACACCTAATTTGGCGGCAAAGTATGCGCCAGCTATTGCGGGATGATGATTGATTCCACGTGCGTCCTCAAAATCAGAACCAAATCCTAAAACCCCGTCAGAATACCAAGCTTCAATCATTTCATAAATCCATCTATGTGGAAACAAAACTACAGAGAATAAGTTTCCTAGATGTTCATAGGTGAATACTTTGTACGAATCAATCAAAGAATAATTTAAAATTTCTTCAGTAAGGGATTTTGAAATAATGTCATCAGTTGCAGTGATACTCCATTTTGTAGGAACAAGTTTTCTTTTTTGACCAAGCATTCCAATACTAAAACATTTTTGAATTTTTGAAACATCTATACCAGAATTGTAGAGATTTAAAACAGCATCCTGTGCTTTTAGATCTTTGTCGTAGAAAATTTTTTCAATTGATTTGGTTGCAGATGTGGCATGAAACTTTGCAGATTTAATTTCGCCTATTGGTCCAAACGGAGCGCTTTCACCATCAAGTGAAACACTTGCAGATGTAGTTTTAGTGAATTGTAAATCAGAGTCAGCAGGTTTGGAAGACATTGTAATTTCTTGTAAATTTTCTATGTAGCGTCCTTCTGTTTGCTCTATTGAGATTTTTTGAATGCCGCGAATCAAATTCAATCTGAAATTAACGATTTCCTCAAGAGATTTACCTGCCCATTTTTCAGGGTTATCAAGCAAACTTGTATCTCCGTGTACTGGAGGAACCATTGGTCCAACGAACACTTTGGGATAGTTGTATGATCCTACAAACACAGACGGTGGACTAGAGCCACTAATGGAATCAGATGAAAACAAATTCCCATATTTTGACAAATTCTCATGCCATCTTGCTAAGATTGCTCTTCGAATGTCTTGAGAGTTGGATGACAATGATATTTGTGCCTAAAATGTTGCTATTAAGTTGCCTAATCATCGGAATTGACCATAGCTTAACGTATGGTGTTTAAAGAACGAATTCAAAGTCAAGATATGCCAATAAAGAGAATAGTTTCTTTTTTACCAAGCGCTACAGAATTGCTATACGAATTTGGAGCAGAAGACAGGTTGTATGGAGTTACACATGAATGCAAATATCCTGATGATGCAAAAACAAAACCACGTGTGATTAATTCTGTAATTAATTCAGACGAATTATCTAGCAAAGAGATCGACACAATAACTTGTCAATTATTAAGTGAACAAAAAGAGATTTTTGTATTAGATGAAAAAAATATCATAAAAGCAAATCCAGATCTCATAATATCCCAAGAAACATGTGAAGTGTGTGCAGCACATACCAATCAAGTTAACAAAGCAATTCAAATTTTACAAAAAAAACCAATGGTATATTCGATGGATCCACATAATCTACATGAAATAATAGAATCAGTACATGAAATTGGAAAAATTATTGAAAAAGATAGTGAAGCAAAAACAATTACAGAATCTCTTAACAAAAGAATAGAATACGTGAAAAAATTCACGCCGAAAACAAAACTTAAAGTTCTTGCAATAGAATGGATTGAGCCATTTTTCACTGCAGGACATTGGGTGCCGGAAATGATCATAGAAGCAGGTGGGGAAAACATGATCAGTAAAATTGGAGAACACTCTAGAAAATTAAGTATCGAGGAGATCATAAAATCAGAACCAGACATCATAATCATGATGCCATGTGGATTTGACACATTTCGTACAACATCAGAATATGACAAAATATTGAAAGACAATAAATCATGGAACATGCTCAGAGCTGTCAAAAACAAAAAAGTTTTTGCAGTAGATGCAAATTCTTATTTTAGCAAACCAAGCATAAGAACCATCACA